>NZ_CAUQDV010000001.1:2232274-2973411 GCF_963517015.1 uncultured Devosia sp.
CGCGGGGGGCTGGTGGACCTGTTCCCGGCCAGCGCCGAGGCTCCTTTGCGCTTCGACTTCTTCGGCAGCCAGCTCGAATCCATCCGCAGCTTCGATCCGGACAGCCAGCGTACCACGGGGACGCTGAAGCGGGTCGACCTGACGCCGATGAGCGAAGTGGTCCTCACCGACGAGACCATCAGGCGCTTCCGGCAGAACTATACCGCGACGTTCGGCGGCAACACGGTCGACGACACTCTCTACGCCTCGATCAGCGGCGGCTCGCGCTATTCGGGCACCGAACATTGGCTGCCGTTCTTTTATGAGCATCTCGACACCCTGGCCGACTATGTCGGCGACGCGCCCTTTGTCTTCGACGAACAGGCCGCAGAGGCCTATGCCGATCGTGTGACGCAGGTGCGGGACTATTACGACGCGCGCGAGGCGGCGCGGTTGTTGCCGGTGGTGGCTGGGGCAGGGGCGCCCTACAAACCGGTCAAGCCGGACTTGCTCTACGCCGTGGACCAGCATCCCTATGCTTTGTCCGGCACGTCGACCGTGCAGCTCAGCCAGTTCATGGCGCCTGGCACCAGGGCCAGCGACGATGCAGGCGGCCACATTGCGCCCAGCTTTGCCGCCGAGCGGCAGGCGCAGGATACCAATCTGTTCCAGGCTGTCGTGGAGCGCCTGCTGGCGGAGCGTCGCAACGGCCGTCGCGCCGTCGTGGCCTGCTGGAGCACGGGCACGCGCGACCGCATGGTGCAGGTGCTCAAGGATCATGGCCTGACCAATCCGCGCATGGCGGAGAACTGGCGCGACGCCGAAACGACGAGCGCTGCAACGACATCGCTGGTGGTGCTGCCGCTCGAGACCGGGTTCGAAACCAAGGACCTGCTGGTCCTTTCCGAACAGGACATTCTGGGCGAGCGCATCCTGCGTCCGCAGCGCAAGAAGAAGGCGAGTGATGCGCTGACCGAGGCTGCCAGCCTCGCTGCCGGCGATCTGGTGGTGCATGTTGATCACGGTATCGGCCGCTTCCTCGGGCTCAAGGTGATCGAGGCTGGTGGCGCACCGCATGAATGCGTCGAGCTGGAATATGGCGGCGAGACCAAGCTCTACCTGCCGGTCGAAAATATCGAACTGCTGACCCGCTATGGCAGCGATGACGGCAATGTGACGCTGGACAAGCTGGGCGGCGTTGCCTGGCAGGCCAAGAAGGGCAAGCTCAAGAAGCGCATCCGCGAAATGGCGGAGCAGCTCATCAAGATCGCAGCGGCGCGCCTGCTCACCAAGTCGGATGTCATCGAGATCAATCCCGGCGCCTATGATGAGTTTGCCGCCCGCTTCCCCTATGAGGAAACCGAGGATCAGATGGCCGCCATCGAGGCGGTGTTCGATGATGTGACCTCGGGCCGCGTCATGGATCGCCTGGTCTGTGGCGACGTGGGCTTTGGCAAGACCGAAGTGGCGCTGCGCGCGGCCTTTGCGGTGGCATTGAGCGGCAAGCAGGTTGCTGTTGTGGTGCCGACGACGCTGCTGTCACGCCAGCATTTCAAGACCTTCTCCGAACGCTTTGTCGGCCTGCCGGTGCGTGTGCGCCAGGCATCGCGCATGGTGGGTTCGGCCGAACTCAAGGCGACCAAGGAAGGCCTGGCCGACGGTCAGGTCGACATCGTCGTCGGCACCCACGCGCTCTTGTCCAAGACTATCAAGTTCAAGGACCTGGGCATGGTGATCGTCGACGAGGAGCAGCATTTTGGCGTTGGCCACAAGGAGCGCCTCAAGGAGCTCAAGGCCAATGTGCATGTGCTGACGCTGACGGCGACGCCAATTCCGCGCACGCTGCAACTGGCGCTGACAGGCGTCCGTGACCTGTCGCTGCTGGCGACGCCGCCGGTCGATCGCCTCGCCATCCGCACTTTCATCTCGCCCTTCGATCCGCTGTCGGTGCGCGAGGCGCTGCTGCGCGAGAAATATCGTGGCGGGCAGAGCTTTTATGTCGTGCCGCGCATCAAGGATCAGCACGAAATCGCCGAGTTCCTCAAGGCACAGGTGCCGGAAGTCAGCTTCGTGGTGGCCAATGGCCAGATGGCGCCGGGTGAACTCGACGACATCATGAATGCCTTCTACGACAACAAGTTCGACGTGCTGGTCGCGACGACAATCGTGGAATCGGGCCTCGATATTCCCAATGCCAATACGCTGATCGTGCATCGCGCCGACCATTTCGGCCTGGCGCAGCTTTATCAGATCCGTGGCCGCATCGGACGGGCCAAGGCGCGTGCCTATGCGCTGTTTACCGTGCCGGCCGACAAGAAGCTGACCGATACGGCCGAACGGCGCCTCGGTGTGCTGCAGTCGCTGGAATCGCTGGGTGCCGGCTTCCAGCTGGCCAGTCACGACCTCGATATTCGCGGCGCGGGCAATCTGCTTGGTGATGAGCAGTCGGGCCATATCCGCGAGGTGGGCTACGAACTCTATCAGTCGATGCTGGAAGAGGCGGTGGCCAATCTCAAGAATGGCGACGAAGACTATGAGGATCGCAACGAGTGGAGCCCGCAGATATCGCTGGGCATGCCGGTGATGATTCCCGAGCACTATATTCCCGACTTGCAGTTGCGCATGCAGCTCTACCGCCGCCTAGGTGATCTGACCGATATTCGTGATATCGATGCTGCTGGCGCAGAATTGATCGACCGCTTCGGGCCGCTGCCAGAAGAGGTCGAGGCGCTGCTCAAGGTAATCCTGGTCAAGGCACTGTGCCGTCAGGCCAATGTCGAAAAGGTCGATGCGGGCCCGAAGGGCGCTGTTATCTCTCTGCGCAACAACGAATATCCGAACCCGGCAGCGCTGGTGAAACTGGTGAGCGACCCGGCCAATCAGGTTCGCATCAAGCCCGATCAGAAACTTGTGTTCGTGCGGAACTGGCCGACGCCGAACGATCGCCTCAAAGGGGCGGCAGCTATCCTGTCGCGCCTGGCGAAACTGGCGGAGAATGCTGCGTGAGCCCCGCGCAGCAACCCTCAATTGCCATAATGCTTTCGCAAGGTGTCTACGTCATGTTATTGCCCGAATTCAGCACTTGAAGGGCAGTTCGAAATTCAAGGTGGCATCAGGCCATCGGGACTGCCAAAGAAGCCAAGGAAATTCTATGAAGTTCAGGAAACCCCTCGTTGCCGGTATCGCGGCGGCCGCGCTCATGCTGTCCCCCCTGTCGGCCTTTGCCCAGGAAGCCGCTCCCGCCGAGGCGCCTGCCGCTGAAGCTCCGGCTGCTCCTGCCGCCGATGGCGCTGCGGCGCCTGCCGTTGCCACCACCGGTGGTCAGCAGAACTGGCTCAAGGTTTGCGATCCGCTGCCCGATGGCCAGGAAGCCTGCATCATGCGCCAGGTGGTTCTGGCCAATGGCCAGTTCCTCGGCTCCTTCCTTCTGCGCGACGATCCGGGTCAGGAATCGCGCCTGCTGGCCGTTGCTGCCGTTCCGCTCGGCGTGCTGCTGCCCTTCGGCCTGACCTGGCAGATCGACGGCGCCAAGCCGGTTCGCGTGCCCTATATGCTGTGCGACCCGACGTCCTGCGCCACGCAACTGGTGATCAACGAGCAGTATGTGAACTCGCTCAAGCGCGGTAGCACGCTCAAGCTGACCGCCAAGAATCGCCAGAATCAGGACCTGACCATCGAGATCACGCTGGCTGGCTTCACTGCCGCCTATGATGGTGATGCGGCTCTGACCTTCGACCAGTTCCGTCAGGAAACCTCGGGCGAGAACGCTCTTGAGCAGGTCCTGCAGGATCGCGCTGAAACGCTGCGTCAGCAGCTTAATGGCGGCGCTGCTGCTCCGGCCGATGGCGCTGCGCCAGCTGCCGATGCCCCTGCCGCAGACGCTCCGGCCGCTCAGTAAGCGGACAGCCAATCAAATTGAAAAGGGCGCTGGAGAGATCCAGCGCCCTTTTTGCTGTCTAGAGCTCTGTCGGCGTTTCCCGAAAACGCTTTAGCGGCTGCCCATGCCGAGTGAAAAGGCCTGCTTGCGCAGGAATGGCGCGAGTTTGAGCGCCCACAGGCCTCCAGCGCGGAGAGCCTGGGCTGGGATCATTTCGGCCAGCAGGGAGCGGAACAGCGTATCGACCATACCGCCGGTGCGGGCGAGGTCGGCGGCGCGGCGGGCAGAATAGTCAGTGCTGACACGGACCGCCCAATCGGCTTGCGAGCGATCGGCTGTGGCCAGTGCCGCGGCAAGGTCAACCACATCGCGCAGGCCGAGGTTGAGGCCCTGGGCGCCGATGGGCGGAAAGGCGTGGGCCGCCTCGCCGACCAGCACGACGCCGTCCTTGCCGGCCCTGTCAACGCTGAGCGTGCTCAGCGGGAACACGAAGGCGGGGCTGGCCAGAGTGATCGGGCCGAAGAGGCGCTGCGACTTTTCCAGCAGTAGGACGGTCAGCTTTTCCGGGCCGGCGTCCCTGGCCTCGACTAACAGGGCGTGGTCGTCGATCCAGACCAGATTGGCACGATTGCCACCAGCGGGCACGAGGGTGAAGGGGCCTTGGGGGTAATGGAATTCCACCGAGGTGCCATGGATGGGGCGACCGAGATCGAGATCGCAGACCAGGGCGGACTGGCTGAAAGCGGTTTCGCGCGAACTGAGGCCGGCGGCGGAACGGGTCAGCGACTTCTTGCCATCAGCGCCCACGATCAGCGGCGCCATCAGGGTCGTGCCGTCGGTCAAAGTGACCGTAGTGCCCTGCAATTGGGTAACCCCAAGATTGCGGGTTTCGAGTTTGGGAAGCGTTGCGGCGACAGCGTGGAAGCGCTCCAGCAGCTTGATATTGGCGAAATTCCAGCCAAAGGCGTCGTGGCCGGCTTCCCTGGAGTCGAACAGGGTTTCGGGCGCGCGGATCAGGCGGTTGGTGGCGTCGATGATGCGGATATGGGTCAGCGCATGACCGATGTCGGCAGGATTTTCGATCAGGCCGGAGCTTTGCAGGAAGTCTACGCTGGGCAGCATGAGGGCGGAGGTCCGCCGGTCGGGCGGGGCGGTGGGGGCCAAATGAATGGTGCTCAATCCGGCCTGGGCAACGGCGATCGCTGCCGCCACGCCGGCCAGGCCGCCACCGACCACGATGGCATCTGCGTCTTGCTTGGTCATAGTTTATTCCGATCGGCCGTGAAACGGGCCAAGGTCTTGTGACACTGAACGATTTTCTGTTTCGCCCGTTGTGCTGCTCGCGGGCAGACTACCATCCGGCAGTAGGGCGAGGCCAGCGCGAGCATGGCGCCCATTGCCGCAGTGATGGCTCTTGCAGATTCGCCCTGCCTGCATAGAAATAGCGGTCTTGATGCCGCAATGGAGCGCATGATGCTGGAACTGCTCGCCGATCCCAATGTCTGGGTCGCCTTCGCCACTCTCACGATCATGGAGATCGTGCTGGGGATCGACAATATCGTGTTCATCTCGGTGCTGGTGTCGCGACTGCCACGCGAGCAGGCCGAATTCGCCCGCAAGCTGGGTATTGGCATGGCGCTGGTGTTCCGCATCATCCTGCTGTTCCTCATCAGCTGGATCGTCCAGCTGCAGGATCCGGTCTTTACCGCCTTCGAGCATGCCTTCTCCTGGAAGGACATCATCCTGATCGCCGGTGGCGGTTTCCTGATCTACAAGGCGACGCATGAGATGCATGCCGCCATCGAGGACGACCACGAGGTTGGCCTAAAGGACGCAGCGGGGGCGACGCTGCAGGCGATCCTGCTGCAGATCGTCGTCATCGACGCGGTGTTTTCGATCGACTCGATCATTACCGCCGTGGGCATGGTGCCGGCCGACCAGGTCTTCGTCATGGTGGCGGCCGTGCTGGTCGCGGTTGCGGTGATGTTCTTTGCTTCGGGCCCGATCGCCAAATTCGTCGCCGACCATCCGACCACCAAGATGCTGGCCCTGGCCTTCCTGCTGCTGATCGGCGTGACGCTGGTCGCCGATGGTCTCGGCTTCCATATCCCCAAGGGCTATATCTATTCGGCCATGGCCTTTTCGGTGCTGGTCGAGGCAGTCAATATCTTTGCCAAGCAGCGCAAGCTTCGCAATGGCGGCAAGGCGGGCGGCAAGCATGGCTTCACACCTTTCACGGGTGATACCGGCTCGGTCTCGGCTGAGGCTGGCGTTGCGGCCGTGAGCCGCAAGCCCGCTCCACCCGCGAAGTCGCCAGCCAGTGCGCCCAAACCCGCGACGCCGACTACTCGTGCAACGCCTCAGGGCCGGGCTCAGGCCCGACCGAAATCGGCGCCGCGCAAACCCAAGCCCAATACAAGCCGATGACGCGGGCTATCGTCGTCCATCACACCGGTGGTCCCGAGACCCTGACGCTGGAGCGGGACTGGCCAATGGCCGGTCCCGGACCGGGGCAGGTGGCCCTGCGCCAGACGGCGATCGGGCTCAACTTCATCGATACCTATCAGCGGAGCGGGCTTTACCCGGTGGCGACGCCGTTTGTGGCGGGTAGCGAAGGCGCTGGTGTCATTACCGGGATCGGTGACGGCGTGACGGATCTGAAGGTGGGGGACCGTGTGGCCTATCAGGGCCAGATCGGCGCCTATGCCAGCGAAAGACTGGTCGCCGCCGACCGCGTTGTTCCCATCCCTGAAGGGATCGACGACCGCACCGCTGCGGCTGTGCTGCTGAAGGGACTGACGGCCCATTATCTGCTGTTCAAGACCTGGCCGGTCGCCAAGGGCGAGACCATCCTCTGGCATGCAGCTGCCGGCGCGACGGGGATGATTGCCACGCAATGGGCCAAGTCGCTGGGTGCTACGGTCATCGCAACGGCCGGTAGCGCTGAAAAGGTGGCTTTGGCCAAGGCCAATGGCTGCGACCATGTCATCAACTATCGCGAGGAAGACTTTGCCGTCCGGGTGCGCGAGCTGACCGGTGGCAAGGGTGTCGATGTCGTCTATGACGGAGTCGGGAAGGACACGTTCGAGAAGTCGCTCGACTGCCTCCGGCCGCGCGGGTTGATGGTGAGTTTTGGCAATGCCTCGGGCGTCGTCAGCATCCCCGACATCACCGTGCTGTCGCGCAAGGGATCGCTTTACGTGACGCGTCCGACGACGGCCCATTACTATGCGAGCCGTGCGGACCTGCTTGAAGGCGCCGACAGGCTGTTCGCGGCAGTTAGAGATGGTGTGATCAAGGTCGAGATCAATCGAACCTTTCCGCTGGAGCAGGCTGCAGACGCACATCGCGCGCTGGAAGGGCGCGAAACGACCGGGTCGGTGATCCTGTTGCCTTGATCGCGTGCCGGGCTGGACAGTCCGGCGCGCAGTCGCTAAAGGCACAGGCCACGGAAGGGTGGCAGAGTGGTCGATTGCAGCGGTCTTGAAAACCGCCGATGTGCAAGCATCCGTGGGTTCGAATCCCACCCCTTCCGCCACTTCACCTGAGGATAGTCCCATGAGCCGCAAGGAATTTGATGCTTCGCGCATGCGCAGGCTGAAACGCTATGCAGCGCGCTATGGCGTGACCATCCTCACCGATGACAAGATGAAGGCGCTGCGCAAGCCGGGTGGCCATGCCATTCGCGACGACGAGACGCATCAGATCATCTATGGGAATGTGCCGACGCCATTTTCAGCGACGCTTGACGATGTCGAGGAATGGCTGGAGAAGAATACGGCGCCGGAAGAGTAAGGCTTGCTGCCCTTTCTGTCCACGCCCCGGCGCATGGCTAGACGTAAATTTCCATTATTTATTCTGTAACAGGAATCGACGCACACTCGGGACATTGGCTCACTTGGAGGCGCGTTATTGTGTTTACTCTGATTAATGCCGACGCCGAAGACGACGACGCCGAAATCACCGATCCCCAGGAAATCGCGGAGCTTTTTGCTGCCATTGCAGCGGTCGCCATCGAGGCGATCGGTGTGGGGCAGGCAAAGGAGCTGTTCGAGGCTGTGATCGAACAGGACGGCCGCGACCCAAACTGAACGGATTCTGAACGATCCGGCAGGTCAAATCTGGCCGATGCGCCCAGGCGACATCGGTACTATCGAACGGTCTTCCGAGCGCGGCAGAGTTCCGATGCTTATGGACCGGGTTGACTGATCCGGACGGGTCCCGCAGGACTTGTCAGATATTCCAGCCGGGGAGGCTGCGTTATTTCTGGCTCGTCCGATTCCGACATTTTCCCGACGCCGACGATCATGCCGCTCGGTGACAGCGCCATAATCGTGCGCTTTGGCTCGCGCCTGACGGATGCGGCCAATCGCGCAGCGATAGCGCTATCGTCCCTGCTTGAGTTGGATCCGCTGCAAGGCGTGGTGGAAGTGATGCCGAACCTGGTTTCGGTGCTGCTGCGCTATGATCCGATGACGGCATCGCCGGATGTCATTCAGGGCGAATTGCGCTTGCGGCTGTTCGGGCTGGCGCGTGCCGAGGCTGAGCCGAAGCTATGGGTGATTCCGACTGCTTTCGACGGGCCGGATGTGGACGAGGTGGCCGCGGCACTGGGCATGGGGCCAGAGGCGTTCATCGCGGCGCATAATGCAGCGCCGCTGCGCGTGCTGGCGACCGGTTTTGCGCCGGGCTTTGTCTACTGCGGCATGCATGAGGAGATGGTGCTGCCGCGCCGGACCAGTGTGAGACCATCGGTGCCGGCGGGGTCGGTGCTGTTCGCGGCCGGGCAGACAGCCATTACCGCGACGGAAATGCCGACCGGCTGGCATGTCATCGGCCGCACGGATTTCCGCAATTTCGAGCCGTTTTCCGAGCAAGCGACACGATTGCGCGCCGGTGACCTCGTTCGTTTCGAGGTCGTGCCATGAGTGCGGTGATCCAGATTACCCGAGCCGGGCCTTTGACGACGATCCAGGATGAGGGGCGCTTCGGCATGCTGCGCCATGGCATCAGTGCGTCGGGGCCGATGGATCGGCAGGGTTTTGCCGCGGCTGGTACCTTTGCAGGAGCGGGGCTGGGTGGCGTGGAGTTCACCTTGGCCGGGCTGGAGATTACCGTTGCCAGCGGACATTGCCGCTTGGGTTTTGCCGGTGGGCATTTCGTCGCGCATCACAATGGGCAGGCGGTCGACTGGTTTGGATCGGTAGAGCTCAAGTCCGGCGACAGCTTTGCGGTGACGCCGGGCGCGTGGGGCAATTATGGCTATCTGCGCTTTGGCGGCGATGTTGTGGCGCAGCGCATGATGGGCAGTATTGCCACCAGCAGCCGAGCCGGGCTTGGCGGGCTGGATGGTCGGGCGCTGCGCGCGGGTGATGTGATTGACGTGGCAGGGCCGGGTCGGGAGAGCGCAACACCAATTCGCCACCAGAGGGATGATGGGCCGATCCGGTTTGTCTGGGGGCTGCATGCCGATCTCTTTCCGCAGATGGTACGGCAGCGTTTTATCGACGGGACATTTCGCGTTTCAACGCAGATGGACCGGATGGGCGTGCGGCTTACCGATGATGGCGGGGTGTTTGCGGAGGCGTCGAACCTCTCGCTGATCTCCGATGCGATTGTGGCGGGCGACATACAGATTCTGGGCGATGGCACGCCAATCGTGCTGATGCGAGATCACCAGCCGACGGGCGGCTATCCGCGCATCGGGACGGTGATCACGGCCGACCTCGATGGATTTGCGCAGCTGCGGCCCGGAAGCATGGTTGCGTTCGAGCCGGTCACTGTGGAACATGCACATACGCTGTTGCGGAGCGGACAAGCATGGACACGATAGACCTCAACGCCGATCTCGGCGAAGGCATGGGCACGGATGACGACCTGCTGGAGATCGTCTCCAGCGCGTCCATCGCCTGCGGCGGCCACGCCGGCGATGCGCCGACGATCCGGCATATCCTCAAGGTCTGCAAGGCGCGTGGCGTCAGGGCCGGAGCGCATCCCGGCTATGCCGATCCCAAAAGGTTCGGCCGGTTCCGCGTGGTCATGCCACTCGATCAACTGCTTGGGCAGATCCGCAGCCAATTGTTTCTGGTGCGGTTCATCGCCGACGAGGTTGGTGTGCCGCTCAGCTATGTGAAGCTGCACGGGGCGCTGGCCAACCAGACGGCAGAGGAACTGGCCTTTGCCGTGGGCGTGTTCGCCACAATCCAGGCGATGGACCCCAAGATGGCAGCGCTGGCGCTGGACAATAGCCAGCAGGTGCGGGCGGCCAAGGCCGTGGGCATGGGGCTGATCCGCGAGGCCTATGCCGACCGAGCCTATACGGCCGAAGGGCTATTGGTGCCGCGATCGGAAGAGGGCGCGGTGATCCATGACAGCGATCTTGTCATCGAGCGTTGCCTGCGGCTGGCCAAGGATGGCGAGATTGTTGCCGTTGACGGCACGGTGCTGAAATCATCTGCACGGTCGATCTGCCTGCATGGCGATACTCCGGGCGCGGTGGAACTGGCACGGGATGTTCGGGATGCCTTGCAAGACGAGGGCATTACCATCGCGCCGGTTGAGCCGGAGGTCGAGGACGAAGCGGAGGCGTAGTGCCACCCCCTCGTGGTTCGAGGCTCTCAAAGGGCTCGCACCTCACCATGAGGTCTACTGAGAACTCAATGTACCAACAGCCCTCATGGTGAGGTGCTTTGCGCAGCAAGGCCTCGAACCACGAGGGCGTGGCACCGTGTAGTGCTTACCCTGAACCTCCCGGCAGGGAGAGTGAAATCGGCGGAATGCCTTTGGGGCCGGGAGGTCCAGGATAGGTCGGATCGCCAGCGGTCAGATGGCGAGATATTCTCGACGGAGCTCGGTGTTATCGAGCACTTCCCTGGCGGTGCCGGCAAAGGCGACTTCGCCGGTGTCGAGGATGACGGCGCGGTCAGCCAGTTTCAGCGCCGCCACGGCGTTCTGCTCGACGATGATGGTGGTGATGCCCAGCGGCTTGATCGAATGGAGGATGCGTTCGATTTCCTGCACGATGACCGGGGCCAGGCCCTCATAGGGCTCGTCGAGTAGCAGGAGCTTGAGATTGCGGGCGAGGGCGCGGGCGATGGCCAGCATCTGCTGTTCGCCGCCCGAGAGCGTCACGCCATCCTGCTTGCGGCGTTCGGCGAGGCGGGGGAAACTCTGGTAAATCTGCTCGAGACTCCAGCCATTGCCGGGAGCGACCTTGGCGAGGGTGATGTTTTCCTCAACGGTCAGCCCAGATATGATGCGGCGATCCTCGGGCACTAGTTGAATGCCGGCGCGGGCGGCCTCGTAACTTTTCATCTGGTGGATGGGCTGGCCGTCGAGCCAGATTTCGCCCTGGCGCATCTGTGGGTCATCGGTGCGAGCAATGGTGCGGAGGGTTGAGGTCTTGCCGGCGCCGTTGCGACCGAGCAGCGCGAGGATTTCGCCCTGGCGGACGTCGAGCGACACGCCCTGCACGATGTAGCTTTCGCCGTAGTAGGCATGCATGTCGCGGATGGAGAAGAAGGGGCGGGTGGTTTCGATCGTGGCGGCCTGCGTCGTGGCAATATCTGCTGTCATGGCGATTGCGCTCATCAATGCGCCCCTCCGAGATAGGCTTCCTGGACCTTTGGATTGCCGCGCACCTGGTCGGGGGTGCCATCGGCGATAATGCGGCCTTGGGCGAGCACGGAAATCTTGTCGGCCAGCGAGAAGACGACATGCATGTCGTGCTCGATGATGACCTTGGTCATGCCGCGGCTCTTGATCTTCTTGAGCAGTTCGATGGTGGTATTGGTGTCGTGGCGGGACATGCCGGCCGTGGGTTCATCGAGCAGCAGCAGGCGCGGATGCTGGATCAGGCACATGGCAAGCTCCATGCGGCGCTTGTCGCCACGGCTAAGGCTGCCGGCGGCCATATGGCGGCGGCCATGCATGCCGACATCCTCGAGCATGTCTTCGGCCTCGCGCAGGATGCCGGTTTCGCTGTCGAGCGACCGCAGCATGTTGAGCTTGAACGCGCCGTCGCGCTTGGCGAGGGCGGGGATCATCACATTGTGCAGCACGGAAAGGTCGGCGAAAATTTCCGGCGTCTGGAAGACGCGGGCAATGCCGAGCTGGTTGATCTGATAGGGCTTGCGACCGGTCAGCACGGCGCCGTCGAAAACCACCTGGCCGCTGGTCGGCGCCAGCTTGCCGATGATGACATTGAGCAGGGTGGATTTGCCGGCACCATTGGGGCCGATAATGGCGTGGGTCTTGCCCTCCTCGACCTGGAGGTCGATGTCGGCCAGGGCGTGCAACCCGCCAAAGCGCTTGTGGACGTCGGCAACGTGCAGGACGATGTTGGGATTGGTCATGAGGTTCGTCCTATTCGGCAGGTTGTGGTTGCGGCGCGGACTTGTCGGGCGATGATGTCCGGGGGCGGTTGAACAGGTTGGCGATGCGCCGCACGCCTTCCATGATGCCGCCGGGCAGGAAGACCACGATCAGCACGAAGACCAGGCCAAGGGTGAGGAACCAGCCTTCGCCGACGAATTTGCTGGTTATCGTCACCATGACGTCGGCGGCGCCATCGGGCAGGAAGCCCCAGAAGCGGTGCAGGATGCCGTCGTTGATGGCGGAGAAGATGTTCTCGAAATATTTGATCAACCAGGCGCCAATGACCGGCCCCACCAAGGTGCCGGCGCCGCCCAGGATGGTCATGAGCACGACTTCACCCGAGGCCGTCCACTGCATGCGCTCGGCGCCAGCAAGGGGATCGGTGACCGCAAGAAGCGCACCGGCGAGACCGGCATACATGCCCGAGATGACGAAGGCGGCCAGCGTATAGGGCTTGGTGTTGAAGCCAGTGTAGTTCATCCGCGTCTGGTTGGACTTGATGCCCTTGAGCATCATGCCGAAGGGGGAGTTGGTGATGCGCTGGGCGATGAAGAAGGCCAGGATCAGGAAGCCGGCGCAGAAATAGAAACCGGCAAAGCCACCCAGCGACTGGCCGAGCAGGGTCGGCACTGGCTGACCGGCATAGGTCTGGCCGGTGACACTATCGAGATAGCGCGGGTCGCCGAGGGTGAGCTGCAGGCCGGTCTCGCCATTGGTGATGGGCGTCAGCACCGAATAGGCGAGATTGTAGCTCATCTGGGCAAAGGCCAGCGTCAGGATGGAAAAGTAGATGCCGGAGCGGCGCAGGCTGACAAAGCCAATGATCAGGGCGAAGAGGCCCGAGACCAGGATAGCGAAGAGCATGGCCGGAATGGCGTCGAGGCTCAGCAGCTTGAATGACCAGACCGCGGCATAGGAGCCGACGCCGAAGAAGGCGGCGTGGCCAAAGCTCAGATAGCCAGTGAGGCCAAAGAGAATGTTGAAGCCGACGGCAAAGATGCCGAAGATCATGAAGCGCTGCAAAAGATCGGGGTAGGCGGCACCAAACGGGGCAAGCCAGATCGGCATGGCCAGCACGGCGACAGCGAAGCCGAGCAGAAGCAGCAGGTCGTTGCGTGACATGACGCGCATATCAGGCCTCCATCACGCCACGCCGGCCGAACAGGCCTCGCGGCAATACAAGCAGAATGACCACGGCGACGAGATAGATGATGATCTGGTCGATGCCGGGAATGAGGGCCTTTACCTGGGTCATCGAGGCAAAGCTCTGGAGGATGCCGAGGAGGAAGCCTGCGGCGACGGCGCCGGGCAGGGAGCCCATGCCGCCGACCACGACGACCACGAAGCTGAGCACCAGGAAGTCCATGCCGATATGGTAGTTGGGCGGCAGGATGGGTGTGTACATGACGCCGGCCAGGCCAGCGACCACGGCGGCAAGGCCAAACATGATGGTAAAGCGGCGATCGATGTTGATGCCGAGCAGGCCGACCGTCTCGCGATCGGCCATGCCAGCACGGACGACCATGCCGAACGTCGTGAACTGGAGGAAGGCGAAGACACCACCGATGATCACGGCCGAGAAGATGAAGTAGATCAGCCGCCAGATCGGATAAGTGATGATATTGGCCTGCATGCCGAACCAGGCGCCGATATCGGCGGCGCCGCGCAGGTCGGTTGGCATGGGCTGGGGAATGGGATTGGGCCCGAAGACGGACTTGATGACTTCCTGCGCGACGATGGCGAGGCCGAAGGTGACGAGGATCTGCTCGGCATGCGGGCGCTTGTAGAAGTGCTTGATGATGCCGCGTTCGAGCGCCAGGCCGACCAGCAGCATGACCGGAATGGTGGCGATGATGGAAAAAGGCACCGAGTAGTTGACCAGCACGGCGCCGAAATCGCCGAACCAGGCCTGGACCAGGGGTTCGCGTATTTCGAGCGGGCTGCCCCAGGGCGAGAGCTTTTCGGGATCGACAGTGACGGTTTCAAGGGTCAGCAGCTGGCGGAACAGCACCGCGCAGAAAGCACCCAGCATGAAGAGCGCGCCATGAGCGAAATTGACCACGCCCAGCGTGCCGAACACCAGGGTCAGGCCCAGGGCGATCAGGGCATAGGCGGCGCCCTTGTCCAGCCCGTTGAGGAATTGCAGGAAGATGACTTCGAACATGATGAGAGCTCCTGGCAAGGTGTGCCGGGACTGAAAGACTTGCCCGCCCCGCGTTGCGGAGCGGGCAGATGGATCAGCACATCGGGACGGGTTCTGCCGGGCCGAGGTCGCCGCCGAACATGGCGGGGTCGTAGGCCACGTCGTCGCGCGGGATTTCCTGGACGATGTTGAGCACGTCATATTCGCTGGTCGGGCTCTCATTGCCCTGCACGACGAGAACGTTCTTGATGCACTGGTGGTCTTCGGCGCGGTAGAGCGTGGCGCCATTGCCCATGCCGTCGAATTCGTGGCCTTCCAGCGCCTTGATGACTTCGGGTGGATAGAAGGTGCCGGCGCGTTCCACGGCATCGGCATAGAGCAGGGCCTGCACATAAGCGGTATGGGCGGCCTGCGACGGCGGGGAGCCATATTCGGCGCCGAAGCTCTTGGTGAAGGCGATAGTGCCGGGGTCCTGCAGGTTCCAGTGCCAGTTGGAGGTGCCGTAGATGCCCTTGACGTTCTCGCCGGCGCCCTTGGCCATCAGCTCTGAAATCAGCGGCGTGACGATCTGGAAATCCTTGCCATTGGCCTGACGGTCACGCATGCCGAACTGCACGGCCTGGGTCAGGGAATTGACCATGTCGGTGCCATAGTGATTGAGGATCAGCACGTCGGCGCCGGAATTGAGGATGGGCGTCAGATACTGGCTGAAATCGGCGGCGCCGAGCGGGGTGCGGACGGCCTGGACGGTTTCCCAGCCCATGGCCTCGGTGGCGTTCTTGATCGATTCTTCCTGGGTCCAGCCCCAGGTGTAGTCGGCGGTCAGATGGTAGGCGCGGCGGTCCATGCCATATTCCTGGCCGAGTACGGGGGCAAGGCCGACGCCGGACTGGTAGGCATTGAAGAAGTGGCGGAAGCCGTAGCGGCGCTTGTCCTTGCCGGTGGTGTCATTGGAATGGGTGAGGCCAGCCATGAAGATGACGCCCATTTCCTGACAGAGGCCCTGTACGGCAATGGCTTCGGCCGAGGACGAGCCGCCGGTGACCATGATGGCGCCGTCGCGCTCGATCATGCGGGTGGCGCCGGCGCGGGCGACGTCGGCCTTGGTCTGCGAATCCGAGGTGACGAATTCGACCTTCTTGCCCAGGATGCCATTGCCCTTGAGGGCGGTGGGGGTGAGGACGCCGATCAGGCCACCGTCGCCTTCGCCGTTCAGATGCTTGATGGCGAGCTGATAGGCCTTCTGTTCGTCCGCGCCTTCCTCGGCATAGGCGCCGGTCAGTGGCAGGTTGAGGCCGAAGGTGACGGTGTCGCCGGTGGGGTTGTTGCAGAATTCCTGTGCCCAGGCGCCCCGGGTCATGATGAGAGGCGCTACGCCGGTGCCGATGATGCCGGCAAGGCCGGTCTGCAGCACCCGGCGACGTGTCAATCCACGCTTGAAAAGTGTCATTGATTTCCTCCTTTGGGCGGGGTCGCTGATACATGGCCAGCAACTCACCGCATCGGAGATTATGGGCAGGCGGAGAAAACGTCGGCAATAGCGCATTGTAATTGCATTGATATTCTGTAAATATTTGAACTGGCGTGCCGCAATAATAGTCAATTGATTGACAGACGTGGTGCGCGGGAGGACTTGTTTCATGCGTGCGCCCATTGGCTTTCGCATCAGCAACCGCAGGAAATCGCTCAAGATTTCCCAGGCGGAACTGGCGCGGCTGGTCGGCATTTCGCCGAGCTATCTGAACCTGATCGAGAACAACAAGCGCGACATCGGCGGGGCGCTGCTCAACCGCGTAGCGGGGCAGTTGCAGGTCGATATCGACGAATTGGCCGGCGATGCCGAGCAGAAGCTGCTGCAGGATCTCGAAGAGGCCTTTGCCGATCCGCTGGTCGAGTCGCTGCCGTTTCAGCCCGATGAACGGCGGGAGCTTGTGGCGCAATATCCGGCCAGCGCCGGGGCGCTGTCGCGGTTGCATCGGGCCTATACGGCGGCGGTGGGCAATGCCGATGCCTATGCGGACCGGTTGCGGTCGGACCCACTGCTGAGCCAATTGCTGCATCAGATTCTGTCGGGGATTACCGCCATTCGCTCGAGTGCGGAAATCCTCGAAGATGTCGGCGATCTGGACGAGGCGGAGCGGCGGCGGTTTCTGGCCGCGATCGGGCGGGATAGCCGGACGCTGTCGGATGTGGCGCGCAACCTGATCGGGCAGTTCGATACGGCCAGCCAGATACAGCGGAGCCTGTCGCCGGCACGCGAGATCGACGATCTTCTTATCGAGCGGGAGAACCACTTTCCGATGCTGGAGGCAGCGGCGGAGGAGTTGCGCGACGAGATCGAGCGGGCCGGGCCATTCGGCATTGCCACGCTGATTGAACTGCTGGAGAGCCGCTTTGGGGTCTCAGTGCGGATTGGTGGCTTGCCCGATGAAGTGGATTATCCGGGGCAATATCGGTTCGATGCCAGGACGAAAGCCATGTGGCTGCATGGTGCGACAACGCTGGCGACGCGGCAATTCCAGTTGACCCGGCTCTATGGCGAGTTGGCTGCGCCCGGTGCAGTGGCGGCAGCACTGGAGAGCGCGACGCTGTCGACGCCCACCGCAAGGCGACTGGCGTCGCGGGCGGTGGGCTCCTATCTCGCCGGAGCGATGATCCTGCCCTATGAGCGGTTTCTCCATGATGCCGAGGCCGCGGGGTATGACATCGACCATTTGCGGCAGCTCTACAATGCCAGTTTCGAACAGGTTGCCCATCGGCTGGTATCACTGCGACGGCCGGGGCAGGAGGGGATCGCCTTTGGTTTCCTGCGCTCAGACCCGGCCGGGCGGCTGACCAAGCACTTTCCACTGCCGGGCCTCCTGCTGCCCAATAGCGGCCATGCCTGTCCGCTGTGGGCGATCTATGGCGCGTTTCGCTCGCCCGATGTGCTGCAGCGGCAGGTGGTGCGGTTCTCCGATGGGTCGCGCTACCTGTTCCTGGCGCGCACCGTGCAGCGACGGACGGCGTCGTTTCGCGAGCAGGCGGTTGCCGTGTCGGTCATGCTGGCCTGTGACGTGCTGCAGGCGGACCGGACGGTCTATGCCGAGGGGTTGGACCTGTCGGACTTGAGTGCGGACATTCCTGTCGGGCCGAGCTGCCGACTGTGCACCCGCTATGACTGCACCAGCCGGCAAGAGGAAGCCCTATCGCCGACGGCTGGTCAGTCGCGCACACGCGGACCCTTGCTGCCGCTGCATTAGCGCTTGGCGATCCATCCTTGTTGCGCTCTAATGTCGCAATCTGCGGAGGGGAGACCGCGGGTGCAAAGGGGGGACTTTGGCAATCGACATTCTCATTGCCGAGGATGAGCCGAGCATTCTGGAATCGCTCGACTTCATCCTGCGGCGGGCTGGCTGGAGCATCAGCACGGTGACCGATGGCGACGCGGCGCTCGAAGCCGTGCGCCGGCTGAAGCCACGGGTGCTGGTGCTGGACGTCATGCTGCCCAAGCGCAGCGGCTTCGATGTGCTGAAGCAGATCCGGGCTGGATCGGATACACACGCGTTACCGGTGATGATCCTGACAGCCAAGGGGCAGCAGCAGGACAAGCGCATTGCCGAAGAGCTGGGCGCCGACGTTTTCGTCACCAAGCCCTATGCCAATGCCGAGGTGGTGGGAGCGGTGCGGCAATTGCTGGGCGAAGATGGACGCGCTGCGTAGGCTGCGCGGCGGGATGCTGCTGCTGACGGTGTTCGGCGCGCTGCTGATGCTGCCGCCGCTGGTTTCGGTGTTCAACCAGAGCATTACCCACTTCGGTATTCCGCAGATCGTTTTCTACCTGTTCGTGGTGTGGCTGCTGCTGATCATCGGGACGGCCTTGCTGGCGCATGCCGTGCCGCGTGACAGCGAACCGGACGAGGGGCAGGACTGATGCTCTCGGCCGATTTCGTCATTGCCACGGCAATCGGCTATGTCGGCCTGCTATTCGTGCTTGCCTATCTCGGTGATCGCCGCGCCAGGACGCACAAGAGTTCGATCCTCCATTCCCCGGCGGTCTATACGCTGTCGATCTCGGTTTATTGCACGAGCTGGACCTTTTATGGCGCCGTGGGCAATGCAGCACGCTCGGGGCTGGAGTTCCTGACGATCTACCTTGGGCCGACGCTGGTCTTCGTCGGTTGGTGGTTCCTGTTGCGGCGGCTGGTGCGGATCAGCCATCTGCAGCGCATCACTTCCGTCGCAGACCTGCTGTCGTCGCGCTTTGGCAAGTCGAACCGGCTGGCCGTGCTGATCACCTGCATCGCGGTGGTGGGGATAGCGCCCTATATTGCCCTGCAGCTCAAGGCCGTGACCTCGTCGATCCAGGCAGTGGCTGGATCGTCCGAGTTTGGCCAGGGAAGCCTCAAGGGCATTGACGATGTCGGGCTGGCCTTCGGCATTGCGGCTGGCATGGCGCTGTTCACGATTCTCTTTGGCACGCGCCATGTCGATGCCAAGGAGCAGCATCACGGCGTGGTGGCGGCCATTGCCTTCGAGGCGGTGGTGAAGCTCACCGCGCTCGTGGCCGTGGGCATTTTCGTGGTCTATGTCGGCGGTGGGTTCGAAGAGATTTTTGCCCAGGCCGAGGCCCGTGGCGTCATGGTCGATGCCGCCAATACATTCGACACGCGCTGGCTGACCACCCTTGTGCTGTCGGTGGCGGCCATCGTCTGCCTGCCGCGGCAATTCCAGGTAACGGTGGTCGAAAACTCCGACGAGGCGCATCTGCGCGTCGCGAGCTGGGCCTTTCCGGCCTACATGCTGCTGATGAGCCTGTTTATCCTGCCCATCGCGGTATTCGGGCTGACCAAGATGCCGGCAGGTTCCAACCCTGACATGTTCGCGCTGACCCTGCCGCTGGCCTTCGGACAGGACGGGCTGGCGCTGTTTGCCTTTATCGGCGGGTTCTCTTCGGCAACGTCGATGATCATCCTTGAATCCATCGCGCTCTCGATCATGGTGTCCAACCATATCCTGATGCCCATGATCCTGCGGTTCAGCGCGCCGGGCGGCGATGGCAGGGGCGTGACGAGCCTTGTGCTGTTCGCGCGGCGGCTGTCGATCGTTTTGATCCTCTCCATGGGGTTTTTCTATTTCTTCTTCACCCGCGATTCCGATGCACTGGCGCCGATCGGGCTGATCTCGTTTACGGCCATCGCCCAGTTTTTCCCGGCGGTGATTGCGGCGCTGTTCTGGCGCGATGCCTCGCTCAAGGCGGCGACCATGGCCATCGCGGCGGGCTTCGTGTTCTGGGTGTGGTGCAGCTTCCTGCCCAGCTTTGAATCGGTTTCGCCACAGGTGGCGCTGTTGCTGAGCCAGGGGCCTTGGGGAATTTCGTGGTTGCGGCCCGAGGCAATGTTCGGGCTGGAGGGGATCGACCCGCTGGCCCATGCCGCCTTCTGGAGCCTGTCGGCCAATATCCTGATCCTTTGCACGGTGTCGCTGCTGACCAGCCAGTCGGCGCTGGAGCGTATTCAGGCCAGCGTCTTTGTCGATGTGTTCAAGCGAGGGCATGTGCCCAGCGGCAATTTCGTGCCCGGTTCGGCGACGGCAAACGACCTCTATTTCGTCGCCGAACGCGTGCTGGGCGAGACGCGGGCGGCGGCGTTGTTCGAGGCGGAGGCCAGGGAGAGCGGCGTCGACCCGGACATGCTGGAGCCGTCACCCGGCTTTATTGGCCGACTGGAGCGCGAACTGGCCGGCTCGATCGGCGCGGCTTCGGCCCATGTCATGCTGTCGAAAGTGGTCTCGGGCAGCGATGTGTCGCTCGAAGAAATGATGCAGATGGCTGACGAGACGCAGCAGGTCATCACCTATTCGCAGGAGCTGGAGAAGACTTCGGCCGAATTGCGCTCGACGGCGCAGCAGCTGGAGGATGCCAATGCGCAGTTGCGCGAGCTGGACAGCCAGAAGGACGAGTTCCTGAGCCAAGTAAGTCATGAGGTGCGGACGCCGATGACCTCCATCCGCTCGTTCTCGGAAATCCTCTTGGATGGCGATGAAATCGCGCCCGAGAAGCGGCAACATTTCGTGTCGACCATCCACCAGGAAAGCCTGCGGCTGACCAAGTTGCTCGACGAAATCCTCGACCTCTCGGCGCTGGAGCGGGGTGAGCGCAGCTGGGAGAACCAGCCGGTCAATGCCGAGGCTGCGCTGGACCGGGCGATGACGGTCTGCGAGGCGCTGCTGCGCCAGCATGGGGTGACGGTGGAGCAAGGCGACCGGGCGCGGACGACCATGGTGGAGGGGGATGCCGACCGTCTGTGCCAGGTCTTTATCAACCTGATCTCCAATGCGGTGAAATACAACGATTCCAGCGCACCGGTCTTGCGCATCTCGTCAACGACGCGGGCAGGCAATTATGTGGTGGATGTGGCGGACAATGGGCCGGGTATTGCCAAGGGCGAGCGCAAGCTGATCTTCGAGAAATTCTCGCGCGGCCAGCGTGGCTCGGTGGACCAGAGCGGGGCCGGGCTGGGGCTGGCGATTTCGCGGCAGATCATCACGCGGATGAATGGGTCGCTCGATCTGGTGCAGGGGCCGCTGCCGGGCGCCTGTTTCCGGGTCCGTCTTTCGGTGATGCGCTGATCGTGTCTAGTGATTGCCGCTGTCGGGAATGTTCAGCAGATGGCCGCAGGCCTTGCAGTGGACGGCGTCGGGTTCGTGCTTGCTGAGCCCGCATTGCGGGCAGGGAAAGTTGACCTTGGCCGGACGGAAGATGGCCTGGGCCAGACGTACGAAAAGCGAAATGCCGATGATCATGATGACGATGGAGGCCAGCTTGCCCGCCGTGCCGGGGAGCGTCAGGTCGCCGAAGCCGGTCGTGGTGACCGTGGCCACGGTGAAATAGAGCGCGTCGACATAGCCTTCGATGCTGGGGTCATCGCCGCGATTGGCAAAGGCGGTATAAACGAAGCCGGTGACCACGAAGAGGAAGACGAGCAGGTTCACGACGGCCTGGATCGGCTCCTGGTAGAGGCCCCAGCCGCGTTTCTTGAGCGGGCGCCAGAAGGTGCCGGTGCGGGTGAGGGTCCAGAGACGCAGGATGCGCAAAAAGCCCAGGTTGACCAGCCAGGCCGGGGCCAGGAGCGTTGCCAGAATGAAAATGTCGATGATGACCGGCATCTGCCGCAGCCAGCGCAGCACGTCGGTCGAGGCGAGGCCGCGCGCGATCAGATCGACAGCCAATAGCGCCGCAATGGAATAGTCGAACCACAGGAAGGCCTCCTTGCCGCGCAGCAGGGGCGTGGCGATGAAGAAGGCAATAATGGCCAGATCGACCACGAGGACAGCGAACTGGAAGCGCTGCGCGAAGGGCGAGGAGCCGTGATAAAGCAGGCGCAGCGTGGAGCGCAGGCGGCCAAAGCCGGTTTCGCTGTCGTCGTCGGGCCTGTCTTTATCCGCACGCATAACCAATTGCCTTGCCAGCTGCACAATGCAGGCTCATCTAGTCCGTTCCCGATCGGGAAGCGACAACCAAGAGACCATATCCATGACGATTTCAGTCTATGACGTGACCGTGCCGGTGTTTACCCGCATGCTGACCAATCTCCTCGACATCATGGACAAGGCCGAAGCCAGCGCGGCGGAGCGCAAGTTCGACACGGCGGTCTTTGCCGACATGCGCCTGGCGCCCGACATGATCCCGTTTCGCGGGCAGATCATGATCGCCACCGACCACGTCAAGGGCTGCGTATCGCGCCTTGCCGGTCGCGACGTACCGTCCTGGCCCGATACAGAGAAGAGCTTCGAGGAGCTGCGCGCCCGTATCCAGAAGGCGCTGGACCTGCTGGCGACCGTCAGCCGCGAGGATCTCGACGGTGGCGACGCGCGGGACGTCACGCTCAAGCTTGGCGGCAAGGACGTGACGATGAATGGCCTCGCCTATCTGACCGAACGGGCGCTGCCGAACTTTTATTTCCACTATACGACGGCCTACGCGATCCTGCGCCATGGCGGCGTTGCCATTGGCAAGCGGGACTAAATTGGCTGAGCCATTCCACACGTGCGGACTGGGGCCGGCAGTGCGACGCTGCCGGTCCCTTTTGCTTTCTGGAGGCCAAACCTCGGCGGGCGAAGTGCCGCATTGCTTGGGAAAAGCCGGGGCATCTGTTGCCGTGGACCCGCACAGAGGCTATTTGCAGCAGATTGCGGCGCGCCGCGTGAGCCCAGCAAGAGGCATAGATGAAACTGGCATTCGTCATTCCGGCCTATAATGAAGAGGCCCTGATCGGCAAATGCCTGGAATCGGTGATTGCCGAGATCGCGCGCTCAGGTGCCGATGCCGACATCATCGTGGTCAACAATGCCTCCACCGACCGGACCGGCGAGATCGCACGGAGCTTTCCGAGCGTGCGCGTGGTGGACGAGCCCAAGAAGGGCCTGGTCAATGCGCGCGACGCCGGCTTTGCCGCCAGCGAAGGCTATGAGCTGGTTGCCAATATCGACAGCGACACGATTGTGCCGGAAGGCTGGCTCGATACGGTGCTGAGCGAATTCAATAAGGATCGCAAGCTGGTCTGCCTCAGCGGCCCTTATGTCTATTACGACATGAGCCTGTGGAGCCGGTTCCTGGTGGGCATGTTCTATGGCCTCACCTGGCTGATCTATGTGCTCAACCGCTATATCCTGCGCGTCGGCTCGGTCGTGCAGGGCGGCAATTTCGTGTTCAAGCGCCAGGCCTGGGCCGATGTCGGGGGCTATGACCGCACGATCGAATTTTTCGGCGAGGATACCGATGTCGCGGTGCGCCTGTCCAAGATCGGCGGGGTGAAGTGGACCTTCGCGCTGAAGATGAAGACCTCGGGTCGGCGTCTCGAAAAGGAAGGCGTGTTCCGCACGGCGGGCACCTATACGCTCAACTTCTTCTGGGTCACCTTCCGCGGCAAGCCGGCCACCAAGGCCTATACCGACATTCGTCCCGACTAAGTTCAGTGGTCTTAAACAGGTCCTGATATTACAATGGCGTGCCGCATGGTGCGGCTGAGGATTGGACTATGGTGATCCCGTCGGATTTGCCACGCGTCAACCCGCAGCGGACCGAGAGTCTGCCCAGCCTGCCATTGCGACCAGGACAGACCCTGGAGGCGCGGGTCGTCGGACCCGGCCAGAACGGCGCGACGCAGGTCGAGATCCGTGGCCAGGTGGTCAGCCTCAACCTGCCGGTCGCGGTCAATCCAGGGCAAACGATCCGGCTTGAAGTTCAGGGGCAGGGGCAGCAGATGCAATTGGCCATGCAGGTTGCGGCGCAGCCCGCACCCGCCAGCCCCGCGCCGGCAAATCCCGCCCAGCAGCAGCCCAGCATGCCGCTGCCGCAAGCGCCCAGCATGCCGGTCGCGACAACGCCGCAGGCGGCGGTGCAGAATGCGCAGCAGGCGATGGTGCAGGCGCAGTTCGCCAATCAGCCGGATGCCACTCTGGCGCAACCAACCACGCCCGCGGCCCAGAACGCTCAGCCGTCCGCCAATGTAGCAGGCCAGGGGCCGCAGGCCGGTGCACAGACGCCGAATGCAGCAGCGCAACCGTCCGCGACCGCTGCCCAACCCCAGACGGCCACGCCGACGGGTACGCCAGCGCCCAATGCCACTCCGCAGACTGTCACGACACAGGTGACCCAGATCGTGCAGCAGGCGGTGCCGCAAATGCCGGCCTCGCTTTATCCGCAGGCGCCGCCCGGACTGCCCAATCCGGCGGCGGTTGCGCCGGCGGCCGTGGCGGTCAATCAGCCGGCATCGGCGGCGAACCTGCCGCGGGGTGATGTTGCGCCCGTGATTGCCGCTGCGCCGATCGGGGGCAGCAGCAGTAATGCGCTGGCGGGCAATACGTCCGGCATGCCCAATCCGCAGCAGCCCGCCACGCCGCAGGCGGCGCTCAACCAGATGATGCAGACCTCCATGCCGCGTCAGGCGCCCGTGACGGATCTGACGGCAGCGCTCAGCACGATTGCCGGCAAGGTAGTTCTGCCGGAGCCGGTGGCGCGCGCGGCGCAGATGGTGATGGCCGGGCGCGTGGCCATCGATGGCAAATTCGACGGCGCGGCGCTGCAGCAGGCGGTGCGCGGTTCGGGTGTGTTCCAGGAGGCGGCGCTGGCCAAGGGGCAGATGCCATTGCCGCAGGCGGACATGAAGACGGCGCTGCTGGCGCTGCGACAGACGCTGGTCAACTGGCTGGGCAACCAGGCACCGGTGGCGGCCGTGGCGCATGTTCCGCCCCCGCTCAAGGGGATCACGCCGCGTGCCAGGTCCGGTGGCAACGAGGCGCCGCCAATCGATCCGGGCGATCCGCCCGAGGAGATCGGGCGGCATCTGCTGGAGCGGACGGAATCGGCGCTGGCGCGCACCCGCATGCATCAGCATGCCTCGATGCAGGATCCGGCAGCCAAGACGGCAGACTGGAGCATGGACCTGCCGGTGATGATCGGACAGCACCAGACGATGATGCAATTGCAGATCCATCGCGACGAGGGCGGCGAGGCCGGTAGCGAAGGCGAACGGGGCTGGCAGATGCGTTTTGCAATCAACCTGCCCAGCATGGGCGAAGTTGGGGCGCAGGTGTCGCTGCGGGCCGGGACCACGGGCGTGATGCTGTGGGCGACCGAGCCGGAAACCTCGGCGGCGCTGGATGCGGATGTGAATAGCCTGCGTGATGCGCTGACGGGCGCCGGGCTCAAGACCGGCGCGGTGATCGTGCGGCATGGCGAGCCGCATGTGCCGCCAGTGCCGGAATCGTCGGGTCATTTCGTGGATGAACGCACATGAGCGACGAGGATCGGTCGCGCGCGCTGGCGGTTGCCCTGCAGTATGAAAAGGGGAGCCGGGACGCGCCGAAAGTGGTCGCCAAGGGGCGCGGGCTGATCGCCGAGCGCATCGTCGCACTGGCGGAAGAGAATGGCGTGGTGATCGAAGCCAATCCGGTTCTGGCCGAAGCGCTGAGCGGGGTCGACCTCGACGACACCATTCCGCTCGAACTCTACGAGGCCGTGGCCGTGGTGATCGGTTTCGTGCTGCGCACCAACAGCCGCCAATAAAAAGCCCCGCAAACCAAGCGGTTGCGGGGCAATACTCAAGTAACCTATAGGTTACTCCATGCCGAGCATCTGCTTGGTGGCGTCTTCGGCCATGTCGGCAGCCTGCTTGATCTGCTCGTCGGTCAGGCCCTGGGCCTTGCCGGCATCTTCAGCGGCCTTGCGGGCAGCGGCGACGGTCTCGTTCTTCTGCTCGTCGGTCAGCGTAGCGGCCTGGGCCTGTACCGCCTGCATGGCCTGTTCCGGCGTCATGTTCGCGGCATCGGCCGGGGTCATTGCCGATGGCGCGGCAGCAGCGGCCGGAGCCGTGGTCGTGGCAGCGGCGGCCGGAGCTGCAGCAGCAGCCGGAGCGGCTTCAGCGGCCGGAGCGGCGGCAGCTGGGGTCGTTTCGGCCGGGGTCTGCGGATCGCTGCAGGCGGCGAGGGTCAGCATGGCAATGGCGGCAATCGGCAAAAGAAACTTGGTGGTCATTGATTGTTTTTCCCTTTGGATTCGGCACGTTAATTGGCCGATCACGGCGTCGTTACAATATCGGCGGGCAAAGTTTGGGCGAAGTCGTGGCATTTCTGAGGCAGGGTTAATACTTAGGCCGCCATTGCAACGCAGGCGTGAACTTCCCATGTCTTGTAGGAGACATGACAGGGAGTGGATTTATGTCCAATCAGCAAGACAAGCAGGCCATCGAAGGTCTTTTTGACCGGATCGAAGATGTGGCGCGCAATAGTGCGCCGCGCGACCGCGATGCTGAAAACCTGATCCAGCAGCGGCTGCGCGACTATCCGCCCGCGCCCTATTACATGGCGCAGACCATTCTGATTCAGGAGCAGGCGCTACGCGAAGCGCGGGAGCGAATAGAGCAGCATGAAGCCGGACGTAGTCCGCAATATGGCTGGGATAATCAGCCCGCGCGCGCTCGGGGGCCTTGGGACCGGCAGGAACCGTCTGATGCGCGTCCTGCTGGTGGCGGCTTTCTGGCCGGCGCCGCCCAGACCGCGCTTGGCGTGACAGGTGGCCTGCTGCTGGGCAGCGCTATTGCGGGCATGTTTGCCGGCAGCGCGCAGGCTGAAGAGGTCCAGCCAGTCGATAACGGCGACCAGGGGCAGGATCAGGACTTTGACGCTGGCGATGATGACCTGGGTGGCGGCTTCGACTTCGGCGGCGACTTCTGATTTCTTAGTGGTCGCGTTTTCGCATAGAGCGGACCCTTTGGGTTCGAACCGCAAAACCGGTCGCCACTTTTGCTGAAAACACTCTGAGGCTAGAAAGTCCCCGGGGTGCGCTTTTCGTAGAACTCGTTGCCGCCCGCTTCGAGTACGTAATACATGTTGTTGTAGGGGAAGCGCAGGCCCGCGGTATGGAAATGCTGGGCATTCTGGACGCCGGGATGGCGGGCACCGGCCAACACCTGATCAGCCATCTGCGAGGCGAGGATGGCGCCGCTATCGGTCATTTTCTTGGTCAGGACGCCCTGGGCGAACTGGTTCTTCTGGCCGACGACGCCGCAGACCGAGTGGGGATAGCGGGAGTCATGCAGGCGGTTCATCACCACCGTGCCGACAGCCAGCATGCCGTCAGGGCTTGAGCGGTTGGACTCGAAATACATGGCGCGCATCATGCATTCCTTTTCGGAAAGCTGGGCCATGCCGAAATTGATGCCGAAAAAGCTGCAGCCGCCCAAGCTCGTCGCGACGACGGCAAGTGCGGCTGTGCGCAGGATGGCTTTGGAAAGAGCCATGGGGCATCTCCGGTCTGTTGCAATAGTGCAATTTTGACCAAAAATGCCCCAATAGGCTTAACCTTGGCTTTGCCGGTACGGTTAGCAAAACCTGAATCTGCAGTTATTGTCAGTCGCGAGAGAAAAGCAGGGCTGCGAGCAGAGCGATCGTGCCAAGGACTGCCAGGGCCGGAACAGGGTTTTCCTGGACGGCCTTGGTTGCAACCTGAGCCTGCTTGTTAGCCTGACGCAGAGCGATGGCGCCTTGGTGGCGCACTTCCTTGGCGATGGCGGCGGCATTGTGCTGCAGGTCGTCGAGCGTATTGCCGCTGTAGTGGTCGACCGCCTTGGACAGATCGGCCAATTCCTTGCGCAGGTCGGAAATGCGGTCAAACAGGGCGTCCTGCAGGTCCGCGCCGTCCTTTTCCAATGCCCTCAAAGTCCGTTTGCCGATTGTCGTGGCCATGATTGACGCTCCAGATTGATGTTGCTGCACGCTCAACTCAATCTGGGCCGGGAAGTTCCGACGCAACACCAATGCCTTGCCTGTGAAAAAGTGACGCCCATGCCCTTGGAAGGCCGCGATTGTCACCCCAAATGCTAGACCAGACGCGTTACAGAGGGGACATGACGATGCATTCCAAAAGCCACGCCCGCCTCAACCGGCAGTTCGAGCGCCTGCAAAAGCGCATTCCCGAAGCAGCGGCGCGCCTGCTGGAGCGACTGCGCCGTCCTGAAGCGCGGCTGATCCGGATTCCTCTCGGGATTCTGCTGGTGCTCGGTGGCATTTTCAGCTTCCTTCCTGTGCTGGGCATCTGGATGCTGCCGCTGGGGCTGTTGCTGCTGGCGATCGACCTGGTGTTCCTGCAGGCGCCGGTCGGCATGACCATCGTGCGCGGCAGCCGCAAGTGGACCACCTGGAGCCGCTCGCGTCGCGACAAGAAGGCTGCGGCAGAGGCGGCTAAGCAGAACTAGCGTGATGGGCCTCGATCAGGTCGATCGCGGCTGCCAGCTTTTCGTCGATGATATGCAGGTATTGGTACCAGTCGTTGACGTGCCCCAGTTCCTCGGCGCCATCTGAAATGCCGCGCAAGGCCAGAAGCGGCACGTTAAAGGCCTGGCAGGCGCGCAGCACCGCATAGGTTTCCATGTCCACCATCTCGGCCTCGATGCCGTCATAGGCTGCGCCCGAGACGACATTGCCGCCGGTCGACAGGGTCGCCGTTGGAATGCCCTCGATCGTATCGAGCGGCAGGATGGGCGGGAGGTCGAGCAGAGGCGTCTGACCCTTGGGAAAGCCCAGGGCCGAGGCATCCATGTCGCGGTAGGCGACGCTGCTGGCCTGATAGAGCCCGCATTGTTCCAATACGCGCGATCCCGCCGAGCCGAGCGAGACGACCAGCGAGGGCAGGGCATGCTTCTGCTGCGCCTGAGCGAGAGCGAAGGTGGTCATGACACCTGCCTCGACGGGGCCGATTCCGGTCATCAATGGGGTGATGCGCGCCTGCAGATGGGGGCCATATTCGGCTTGTGCAGCCATGACGTAGAGGATGGTCATGCTTGTGAAACTAGCATGACCCCGCGCCTTGCCAAGGGCTTTCGTTACCGCTTCAGTAAGGGGAGTGTGACAATCTTATGAAGCAAGCAGCCGAGGCCCGGCGCTGCCCATATCTGGAGATGGACGTGCGCTTCGCGGTTATCGAAGGCGGCAGGGAATGGAATGGCGCCAGCTGGCGCAACGATAGACCCATGGTTGAAGACGTGGAAGCGGAAGCACGCCGCCGTCTCAAATGCTGCAAGATCCAGGAATGGCGCACGCGTGAATTCATCAGCGGCCGGCCCATGCCCGATGAAATCCGCCACTTTGCCCTGCAGGTGGAATTTGCGGCCAAGGCCATCGCCTGCCTTTCGCCGATCCCGGACGATTTCGACAGCGACGTCTACTGGCCCCGCATGCTCGAACTCTAGGCCGCGGGGCCGAATGACTCAGGCGGCTTTCTTGACCCGCGGCGCGCGCTTGCGGGCCGGTTTGATCGTTGCTGCGGCATTGGTGGCCAGTTCGGTTGCAGCCCTGAACCAATATTGCTGGTCCTGGCCATCGGGACGGCCATCCTCTTCCCAAAGCTGGTAGGCACGGCGTTTGACCTGGTCTTCCATCGGTAACCTCGCGCTGACAGATGCGGTGAGCCTGCCCCAGCATGGTTTCCAAAATATGAATCTGTCGGACATCGCAGACTTCCGACGTCCTTGGTCATGTGCTGACACGGTCTGTCATTGCGACGTGGCAAATGTCGGTGTGAGCGCGCATAGTATTATCGGTGCTCAGATAAATCTCTGCAATCGCTAGCGGCAGGACTGACAGATGACCCCGTTTCACCAGATCCTCGGCAATAATCTCGTCGCCAATATCACCAATTTCACTGTGTGGTTTGCGCTGACTTTCTGGATTTTCATCGAGACTCAGTCGGTTTTTGCGACCGGCATGGTGGCGGGTGTCTATCTCGTGTTCACCGCGGCGTTCGGGTTCTGGCTGGGCAGCATCGTCGACCACAATTCCAAAAAGCTCGCCATGATGGGATCGAGCGTTGTCTCGGCGGGCTTCTACACGCTGTCGCTGGCCATGGTGTTTCTGGAGCCTGAGGGCGCCTTTGCCGATCCCTATGGCTGGTATCTCTGGGCGTTTGTGTTGCTGATCATGCTGGGTGTGATCGCCGGCAATATCCGCTCCATCGCGCTGCCGACGCTGGTGACGATCCTCATTCCCGAAGGCGAGCGCGACAAGGCCAATGGCCTAGTCGGCATGGTGAGCGGCATCGGCTTTCTGACCACATCGGTGATCAGCGGCTTCCTCGTCGCCTGGGGCGGCATGCTGGCGACGCTGGTGCTTGCCCTGGTTTTGTCGCTGGCGGCTTTTGCGCATCTCCATTTCGTGCAGGTGGACGAGGGACGGGTGGCGCCGGCCGAGGGCGAGGAGACCGAGCCGAAGCGCGTCGACATCAAGGGCACGATCGCCGTGATCGCGGCCGTGCCGGGGCTGTTTGCGCTGATCTTCTTCGCCAGTTCAACAATTTCCTGGGCGGCGTCTTCATGGCGCTGCTCGATGCCTATGGGTTGTCGCTGGTCTCGGTGCAGGTCTGGGGCCTCACCTTCGGAGCGCTGTCGACTGCCTTCATCATCAGCGGCATCGTGATTTCCAAAACCGGGCTGGGCAAGAACCCGCTGCGGACGCTGCTGCTGGTCAATGTGATGACTTGGACGGCCTGCATTTTCTTCACCATCCAGCCCAGCTTCTGGCTGCTGGTTGCCGGTTGCGCGGTCTGGATGTTCCTGGGGCCTTTTGCCGAGGCGGCAGAGCACACGACGCTGCAAAAGGTGGTGCCGCTGGAGCGTCAGGGAAGGGTGTTCGGCTTTGCCCAATCGATCGAACAGTCTGCTTCGCCGCTGACGGCTTTCCTGATCGGTCCCTTCACCCAGTTCATGGTCATCCCGTTCATGACCGATGGTGCCGGAGCGCGCACGATCGGCGGCTGGTTCGGGACCGGGCCGGATCGGGGCATTGCGCTGGTCTTTACCGTCGCCGGAATGATCGGTGTGGTGGTCACGCTGCTGGCGATGAACTCGCCGCAATATCGGCAGCTCTCGAAGGCCTATGCCAATTCGCCGGACGACGACGACAGCGATGGTGGTGCCGCCGTCGCCAATCCCGCCTAGGCGGGCTGTGGCGTGCCGGTTGGTTCCTCCGGTGCAGATGGACCGGGAAAGGTGAGCGCAACGAGTGCGGCGCCGATGCCGATGGCGGCGGAGCTGACATAGAGCCAGTGATAGTCACCGAAGGTGTCGAACAGCCAGCCACCGCCGACCGGGCCGATGGCCATGCCGATCGACGACGTCATGGTGATGCCGCCGAGCACGGTGCCCATGACGCGCGGACTGAAATAGTCGCGGGCCAGTACGGCGTAGAGCGGCATGACGCCGCCATAGGCGAGGCCCAGCACCGCGGCCAGCATGTAGAACTGGGTCAGCTCGCCGATATAGATATAGGAGTAGATGCCGACGGCCTGCAGCAGGAGGCCGCCGACGATGACCTTCTTGACGCCGATGCGGTCGGCCAGCAGACCAAAGGCGACGCGACCGACAAGGCCTGCCGCGCCTTCGACGCTATAGATGCTGGCAGCGGCAATGGCCGAGGCGCCGCAGAGCATGGCATAGCTCACGGTGTGGAAGATCGGGCCGGAATGGGCGGCGCAGCACAGCGCAAAGACGGCTGCGAGAACGATGAATTGCGGGCGCTTCATCACCGAGAGGATGGAGGTGCCCGAAGGGCCGGCGGTGACCTCGCCCGCTTCTCCCGGTGCTTCATCAAAGCCGGCAGGCGGGCGGCGGATCAGCAGGGCGGTTGGCAGGATAATCGCTGTGGCAACAAGCGCCGTGGTCATCATCGCATTGCGCCAGCCCATGTTTTCGATGAGCACTGTGGCAAGGGGCGTGATCACCATGGGCGCGACGCCGCCGCCCAGCGAGACCAGCGACACCGCAAGGCTGCGGTGCTTGTCGAACCAACCGATGACCGTCGCCATCAGGGGCGCAAAGAAAGCGCCGCCGGAGGCGCCGACGAGGCCGCCATAGGCAATCTGGAACACCAGCAGGTCGTTGGCACGGCTGGCGATGAACAGGCCGAGGCCAAGTGTGCAAGCGGCGATCAGCACGACAGGCCTTGCGCCGATGCGGTCAGTCAGCGTGCCCCACAAAAAGCCGGCCACGCCCATGACGATGAAACCGATGGTCATGGCGCCCGATATGCCGGCCCTGGTCCAGCCGGTCTGGTCGGAAATGGGTTGAAGATAGACCGGCAGGGCGAACATGGCGCCCATGGCCAGACAGGTGATGACGGCGCCCGCGGCGACGATGACCCAACCGTAATTGCGTTCCATTTGACAGATGCCTCCCGCTATCCTGCCCTATAGACGTATGAGCCAAGTCCTTCTCGACAGGGCAATCACGGTTCCTGAACCGCTTGTGATATGCAACTAGTCTGCGCTCTGTGCTAGAGCTTGTAAAGCGGTCGAATCGAGGAGTTCTGTCTGGTGGATCTGCGTTCGGGCTGTCCGATCAATCTTTCGGTGGAAGTGCTGGGGGACAAGTGGAGCCTAGTCATCCTGCGCGACATCATGTTCGGCAATTTCCGCAGCTATCGGGAGCTGCACGGCAATTCGCTCGAGGGCATAGCGACCAATATCCTGGCCAACCGGCTCAAGCACCTGACTGCAGAGGGTTTCCTGACGGCGGCCAGTGACCCCAGTCACAAGCAGCGCACGATCTACAGTTTTACCGAGAAGGCGATCCAGCTCGTGCCGGTGATGGCGGCGCTGAGCGCCTGGGGGACGCGCTTCCTGCCGGTGAGCCATGAACTCGCGGCGCGGGCGATCGTGCTGGAGCAGGGTGGCGCGGCGTTGCAGCAGGATTTCATGGACGAGCTGCGCCATCTTCATTTGGGCGCACCGGCGCCGAAACGCTCGGCCATGGCGCAGATGCAGGCGGCCTATCTTGCCGCCGTTGAAAAGTCCGAGCCGGCCTGAGGTTTACATCTGGGCCTCAGTCCCTACATTAGCCCTTCGCTGTCGTGCGCCTGCCGCGCGGCCTCACTGGAAAGGGCGTGGATCATTCCGCCCGCATCACAGAAGGAAACAGCCATGAGCGAAGCCAAGATGGGCGACGTTGTCCGCATCAATTACACCGGCCGCCTGACCAATGGGGCCCAGTTCGATTCTTCCGCCGGACGGGAGCCGCTGGAGTTCACCATTGGCCTCGGGCAGGTGATCAAGGGGCTTGAGGCCCATGTTGCCGGCATGGAGCAGGGCGACAAGAGCACCGTGACCATTCCGGCCGACCAAGCCTATGGCCCGCATCGTGCCGAGGCCGTGCAGACGCTCGACCGGGCGAAGGTGCCGTCGGGTATCGATGTTCGGGTTGGCACGCAGCTGCAGGCCCGCACCAGTGATGGCGGCATGATGCCGATCACCGTGGTGGATCTGGACGACACCAGCGTCAAGGTTGACGCCAATCATCCGCTGGCGGGCCAGGATCTCGTCTTCGATGTGGAGCTGGTCGAGATCGTCCAGGCCGCCTGAGGCTCAGAGCCACCTCTTCAAGCCCGCTGCCTTGCAGCGGGCTTTTTGCTGTCAGGCTTCGCCGCCCAGCATGGTGTGGATGGCGGTCGCCAGCTCGTCGCTGCGGAAAGGCTTGGCGAGCATTTTCATGTCCGAGCCCAGATAGCCCTCGCGATGCTCGGCGCCTTCGGCATAGCCGGTTACGAAAAGGATGGGCAGCTTGGGGCGGCTCTGGCGCGCGAGTTCGGCCAGCTGACGCCCCGTCATGCCGGGCAGGCCGACGTCCGAGACCATGAGGTCGATCCGGGTGTCGCCTTCCAAATGGGGCAGGGCGCTCGGGGCGTCTTCGGCCTCGATGCTCTCATAGCCGAGATCCTTGACCACTTCGAGGATCAGCATGCGGACGGCGGGGTCGTCCTCGACGATCAGCACGACTTCCCCGGCGGTGCGCCGATGCGGGATGGCCATGTCCTGAGCCTGCTGGATTTCCTCGCTCTCGGCACGTTTGAGATAGAGCTCGATCCGCGTGCCTTCGCCCTTGCGGGAGACGATGTTGACGTGGCCGCCCGACTGGCGGACGAAGCCATAGACCATGGACAGGCCAAGTCCCGTGCCTTGGCCGATCGGCTTGGTGGTGAAGAAGGGATCGAAGGCCTTGGCAATGATATCTTCGCTCATGCCTTCGCCGGTATCGGTGACGCTGACCAGCACATAGTCGCCTGCTTCCAGCCGCTCGAAGCTGCCCGATCCACGCGTATGGTTTTCGGCGCTGATGGTGAGCTGGCCGCCGTTGGGCATGGCGTCACGGGCATTGATGGCTAGGTTGAGGATGGCGTTTTCGAGCTGGTTGCTGTCGGTCAGGCCGCGCCAGAGGTCCGGCGCGTGACGGGCCGTCAGGGTGATATTTTCACCCATGGTGCCGCGCAGAAGTTCATCCATCGACCCGATGATGCGGGCTACGTCTTCGGAGCGTACGTCGAGCGATTGCCGGCGCGAAAAAGCCAACAGGCGCTGGGTCAGCGAGGCGGCGCGCTGGGCCGAAACCGTCGCCGCATCGAGGAAACGGTCCAGATCGTCATAGCGCTGTTTCTTGAGGCGTCGGCCAATGACATCGATCGAGCCGATGATGCCGGCAAGCAGGTTGTTGAAGTCATGCGCGATGCCACCGGTCAGCTGTCCGATGGCTTCCATCTTCTGGGACTGGCGCAGCTCCTCTTCGACTTCGCGCACACGGGCGGCGGAGGCCTTTTCGTCGGTGATGTCGCGGCCATTGGCATAGATGACGCCGCCGTCGTCGGGTGATGCGGTCCAAGAGAACCAGCGATAGGAGCCGTCAGCATGGCGCAGTCGCGCCTCGAACTGATGGGGCCGCTCGAGGTTGAGTATGGAGAGCAGCGCCTCGACATCGTCGTCATGCGCGAAATCGGCCAAGGGTCGGCCGAGGATCTGGTGCAGCGAACTGCCCATCAGGCGGCCCCAAGAGGGCGTGACGTCGCGGACACGGCCGTCGCGGCTGACGATGACCATCAGGTCCTGCGAATTGCGCCAGAGCAGCAGCCGCTCCATGGCCTGCTGCTCGACGCTGGCCTGCAGGCTTGCGGTCTTGTCCAGCAGCATCTGCTGGGTGGCCTTTTCGCTGGTGATGTCGCGCACAACGCCGACGAAGCGCTGGCAGATGCCGTCTTCGAAAATGGAACTGCCGGTGCTTTCGATCCACAGCATGTCGCCGGTGGTGGTGATGATGCGGAACTGCTCGCTGAACTCGCTATGGGACCATTGGGTGACCGCAAGCTGCACGGCTTCGTGGACACGCTGACGGTCGTCGGGATGCAGCATGTTCAGGAAGACATCGTAGGTGACCTCGGCCTCGTTGGTGAAGCCGAAAATCTCGCGGCACCGCTGGTCCCAGGTCAGGATGTTGCTGATCGGGCTGAAATCCCAGCCGCCAAGGCGGGCGGCCCGCAGGGCGATGCGGCTGGCTGCTTCGCTGGCACGAAGATCGGATTCCACGCTCTGGCGGCGGAGGCGTTCGCGGGCTTCGGCCACTGCGCGCGAGACAGCGCCGCGCAGGCGCCGCAGGTTGCGCTTGGTGACATAGTCGACCGCGCCTTCCTGCAGCGCCTTGGTGGCAAATTCCTCACCGACAACGCCAGAGACGAAAATGAAGGGCACGTCGGGGTAGCGTTGATTGGTGATGGCGAGCGCCATCAGCCCATCGAAGCCGGGCAGGGAATAGTCGGCCAGGACAATATCGGGCTCTGTGTCGAGCAATCGCTCGAAGGTCTCGCGCGAGGTGGCGCGCACCAGTTCGAACGGAATGGTGCCCGCCGAAAGGTGAGCCTCGACCAGCTCCGCATCGATATCGCTGTCTTCAAGCAGCAATATGCGCAGCGGGCCGGTGCCGGTATCGAGCAGGGGCCTAGCGGCCATTCTGACCCCGCGGCGGCGGTTCGTTGAGGACAGCCCAGAACATGCCGAGATCCTGAATGGCTTCGAAGAAGATGTTGAAATCGACCGGCTTGACCACGAAGGCGTTGACGCCGTTTTCGTAGCTGGTCAGCACGTCGCGCTCTTCGCGTGACGACGTCAGCATGACCACCGGGATTTGCTTTTGCATCGGGTCCTTCTTGATGGTCTCCAGCACCTGCAGGCCATCGACCTTGGGGAGCTTCAGATCAAGCAGGACCACTGCGGGGTTGCCCGGGTCGCGGCCCTCGTATTGGCCGCGCTCATAAAGATAGTCGAGCGCCTCGGCGCCATCGCGCGTGACCACGATGTCGTTGGCCAGCTGGCATTTGGCCAGGGCAGCGAGGGTCAGTTCGAGGTCGCGCGGATTGTCTTCGACGAGCAGGATTGGACGCAGATCAGGCATGGTCGGTCTTCTTTCCCCCTTCTGGCAGACTGAACGTGAAAGTGGCACCTTTGTTCACGGCGCCATCGGCTTTTATTGAGCCGCCATGGCGGGTTATGATGCGTTTGGTCAAAGCCAGGCCAATGCCTGTGCCGGCAAAGTCTTCCATACGGTGCAGACGCTGGAACACGCCGAACAGCTTGTGAACATATTCCATCTCGAAGCCGGCGCCATTGTCGCGGATCCAGTATGTGGTCTGGCCATTGGCGCTCTGGCCACCGATCTCGATGATGGCGGGCGTGCGATCGCGGCTGTATTTGACGGCGTTGTCGATGAGATTGGCCAGGGCCTGGCGGATCAGCCCACCGTCGCCCCAAGCGGGGGGAAGCTTGTCCACTTTCCATTCGATGGCACGGTCGACAATGTCCTGTTCCAGCGAATGGCGGACCTCGGTGACCAGCTTGTTCACGTCGACGCGGGTCTTTTCGAGATTGGTGCGTCCAAGCTGGGAGAAGTTGAGCAGGTCGTCGACCAGGCGCCCGGCCGAGAGGGCAGCATCGATGATGCTGCGCAGATAATGCTGGGATTTCTGGTCCAGTCCTTCCTCTCGCGAGGTCAGGAGCTCGGCATAACCGACGATGTGGCGGAAGGGCGCCCGCAGGTCGTGCGAGACAGAATAGGAGAAGCTTTCCAGCTCCTTGTTGGAGCGCTCCAGCTCCTCGGTCATTTCGGCGCGTTCTTCGGCGCGGCGCAGCACGAAGTTGATCAGCGCATTGCGGAAGTCGTCGGCGCTTTCCACTTCCGCCGCCGTCCAGGGCACGGCGCGCTCGCGCAGCTCTTCCTTCCACTGGGCGAATGAGGTGCGGGGCGTCAGTCGCTCATTGAAATCCTGCGGCTTGCGCGGGTCGCCCCCCCAGGTGACGGTGCGCACCACTTCGGGCCGGAACCAGATGACGTAGGAGCCATAGAGCTGGGAGATGGAAACAGCCAGCACGCCGCTGGCCGTATCAGCCACGGACGAGCCTTCGGACCAAAGTGTCGAGAGCCGGTCGGTTTCAAACCGGTCCTTGCCAACACCGCGCAGATAGGCGGCGAGCTTGATGATGGAGTCGCGATCCGGCGTCTGGCCAGCGGTGCGGATTTCTTCTTCGGTAATGATGGCCGCGCCGGCGGCATTGGCCACGGCCATCCAGGCCTCCGGATTGCGCTCAAGCTCCTCGGCCATGGCATCGGCGCGCGACAGCTTGGCAACCAGTTCGGTTTCGCGACGCTTGAGCTGGATGCGCTGCGCCGCGTGGGCCCCGCGCTCGATGGCGCTGATTTGCAGCGAGAAAATCTTGGCGACGAAATTGCAGGCGGCACGAACCTGCGGCGGCACGCGGCGCGGTGCTTCGCTGTGGCAGGAAATCAGGCCCCAGAGCTTGCCATCGACCACGATGGAAATCGACATCGAGGCCCAGGTGCCCATGTTGCGCATATATTGCAGATGAACCGGCGAGACGCTGCGCAGGCCAGCGTAGCTGAGATCGAGGGGTTGGCCATCGACCGGGCTCATGACGGGCATAAGCGGTACCGGCGCATAGTCGGCGTCGGGGATCATGCGGAGCGGGCTCAAGGTGTAGAGCGCGCGGGCCTGGGCCGGAATGTCGGTCGCCGGGAACCGCAGGTCGAGATAGCTTGGGAGCACGCCGTCGCTGCTCTGGGCCATGACTGTGCCATGCCATTCCGGATCGAAGCTATAGATCATCACGCGGTTGAAGCCCGTGATGGCGCGAACCTGATCGGCAACGGCCGCACCCAGTTCGCGCAGGTCGCTGAGCGGCAGGATCTCGTCGGCAAAGGTCTGGAGTTTCGGGAAAACCTGTTCGAGTGAGCGCGCCTCGCCCGGGTCGATCAGTTCGAATTCCAGCAGCGCGCCCTGCGGCATGTGATGGCCGCTGACGGTGAAATTGTGTCCGTTCACGGCGATCGACTGCAGCAGCGATGGCGCGTCACGATCGCCGATCCATAGCGTGGTTTCGTCATCAAGCGCGGTCAGCGCGCCACCGGCCAGTTCGTCGCCAAGGAGCGCCGCGGCATTGGCGGAAGCCTGCAGCACCTTACGGCTATCCGGGTCGACGACCAGCAATGCGCCATGCGGCTGGATACCGCCGGGAATGCGGATCGGCTCGGCGGCGCAATTGTCGATCTGTGCCTGAGTCGGTCCGTTCACGCGTGAGCCTCCGCTACCATCCAAAGTTCCAGCAGCGAAAAGGTGCGCTTCGCGGCATCGATAACCGCATCGCCATCCTGCGCGGGCACGGCGTCCAGATATTGTCTGAACGTATTCCAGCGGATTCCAGTTTCGCCGCCATAGGGGTCGAAATAAGTCGGCGTTTCCAGTGGCCAATCGGGCAGGCGGCGCAAGGCCTTGATGATCAGCTTGCCGCCGAGCGTCGAGCCTTCCATGACGTAGAGTGCACCCATGGCTTGGGCTTGTGTCACTGGGCGCCAGGCCTTGGGGGGGGCGGGCAGGGCGGCGAGGTCTGCGTCACTCATGCCGAGTGTTCGCAGGTCCTGCGTGAGGATGGGCAGTTTGGCGCGATCCTGCAAAGCGGGCGGCGCGAGGGCCAGCATGGCGGGTTCGAAATCCCGCAGCACGCCGTAAAAACCGCGCAGCATGGCAAGTGCCTGATCCATGTTTGGAGCGTGCAGGTTGAAGCCAAGCCCGGCCTCGAGGCTCCGATGCTCGGCATCGGTCTCGCTGCGTAGTCTTTCCGACAGGGACAAAGACGCTGTATTTTGAGCCGTCACAAGCATTTACTCACGGGAGATCAGTGACTTGGACGATAAAGACAGGGCGGGTTTGTAGCAAGTAGCGCAGGTTAGTTGTTTCCGGTCATACAAGCTTTGGCAACGCCTTCGCGCCTCAGTCGTTCCGCGGTCTGGATGGGAGATTGCAGATGAAAGAGACAACGGGTGGATGCCTTTGCGGCCAGGTCCGGTTTTCTGTCAAGACAGAGCCCTATCGCGTGGGAATCTGCCATTGTCTCGACTGCCGCAAGCATGGCGGTTCGCTATTCGGCATTTCGGCAATCTTTGCCCATGGCGCCGTCACGATCAAAGGAACCACCCGGGACTATCGCGGGCGACATTTTTGCCCCGAATGTGGCTCCTCGGTGTTTTCGCGCAGCGGGGACGAGATGGAAATCCATCTCGGTGCGCTGGACGAAATCGATCAGCTCACGCCCAGCTATGAGCTCTGGACCATTCGGCGTGAAGGCTGGCTACCGGAATTCCCGCTGCGGCACAGCTATCAGCGCAATCGCAGCGGCGACGGGCGGCGCGCGGATTGATCAGCCGGACTTGCGCAGCAGGGCGAAGTTGAACCAGACGTGGCCAAACTTGGCGTTGAGGCGGATCCACATCGGGGCCAGCGATTCCATGGCGCGGCAGGCGGTGAGGTCTCCCAGGTCGACAATGTCCTGCCAGCCGAAATCCTGCAGCAGGGTGGTGACTTGTTCGCGGTCAGCGGCGTCATTGCCGGCGACGAAACTGGTGTGCTTGCCGTCAAGCTTTTCAGGGTGGCCCATCAATTGGGCGCTGACAAAATTCATCGCCTTGATCACGCTGGTGCCAGGCAGGGCGCGTTGCAGGCTTTCGCCCAGCGTTTCCTCGATCGGACTGTCGATGGCATCGCGCCAATTGCCGATGTCGACGAGGAGCTTGCCTTTGAGGTCGAGTTTGCCGAAGCTCTCCATGGCGTCTTCGCCATGCATGGCATTGACCAGCCAGTCTCCGTGTGCGGCTGCGTCGGCGTGGCTGACGACGGCAATGCCGTCCTGCGGCTGACCCGGATGGCGCGAACCCAGCACGACGTCGTGGCTAAGCTCCTTGAGCCGTGTGGCGACTGCGGAGCCAACTTCTCCGGTTCCGAAAACGGCGATCCTCATGGCAATATCCTTTGCTTGTTATGCTGCCTCAACGCGGCAATCGAGCAAGGGATGCGATCCAGGCGGCATGGGGAAGCCGCGCTCGCTCCTCTCGCCACAGTTTGCTTGCGGAGCGGTTGGGGTGGTCATTTGCTCCGTTCCAAGCCGGATCACACGATCTCCTTTTTCTCATGTTCCAAGGCGCTTCAACGTGCATTGGAGATGGAATGAAACCGACACTGATCCTCGCCCTTTTCGCCGCTGCCCTCAGCTTTCCCGCCCAGGCGCAGGAGGCGGCGCCCGAGTCCGAACTCTGTCGCATGCAACTTGACCTGCTGGTTTCGAACGGCAGCCTGACGACGGAGGAGCAGGCGGTGTTCGAGGCGCAATGCGCCTGTCTCGAAGCGCAGGAAGCGGGACAAGGTGAAGGCAATGCGAGCTGCGCACAGGAGGGCTGACCTGCCTGCTGGGCGCTTGCGCCTTGCGCTGTGGCGGTTTGACTGCCATATTGAAGGCATACGTTTTCAGCCATAGTGGCTGCCAATGCCCGGTTTGCGCCGGTCCTCAGGCTCTCTGCTTCGCAATGCGAACGTTTCGTCGGCCCTCCTGCATGTCGCAGTGAGGGAAACCGCTCGTTCGCTTCGGCCCCGAGCTTTTCTGGATATCATCATGGCTTCCATCACTGGCACCGTTAAATTCTTCAACACCACCAAGGGCTTCGGCTTTATCACCCCGGAAAGCGGCGGCAAGGATGCCTTCGTGCACATTTCCGCTGTCGAGCGTTCGGGCCTCAAGGGCCTCTATGAAAACGACAAGGTCACCTATGACCTGGAGCAGGGCCGTGACGGCAAGGAATCTGCCGTAAACCTCTCGCTGGTGTCGTGAGCCACAAATACGCGGTCGGTCAGTCGCTCGAACTCCTGCCCAGCACGGGCTCGAGCCGCCGGCCTGGCGCTTGCACGGTGGTTTCGCGACTGCCGTTTGAGGGTCATGCGGTGCAGTATCGCGTCCAGGTTACGGCCGAGACGCATCAGCGCATCGTCAGCGAAAGCGACCTGAAGCTGCCAGCCAACTAATCGAGAAGGCCCGCTCCGGCGGGCCTTTTTCTTTGCCGCATATCTGTGCCCAGCATTGCTTGGCCATAACGATGCGCTAGCCTGATGGCAAAGGGGAGATTGCCATGGGCTGGGATGCCTTGCGGCTTTGGGGCGAGGATGCCCAAAGGATCGAAAAGCTGGCCGGGGGCGTGGCCAATGACGTCTGGAGCCTGCGGGTCAATGGGCGTCTGGCGGTCGGCCGGCTGGGGAAACGCGGTGACGCGGACCTCCAATGGGAGGCAGAACTGCTGGTCTATCTGGCGCAGCATGGCATGACCGTGCCGGTGCCGATCCCCACCACGGATGGCCGGCTGTTTGCCCACGGGCTGGTGGTCATGGACTATGTGGAGGGCGTGGCGCCCGAGACGCCTGAGGATTGGCGGCGGGTGGCGGAGACTCTGCGCCGGCTGCATGCGCTGACCCGGGACTGGCCGCAGCGTCCGGGCTGGCGCGGTGCGACCGATCTCCTGATCGAGCGCAAGGGCACACGGATCGATCTCGATGCCATGCCGGCTGAGGGCGTCACGCGCTGTCGCAAGGCCTGGGCGCGGATCGTCGGGCGCCCGACATCGGTCACGCATGGCGATCCCAATCCGCGCAATATCCGCATCACTGCCGACCGGGTCGGGTTGATCGACTGGGACGAGGCTCATGTCGATGTGTCCGATCTCGATCTCGACCTACCGGGCAATCCGGCCGGGTTTTCGGAAGACGAGTTCGACGTGGTGCAGCAGGCATCGGCCGCCTGGGAAGCGGCGGTGTGCTGGCGGGACGACTACGCGGAAAAGCGTCTGGCGGAGGTGCGAGCCTAGCCCGGGCGTCATGCGGTGCTGGCCGAGACTTTGGGCTGGAGCCGCGGCGCGAGCAGCAACACGCCCAGGGCAAAGGGGATGAAGCAGGCCAGCGCATTGCGCAGGTCGACCTGCTCGGCGACGAAGCCAATTGAGTACTAGCTGCCCTGCCAATTGCTGGGTCCGGAAGTTGTTGCTGCCGAACCCAAAGGGCAAAGGACCGCGAGTTCAACCGCCGCTTGGATGCTCGGGTGCGCCATGAACCAGTTGAACCTCTGGCAGTTTCACGAGAGCCAGATAGCGCTCGAACTGCACGAGGACATCGGCGATGATCTGATCGCGTCCCATGCCCATCACGTCATAACCACGGTTGCCGCTCGAAAAATACGTGCGGGCCTCATACCTCATCTCCGGCTTGCCTGCCGCCATGGGGGAGAGCACAGCGAGCGGATGACTGGCCAGGGACACGCCATAGACGAAGTCCCGGACACCCTCCGCTGGCGACCGCAAGGAGACGGACCCGTCTTCGGCCTGCTCGATGGTCGATGGTCGTCCTCGGCTCGTCAATTCGTCGGCCACTTGCTTCAGGGCCGACTGAACCTGGCTGTCGATGAACTTCTGCACTTCAGCCTGACGCGGTGCACGCAGCATAAGGCCGAGCCGCCGTTGCCAGGTGACGCCAGCGGCGGGTTGTGCCGGTGCCGGGCCACTTGCAGAGCGGTGTGCTTGTTGTTGGGCGACGTCGGACCGCATTCCGGTCAGCAGTGACCACAAAAGAGCGAGAATGACGATCACGAAGGGGAGTGCGCTGGCAATGGTGACGGATTGCAACGCCCCCACACCGCCCGAGAGCAGTAGCACTGCCGCGACGACACCGGCGAAGGCGCACCAGAAGACGCGCTGCAGTGTCGTGGTTTCGGTTTCCCCACCCGCCGCAATGGCGTCGATCACAAGGGATCCGGAATCGGCCGAGGTGACGAAGAAGATCGCAACCAGAATGACGGCAAGCGTCGAGGTGACAGCCGGGAACGGGAGGTAGGTGAAGAATTCAAACAGCCCAACGGACAGGTCATTTGCGATCGCCGTGCCCAGCGCGCCCCCGGCGACGCCGGCATCGATCGAAATGGCAGTGTTTCCAAACACGGTCATCCAAACGAAGGTGAAGCCAGCCGGGATGAACAATACGGCGGTGATGAACTCCCGAACGGTGCGGCCCCTGGAAATGCGGGCGATGAACATGCCAACGAACGGCGACCAGGATATCCACCAGGCCCAATAGAACAGGGTCCAGGCATCGATCCAGGGCGTCGGTTCATAAGCGTAGATGTTGAAGGTCCGCAGCACGATGCTGTCCAGATAGAGACCGAGATTCTGGACGAAGTCGCGGAACAGATCGGCCGTTGGTCCAACCAGCAGCACGAACAGCATCAGGCAGATCGCGACCAGCAAGTTGATTTCCGAAAGGATACGCACGCCCTTGTCGAGGCCGCTGACCACGGAAATCGTTGCCAGGGTGGTCACGCCGGCAATGATCAGCAGTTGGACAACGGGAGTCACCGGCACGCCAAACAGGAAATTGAGCCCCGAATTGATCTGATTGACGCCCACGCCCATCGAGGTCGCGAGGCCGAATATGGTGCCAACAATCGCGAAGATGTCGACCACATGTCCGATGGGCCCGTTGATGCGTTCCTTCAGCAAGGGGTAGAGCCCTGAGCGGATGGTGAGCGGCAGATTGTAGCGATAGCCGAAATAGGCCAGCGAAAGGCCAACCACGGCATAGATTGCCCAGGCGTGAATGCCCCAATGAAGGAAGGTGACAGACATGGCTTCGCGCACGGCTTCGACCGAACGCGGCTCGGCAGTGGGCGGAACCATGTAGTGGGTGATTGGCTCACCCACGCCATAGAACATCAGGCCAATCCCCATCCCGGCGGCGAACAGCATGGCGATCCAGGACACAAAACTGAAGTCGGGTGTGGAGTCATCCGGTCCGAGCCTGAGATTGCCGAAGCGGCTGAGACAGATCAGCAGCATCGCCACCAGCACGATGCCGACGGAGAGGAGATAGAGCCATCCGAAATTGGTGAGTATGCCCGATTGCAACCCGCCAAAAATCTCTTCGGCCTGCGAGGGGAAGAGAATCCCGATTGCGAGGAAAATGGCAATGATACCCAGCGCTCCGAAGAACACCGGGCGGTTGATGACGAATGGCTTGATCAAGATGGTCCTCGATGTCTCGGCAGGCCGGCCGAGCACCCACGCAAGCCAGCTTCATGCAAAGACACCAGGACCAACAAGGTTCCAGACGCTCGGACGGATCGCCGCTCCAATCCCCGTCTGTGTTAGGCGCAGTTAACGTCAGAAAGCCTCGGCGTCGTACCGAGGCTTTCTGCTTATGACGTCAAAGCGCAACAGTGGCGACTGTCAAAGCCAGCTGCCAGTCCGAGTTCAACTGCACCCCGTCGTCGTCCCACACGTATCGCATTTCAAGCACGTGCCATTCCGCACCATCGTAAAGTTGTGGCACTCCGTGCACTGGTCGCCTGTGTAGCCCTTCATCTGTGCTTCCGCCCGCAGCAGGCCGGCATCCTTTGACGGCGCAGTTGGCATCGCGGCCAGCTCGGGTTCGGCCAAGACCGGCGCTACCTGGCTGTCCTGTTTCAGTGCGGTTGCCGAGCGTAACGCCGTGATGGTCGACGTCTGCATGGCCTGGACCGGGTTGGCCGGGCCTTGGTCGCCGGGGACCAGCATCAGGTTCTTGTTGGCGACGCGGCCGCGGGTCATGCCGCGGGAGACAAAGCGCTCGGCGGGCACCGAGGAACTCGCAGGGCTGCGGGTGTCTTCGGCCACGCCCTTGCCGAGCGAAGGGGCAGTGTCGGGCGCGACATGGGCCAGGTCATTGCGGTCGAGATAGGCGATGGCCAGTTCGCGGAAGATATAGTCGAGGATCGAGGTCGCGCTCTTGATGGTCTCGTTGCCAATGACCATGCCGGCCGGCTCAAATTTGGTGAAGGTGAAGGCCTCCACATATTCTTCCAGCGGCACGCCATATTGCAGGCCCAGCGAGATGGCGATGGCGAAATTGTTGAGCAGGCCCCGCAGGGTCGCGCCTTCCTTGTTCATGTCGATGAAGATTTCGCCGAGGCGACCATCCTCATATTCGCCGGTGCGCAGGAAGATGGTGTTGCCGCCGATCTTGGCCTTTTGCGTATAGCCCTTGCGGCGGGTCGGCAGCTTTTCCTGCTCGCGGTAATGCACGCGCTCAATGATCTTCTCGATGATCTTTTCGGCCACGACCGGCACGCGGGCGGCGGCATTGAGCGCCATCAGGTCTTCGACGGCGTCGTCGTCTTCGTCATCGGCTGCAGCCAGGATTGAGGAGTTGAGCGGCTGGGAGAGCTTTGAGCCGTCGCGATAGAGTGCGTTGGCCTTCAGCGCCAGGCGCCAGGACAGCATGTAAGCCTCTTTGGCGTCCTCCACCGTGGCGTCATTGGGCATGTTGATGGTCTTGGAAATGGCGCCAGAGATGAAGGGCTGGGCGGCGGCCATCATCAGGATATGGCTTTCGACCGAGAGGTAGCGCTTGCCAATCTTGCCGCAGGGGGTGGCGCAATCGAAGACGGACAAGTGTTCGGCCTTGAGATGGGGGGCGCCTTCCAGGGTCATGGCGCCGACGACATGGAGATTTGCCGCCTCGATGTCCTTCTTGCCAAAGCCAAGGAACGGCAGCAGCTCGAAGGTGAAGTCGTTCATCTGCTCGTCGGTGACGCCGAGGGTCTTGAGGAAGTCCTGGCCGAGCGTCCACTGGTTGAAGACGAATTTGATGTCGAAGGCCGAGAGCAGCGCCTTGTTGAGCGCCTCGATCTTGTCGTCCGAAAAACCCTTGGCGCGGAGTGTGGATGGATTGACGCCGGGGGCCTGGTTGAGATTGCCGTGGCCGACTGCATAGGCCTCCATCTCGGCGATCTGGCTTTCGGAATAGCCAAGGGTGCGCAGGGCCGGGGGCACGGCGCGATTGATGATCTTGAAATAGCCGCCGCCGGCGAGCTTCTTGAATTTCACCAGGGCGAAATCGGGCTCGATGCCGGTGGTGTCGCAATCCATGACCAGGCCAATCGTGCCCGTGGGCGCGATAACGGAAACCTGGGCGTTACGGAAGCCATGGCTCTTGCCGAGTTCAAGGGCATTGTCCCAGGCGAGCTTGGCGCGTTCGGACAGGGCCGCGTCCTTGAGATTGGCGTGGTCGAGCGGGACGGGATTGATGGAGAGGCTTTCATAGCCATCGGCCATGCCATGGGCTGCATTGCGATGGTTTCGGATGACGCGCAGCATGTGCTTGCTGTTGCGCTTGTAGTCCTTGAAGGGGCCGAGCTCCTTGGCCATTTCAGCCGAGGTCGCATAGCTGACGCCGGTCAAGATGGCTGTGACGGCGCCGGCAATGGCGCGGCCTTCGGCGGAGTCATAGGGAATGCCGGAGGTCATCAGCAGGCCGCCGATATTGGCATAGCCGATGCCCAGGGTCCGGTATTCGAAGCTCCGTTCGGCAATGGCGCGCGACGGGAATTGCGCCATCATCACCGAGATTTCGAGGACGATGGTCCAGAGACGGATGGTGTGCTCGTAAGATGCGGTGTCGAAGCTGCCGTCCTGGTTGCGGTAGGGCAGCAGGTTGACCGAGGCGAGATTGCAGGCCGTGTCGTCGAGGAACATATATTCCGAGCAGGGGTTCGATGCGTTGATCGGGCCGGCTTCGGGCGAAGTGTGCCACTCGTTGATCGTGGTGTGATACTGGATGCCGGGATCGGCCGAGGCCCAGGCGGCATAGCCGACCTGTTCCCAGAGATCGCGGGCTTTCAGCGTCTTGGTCACCTTGCCGGTAGCGCGGGCCGTCAGGTTCCAGTCGCCATCGCCTTCCACGGCGCGCAGGAAGTCATCGGTGACGCGGACGGAATTGTTGGAATTCTGGCCGGAGACGGTGAGATAGGCCTCGCTGTCCCAATCGGTGTCATAGACCGGAAAATCCACATCCGTGTAGCCCTGCTTGGCGAACTGGATGACGCGGTAGATATAGTTCTCCGGCACCAGTGCTTTCTTGGCGGCGCGGACCTCGCGCTTGAGGGCGGGATTCTTGGCCACGTCGAAGCAGTCGTCGGCATTGCCTTCGCAATTGACGGCAGCCTTCATGATCGCCTTGAGATGCTTGCTGACCACCTTGGAGCCGGTCACGAGGGCGGCGACCTTCTGCTCCTCCTTGACCTTCCAGTTGATATATTCTTCCACATCGGGGTGATCGATATCGAGCACGACCATCTTGGCGGCGCGGCGCGTGGTGCCGCCCGACTTGATGGCGCCAGCGGCGCGATCACCGATCTTGAGGAAGCTCATCAGGCCCGATGACTTGCCGCCGCCCGAGAGCTTTTCGCCCGAGCCGCGCAGGGCGGAGAAATTGGTGCCGGTTCCCGAGCCATATTTGAACAGGCGCGCTTCGCGGACCCAGAGGTCCATGATGCCGTTTTCATTGACCAGGTCGTCGTTGACAGACTGGATGAAGCAGGCATGGGGTTGGGGATGCTCGTATGAGCTTTTCGATTGCACCAGCTTGTGGGTGAAGGGGTCGACGTAGAAATGGCCCTGGCTGGGGCCGTCGATGCCATAGGCCCAGTGAATGCCGGTGTTGAACCATTGCGGCGAATTGGGCGCCACGCGCTGGGTGGCGAGCATGAAGGCCAGTTCGTCGCGGAAGGCGAGAGCGTCGTCTTCGGAGTCGAAATAGCCGCCCTTCCAGCCCCAATAGGTCCAGGTTCCGGCGAGACGGTCAAAAACCTGGCGCGAATCGAGCTCGGAGCCATAGCGCTCGTCCTCGGGGAGTTTTGCCAGCGCGGCCTCGTCGGGCACGGATCGCCACAGCCAGGACGGCACGGCGTTCTCTTCGACGGTCTTCAGCGCCTTGGCGACGCCCGCCTTGCGGAAATACTTCTGCGCAATGATATCGGCCGCGACCTGGCTCCAGGCGGCGGGAATGGCGATGTTTTCGAGTTTGAACACGACCGAGCCATCGGGATTGCGGATCTCGCTGGTCGCCGAGCGGAAGTCCACTCCTGCGTAGCGATCCTGACCGGCGGACGTGAAACGACGTTCGATGTGCATGCTATTCCCCAATATGACGGGCGTGACTGAGCCCGCGAGCCGGATGTCCGGCCTCACCCAATGCTGTTTGACGCTGTACCAACCTGTGCCCGGAGCGGGCGCCGATCTGATCTGCCGGCGCTCTGGATCGAGGACTTGCCTGCGGCGGAAAATGTCGCGGGCCGGGCAAAACACTCTGCCGATTCAAACGGGTCGTCAACGCGTGAAATCACTAGTGCTAGTGGTCAGGCTGTCGCAGCGAACAAGCGATGGTAGGTAAAATATGGGAATTGCGAGGATAAAGATCAAGCAGATCCGGGGCCTTGCCCGGTCCGCTTGCGGCTCTTGCAGAACTGTGCCGCGCTGACATGACGAAACTTGAACCTGCGCTGCCAAGGCCTTGCAGGATCGCAGCTTTCAGCGCCCGTTCACCGATGCTTTACCATGGAGGCGATGAGCCAGACTCAGCGGCGGCGTGGGTCGTCAAGTTCAGAAATCTGCGGGTCAGAACAGCTCGTCCAATGCGGTGTAGTAGTCGTAGCGCTGCTGATCCCATTGTGCGCCATAGGCGGCAAGGAAAGCGGTGACATGCCCGGGTCCGCAATTGAAGGCGAGGCTGCGGCAGGCGATGGAAAGGTCCTGCCAGCGATCCGCCACGCCCAGTCGCCCGCAATCGATAAAACCCGAGAAACGGCCGTTGTCCGCCATGAGATTGGGCAGGCTCACATCGCCATGGGTAACCACCAGGTCACTGGTTTGCGGCCGGTTCTGCATCAGCCAGTCCAGCACTTGCACCGCGGTCCAGCCGACATGAGCCGTATCGAAATCGCTCTCGTCGACGATGCCGGCGGCGACATTGTCCGCACCGGCCCCAAGGCGCTTGTCGAGTCGATGATCGAAGGGGCAGGCAGCTATGTCCAGCGCGTGCAATTGGCGGAGGCTGGAGGCCAGGATATCGACGATCAATTCGGGTTGGGTGGCCCATTCGGTCAGGTCAGCACCGGGCATGGCCGTCATCAGCAGCCAGTTACGGCCATCGCACTCGAAAAAGTCCCTGAGCTGCGGGGCGGCAAGGCCAGTTCCCGTCAACCAGCGCAGGCGCTCGGCCTCGCCGGGCAGTTCGCTCAAGGGATGGACTGGAGCGGATTTGAGAAAGAGTGCTTCGTCACCGATGATACGCCAGACAGACGCGCCCGATTTGCCGATGGTGACCGGCGTCCATTGAGCTGTTTCCAGTTTCCGCAAGGCAGCTGGCAATGGGGTATCGCCTGAATAGGGCATGTTGGGTGTCCTGATGCTGGCCGGGAGTGAAAGTGCTGCAAGAACAGAGGGTAGGGCGCCCCTCCCAGAGGAGCAAGGGCCGGACGCATGAGGAGCTGCACCTGTCCAAATTTGCCTGCAAAACGCTAGGCTCAGCGCGCTGCCCATGCTAAACCGCCCGAACACGCATATCTCGACGGCGGAATCGACAATTGGCCAAGCCCGGTATCAAAAAGTTCCTGAGTGAAATCTTCGTCTGGTGGAATGGCCAGACCTGGGGCACGCGGCTCTGGATCTGGCGCTTCAGCGACTATGTCGGCAGCGACGAGTTCGGCAACAAGTATTACCAGGACCGCAAGGCTGACCGGCGTTACGTGACCTACAATGGCTATGCCGATGCCTCGACCATCGGTCAGGGCTGGCATGGCTGGATGCACTATCGCACCGATGTGCCGCCGTCCAAGGTCAACTATGTCGCCAAGCCTTGGGAAAAGCCGCATGAGCGGAACCTGACCGGCACCGCGGAAGCCTATCGCCCCGATGGCAGCCTGCTCAACAAGGGCGAGCGTCCGCGCGTTACCGGCGATTACAGCGCCTGGTCGCCTGAATAAGGATCGCGGCGCCTTGCGCCTCGCAACCTCCCGTTTTCTGAAGCTGATCAAGACGCTGGTGCCCATACTGGGCCTGGCGTCGATCGGGTTTGCCGCGCCCATTTCGGCGCAGCCAATCGCCAATCCCGTCGCCAGCTTTGCCGGTCTCGACAAGATCACCGGCCGCATCACGCGCTTCGATGTCTATATCGACGAGACCGTGCTGTTCGGCGCGCTCGAGATCACGCCGCGCGCCTGCTACACGCGGCCGTCAACCGAAGCGCAGAGTACGTCGGCCTTTCTCGAGGTCGACCAGCGCAGCCTCAATGGCGTCTCCAAGCGCATCTTCACCGGATGGATGTTTGCCGATAGTCCGGCCCTGCATGCCGTCGATCACGCGATCTATGACATCTGGCTGGAAGACTGCAAGGTCAGCACGGCCGTGCCGCCGCCCGACGCCCGCTGATTTTTTGGCAACCGCGTCGGCTCGACGCGGCGCGAAACGTCTTCATCCGGATTGCCGGCCACGCTAGGCTGGTGGAACGGAGGAGATGGACATGCTGACTTTGCCTGAGATCGTCGAACGGCCTGAACGCGCATACGCCTATATCCCTTTCAAAGTGCGGATGAACCAGATGCAGAAGCCGGCCGAAGAAGGCTTTCCGGCCCTCTTCGGGCATCTGGCGACAGCGGGGATCGATCCGGCTGGTCCGGCCTTCTATAATTATCGACGCATTGCCATGAGCGACACGCTCGATGTCGAGGCTGGTGTTACGGTGTCGGGCCGCGGCGCGGATAGCGGCAACATTCACTTCGGCACATTGCCGGCCGGTCGCTACCTGACGGTGACCTGGCATGGCCATCCCGACAAGCTGTATGACGTCACGGCCTTGCTGATCGGCTGGGCCAAGGAGCGCGGCAAGAAGCTCGACGTGGTGGAGAAGGACGATGGCGATCACTTCGCCTGCCGTCTCGAAATCTACGAAAGCGATCCGGCCGACGAGCCCGATATGGACAAATGGGTCACGGTGCTGGAGTTCAAGCTGGCGGATTGAGGTCCAAGGCGGACCAGTCGCCCTCGATCTGCAGCGCCTCGGCGAGACGCTCCTCGTATTGGTTGCGCGGGATTTCGATCCCGCCCAGCGAGGCAAGGTGGTCGGTGACGAACTGGGTGTCGAGCAGCACAAAACCACCGGCTCTCAGCCGTTCCACCAGATGCGCCATGGCGATCTTGCTGGCATTGGTGCGCCGGTGGAACATGGATTCGCCGAAGAAGGCGCCGCCGATAGCGAGTCCATAGAGACCGCCGACCAGGTCTTCGCCGTCCCACACTTCCACCGTATGGGCCACACCGCGGCGGAACAGTTCGCCATAGACCTGGCGGATGGTGCGATTAATCCAAGTGCTGTCGCGATCGGCGCCGACAGTGGCGCAGCCGTGGATGACGCCCGCAAAATCGGTGTCGACCCTGACCTCGAAACCCGATTTGCGGATGGCCTTGCGCAGGCTGGTCGACAGGCGAAAGCCGTCGAGGGGAATGACGCCGCGCATCTCGGGGCTGACCCAGAACAGGTCCTCATCCTCGGCATCTTCCGACATGGGAAAGATGCCGGCCCGATAGGCGCGGATGATCAGTTCCGGGGTGATGTCGATTTCAAAGGGGCTGGGTTTGGACATGGGCTTTGTCTGCAATGAAAAGGGGCGCATTGCGCCCCTTTGATGTCCGTCAGACCTTGTTCTCGGCCAGGTATTTTTCCAGCCAGTGGATGTCGTAGTTGCCCGAGAGGATATCGGGCTCATGGATCAGGCGCTGGAACAGGGGCAGCGTGGTCTTGATGCCGTCGACGACGAATTCGTCGATCGCGCGGCGCAGGCGCTGCAGGCATTCTTCGCGGGTACGGCCATAGACGATCAGCTTGCCGATCAGTGAGTCGTAATAGGGCGGGATCTTGTAGCCCTGATAGACCGCCGAATCGACACGCACACCGACGCCACCAGCGGGGTGGTAGAAGGTGATCGTGCCGGGCGACGGCGCGAATGTCTGCGGGTCTTCGGCATTGATGCGCACTTCGATGGCATGGCCATTGAACTGCACCTGATCCTGGGTCATCGAGAGCTTTTCGCCCGAGGCAACGCGGATCTGCTCATAGACGATGTCGATGCCGGTGATGCGTTCGGTGACCGGATGCTCCACCTGCAGGCGGGTGTTCATTTCGATGAAATAGAACTCGCCATTCTCGTAGAGGAATTCGATCGTGCCGGCGCCCGAATAGCTGAGCTTGCGCATTGCGGCGGCGCAGATTTCGCCGATCTCGTCGCGTTCCTCGGGGCGGATGGTGGGGCCACCGGCCTCTTCCCAGACCTTTTGGTGGCGGCGCTGCAGAGAGCAGTCGCGGACGCCCAGATGGACGGCATTGCCCTGACCGTCGCCCAGCACCTGGACTTCGATGTGGCGCGGCTTGCCGAGGTACTTTTCCATATAGACGGAATCGTTGCCAAAGGCGGCCTTGGCTTCCGAGCGGGCGGTCGACCAGGCGATCAGTAGGTCTTCCTCCGTCTTGGCGACCTTCATGCCGCGACCACCGCCACCGGCGGTTGCCTTGATCAGCACGGGGTAGCCGATGCGGCGGGCGTTATCGAGCGCCGATTCCTCGGTCTCGACCGCGCCGGGCGAGCCCGGAACCACGGGAATGCCAAGCTCGACGGCGGTCTTCTTGGCCGTGATCTTGTCGCCCATGATCTCGATATGGTGCGCCGAGGGACCGATGAAGGTCACCTTGTGCTCTTCCAGAATCTTGGCGAAGCGGGCGTTTTCCGAAAGGAAACCGTAACCAGGATGCACCGCATCCGCGCCGGTGATCTCGCAGGCAGCGAGGATCGACGGGATGTTGAGATAGCTGTCCTTGGCGGCATTGGGACCGATACAGACGCTTTCGTCGGCGAGACGCACATGCATGGCATTGGCGTCAGCCGTCGAATGGACCGCAACGGTCTGGATGCCCAGTTCCTTGCAGGCACGCAGGATGCGCAGGGCGATTTCGCCGCGATTGGCGATGAGGACCTTCTGGAACATGGGGTTCCCCTTACTCGATGACGACGAGCGGCTCGCCATATTCAACCGGCTGCGCGTCCTGCACGAGAATGCGCGTCACGGTGCCCGAGCGGTGCGCCGGGATCTGGTTCATGGTCTTCATGGCTTCGATGATCAGAAGCGTCTGGCCTTCGGAGACCTTGGCGCCCACTTCGACGAAGGACGGCTTGCCCGGCTCTGGCGAACGATAAGCGGTGCCAACCATGGGGGAGGTCAGGGTGCCCGGATTGGACGACAGGTCTTCGGCAGCGGCAGGAGCGGCCGGCACAACCGAGCCAGCTGGGGCCAGCGGCGCGGCTGCAGCAGCCGGCGGCGCGAAATACTGGGGTGCCTGGGCGTAGACGGGCGCCTCATTTGCATAGGAGCGGGTGACGCGGACCCGGAAGTCCTCCTGCTCGATCTCGATCTCGGCGAGATTTTCCTTGTTGAGCAGCTCTGCGATGGCACGGATCAGATCCTGATCCACTTGCGATGACTTGGTCATTCTTGTCGGTCTCCCGCGTGATCCGCGTTGATCGTTATTTGAGTTTTTCGGCGAGCGCTGTGAGCGCCATTCTATACCCGCCAGTGCCAAAGCCGCAAATGACGCCAAAGGCGACAGCCGACACATAGGAATGGTGCCGGAAGCTTTCACGCTGATGGATATTGGAAATGTGGACTTCGGCAACCGGCAGACCAGACGCCTTGAGCGCGTCCTGGATCGCCACCGAAGTGTGCGAATAGGCCGCCGGGTTGATCAGGATGGCATCGGCGCTGGTGCGGGCGTCCTGGATCCAGGTCACCAGCTCGCCCTCGTGGTTGGACTGGCGAAAGTCCACGCTGAGGCCGAGTTCGTCGCCGGTGCGCTGGCACAGGGCTTCGACATCCTGGAGCGTTTCCGCGCCATAGATTTCCGGCTCGCGGGTTCCGAGCATATTGAGGTTCGGGCCGTTGAGGACGAGAACGCGCTTAGCCATGATTTTTGCCTTTTGCACCGCCGCTTCCGGCTGGCGCAAGACCGGTTATACGAAATGCACGGAAAAGGCAAAGAAAGCGCGGGCGTGCCAGCGCTTTCATGCCTTTGCCCGGGATCAGACGCCGCAGGTAGTCTCACCGCATTCGCGCATGTTGGCGATGCGCGTCTTGAGTTCGTCCACACCGATGGCACCGGGAATGATCTCGTTGCCAATGATATAGGTGGGCGTGCCGGTGATATTGAGGGCACGGGCGATTTCGTAGGAGGTCTGAATCTTCTGCGATACGGCCTCGGTGCCCATGTCGAGTTCGAGCGCCACCGGGGACAGGCCGAGATCGGCAGCGGCGTCGAGCGCAACCTGCTTGTCGACCTTGCCACGGCTGGTGAACAGGGCTTCGTGGAAGCTCCAGTAGTCGACATCGGTATCGCCAACGAGGACGGCGACGCGGGCGGCGTCGATCGACTCATTGGAGAGAATGGGGAATTCCTTGAGGATCACGCGCAGGTTGGTGTCCTCGGCGAGCAGCGCCGCAAGATCGGGCAGGGCGTTGCGGCAATAGCCGCAATTGTAGTCGAAGAACTCAACCAGGGTCACGTCGCCTTCGGGATTGCCGAGGACGACCTGGCCGGGATCGTTGAAAATCTTGTCGCTCATTGAGGCGATGGCGCCAGTTGCCTTCTCGCGCTCCTCTGCCTGCATTGTGGTATCCAGCGCCACGGACATGCGCTGCAGGATCTTGGGGTCACCCATCAGATAGGATTCGATCAGCGGATTGAGCACGTCCGGATCGATCGCGGCGACGTCCTGGGGCAGGCTGGCTTCAGCGGCGGATCGGGCGGCGTCGTAAGCGGTGATGGCTTCGTCGATCTGCGCCTGGATGGCGACCGTGTCGGTCTGGGGCTTGGGCTGGTTCAGCACCGAATAGCCCAGCGCACCGGCGAGAATGCCGGAAACGGCGACAAGGGCGAGAGTGACGCGCGACATAAACCTTGGCTCCCAAAAGACAATTCGCTCCGCTTCTAGCAGAGGCAAAGCCACTTTGGCACCCGTCTCTAAATGCCGCATCAACGAGTGCTTCAATTGTTGTTGAGGCCAGGGCAGAGACGGGTTAGGCCGGGACGGACAGCAAGGACCGACCATGACCGACCAGAACACTGATGGCCTGATGCCTTTCCACGCCATGGAAATCCTCAAGCGTGCCAAGGGAATCGAGGCGACGGGCAGGGTGGTCTGTCACCTAGAGATCGGCGAACCCGGCGCCCCGCCTGCTCCGAAGGTGATCGAGGCCGTGCGCCATGCGCTGCCCGATGCGCAGGGCTATACCAATGCCAAGGGGTTGATCGAGCTGCGCGAAGGGCTCTCGGCCTACTACCATGCCCAGCATGGCGTGACGGTCGATCCTGATTCCATCATTTCGACCATGGGGTCGTCGGCCGGCTTCATCATCGCTTTTCACACCGCCTTCAAGCCCGGCGCAAAGATCGCCATCACACGACCCGGCTATCCGGCCTATGTGAATACGCTGCTCGGCCTCGGCTTTGGCATGGTCGAAATCCCGCTGACCGCAGAAAATGGCTGGCGGCTGACCGGGGCCGATATTGCGGCAGCCCATGCCGCCGAACCCTTCGAGGGGCTGCTGTTCGCTAGCCCGGCCAATCCGACCGGGGCCACAGTGGATCGTGCTGGATTGGCCGACATCATCGCGACCTGCAAGCGGCTGGGCGTACGGCTGATCTCGGACGAAATCTATCACGGGCTCGATTATTCCGGGCCGTCGGTCAGTGCGCTGGAGCTGACCCAGGACGCCATCGTCATCAATTCCTTCTCGAAATACTACTGCATGACCGGCTGGCGCATCGGCTGGATGGTGCTGCCGGCTGATCTCGTCCGCCGCGCCGAAATCCTGCAGCAGAACCTCTTCATCTCCGCCCCGACGCTGAGCCAGGTTGCGGCTACGGTAGCGCTGGGTGAACGGGACTATTCCGAGGTGCAGAAGGCCGGCTATGCCGCCAATCGGCAGTTGCTGAGCGACGGGCTGCATGCGCTGGGCTTTGACATCGGCGCCCCGTCGGACGGCGCCTTCTACGCCTATGCCGGCGTTGTCCGCTTTTCCAATGACTCGATGGACTTCTGTACCCGCATGCTGGACGAGGCGGGCGTCGCCGCGACGCCGGGCGAGGACTTTGATCGGGTGAACGGCAAGAAATTCGTCCGCTTCTCCTATGCCGGCAAACGCGAGACGATCGAACTGGCACTGGAGCGCATGAGAGGATTTCTGGGTCAGTATCACGCCCAGTAGCGCGCCCTTGGCGATGTGATATCCTGCCCGAGCTGGCAGGACGATGGAACTGCTCCGCGGATACTGGGGTCATTCTTGCGTGCGTCTTGTTGGCAAGCTTTTCAGTTTGCGAAGGGGAGACCGCAAATGACCACGCTTCAACGTCCGACCGGGCTGGCGATGATTGCCGTGCCCGTGCTGTTCATGGCCGCATTCACCGGTCTGCAGCTCAGCTTTCACTACCCCGATATCCTGCGCGAACCAGCCGAGGATATCCTCGCCGGATTCACCGCTGGCGGACCGGGCCTGTTGGTCAATTGGTATGTCTTCATGCTCTCGGCGCTGGCCTTCATCCCGGTGGGCGTGTTGAGCGGGCTATGGCTCTGGCCGCGCAATCCGACCGCAGCGGCCTTTGCCGCGACCTTCGGCATTCTTGCCGGGCTGGTGCAGGGCATGGGGCTGTTGCGCTGGGTCGTGCTGGTGCCCAATCTCGCCGCGTCATCTGCCGACCCCGCCGTGACGCAGGCGGTGTTCGACGCCTTCCATCTCTATGCCGGTGCCGGCGTCGGCGAACATTTCGGCTATCTCTTTACGGCGCTGTGGACTGTCTCGGTGGCGGTTGCTCTGCTTGGGCAGTATCGATTGCTCGCCTGGGCGGGCCTGCTCCTGGCGCTTGGTATCGCGGCTGGCATGGCCGAGCCCTTCGGCCTGCCGTCGGCTGGCGCAATCAACGCCGTGGCCTATACGCTCTGGGCTGTCTGGCTGGTGGTGCTTGGCGTGGTGGTGCTAAGGGAAAGGTCGACCTGAACTTTCGTCCGGACGCCCCATGATCCCAACTCTCAAGACCGAACGCCTGATCCTGCGCCCGCCCACCATGGCTGACTTTCCGGCCTATGGCGACTTCCTGAAGTCGGATCGATCGCGCTTCATGGGTGGGCCGTTTGATACGCGCGGTGCCTGGCTGACCTTCAGCCATGACGTGGCGCTGTGGGAGCTTTATGGCCATGGTGCCCTGATGATCGAGCTTGCCGAAACCGGCGAATGCGTCGGGCAGGTCGGCATCAACCACGGCCCGCTGTTTCCGGAGAAAGAGCTCGGCTGGCTTCTCTACGAGGGCCATGAAGGCCGGGGCTATGCCTCGGAAGCCGGGCGCGCCATGCGGGATTGGGGTTTTGCTGATCTCGGCCTTGAAACTCTCGTCAGCTATTTTGACCCCGAGAACCACAAGTCCATGGCCGTGTCAGCGCGGCTGGGCGGGGTGCCCGATCCTGATGCCAAGCGGCAGGACCCCGAAGATATGGTCTATCGCTACCGGCGTTGAAAATGAAAAGGGCGGTCCGAGGACCGCCCCTTGTATTTCTAGCCCAGACCCAGGCGGCGCTGCCACCAGCCGGCCTTCTTCTTGGGCGGCTCGGCCTCGTCGCCGGCCGTCTCTTCCTTGGGCGCAGCGCTCGAGGAAACCACGATGCCTTCGGCGGGCAGTTCCTTCTTCACGCGGCGCGACTTGGGCGCCTCGGCGGGTGACTCGGGCGCAGCTTCGGCAACCGGCTCGGCTGCTGCAGGAACAGCTTCGGGGGCTGCCTGGGCCACGGCGACGGCTTCCACCGCTTCACTGGCCTCCGCCTTGGGCTTGCGGGCCCGTGGCTTGCGCTTGGGCTTTTCCTCGGCAGCCGGTTCGGCAGCAGGGGCTTCGACGGGCGCAGCGTCGACCGGAGCAGCCTCGGCGGTTTCTTCCACTTTCTTGCGCGTGCGGGGCTTGCGCTTGGGCTTTTCGGCCGGTGCTTCTTCGGCCACGGGAGCAGCAGCTTCCGCGACTTCGGCCACCACGGGGGCCGCTTCCGGCTCGGCTGCGGCGATCGCATCCTGGGCCAGCAGCTCGTTGGCCACGGCTTCGGTCTGCTGCTCGCTCAGGCCCTCTTCACCGGCAGGCGATTCTGCGCGGACGCCGTCCTCACCATCGCGACGGTTGCGACGGCCACCACGGCGACCGCGACGGCGGCGCTTGCGCGGCTCGTCATCGCCATTGGCCTCGCCGGAGGGAAGCGCGACGTTTTCGTCATCACCCTCTTCGTCGCCGTCTTCAGTCGCCTCGCCTTCGACGGCGGGCGCCTGGGCAGCGCGCTGCTGCTGGGGACGCTGGCCATTGTCCTCGCGATCGGCACCACCGCGACGGCGGCGACGACGGCGACGGCGACCTTCGCCTTCACCCGCTTCGGAACCGGCTGCAGCGGCAGCGGGTGCCTCTTCGGCTTCTTCCTCGTCTTCGACAATCTCGTCGTCGATATCATCTTCGATGATGGCACTGTCGACGCGCACGTGTTCGGTGACGCGCTGGTCGGTATAGGTGTTGACCCGCGCCTCGCCCTTTTCGATGGCGAACTGGTGGCCGGTCATCTTGCCGTCAGCCGTGATGGTGATCGACAGGTTGTTGCGGATTTCCAGCCCGATCAGCGTTTCGCGCTTGAAGTTGAGCAGGTAGAGGGCGACTTCCACGGGCACGCGGACATTGACCGACTGACCCTGGCGGCGCAGCACGTGATCCTCGATATGGCGCATGATCATCAGCGCCAGCGACTCGGTCGAGCGAACCAGGCCCGTGCCGTCGCAGATCGGGCACTTGTGGGTCGAGCTTTCGACGACGCCGAAGCGGATGCGCTGGCGGCTCATTTCCATCAGGCCGAAGTGGCTGATGCGGCCGACCTGGATGCGGGCACGGTCGTCCTTGAGCGCGTCCTTGAGCTTGCGCTCGACGGCCCGGTTGGACCGGTTCTCCATCATGTCGATGAAGTCGATGACGATCAGGCCGGCCAGATCGCGCAGGCGGAGCTGGCGGGCGACTTCGTCGGCGGCTTCCAGATTGGTCTGGAGCGCGGTGTCCTCGATATTGTGCTCCTTGGTGGAGCGGCCCGAGTTCACGTCGATCGAGACCAGCGCTTCAGTCGGGTTGATGACGATATAGCCGCCCGAGGGCAGGGTGACCGTCGGCGAGAACATCGAGTCGAGCTGCGCTTCGATATTGTACTTGGAGAACAGCGGCTGCTCTTCACGGTAGAGCTGCACGTTCTTGGCGTGGCTCGGCATGATCATGCGCATGAAATCCTTGGCCTCGCGGAAGGCGTCATCGCCCGCCACGAAAACCTCGTCGATTTCCTTGTTGTACAGATCGCGAATGGTCCGCTTGATCAGCGAGCCTTCCTCATAGACGAGGCACGGCGCCTGCGACTTGAGGGTCAGCTCGCGAACCGATTCCCAGAGCCGCATCAGATATTCGAAGTCGCGCTTGACCTCGGCCTTGGTGCGCGAAGCACCGGCCGTACGCAGGATGACGCCCATGCCCTGGGGCACTTCGAGGTCCGACGTGATTTCCTTGAGGCGCTTGCGATCGGCTGCATTGGTGATCTTGCGCGAGATGCCACCGCCACGGGCCGTGTTGGGCATCAGCACGGAGTAACGACCGGCCAGCGACAGATAGGTGGTCAGAGCCGCGCCCTTGTTGCCGCGCTCTTCCTTGACCACCTGCACCAGCATGACCTGGCGGCGCTTGATGACTTCCTGGATCTTGTAGTGACGGCGATTCTGGCTCTGGCGGCGGCGCTCCGGCACTTCCTCGAGCGCATCGGCGCCACCAATCGATTCGACGGGCTCCGAATTGGCGGGCGCCTGCTCGATATGGCTGTCTTCCTCAGTTTCCTGCGGATCGGCCTCGGCGTCGGGCTCGGTCACGCCTTCAGGCAGCGACACGGTCTCTTCGACGGCTTCGTCGTGGTGCTCGTCCTCGGCCTCTTCGTCGCGCAGCAGGGCTTCGCGGTCGGCAACGGGGATCTGGTAATAGTCGGGGTGGATTTCGCTGAAGGCGAGGAAACCATGGCGATTGCCGCCATATTCCACGAAAGCGGCCTGCAGCGACGGCTCAACGCGCGTCACCTTGGCGAGGTAGATATTGCCCCGCAATTGCTGCCGCTGGGCAGATTCGAAGTCGAATTCCTCGATCCTGTTACCGGCGGTGACGACGATCCGTGTTTCTTCCGGGTGGATGGCATCCACCAGCATTCTCTTGGTAGCCATAATGAACTCCGCGCGCTCGCGCGCCGACAAGCGGACGCCGAGAGATCGGCATCCTTGTGGCGCAGTGCGAGGCGAATGGTTTGGGATTGGTGGCGCTCTGAAGCTCTGCCTTGCTGGCGCCGGTCGTGATGGTCATGGCCGAAATATGCTGCGTGACAAAGCGGCAATCGGTAAATTCGATCGCGTCGCGCTGTGTCCGCTTGCGGGCCATATGACCTCTTCCTATTGGGCTGCCTGACGGCAACCGTCCGGTCCGAACGGACCGAAATTCTTATGCGAAGCGCCGGATTTGCCGCTTCTGAACCGGTTTTGCGGGATTTCTCTTCGTCCCGTGTCCCCGGCCACTCTCCGCAACTCTGATCCGGGGCCTTTCGGCCACGCGAATTGGCTCTGCGGAAAGCATGCGCTTCCCCTTAAGCGTGTAGGGATGTTGGGTGGAATTGGCAACAGGAAAGTCGAAACGGTGGGTACGCCGAGTTTTCACGCCAGCTTTATTGGCCGCTTGGGCAAATCATCGCATAAGAGCCCACGCGCCGTAGAATCGCCTGACAGGCATGGCTGATGCGGCATGGATGTTTTTGGGGCCGGTCCGATATTGTTGAAATCCCTTCGACTGATCCTTTTGCCGCTCGCCCTGGTCGCCATGACCGGGCTGACGGCCATCTCCCATGGACAAGAGGCAGCGCCGGCCGCGCCTGCAGCAGCTGTCGCACTGCCCAATGTCATGGATGTGCGCGTTTCGGTAACGCCTGAGCGGTCCCGGCTGATCATCGACCTGGCGGCCAAGACCGAATTTGCCATGGTTTCCATATCTGGACCGGACCGGATCGCCATCGACGTGCGCGCGGCGACTTTTTCGGTGCCCGAACCTGCAGGTGATCCGGCGGGTGAGGGCGACATGATCTCGGGCTACACGGTCGAGCAGGCGGCGCCGGACCGCGTCCGCACGATTCTGAGCCTTTCCGGACCGGCGCAGGTGCAGCAAGCCTATATGCTTGATCCATTCGAGGGGCAGCCGGCACGGCTTGTCGTGGACATCATCCCCGCCACGGCGGAGGAATTCACCGCCAATGTCGCGCGTGACGCTGCCGCATCGAGCACAGCCAGTCCACCGGTGGCCGATACGTCGACGCCAGCCGGCGGATCGGAAATTGCCATCGACAGCAAGCCGCTGGTGGTGATTGATCCCGGTCACGGCGGAATCGACAGCGGCGCAGAAGCCTCCAATGGCATCAAGGAAAAGGATATCGTCCTCGCCTTTGCATTGCGCCTGCAGGAACTGCTGGTCGAATCGGGGCGCTTCGACGTGGCGCTGACCCGCGAGGACGACACTTTCCTTCGCCTCGAAGAGCGCGTTGCCCTGGCCCGGACCAACAAGGCGGACATTTTCATCTCGCTCCATGCCGACAGTTTCCAGCAGCCCGAGATCCGCGGTGCCAGCGTCTATACGCGCGACGAGAATGCCACCGATGTCCTCGACAAGGTGCTGGCGGACAATGAGAACAAGACCGATGTCATCGCCGGCTTTGCCATGCCGCAGATGGCGCCCGAAGTGGTCGATATCCTGCTCGACCTGATGCGACGCGAGATGCGCCATCAATCCTGGATGGCGGCTCAGGCAATCGTCCATCAGCTCGAGCCGAGTGTGGAGCTGCGTCGGTTCCCGATCCGACAGGCCGATTTCTTTGTGCTGCAGGCGCCCGATGTCCCATCGGTACTGATCGAGCTGGGCTTCCTCAGCAATGCCGATGACATGGCCAATCTGCTGCGTGGCGACTGGCAGGATCGGACGGCCAATGCCCTGGCGCGGGGCATTTCGAGCTACTTCGACAGCCTCAAGCCCGAAGAGTGATGTGATAATTCCGCCACCCTGCGTGGCAATGGCATGGCGACCGCTACATTCGTGGCGCGATCTGCTATGATTCTGAAGTGAATCCGGTGCGTTTGGGGGCAGGCGCTGCGGTTCGGATTTGCGGCGTCCAGGCGGGCTGCCGGGAGAGATAGACTATATGCTGCGCTTGCTCGGTTGGCTTTTCGGTTTTGGGATGTTTGCGGCGCTTGCCGGTATCGGCGGCGCAGCCATTTATCTCACAACTGTCGCCGCAGAACTGCCCGACTATACCGTGCTCAAGGACTATCAGCCGCCGGTTACCACGCGCGTGCATGCGGCCGATGGCACGTTGCTGGCTGAATTTGCCCGTGAGCGGCGCCTGTTCCAGCCGATCGAGACCATGCCGCCCTTGCTGGTACATGCCTTTCTTTCGGCGGAAGACAAGGATTTCTACAATCACGGCGGTATCGCCATTGACGGTGTGTTCCGCGCCTTGCGTGACAACGTGCTGGCGCGGATGGATGGCAACAGTGCCATCCAGGGCGGCGGTTCGTCGATCACGCAGCAGGTCGCCAAGAATTTCCTGCTCAGCTCGGAACAGACCTGGGATCGCAAGATCCAGGAGGCACTCCTCGCCATCCGCATCGAGTCGACCTTTTCCAAGGACCGCATTCTCGAACTCTATCTCAACGAAATCTTCCTCGGCCTGAACTCCTATGGCGTTGCGGCCGCGGCGCTCAACTATTTCGACAAGGCGCTCTACGAGCTGACGCTCAGCGAAGCGGCCTATATCGCGGCGCTGCCCAAGGGCCCCAACAATTACCATCCGTTCCGACGTCCGCAGGCGGCCATCGAACGCCGCAACTGGGTGATCGATCGCATGGTCGAGAATGGCTATGCGACGCCCGAGGAGGCCGCAGCGGCGAAGAACGAACCGCTCAATGTCAGCCCGCGTGCCGGTGGCAGCCAGCTTTATCAGGCCGAGTATTTCACCGAGGAAGTGCGCCGCGAACTGGCCAAGCTCTATGGCGAGGACCAGCTTTATGGGGGTGGGCTGTCGGTTCGCACCACGCTTGAGCCGCGCCTTCAGGAATATGCCCGCCGGGCATTGATGGATGGGTTGATCTCCTACGACCACACCAAGGGTTTCCGTGAGCCTGTCGCCTCGATCGAGATCGGCGAGGACTGGGGTGCCGATGTCGCCAAGATCATTCCGCTCAGCGACGTGCCGGAATGGCAGCTCGCCGTTGTGCTGGAGATGAATGGCAACGAGGCCCGGATCGGTCTGCGCCCCGACAGCCTCGCGGGCGGCGCGGTTGGCGACGAGCGCACGATCGGCACGCTCTCGGGCTCGGAAATCAACTGGGTCTCCCAGTCGCTGAGCAGTATCCTCAAGGTCGGGGACGTCGTCTATGTCTCGCCGGTCTCAGGTAAGACCGGCATCTATACGCTCGAACAGGTGCCCGAAATCGAAGGCGCGCTTGTTGCCATGGACCCGCGCACCGGTCGCGTGGTTGCGATGGTCGGCGGCTTTTCCTATGCGCTGAGCGAATTCAATCGTGCCACGCAGGCGCTGCGCCAGCCGGGCTCGTCCTTCAAGCCCATCGTCTACGCGGCTGCTCTGGACAACGGCTATACGCCCGCTTCCGTGGTGCTCGATGCGCCGGTCGAAATCCGCAATGGGGATGGCTCGATCTGGCGTCCGGAAAACTATGCGCAGGAATTTTACGGCCCGCAGACCCTGCGGCGCGGTATCGAGCGCAGCCGTAACGTCATGACGGTACGTCTCGCCAAGGATATCGGCATGCCGCTGGTCAGCGAGTATGCCCGGCTGTTCGGCGTCTATGATTCCATGCAGCCGGTGCTCGCCATGGCGCTGGGGGCCGGCGAAACCACCGACATGCGGATGACCGCTGCCTATGCCACCATCGCCAATGGTGGGCGCAAGATCGTGCCGACGCTGATCGACCGGGTGCAGGATCGCTATGGCGTGACCGTCTACAAGCACGACCAGCGCCTCTGCCAGGGCTGCGAGGCGACCTCATGGACGGGGCAGGGCGAGCCGAACATCATCGATACGCGCGAGCAGGTGCTCGACCCGATGACGGCCTACCAGATCACATCGATGATGGAAGGCGTCGTGCAGCGCGGTACGGCTACGGCTGCCAAGGCGCTGAACCGCCCTGTCGCCGGCAAGACCGGCACCACCAATGATTATAAGGACGCCTGGTTCGTCGGCTTTACGCCCGAACTCGCTGTCGGTGTCTATGTGGGCTATGATCAACCGCGTTCGATGGGCCGTTCGGTGACGGGCGGGACCTTCTCGGTCAACATCTTCACCGATTTCATGGCCAAGGCGCTGGAGGGCGAGCCCGCCACGCCATTCGTCAAGCCGGCCGGCATGACGACGGCGTGGATCAATCCCAACTCGGGCGTCAAGGCTTTCGACGGTGAGGCGGCCATCGAGGAAGCCTTCAAGCCGGGTACCGGCCCCAATTCGATGACCTCGGTCATCGGCATCGACACCAATACCTATGACGCCATCCAGCGGCAGCAGATGATGCAGCAGCAGTATGATTCCGGCTTCGTCGACCAGGCCGGCCAGCCGGCGCAACAGGGTGACCCGGTCTATGACCGGACCACCGGTCAGTGGATCTATCCGGCACCGGGGCGTGGCGGCATGTTCTGATGGCCGGCTTTGTCACCTATCCGAACCCAGCGCTCAGCAAGAAGGCAGCAAACCGCCAGCTTGACGCCAGCATGCTTGCCGCCGGCGCGGCCCTTCTGGCCGCTGCGCAGGAGGTTCAGGCCTATGGACTGGCCGCGGCGCATCTGGGGTTCGATGAACCGGTGGTTGTCGTCAGCACGGCAACGGATCCAGCACAGCGCGACTATCAGCTGCTCTATAATCCGGAGGTGGTGGGCGTATCCGACGAGGTCGTGAGCGGCACCGAAGGGTCGGTTTCCATGCCTGGCATCGAAGTCTCCGTCACGCGGCCCGTCAGCGCTGATATTGCCTTCGATCAAGCAAATGGGACGCGCGTGACTTCGCGGTTTGACGGATTTGCTGCGCGTGTTGCTCTGCACGAGATAGATCAGGCTAATGGAATTTTCTTCTTGCAGCGTGTCTCTAAGTTGAAGCGCGACATGGCAATGCGGAAGTTTCAAAAAGCCTTTTCCTGATATGGGTTAAGCTGATTTGTTCACTTTCGGTATTTACTTATAATTAGGTGGAGCTACGTAGAAGATCGGCCCAATCACAGGATTGGGGAAAGTCTTGGTTCAGCTCTTCGGCCGCAAGAACAGCGCACAAAAATTCACCGAAAAAGCGACTCTCGAGGCGCTCAGCCGTTCGCAGGCCGTCATCGAATTCGGCATGGACGGCACTATTCTCAATGCGAACGAGAATTTCCTGCTGGCCATGGGCTACCGAGCCGAGGAAGTGATCGGACAAAATCACCGGATCTTTCTAGACAACGATCAGGATCTGCCTGGCTACCGCGCCTTCTGGGATCGCTTGCGCGATGGCCAGTTCGATGCCGGCGAATACAAGCGTATCGGCAAGAACGGGCGCGAGGTCTGGATTCAAGCGTCGTACAATCCCGTTCTCAACGACGCAGGCAAGCCGTTCAAGATCGTCAAATTCGCAACCGACATCACCTCGGCCAAGCTGGCTGCGGCAGATAGCCAGGGTCAGATCGACGCCATCGGCAAGTCGCAGGCTGTCATTGAATTCACGGTGACCGGAGAGATCCTCACGGCGAACGAGAATTTCTGCAAGGCGCTGGGCTATCGGCTCGACGAGATCAAAGGCCAATATCACCGGATGTTCGTGCGGACCGAAGAAGCAGGCAGCCGCGACTATGCCGACTTCTGGTCCCAGTTGGCCCAGGGAAAGTTCCAGGCGGCCGAATATCTCCGCCTCGGCAAGGGCGGCCGCGAGGTCTGGATCCAGGCGACCTATAACCCGATCTTCGACATGAATGGCGTGCCGTTCAAGGTCGTCAAATATGCCACCGACATTACCGCCAGAAAGCATGCTGTGCAGCTTCTGGGGGAGGGGCTGGAAATTCTTGCCAAGGGCGACCTGACGGGCTCCATCGAGGAGTCTTTCGTGGGCGAGCTCGAGGACGTGCGCCACGCCTTCAATGCGACGCTGGCGCAGTTTTCGTCCATCATTTCGCGCCTGCGTGATACCTCCGGTACGCTCAAGCTTGCCACCGGTGACCTGCTGAAGGGTGCCAACGAACTGGCCGAGCGCACCGAGCGCCAGGCTTCTGCCATCGAGGAAACCTCGGCGGCGATGGAGCAGCTTGCCAGCACGGTCACCGAGAACGCCAAACGGGCCGATACCGCGAGCAACAAGTCCCGCAACGTGTCCGAGACGGCCGAGGCAACCGGTACTGTCATGGTGCAGGCCAATACGGCCATGGAGCGCATCTCGGCCTCGTCCTCGCGCATTTCCAACATCATCGGCATGATCGACGATATCGCCTTCCAGACCAATCTTCTGGCGCTCAATGCGTCTGTGGAAGCGGCAAGGGCGGGCGATGCCGGCAAGGGCTTTGCCGTGGTGGCCGTCGAAGTTCGCCGCCTGGCACAATCTGCCGCCAGCGCATCGGGCGATGTGAAGGCGCTGATCGAGCAGTCGGCGTCGGAAGTGGCAACCGGTAGCAAGCTTGTGGCCGAAGCCACCGGAAAGCTCACCGCCATGGTGGATGGCGTCAAGGAAAACAACCACTTGATCGAAGGCATCGCCCAGGCAAGCCAGGAACAGTCCAGTGCGATCGATCAGGTCACTGTCGCCATCCGCGAAATGGACCAGATGACCCAGCACAATGCGGCCATGGTCGAGGAGACCAATGCCGCGGTCGAACGAACCGAGGCACAGGCCTCCGAACTCGACCAGATTGTCGATGTCTTCGTGACCACCCAGACCACAAGCCGTGTCGACAGGACCGTACCCCCGCGACCCGCAAACCAGACGAGAAAGTCGGCCCCGCGTGCCTATCTGACGGAAGGTTCGGCGGCGATTTCGGCGGACTGGAACGAGTTCTAGCACCGCCCGCGGCGGAACTTCGGCTGGTGGCGGGTTGATCCTGCCACTGGCCTCGTCTACATGCACCATCGAACAATGATGGGTAGCATTATGCGTACGGAAATCGAAAAGACCGTCGCCGAAATCGAGCAGGTTCTGACCCTGCTGAGGAGGCATCTTTGACTGGGATACTGCTGAACTGCGCCTCGACGCGCTGACCGCCGAGACTGAATCCCCCGACTTCTGGAACAATCCGGAACAGGCCCGCGCCAAGATGCGCGAACGCGATGAACTCGATGTCGCGGTGAAATCCGTGCGCGAGCTCGAAGCGGGCATTCGCGACAATGTCGAACTGATCGAAATGGGCGAAGCCGAGGGCGATGCCGATGTGGTCAAGGACGCCGAGACCGCGCTGATCGAGCTCAAGCAGAATGCGCGCCGCCGCCAGATCGAGACGCTGCTCTCGGGCGAAGTCGATGCCAATGACTGCTACGTGGAAATCCATTCCGGCGCTGGCGGTACCGAGTCGCAGGACTGGGCCAACATGCTGCTGCGCATGTATACCCGCTGGGCCGAACGCCGGAAGATGAAGGTCGAAGTGCTGGAAATGCACGACGGCGAAGAAGCCGGCATCAAGTCGGCGACCATCAAGGTGTCCGGCCACAATGCCTATGGCTGGCTCAAGACCGAAAGCGGTGTGCATCGCCTCGTTCGTATCAGTCCCTATGACTCGGCGGCGCGCCGGCACACCAGCTTTTCGAGCTGTTGGGTCTATCCGGTGGTCGATGACTCGATCGACATCGTGATCAACGAAAGCGATCTCAAGGTCGACACCTATCGTGCATCAGGCGCTGGTGGCCAGCACGTCAACACCACCGATTCGGCCATCCGCATCACCCACGTGCCCTCGGGCATCATCGTGGCCTGCCAGCAGGAACGCAGCCAGCACAAGAACCGTGCAACGGCCATGGCCATGCTGAAGTCTCGTCTCTACGAAGCGGAACTGCAGAAGCGCGAAGAGGCGGCCAATGCGCAGGCGGCCAGCAAGACAGAGATCGGCTGGGGTCACCAGATCCGCTCCTACGTGTTGCAGCCCTACCAGATGGTCAAGGACCTGCGCACGGGCGTTGAAAGCGGCCAGCCTTCCGTGGTGCTCGACGGCGATGTGGACGACTTCATGGAAGCCGCTCTCGCCCAGCGCGTGGGCGTGGCGACAGACGTCACCGCAAACTGATCCGGTGAACACGAAATCCCCGCTTCGGCGGGGATTTTTCTTTTAGCGTTAGCCGAGAATGTCGACCAGTCGCTTGCCGGCGTCGATGAAGGCTTTCGGATTGATGGCGCTATCGTTCTTGCGCACTTCGAAATGCAGGTGCGGACCCGTCGAGCGCCCGGTCGAGCCGACCTTGGCGATGGGCGTGCCGGTGTTGACCGCCTGGCCTTCCTCGCTGAGGAAGCTGGAGAGATGGGCGTAACGCGTGACCAGCCCGCTGGCATGGGTCACTTCCACCACATTGCCATAGCCCGACTTCTGGCCGACGAAGCTTACCGTGCCCTTGCCGGCGCTCAGCACAGTGGTTCCGGTCTGGGCCGCGAAGTCCATTCCGGCATGGAAGGCACGGCCACCGGTGAATGGGTCCTTGCGATTGCCGAAGCCCGAGCTCTGGCGAAAATTACCGGTGATCGGCATATGGATGGGGGCGGCATCGAGATTGTCGCGAGCGGCCTTGTAGCGGACCAGAGCCGCCATCACGGCATTGGCGTCTTCCACCATCGGACTGGCATCCTCGCCATCCTGGGGCGGCAGCAGAGGGCCGCCGACGCCATCAAGGTTGGCTGGCAGGTTGACCGCAATGCCCAGGTCATCGAGTTCGGCGACGATATTGTCAGTGCGCTCGGTCGCGGTGCGGGCGATCGACGTCATGGCATATTGGGTTTCGTCCATCATCTGCGAGACAGCGGCCGCCGTCGCATCGACATCGGGATTGCCGGTCGTGGTCATCGGCGCCAGTTCGGCCAGGTTACCGCGGCTGGTATCCGGCGTCAGCGTCGCCGCCTCGATACCGAGCTGATCTGCCTTGTCGACGAGGATGCGGACCAGCTGATGCTGTTCGAGCAGCACTTCCTGTTGTTGAGCCAATTCCTGCAGCTGCAGGTTCATGTCGCCGGCTTGGGCATAGCTGCGCGAATGCAACCGATCGACCTCCACGCGCAGTTGCGCGATGCGATCTTCATAGGCTGCAATCACCTGGTCGTTCTGACCGCCCAGAAGCTTGCTGATGTCTGTCGAGAAGAGAAAGGCCGTTCCAAGCAGGCCATTGCCCGCCAGAAGCAGGGTGAACATGCCGTAGAACAGCGCTGGGTGGATGCCCCCTCGAAGCGGACGCGCCTGGTGTCTGGAATCCGACCTTCCAAATCCGGCCTGCTTGCCCACGCGTCCCACTCCACAACACCCGTTACTATGGTGACCGGATTATGAGTGCGCGTGGTTAACAAATGCTATTTTGGTGTTCTTTCAGCGACATGCGTCTCAAGGGCCTCGAGCATCTTCTGGGCATGTCCGAGGATGCGTGTCGCCTTGACGATGCGAGCGATCTTGCCGTCGGCGCCGATGATGAAGGACGTTCGGATCAACCCCATGAACTCGCGGCCATAGAGCTTCTTCAGCTTCCACAAGCCAAAGGCTTCAATGGCAAGGTGATCAGGATCTGCAGCCAAGGGGACCTGCAGATCGTATTTCTTGCGGAATTTTATGTGGCTCTCGATGGAATCGGGTGAGATGCCGACCAATTTGGCGCCAAGTGCCGCAAAGGCCGCGGCGCGTTCCGAAAACTCCAAATTCTCGTCCTTGCAGCCGCCGGAATCGTCCTCGGGATAGAAATAGAGCACGACGGGCTGACCGCGCTGGGCGGAGAGCTGGAAGGTGCTGCCATCGTCGAGGGGCAGGGTGAAGTCCGGGGCGGACACGCCTTCTGTTAAATCAGGCATAAGGAACTTGGCCCTAGAGTGGTGTGCGGACGGGAAATAGTGGTGCAAGTGCCATAATCCAGCCGGTATCATTGAGCAAGTGACCGCCTTAAGCGGTTGATTCTTGAGGGCGTCCGCAGGTCACCGCCAAGCCTCGTTCTGGAAACAATTGAGCGCTTCACCACCAACCGCAGACAATCCGGTTCCGTCGTCTGCGAAGCGCAGAAGGCATCCAGCGCGACACGCTGCCAAACTGGCTGTGTGGGTGCTGGGCATTCCCTGCATTCTGCTGCTGCTGCTCTACCTGGTGTTGCTGATCACGCCGGTGCGCCTGCCATTTGCGGGCGACGCGATCCGTGGCGTGATCCAGTCTGCCCTGCCGCCAACCAGCAGTCTTTCGCTGGGCCAGATGAACCTGGCGCTGGAAAACCGTGTCTGGCCGGTCATCCAGTTTACGCCGGTGAGCCTGTCCGACAGCAAGACTGGTGCCAAGATGTCAATGGAGGCGCTGGAAATCGGCTTCTCGCCGGCGCGGGCACTGTTCGGCCAGCCGGGCGCCACGGTTACGGTGGTCAAGCCGCATGTGCAGATGGTGCAGGATCTCTACGGGCCACGCGTCGCCAGCTTTGACCTGGAGGGCGAGGCCGACAGCGATGTTCCAACCGTCCGCGTGCAGGAAGGCGCCGATGCCTTTCCGACAATCGGCATTCGCTCGGAAGGTCTCGATGTCAAAAGCGATGCCCCGCTGGCCATGCGATCGGACAACGACTGGCTGATCTATAATCTGGAAGCCAGCGAGCAGGGCATTGCCGGGATCGTTGAGCAGGCGGCGCAGGGGCGCTTCTCCAAGCTGGTCGTCCGTGACGGCGTGGTCGACATGACCGATTCCGTCTATGGCCTGTTCCGCAAGTTCGAGGGGATCGACCTCGAAATAGGCCCGACACCGGACATGCGCGATACCAATGGCACATTCTCCGCCAGGCTGGGCGGGCGCACCATGTCGGGCAGCCTGTCGCGGACCGTGGACGAGGCGGGCAATTCCCGGCTCGAGGCCGATGTCTCCAATATCGATTTTGCCGCCTTCCTGCCGTTCATCGACGATCCCTCCAGCGTGGCCGCGATGCGTGGCGCCGGCGCCCTGTCGATCGATGTCAATTTCCAGCCGGCTGGCGGCAAGCTGGTCGACGGGCGGTTCAAGGTCGACCTGACCGGGACGGACCTGCGCATCGGCACCGACTATTTTCCAGTCGCGACGTCGATCCTCGATATCGTCTGGGCGCCGGAGAAGGGCCAGTTCATTCTCAACGAGGGCGCGCTGCAGATTGGCCAGAGCACGACCTATCTATCGGGCATCTTCGCCATGGGGCTCGATCCAACCTATGGCCCGACCATGGGCATCTCGCTCAAGGCGAGAGACCTGTCGCTCAATCCTGGAGACATGGACGCACAGGCCGCGCCGCTCGACAGTGTGGATTTTTCGGGCTGGTCAGCGCCGCTCTATGGTGCTTTGGGCATCGACCGGGTTGTCGCGACCAAGGGTGATGGCACGGTGGAGGCCACCGGCCGCGTGGACATGCTGCAGGACGGCCTCGGCATCGACCTCACCATAGTGGGGCAGGGTATGAGCGCTGACGATGTCAAGCGCCTCTGGCCCTATGTCATGGCGCGGGAAAGCCGCGATTGGTTCGTCGCCAATGTGAGTGATGGCATGGTCAGCCATGCCCAGCTCGATTTCAATTTCCCGGTTGGATCGCTGGGCGTTGAGGGCGAAAACAAGCCCATTCCCAAAGACAGCATGCAGATCGACATGGTCGGCAGCGATGTTTCCGTGAGACCGACGGCGGAGATGGCGCCCATTGCGATCGCCGGCGAAACGCGGCTGCAGATCGATGATGCCATCGTGACGATCTCGGCGACCGGCGGCAGTCTCGACACGGCGAGCGGCAAGGTCGAGGTGCGCAATCCGGCTGTCGTGATGGACAATTCCGATCCCGAAGGCAGCATTGTTGAAGTGTCGGGTGATGTCGCGGCACCCATTCCGGCCCTTCTGGCCCTGGCCAACGAACAGCAACCTGACCTGCTCGATGGCGTCGAACTGCCGGTTGATCTGACAGCCATTACCGGCTCGGTCGATCTGGGGCTCGTCGCCACGGTTGGGTTGCCCAACGACGCATCCGGTCGCGAGCTGGACATCGACTATGTGGCCAATGGCAAGGTGAGCGACTTTGCCAGCGCGCAGCCGATCCAGGAGCGGCGGATCGGCAATGGCCAGCTTTCCTTCAGCGTTTCTCAGGACAGCTATCAGGTGGGCGGCACAGCCGAAATCGACGGCATGGCAGCCGACGTCGAGGTGTCGGGAACGCCCACGACCGATCCGAGCATTCGTCTGTCATCGACCGTCGATGTCGCCGATCTCGCGGCGTTCGGGTTTGATGTATCGGAATATCTGTCCGGCAGCGTTCGCTTCGTGATCCAGCCTCTCACGGAGGGGGCCATCCAGATGGCTGTGGACCTGACCGATGCGGCTCTCACAATCAAGGATATCGGGGTCAGCAAGGCGGCGGGCACGGCTGGGTCGCTGAGCGCGACCGTGACGCCAGCCGGCGAGATTACCCAGCTCAACGACATCGACCTGTCGTTTGGCAATGTGCGGGCCATCGGCGACATCACCTATGACCTCGACAAGGGGTTGCAGGCGGCCAGCTTCAGCCAGTTCGGCCTGAGCTCGGGCGACAATGCCCAGCTTGAAATGGTGCCGATCGAAGGCGGCTACGCCGTCCAGATTCGCGGCAGCCAGCTCGATCTCAAGCCCATGCTCGGCAAATTCTTCGGCCTCGGTGAAGGCTCGGGGGGCGTGCAATCGACCCAGTTCGACCAGTCCATCTCGCTCGATGTACAGCTTGATCGGGCGCTGGGATATTACGCGACCACGGCCTTCAATCTCGATCTCGACCTGCTGCTGCGCGGTAGCGACATGCGGCGCGTCAATCTGGCGGCGCAATTCAGCGATGGCAATGCGCTGTCCATCACCACCAATCCGGCGCCGCGCGGCCGGACCTTGTCGGTGGCGTTCAATGATGCCGGCACGATCCTGCGCATGCTTGGCGTCTATTCGCAGCTTGCTGGTGGTTCGGGCAATCTGGTGATGACCACCGACCGGGATGCAGGATCGGAAGCCGGCAAGCTCGTCATGCGCGGCTTTGCCGTCGTCGACGAAGCCAATGTGGCGCAGGTCCTTGGCAATCACTCGGACTCACGTGCCGCCATCGCGCAGCAGAACCGTCTCGACTTCGATCTGGCCGAAGTGGATTTCCAGCGCAGTTCCGATCGTGTCGAGGTGACCAATGCCATGGTTACGGGCAGCACTGTCGGTGGCACGCTGCGCGGCTTTATCTATACCAACCAGCGCCAATATGACCTGACAGGCACCTATGTGCCGCTGTTCGGCATCAACAATGCCTTCCAGCAGATTCCCATTCTCGGCCCCATCCTCGGTGGCCGCGAAGGCGAAGGACTGCTCGGCGTGACCTTTGCGGTACGCGGCCCGCTGGCCAATCCGCAGTTCAGCATCAATCCACTCTCCGCCCTGATGCCCGGGGCGTTCCGAGAACTGTTCGAGTTCAGGGCGAGAGCCCAGCCGCCTGCTTCAGAATAAATCGCGGATATGCTAGGGTCTGGCCATAGCGAGGTGCACCATGACCGTGAAGCGCGAGTTCGAACTTAGCGAAGAAGACGCTGCGTTTATTGACGACCGCGCTGATGCGGAGAAGGCCCAGGCGAGCGAAGTCGTTGGCTCAGCCATAAAAATGCTTCGTGAAGAAGAGGCAGCAATCGACCGTTGGGTGAAGGAGGAAGTTCTTCCGTCCTACCGACAATGGGTAGCGGATGGCAAACCGACTCGATCGTCCGATGAGGTCTTTGCCGATCTTGAAGCCAGGATTAGGCGAAATGCTCGCGCGAACGCCGGGGAATGAACCGCCGCGCCATCCGCTACGCTCCCGCTGCAGAACGTGACCTGGAGAAGCTGGCAGATTGGCTGAGCAAGGTTGCTTCGGAAAAGCGAGCCATAGACTACGTGCTTCGCATCAGGAGCCAGATTGAAAAGCTCGATCTGGGAGGAGAACGCGGGACAGTGCGCGACGCGCACACCGGAATGCGGGTGATCAGCGTCTTCAGGTCGATCTCAGTTGCCTTCTGGATCGAGGACGATGTCGTCGCCATCCAGCGTGTCATTTATGGTGGCCAGGACTGGAAATCCGACCTGGCCACCGATCACGACTAGATTGGCTTGATCAGCGCGTGGCGCTTCTTGCCGACCGATAGCTTGATGACGCCTTCGCCGAGCAGGGCGTTGTCGCCGATGCTGAGCTTGTCGTCCTCGATCACCGCATCATTGACGCGCACCGCGCCGGACTGGATGTGGCGGCGGGCTTCGCCGTTCGATCCAGCCAGACCTGCCGTCACCAGCGCCGCGAGGATGCCGATGCCGGCATTGAGTTCGGCATGGGTTACCGATGCGGTCGGCAAGGACAGGTCGATGGCGCCGGATTCGAAGGTCGCTGCCGCTGTCGATGCCGCCTGGATCGCGGCGTCGCGTCCGTGGACGATGGCCGTGACCTCGGTGGCCAGAATCTTCTTGGCCTCGTTGATCTCGTTGCCGCCGAGCGCGCCGATGCGCTCGATTTCGGAGATCGGCAGACGCGTGAAGATCTTGAGGAACTTCACCACGTCGGCGTCTTCGGTATTGCGGAAATACTGCCAGAAATCATAGGGCGAGAAGAGATCGCCATTGAGCCAGACGGCGCCGGAAGCCGACTTGCCCATCTTCTCACCGGACGATTTGGTCAAAAGCGGCGTGGTCAGCGCATATAGCTGTTCGCCGCCCATGCGATGATTGAGGTCGACGCCATTGATGATATTGCCCCACTGATCAGAGCCACCCATCTGCAGAACCGTGCCATGGCGGCGGTTCAGCTCGGTGAAGTCGTAGCCCTGCATGATCATGTAGTTGAATTCGAGGAAGCTCAGCGACTGCTCGCGATCGAGACGCAGCTTGACCGAGTCAAAGCTGAGCATGCGATTGACCGAGAAATGCCGGCCGACATCGCGCAGGAATTCGACATAGTTGAGCTTGAGCAGCCAGTCGGCATTGTTGACCATCATGGCCGGGTTCGAACCCTCGTAGTTGAGGATGCGGCCGTAGACCTTCTTGATGCTCTCGATATTGGTCTCGATCTGCTCGACGGTCAGCAGCTTGCGCTGGTCGTCGCGGAAGGACGGGTCACCCACCATGGAGGTGCCACCGCCCATCAGGCTGATCGCCTTGTGCCCGGTCTCCTGCAACCAGTACAGCATGGTGACGGTGATCAGATTGCCGATGTGGATCGAGGTGGCCGTGGCGTCATAGCCGACGTAGCCAGTGATCGGGCCCTTGAGGGCCAGCGCATCGAGACCCTCGGGATCGGAAATCTGGTGGATGAAGCCGCGCTCATCAAGGACGCGGAGGAAGTCGGATTTGTATTTGCTCATATCGAAACCACTGAGATTGGTGAGACCTCATGGCGAGCATCCATAGGACGGACCACGAGGTCGGGAAAACGGCCCCTCATCCGGTCGGGACGAGGGGGCTCCACGGATCGCGGTAAATGCGCTCGAGTTTAGCGCCCGCCGCCGTCGGCGATCTCCTGACGGCGGCGGTCGAGATACTCGGCACACGCCGTGGTCAATTCGTCGATCTTGCCTTCGTAGAAATGGTTGGCGCCTTCCACGATCTGCTGTTCGATGGTGATGCCCTTCTGCGTCTTGAGCTTGTCCACCAGCTTCTGGACGGAAGTGGGCGGGGCCACACGGTCCTTATCACCGTGGATGATGAGGCCAGAAGACGGGCAGGGGGCCAGGAAAGAGAAGTCATAGAGGTTTTCCGGCGGAGACACCGAGATGAAGCCTTCCACTTCGGGACGGCGCATCAGCAGCTGCATGCCGATCCAGGCGCCAAAGGAGAAGCCGGCAATCCAGCAGCCGCGCGATTCACGATTGATGATCTGTAGCCAGTCCAGCGCCGCAGCCGCGTCGCTCAGTTCGCCAATGCCATGGTCGAACATGCCCTGGCTGCGACCAACGCCACGCGAATTGAAGCGCAACACGGCAAAGCCGCGCTCTGCGAACATGTAGAAGAGGTTGTAGACGATCTGATTGTTCATCGTCCCGCCGAACTGGGGGTGGGGATGAAGCACGATCGCGATCGGAGCGTTGGGCTCCTTGCCCGGCTGGTAACGGCCTTCTAGGCGCCCCTCGGGGCCATTGAAGATCACTTCTGGCATGGTCTGCTTCTTCCGGCCGTTCGGCTCTGTTTGTGCGGTTCTGCGGGCCTCTGGAAGGATGGTCTGGCAGCTTGACTAAGCTGGTGCAGGCTCCTAAAACATGGCTCGCAAAATCTAGTTTAGAATTATTCGAAACTCGGATTTAGGCCGCGTGCGGCCTGCAAGTGCGCCCCTTGTAATGAAGTTGGGCGTCGAATTTCAAGAAGTGTTTGGATTCGGCAGGCGCTTGGGCGTCCCGGATCGAACATGAAAGCTATGAGCGGCGCGCATGCGCCACATGGGTAGTGATGACCAAAGCGGCGATCTATCTCGATCATAATGCCGCGTCCCCGCTTCTGCCTGAAGCGCGGGCGGCGCTGGTTGACGCGCTTGAGTTCACCGGCAATGCCTCTTCTGTGCATGGTCATGGCCGGGCCTTGCGCAATCTGGTCGAAACAGCCCGTGGCCAAATTGCTGGCTTGGCAGGCGCCGAGCGGAAGCAGGTGGTCTTCACCGGCTCGGCAACCGAAGCCATTACCCAGGCAATAGTTGGCGGCGCCAAGGCTTTCGCGGCAGGCACCGTCGTCGTTAGCGCCGCTGAACATGCGGCCGTGTCCAAGGCTGCAGAGGCGACGGGCCTGCCTGTGGTGACATTGTCGGTCTTGCCGAGCGGGCACATTGATCTCGATCAACTGGCTCAGATTGTTGCCGGTGCGGAAGACAATCTGCTGGTTGCGCTCCACTGGGTGAATAACGAAACGGGTGTCGTGCAGGACCTGGCCCGCATCAACGCAATCGTGGGCCCGACCCGTCACACACTGTTCATCGATGCCGTCCAGGCATTCGGCAAGCTGGATATGGATTTCGCCGCCTCGGCTCCCGATATGATGGCAGTCAGTGGCCACAAGATCGGCTCGCCGGCTGGTATTGGTGCGCTGCTGGTAAAGTCGCATGCCGATGTTGTCCGCCTCATTCCAGGTGGCGGGCAGGAGCAGGGGCGTCGTGGCGGTACCGAGGCCGTTGCGCTGATCGCAGCTTTCGGTGCGGCAGCAAGCGCCTTTCCCGCCCGATACGCGGCTGCCGATGTGCCGCGTCTGGTCCGACGGCTTGAGGATGACCTGCGCAATGGTGTGCCCGAGCTCGTGGTCTTTGGAGAGAACCGCCTGGGCAATGTGAGCAACTTCGCGGTGCCCGGCATCAAGAATGCCACGGCGATGATGGCGCTGGACCTGGCTGGCCTGTCGGTCTCGTCAGGCTCGGCCTGTTCGTCGGGCAAGGTGGGGCTGAGCCATGTGCTGGCTGCCATGGGCGTGGCGCCCGAATTGGCCGAATGCGCGCTGCGTATCAGCCTGGGCTGGAATTCAACGGCGGACGACGTGGATGCGTTTGTCGCCGGTTACCGATCGATCCTTGAGCGCCATCGGGCGCGACAGGGTCAGGCAGCCTAGCTGCCGCAACAGTTTTAGACGGCTCGCGGCGACCTTGACTCGCCGATGGGTAAACAGGAGTGCCTTATGGCTGACGATTACGCCGACATCCCGACGCTCAAGGAAAACATCGATCGCGCCACCGTTGACTCGGTGCGCTCGCTCGACGTGGACAAGTACAAATACGGTTTCGAGACCGATATCGAATCCGAAAAGGCTCCCAAGGGCCTGAGCGAGGACACGGTTCGCTTCATCTCCAAGAAGAAGAACGAGCCCGAGTGGATGCTGAACTGGCGTCTGGAGGCCTATAATCGCTGGCTGACCATGACCGAGCCGACCTGGGCCAAGGTGCACTATCCCAAGCTCGACCTGCAGGACATGTATTTCTACGCGGCGCCGAAATCGACGCCGGCACCCAAGAGCCTGGATGAAGTCGATCCGGCGCTGATCGCCATGTATGACAAGCTGGGCGTACCACTCAAGGAACGCGAAATCCTGGCTGGCGTTGAGCGCCCGAAGGTTGCTGTCGATGCGGTGATGGACTCGGTTTCCGTCGTCACCACCTTCCGCGAAGAGCTGGCCAAGGTCGGCATCATCTTCTGCTCGATCTCGGAAGCCATCCGTGAGCATGCCGATCTGGTGCAGAAGTATCTCGCCTCGGTCGTGCCAGTTTCGGACAATTACTACGCGACACTCAATTCGGCTGTCTTCACCGATGGGTCCTTCGTCTACATTCCCAAGGGCGTCCGCTGCCCGATGGAACTGTCGACCTATTTCCGCATCAATGAGAAGAAGACCGGCCAGTTCGAGCGCACGCTGATCATCGCCGAAGCTGACTCATACGTCAGCTATCTCGAAGGCTGCACCGCCCCGATGCGCGACGAAGCCCAGCTTCATGCCGCTGTGGTGGAACTGGTCGCCCTCGACAATGCCGAGATCAAATATTCCACCGTCCAGAACTGGTATCCGGGCGACAAGGATGGCAAGGGCGGCATCTATAATTTCGTCACCAAGCGCGGCGATTGCCGCGGCGCCAATTCCAAGATCTCCTGGACCCAGGTTGAAACCGGTTCGGCCATTACCTGGAAATACCCGTCCTGCATCCTGCGTGGCGATGGTTCGCGCGGCGAATTCTACTCGATTGCCATTTCCAACGGCTATCAGCAGGTCGATAGTGGCACCAAGATGCTGCACCTTGGCAAGAACACGTCCAGCCGCATCATTGCCAAGGGCATTGCCGCCGGCTTCTCGGACAATACCTATCGTGGCCAGGTCTCGGCCCATGCCAAGGCCAAGAATGCCCGCAACTTCACCCAGTGCGACTCGCTGCTGATCGGTGACAAGTGCGGCGCCCATACCGTGCCCTATATCGAGAGCCGCAACGGCACGGCAATCTTCGAGCACGAAGCCACGACCAGCAAGATTTCCGATGACCAGATGTTCTACTGCCAGCAGCGCGGCCTCAATGAAGAGGAAGCCGTGGCGCTGATCGTCAACGGCTTCGTCCGCGATGTCTTGCAGCATCTGCCCATGGAGTTCATGGTCGAAACCCAGAAGCTGATCGCCATTTCCCTGGAAGGCAGTGTGGGATGACCGACGAAACCACAAATCTCGTTCTAGAGCATTTGCGGGCGATCCGCTCGGATATCCAGATCATCAAGTCTGATATCCGGGGCATCCAAACTGAGCAGGTCGCCATTCGTTTGGAAATGCGTGCCTTGACACTGCGCGTTGATCACATGAGCGAAGAAATTGCTGGCGTCAAAGTCCGCCTCGACCGCATCGAGCGCCGTCTTGACCTACATGAGCCGGCCGAATGACCGAGGCATCGCGTAACCCCGTGGTGTCTCTTGCTTCCCTCGCGCTCGACGCATGGGCGCAGGGGACGCTGTACAAGTCTGCCGATACGTCGTTCGGCAAGCAGCTGGGACTGCGCGCGCTGGGCATCAGCTACAATGAAGTGCCTGCTGGCAAGTCGAGCTGCCCCTTCCATAGCCACCACGTCGAGGAAGAACTCTTCATCGTGCTGGAAGGCGAGGGCACCTATCGCTTTGGCGACGAGCGCTTTTCATTCAAGGCCGGCGATGTGCTGGGCGCACCCAATGGCGGCCCGGAAACGGCGCATCAGATCCTTAATACCGGGTCGGTGACGCTGAAGTATCTGGGCATTGCCAACAATTCCGAGACCGAGGTTTGCGAATACCCGGACTCGGGGAAATTCCAGGTGACGAGCCGGACATCGGTCGACCGTCGCCTCCGCCACTGTGGCCGCGAAGGCCAGAACCACCTTGACTACTGGGATGGCGAGCCAGGCGCCTGAGGCGCTGCCAGCCGATCCCTTCGATATTGGAGACTGAACATGACCACCCCCATCCTTGAAATCCGCAACCTGCATGCGCGCATCGAAGAGCGTGAAATCCTCAAGGGCGTGAACCTTGTCATTCCGCCCGGTGAAGTTCATGCCATCATGGGCCGCAACGGTTCGGGCAAGTCGACGCTGAGCTATGTTCTGGCCGGCAAGGAAGACTACGAGATTACCGAAGGCGAAATCCTGCTCAATGGCGAGAGCATTCTCGACATGGATCCGTCCGAGCGTGCTGCAGCCGGCGTGTTCCTGGCCTTCCAGTATCCGATCGAAATTCCCGGTGTCGCCACCATGACCTTCCTCAAGGCGGCGATGAACGCCCAGCGCAAGGCGCGCGGCGAGGCCGAGATGACCACGCCGGAATTCATGCGCCTGGTGAAGGATGCAGGTTCACAGCTGCAGGTCGATACCGAAATGCTCAAGCGTCCGCTCAATGTCGGTTTCTCCGGCGGCGAAAAGAAGCGCGCTGAAATCATGCAGATGGCGCTGCTCAAGCCCGCGCTCTGCGTGCTTGACGAGACCGACTCCGGTCTCGATATCGACGCGCTGCAGGTCGTTTCCAAGGGCGTCAATGCCCTGCGTTCGGATGAGCGTTCCATGCTGGTCATCACCCACTATCAGCGCCTGCTGAACCACATCGTGCCCGACGTGGTGCATGTGTTCAGCGACGGCCGGATCGTCGAGAGCGGCGACAAGGACCTTGCGCTGCAGCTCGAGGCCAAGGGCTATGCCGACTTCGACGGCGCGGCGGCCTGATCCATGTCCTTTGCTGTTCCAGTACGGTTGGGTGCCGCCGAAAACACCCTGATCGACCAGCTCAAGAGCGTGGGCGCTGATGCGACCGCCGAGCGCATCACCGTGGCCGGCCTGCCGACCCGTCGCGTTGAGGCCTATCACTATACCGACCTCAAGATGCTGCTGAAGGCGATCCCGCCGCTGGCTGCGGCTGCCAACTCGACGGGCGTTTCTGCGCTGGACGTTGACGGCGCCTATCACCTGCTGATCGCCAATGGCGTGATCCAGGCTGCGGCATCGGCGCCTGCCGGCATTCTCGTCGGCAAGGCCGATGGCACGGCGCTGTCGACCCGTGACGACGTTCTGGTTCATCTCAATGGCGCTTTCGTCAAGGAGAGCCTGACGCTCACTGTGGAAGGCAATGTCGAGCAGGTGATCCAGATCGATCGCCGTATCGACGGCGAAGCGGCCCATGCCACGGACTCGCTGAAAGTCTTCATCGCCGATGGTGCTTCGGCGACCATTGTGGAAGTCTTTTCAGGCTCCGATGCCGCCCATGTCGGCAATCACGCCACCTATGTCGCGCTGGGCAAGGACACCAAGCTCACCCACGTGACCGTGGACCTTTCCGCCCGCGCGACCAGCCATTTCGCCACCAATGAATATCATATTGGCGAAAACGCCCAGTTGCGCACGCTGGTGGTCCATGCCGGTTCGGGTCTGGCCCGCACCCATTTGTTCCCGCGCTATGAGGGCGCTGGCGCCGATGGCCAGATTACCGGCCTGAACCTTGTTTCCGATGGCCAGCATTCGGACATCACCATGATGGCCGAACACGCTGTTCCGCACACCACCAGCCAGCCGCTGTTCAAGTCGATCGCGCGCGGTCGCGGCAAGGCCGTGGTGCAGGGCAAGCTGGTCGTGGCGCGCGATGCGCAGAAGACCGATGCCAAGTTCATGCATCAGGGCCTGATGCTGTCGGACGAAGCGGAAATCCTCTCCAAGCCCGAGCTGGAAATCTATGCCGATGACGTGGTCTGCGGCCATGGTTCGACCTGCGGCAAGCTCGACGAAGATAGCCTCTTCTACCTGATGAGCCGCGGCATTCCGCAGGCCGAGGCCGAGACCATGCTGGTGCGTGGCTTCCTCGAAGAACTCGTCGACCCGATCGAGACCGAAGCCCTGGCCGATGCGCTGCATGGCGTGATCGACGGCTGGCTCCTCGGCAAGTGACCAGGCGGGGCCTATGGCCCCGCTCATTCCCCCCAACGGGAAACATAAATGACCTTCGACCTCGCAAAAGTCCGTGCCGATTTTCCGATCCTCTCGGAGCAGATCCACGGCAACCGGCTGGTCTATCTCGACAGCGGCGCCTCGGCACAAAAGCCGGTGCAGGTGCTCGACCGCATGGACCATGCCTTCCGCCACGAATATGCCAATGTGCATCGTGGCCTTCACACCCTCGCCAATCGTGCCACCGAAGCCTATGAGACCGGTCGGCACACGGCCCAGAAATTCCTCAATGCTGCGCGGCCCGAAGAGATCATCTTCACCAAATCGGCGACCGAGGCGATCAATCTCGTGGCGCAGAGCTTTGCCGGTCCGCGCATCGGAGAAGGTGACGAGATCGTCACCACGATCATGGAGCACCACTCCAACATCGTCCCCTGGCACTTCCATCGCGAACGCAAGGGTGCGGTGATCAAGTGGGTAGACGTGCGTGACGATGGCAGCTTTGACCTCGACGCTTTCGAGGCGGCGCTGAGCGACAAGACGCGTATGGTCGCGGTTACGCATATGTCCAATGTCCTGGGCACCATCACGCCGGTCAAGCAGATGGTCGAAATCGCCCATGCGCGCGGTATTCCCGTGCTGGTCGATGGTTCGCAGGGCGCGGTCCATACCGTTGTCGATGTCCAGGACATTGGCGCCGATTTTTACATCATGACCGGCCACAAGCTTTATGGCCCGACGGGCATCGGCATTCTCTACGGCAAGTATGATCTCCTCGCCGAAATGCAGCCCTATCAGGGTGGCGGCGAAATGATCGATGTCGTCACCATGGACACGGTGACCTATAACGAGCCGCCGCATCGCTTCGAAGCTGGAACGCCGCCCATCGTCCAGGCCATCGGCCTTGGTGCGGCACTCAACTACATGACCGAGCTTGGCCGCGATACCATTGCCTCTCATGAGCACGAAGTCGCCGAATATGCGCTCGAACAGCTCGGCCGCATCAATTCGCTGCGCCTGATCGGCACGGCACAGGGCAAGGGCGGTATCTTCTCCTTCGAGATGGCCAATGCCCATGCCCATGACGTTGCGACCGTGCTCGATCGCTACGGCATTGCCGTTCGCGCCGGCACCCACTGCGCCATGCCGCTGCTCAAACGTTTCGGTGTCACCTCTACCTGCCGCGCCTCCTTCGCCCTATATAACGGCAAGGACGACGTCGACGCCTTGGTGGACGGCATCACCCGCGCCCAGAAATTCTTCGCCTGATTGGTACTGATATGTCCGATGAACCCGTAATTGACGAATCCAAGATTGCTCCGGCGCCCACCATTCCCGAGCCGCGCATCACCCCCAATGTCGGCGGCGGACTGCCCGACTCCGAAGTCGAGCGCATCACCAGCGATCTGATCGGTGCGCTCAAGACCGTCTATGATCCGGAAATCCCGGTCGACATCTACGAGCTGGGCCTGATCTACAAGGTCGACCTCGACGACGACCGCAATCTCACCATCGACATGACGCTGACCGCACCGGGTTGCCCGGTGGCTGGCGAAATGCCCGGCTGGGTGGAAAATGCCGCCCGCGGCGTCGAAGGTGTGCAGGATGTCACCGTCAACATGGTGTTCGATCCCCCGTGGGACGCCACCCGCATGAGCGAAGAAGCTCAAGTCGCGTTGAACTGGTGGTAATTTCAGGCGTTTCATCCTATACATCGTGAAACGCCGATAGAAAGTCGATGCCGATGGCCTTCAAGATCATGTCGCTGACCGATGCCGCTGCCGAGCGCATCACCGAGATCATCGAGGATTCCGAAAAGCCGGTCATCGGCCTCCGCGTCGGCATCAAGAATTCCGGCTGTGCCGGCGTCGCCTATACGATGGACTACCTCGAAGAGCCGGTGAAGGGTGACGACCATGTTGCCGACAAGGGCGTCAATGTCTGGATCGACCCCAAGGCCACCATGTATCTGCTCGGCACCGTCATGGATTTCGAAACCGCCAAGATGAGCGCCGGCTTTACCTTCAAGAATCCGAACCAGACTGGCGAATGCGGCTGCGGCGAGAGCGTCACGCTCAAGGCCGCCGACCTCAAGGCCATTGCAGAGGCTCGGCAGACCGCCTGATCTTTTCGCGATTGCACGATGAAATCCTCGCCCTGCGGCGGGGATTTTTGTTTGGGCGTACCGCTTGCCACGCCTCCGCAGTTGCATGGGGCAGGGCGCTGGTGCATTGATCGCCATCATGATCTCGCCCCTGCCGCCAGCCCTCACCATTGTCCCGCCCAACCGCCCGCTTACAGGGCGCGTCTCCCCACCGGGATCGAAGTCCATCACTAACCGTGCCCTGTTGCTCGCGGCACTGGCCAATGGCACCAGCCGGCTGACCGGTGCGCTCAAGAGCAAGGACACGACGCTGATGGCCGCTGCATTGCGGCAGATGGGCGTCACCGTCGATGAGCCTGATGAGACGAGTTTTGTGGTCACCAGCACGGGGCGCCTGCAGGCACCAGAGGGGCCGCTGTTCCTGGGCAATGCAGGAACCGCAACGCGCTTCCTGACGGCCGCTGTGGCGACGGTGGACGGCACGGTCGTGGTTGATGGCGACGAAGAAATGCGACTTCGCCCGATTGGCCCGCTGGTTACCGCATTGCAGTCGCTTGGCATCGCCGCCAGCGCGCCAACCGGTTGCCCGCCGGTTACCATTGTCGGCAATGGCAGTTTCGGTTCAGGTCGCGTCGAGATCGATGGCGGGCTGTCCAGCCAATATGTCTCGGCCCTGCTGATGGCTGCGCCTCTTGGCGATGGCCCGATCACCGTCGCCCTGACGGGCAAGGAAATCGGTGCCCGCGGTTATGTGGACCTGACGCTTGCAGCCATGCGCAGCTTTGGCGCGTCGGTGGAACAGCTCGACGCCGGCACCTGGCAGGTTGAGCCTACCGGCTACAAGGCTGCCGATCTTCTTGTCGAGCCCGACGCTTCGGCTGCTACCTATCTCTGGGGCATCGAGGCCCTGACCGGCGGCACGGTCGACCTCGGTGTTGCCGCCGATGCCTTCACCCAGCCCGACGCCCTTGCCCAAGCCGTCATCGCCCAATATCCCAACATGCCCGCCGTGATCGACGGCTCGCAGATGCAGGACGCCGTTCCCACGCTGGCCGTCCTCGCAGCCTTCAATAACCAGCCGGTCCGTTTCGTCGGCATTGCCAATCTGCGCGTCAAGGAGACTGATCGTATCCGCGCCGTGGCCAATGAGCTCAACCGCATCCTTCCGGGTCTGGCCACCGAAGAGGGCGATGATCTGCTGGTCGCTTCAGACCCAGATCTGGCGTCTCGCAGCCAATCGGCTCGCGTGGAGACCTACCACGATCATCGCATCGCCATGAGCTTTGCGCTGGCCGGAATGAAGCTGCCGGGAATCACGATCCTCGACCCTGCCTGCACCGGCAAGACCTATCCCGCCTATTGGGACATGCTGGAAAGCCTTGGCGTCGAACTGCAGCCAGCTGGCTGATTAGGCAGCAGATGCGCCCGGTAGCGGTGATTGCAGGGCGGCGAGCTGGATCTCGCTGAACACCTTGTTGCGGCCGGCGTGCTTGGCAGCGTAGAGGCATTGGTCGGCGCGTTCGATCATCGAGGTCGACGTGTCGCCAACCCTGTAGGCCGCAATGCCGAAACTCGCCGTGATACGGCCCAGTTTCTCGTTGGTCGAGCGCTTGAGCAATTCCTTGGCCTGGATCGCCTTGCGGATGTTTTCCGCGACGATGATCGCGCCCTCAAGATCGGTCGAGGGCAGGATGGCGACGAATTCTTCGCCACCATAGCGGGCCGCCAGATCCTTGCCCTTGATATTGGACTTCAGCGTCATCGCCACGAGGCGAAGCACCTGATCGCCGGTCTGATGGCCATAGGTGTCGTTGAAATTCTTGAAGTGGTCGATGTCGATGATCATCAGGCACAACGGATCATCGACCGCTTCGGCATGGGTCACAGCCGCGTCCAGGCCCTCATCGAAGCTCTTGCGGTTGGCTATCTTGGTCAGTGGATCGAGCATGGACTCGCGCCGCACGTCGTCCAGATCGCGCTGCAGCGAGGCGATGTCCTCGCGGGAGGACGACAGTTTGTCTTCCAGCGCCAGATTGGTTTCCTGCATTCGCCGGGTCTCGGCCAGCAGACGTTCAGCCAGTTCCTTCATGCGCTCTGGCGAGATGTCGCGTGCGAGAACACCGCTCGCTGTTTGCAGCGAGCCAGAATAGGCGTTGGCCGTGGTCATGGCGCCGTCGATTGCTTCGTGAACGGCCTCGATACGCGCGTGCATTCGCTCGGACACGACCGACATGCGGTCGTTGACGTCAGACTTGAGGAATTCGTTGTAAAGCGTCTCGGCAAGATCGGCCGAGGGCGTGCTGCCGCCACGGAAAATCGCGTTAATGCGGTTGTTCAGTGTCGGATTGACGCCCGTCGAATAGGTGAACAGCAGTTCGTAGAACTGGGGATAGGGCGGGATACCGCTGCGCTTCAAAAGGTCGAAAGCCGAATTGGCGTAGCCAAGCGCGCGTTTGAATTCCTGATCTGACACCGCGTCCCTCGAGCCGTTGCGCTCAATCCAGGATGTGTCACCACATTCTGGTTCCCTGTCAGGAAGATACCTTTGATGTCATCAAATACAACTGTGCCGACACAATAATGCGTCGGCACCCACAATCAAATCGATACAGTTCTAGTTGCTAAGCCGCGTTGGGCGCAGAAGAAATGCCGGAATGGGACCGTCATTGCCGAAGGGCGAGTTGCTGGTCTCACCCGAATCATTTGCTTCCGATTCCGCACGTGACCGGCCACGACCGCGCTTCGGACGTTCCGAAGCGGGTTCGGACGCAGGAGCGGTTTCGGCGGCCTCGGCAGCACTTGCCTTCGCCTCCGCTTCTGCGCGCGTCATGCCACGACGGCGTGGACGCGCCTGGACCGGTTCTGCCAGCGGGGCATCTTCCACCACCTCTGCGACGACTTCAGCGACGTCGCCGGTCTCGGCAGCCGGACGCTTGCGGGCGCCACCGCGGCGGGTGCGAGCCGGACGGGCAGGGCGCTCGGCGGTCTCACCTTCGGCAGCCTCAGCAGCTGGCGCAGACTTGCCGGTATCGAGATAATCGATTGGCTTCTGGATCAGCTTGAGGATGGCGTCGAGATGCTTGCCATCAGCCGGTCCCACCAAGGTATAGGCGACGCCCGAACGACCGGCGCGGCCAGTACGGCCGATGCGATGCACATAGTCTTCGGCATGCACGGGCACGTCGAAATTGAACACATGGCTCACGGCCGGAATATCCAGACCGCGCGCAGCAACGTCACTGGCTACAAGAAGCGTCAGCTTGTTGGTCTTGAACGCATCGAGCGTTTCCATGCGGCTCTTCTGGTCCATGTCGCCATGCAGCGCGCCAGCCGAGAAGCCGTGGCGCTCGAGCGAACGGGCAAGGGTCGCCACATCGCGCTTGCGATTGCAGAAGATGATGGCGTTGGTCAGGCCTTCGGACGCGCGGATGCGGTCGCGCAGCACGGCGCGCTTTTCGTCAGGCTTGGACGAGACCTTAACCAGCTTCTGGTCGATGGTGTCAGCGGTCGATGCGGTGCGCGAAACCTGCACATGCACCGGGTCCTTGAGGAACTTCTTGGTGAGCTTCTCGATCTGGCCGTCCATCGTTGCCGAGAACAGCATGGTCTGGCGGCGGGGCGGCAGGCGCGAGACGATCTTTTCGATGTCGTCGATAAAGCCCATGTCGAGCATACGGTCCGCCTCGTCGATGACGAGGATTTCGACGCCGGTCAGCAGGATTTTGCCGCGATCGAATTGGTCAAGCAGGCGGCCGGGGGTCGCGATCAGCACGTCCACACCGCGGTCGAGCTTCTTGTTCTGGTCTTCAAAGCTGACGCCGCCGATGATCAGCGCCATCGTCAGACGATGGTTCTTTCCATACTTCTCGAAATTCTCGGAAACCTGCGCCGCGAGTTCGCGCGTCGGTTCGAGAATGAGCGTACGGGGCATGCGGGCGCGAGCGCGGCCATTTTCCAGCAGATGGATCATGGGCAGCACGAAACTGGCTGTCTTGCCGGTGCCGGTCTGGGCGATGCCGATAACGTCCTTCTTCTGGAGGACGTGGGGAATGGCCTGTGCCTGGATTTCTGTCGGAGACGTGTAGCCGGCCGCTGCAACGGCGTCGGATACTTTGGTTGAAAGGCCAAGCGCGGAGAATTCGGTCAAGTTTGGTAATTCCACTCAGAAATGTGGCCCGGGGCCAGATCCAGTTCGAGACATTCGAACGGTGCGCCGGGGTCGTCAGCAGTGGACAAATACATACGAAAACGCATCCACAGCCGGGCGGGCCACAGGACGGTTGCAATACAGCGCGTCACGCAATGGCCCCGAAGCGCCCCGCTATTGTCGGCTGTGTCCAAAGACTGGCCGTCAAGCGGGAAATGCTCCAGCGGCGCGGACCATAGCGCAAAGGCCTTGTCTGTCAACGCATTTGGCGTTGTTAGGCTTAATTGTGGCCTTCAAGACAACGGGGTGACAGTGCAAGTGCGCTAGACGTCGAGATCGGTCACGAAGGCAGCGTTTTCCTGGATGAAGTCGAAACGGGCTTCGGGCTTGGTGCCCATCAGGCGATCGACCGTGACGCGGGTGGCTTCCAGATCGTCGCGTACCTTCACCTGCAGCAGCGTTCGCGATTTCACCGACATGGTGGTTTCGCGCAGATGCGAGAACGGCATTTCGCCCAGGCCCTTGAAGCGGGTCATGTCGACCTTGCCCTTGCCGGTGAACTCTGTGGCCAGCAATTCTTCCTTGTGCTCGTCGTCCCGCGCGTAAAGCGTCTTGCTCCCCTGGGTGATGCGGTACAGCGGAGGCAGGGCCAGATACAGGTGCCCGCCATCGATCAGCTTGGGCATTTCCTGGAAGAAGAAGGTGATCAAGAGCGTCGCAATATGGGCGCCATCGACGTCAGCATCGGTCATGATGATGATCTTGTCGTAGCGCAGATCATCTTCGCTATACCGATCACGCGTGCCGCAGCCGAGTGCCTGGATCAGGTCGGCGATCAGCTGGCTCGATGCCATCTTTTCGCGGCTCGCACCGGCGACGTTGAGGATCTTGCCGCGCAGGGGCAGCACGGCCTGGCTCTTTCGATCGCGTGCCTGCTTGGCAGAGCCACCGGCCGAGTCGCCTTCCACGATAAACAGTTCGGCGCCCTGGGCCGCGCCTTGCGAGCAGTCGGCGAGCTTGCCGGGCAGGCGCAGCTTGCGCGTGGCGCTGGCGCGGTCGATTTCCTTTTCCTTGCGGCGGCGCAGGCGCTCTTCGGCGCGCTCCACGGCCCAGTCCAGCAGCTTGCCGGCCTGGTTGGGCGAAGCGGCGAGCCAGTGGTCGAAGGCATCGCGCAGGGCATTGTCGACGATGCGGGTGGCCTCGCCGGATGCCAGCTTGTCCTTGGTCTGGCCGACGAATTCGGGCTCCCGCACGAAGACGGACAGCATGGCATTGCAATGGGCGAAGATGTCTTCGGCCGTCAGCAGCGCGCCATTCTTGTTCTTGGTCAGTTCGGCATAGGTCTTGAGCCCGCGCAGCAAGGCGGCGCGCATGCCCGCCTCGTGGGTGCCACCATCGGGCGTCGGCACGGTATTGCAATAGGAGGACACGCCGCCGTCGCCCAGCGTCCAGGCGATGGCCCATTCGACGCCGCCATGCGAGCCGGGCTTGCCGTGGTTTCCGGCAAAGAGTTCGTCGACGATGCGCGTCTCGCCTTCGATCCGCGCCGTCATGAAGTCCTTGAGGCCATTGGGATAGTGGAACACGGCCTTGGCCGGTGCATCCTCGGTTACCAATGACTCGTCGCAGCTCCAGCGTAGCTCGACGCCGGCAAACAGATAGGCCTTGGCGCGGGTCATGCGATAGAGGCGGGCAGCCGAGAAATGAGCATTCTCGCCAAAGATCTGCGGATCGGGATGGAAGCGCGTGGTGGTGCCGCGGCGGTTTTGCACGCGGCCCAGCGCCTCGATCTCGCCCAGCGGCTTGCCGCGAGAAAAGCTCAGGCGATGCAGTTGCTGCTCGCGGGCCACTTCGACGACGAGGCTGTCGGACAGCGCGTTGACTACGGAAACGCCAACGCCATGCAGGCCGCCCGAGGTTTCATAAGCCTTGGAATCGAATTTGCCGCCGGCATGGAGCACGGTATGAACGATTTCCAGCGTCGAGCGGCCGGGGAATTTGGGGTGGTTCTCGACCGGAATGCCGCGGCCGTTGTCGGTGACGGTCAGGAAGCCGTCGGCGCCGAGATGGACTTCGATGCGGGTGGCGTGGCCGGCAATGGCCTCGTCCATGGAGTTGTCGATGACTTCGGCGAAGAGGTGGTGCAGCGCATTGGAATCGGTGCCGCCGATATACATGCCGGGGCGCCGGCGTACCGGCTCAAGCCCTTCGAGGACCTCAATATCTGCGGCCGAATAGGTGCCAGTCACAGCCGTGGACTTCGCTGCCGGCTTGACCGGTTCGGGAGCTGGTGGCTGGGCTTCGGCGCCGCCGAAAAGGTCTTCTGCGTTGGACATGCACATTCCATTACTGCACCCGAATCGGGCGTTTTCGCCTTTTAGCATATCCTGCCGGTTACCAATCGCGGTCGCGGAACCTGCCCACAGATGCCGAGTTCTCCACAAAGCTGAACGCATTCTGAACGGCCCGGGAGGCTGACATGTCCAGATTAATCGCTTGTGCCCTGACCGCGTTTCTCGTGGCCGCCTCACCCGTGCAGGCCCAGCCGGGGTTCGGCATTTTCTTTGGTGACGAGGAGGACGATTTCTTCGCCCCGCCCGAGCGCATCACCTGCATGACAGACCGGCAAATCCGCGATACCGTCGCCGCCGAAGGCTTTACCAACATCTACCTCAATGTGCCCAATGACGGCCATGTCGAGGTTCGGGCCACGATCGACGGCTGGGTCTATCTGCTCGAGTATGATTTCTGCCGCGGCTATATCGAAGACGCCCGCCGCCTGCGTCCGGCCAACTGACCCAGATCCATACACTGTCGTCCCAAGATCGGGCGCCGAGTTTACGTTCCGTTTGTTCTTTGAAAGCACTTTCTTAAAGGCGCGCTGCTAGAACAGTGCGCATACGGCTTTTGTATGGAGTTCCGTATGCGAACCGAACGGGATCACAGTATTGCGTACCCGCTTCCGGTCGGTTCATCTGCCTTTGGTTTGAGGCCATCTGCCGGGTTTTCAGGTATTGCGTACCGGCTGGCTCATATCACTGCCCCGCGTATTGGGGTCGTGTCGCTGATTGCGGCGCTGTTCTACTTTCTCTGATCGCATCGATTGATTTCCTCCCGCCTTGCGGGTAACGATCTCGTCACGCCGACACACCAACCAGGGAGGGCGCCATGACATTTCAATTCGTGCACCGTTCCCGTGGACCCGTCCTTGCCCTGTGGCTTTCGCTGCAGGGCTGACCGGTACTGGTACGGACGAAACCCCTCTGTCTTTTCCAATCTGGTTTGCCCTTCGTGGCGGTCGCTTTAGCGCACATGACCGCCGTCAAAGGACCTGGCGCCTGATGCGCCGCACCAGTGAGATATGACTATGGGCTCGATCAGCCTCCGCAATGCCGGCCTTGTGGCCACCGACACGCTCTTTTCCAACCTCAACATGGTCATCGGCGATGGCGACCGCGTTGGGCTCGTTGCCGGCAATGGCCGCGGCAAAACCACTCTGCTTCGCACCATGGCCGGGCAGGGGGAGTTGACCTCCGGCGACATCACCCGCTCGCGCGGCCTTACCGTCGGCTATGTCGAGCAGGACATGCCCGCGGCCAGCATGGGCCTGACACTATATGATGCCGTGCTTGAAGCCCTGCCGGCGGCGGATCGCGACAGCGACAGCTGGCGGGTCGATGTGGTGCTCGACGAGTTCGAGACGCCGCCGGCCATGCGTCATCGCAAGCTGACCGAATTGTCCGGTGGCTGGCAGCGCATTGCGCTGATCGCCCGCTGCTGGGTACTGCAGCCCGATGCATTGCTGCTCGACGAGCCGACCAACCATCTCGATCTGGGCAAGCTGTTTCAGCTGGAAACCTGGATCAACCAGGCGGCGCGCAGCATCCCGGTGGTCATTGCCAGCCATGACCGGCAATTCCTCGATGCCACCACCAACCGCACGCTGTTCCTGCGGCCGGATGCCAGCCATTATTTCCCGTTGAGCTACAGCAAGGCGCGGATCGCCCTGGCCGAGATCGACGAGGCGGCAGAAGCCAAGCGCGAGCGCGATCTCAAGGAGGTCAGCCGGCTGCGCAAGCAGGCTGCGAAACTGACCAATATCGGCATCAATTCGGGCAGCGACCTGCTGGTGGTGAAATCGAAGTACCTGCGCGAGCGGGCGGCCAAGATCGAAACCGCCGTGCGTGACCTGCACAAGGAGCGCAGCGGAGAGATCAGACTGGGCAATAGCGGCGCGCAGGCCCGCGTCATGCTGGCCATGGAAAACCTCGAGGTTACCAGTCCGATTGGCGACAAGCTGTTCCGGATCGAGAAACTCCATGTGTTTCTGGGTGATCGGCTGGTGATCCTGGGCCGCAATGGAACCGGCAAGTCACAGTTCATCGGTCTCGTTCACCGCGCCATGCAGGGCGAGGAGACTGCCGGCATCCGTGTCAGTCCGCAGGTCGTCCCCGGCTATGTCGACCAGGCCATGAGCTTCCTGCCGCCCAGGGAAACGCCGCTCGGCTACATCACCTCCCGTTTTGACGAAGGCGACCAGCGCAGCAAGAGCCTGCTCGCTGCCGCAGGTTTTTCGCTGGAAAAGCAGGATCGCCCGATCAGCGAATTGTCCTTCGGCCAGCGCGCCCGCTTGGGGCTTCTGGCCATCCGGTTGAAGCAGCCCAATTTTTACCTGCTCGACGAGCCGACCAACCATGTCGACATTCCGGGGCAGGAGCGGCTGGAGGATGAGATCCTGGCACATGGCGCGACCTGCATCCTGGTCAGCCATGACCGGAGCTTCGTTCGTGGCCTTGGCAGTCGCTTCTTCCTGATCGAGAACCGGCGCCTCAAGGAAGTCGACAGCCCCGAAGCGCATTTCGCTGCCATGGCCGCAGAGGCGGAATAGAATCACGTGGTCGCGGTGCAATATCTGCGACCACATCAACGGCCTGCGAAGAAATCGACGTAATAATTTCCAAGTACAGATGAATCACTGAGTAGGTAATCTGTTTAGGAATTGGCTCTACCGTTTGCCTCGGGAATGCAGAGGGAACGCAATTGCTGGATCAACCAGGGCTTACGGCTGCGCGGCCGGCGCTGCAGGACAATGTCCGCTATGTCGGCGCCATTACGGGTAGCTACGCTCTTTCGGAGCGGCGCGAGGGGGATACCGAGGCCATTCCCGTCTATGCCTGTCGCCTGTGTTCGATCTCTCCGGAAGAAGCGGTTTTGATCGCGCCGGTCCTAGCGAAGGAAAACGAAATCGTCGCGGCGCATTTCAAGGATTTCGGCATCCTCCGTAGCCGGGTCAGCCGCGAATTGGCGACCGGATTTGTGCTGGACCTCGATCTTGATGATGATGGTCGCAAGAAGCTGGCGGCAAAGATTCGCTGGAAGAAGCAGAGTTCGAAGAGCAGCGTGCCAGACAAGCGGGAGTTTCCCCGCATCATGCCGCGCATGCCACGCAGCGTGCTGACCATGGCCGATGGCGCCCGCATTCCGTGCTTCGTCATCGACATCTCGCAATCGGGCGCTGCGGTCTCGGCCGCCGTTCTTCCACCCAAGGGGACCCCGCTGGCTGTCGGCAGCATGGTTGGCCGCGTCGTCAGGCGTCTCGACATCGGCTTCGCAATTGAGTTTACTGAAATTCACCCGCTAGACGACTTGGAACGGCGGCTGGTCACACCACCGAGCTGATTGATTTTACAGACAATTTGCATCTGAAATCTATCTTTCCAGAATCCCGCACCCATATTAGTTTCGGAATGCGAACTTATGGGTCGGGAACCCCATGCTCAGTATTGATGAAATCGGTCCGCCGCCTCGGATCGTCAATTTTGACGTCCATGATGTCCGTTATATTTGCTCTGTGCCAGGTCGCTATGGGCTGTCGCAACAGAGGCACGATCCTCATGGCAGGATCGCTGTCTTTGCTTGCCGTCTCCGCTCCATATCCACCCAGATGGCGGTGATGACCGGTCCGGTCGCTGGAAGGCCGGGTGATCGTGTGGTGGCTCACTTCGACCAGTTCGGCATCGTGCGCGGGCTTGTTGCGCGGCAGCTACCCTCTGGTTTTGTCTTGAAACTGCAATTGGACGACATCGAGCGCAACAAGCTTGGGGCCAAGATATCCTGGCACAAGAAGCATGCCCTGGGCGTACTGCCCGATCGCCGGGCACACAAGCGCATCATCCCGCGCGAGCCACGTACCCTGATCACGCTGGGCGACGGCAAGCAGGTGCCCTGTTTCGTCATCGACATTTCCCAATCGGGCGTAGCGGTTTCAGCCGATCTCTGGCCGGCGATCGGCACGCCGATGGCCGTCGGCAAGCTGGTTGGACGCGTGGTGCGCTATCTCGATGTCGGCTTTGCGCTGCAGTTCATGCAGGTCCAGGAGTTGGACCAGCTGGAGGTGCTTATGGGTCCGCCAGTGCGGCAATAGTCCAGGTCGTTGCTCCAAACAAAAAGGGCTCCTCGCGGAGCCCTTTTCACATTCAGAACACCAGCGCTTAGGCCGAGTAGTACATTTCGTATTCGACCGGATGCGGGGTGTGCTCGAACTTGACCACTTCCTGCATCTTGAGCTCGATGTAGCTGTCGATGAAATCGTCGTCCATGACGCCGCCGACCTTGAGGAAGTCGCGGTTCTTGTCGAGATTGTCGAGGGCTTCACGCAGCGAGCCGGAGACGGTCGGGATCTGCATCAGTTCCTGGCGCGGCAGCTCGTAGAGATCCTTGTCCATCGGGTCGCCGGGGTGGATCTTGTTCTTGATGCCGTCGAGGCCAGCCATGAGCAGGGCCGTGTAGGCGAGGTAGGGGTTGGCCAGCGGATCGGGGAAGCGGACTTCGACGCGCTTGGCCTTGGGCGACTGGCCGAAGGGGATACGGCAGGACGCCGAACGGTTACGGGCCGAATAGGCCAGCAGAACAGGAGCTTCGAAGCCAGGCACCAGGCGCTTGTAGCTGTTGGTGGTCGGGTTGGTGAAGGCGTTGATCGCCTTGGCATGCTTGATGACGCCGCCGATGTAATAGAGGCAGTCCATCGACAGGCCGGCATACTGATCGCCAGCGAAGAGCGGCTTGCCGTCCTTCCAGATCGACATGTGGCAGTGCATGCCCGAGCCATTGTCGCCATAGACGGGCTTTGGCATGAAGGTTGCGGTCTTGCCATAGGCATTGGCAACCTGCTGCACGGCATACTTGTAGATGAGCACGTCGTCAGCCGAGGCGATCATCTGCTTGTACTTGAGGCCGAGCTCGTGCTGTGCCGACGCCACTTCGTGGTGGTGCTTCTCGATGATGACGCCCATCTGGCCCATGGCTTCGAGCATCTCGCCACGCATGTCCTGGGCGCTGTCCAGCGGGGGAACCGGGAAGTAGCCCTTCTTGAGGCCGATATGGTGGCCGTTGTTGCCGGATTCGTAGTCGGAATTGTTGTTGGTCGGCAGTTCGTGAGCGTCGACCGAGAAACCCACATTGTAGGTGGTGTTGGAATACTTCACGTCGTCGAAGATGAAGAATTCGGGCTCGGGGCCGAACACGACGGTGTCGCCAACGCCGGACGACTTGACCAGGGCTTCAGCCTTCTTGGCGATCGAGCGCGGGTCGCGGTTATAGGGCTGGTAGGTGGCGGGCTCGAGAATGTCGCAGTTGATGGCGAGGGTCGAGGCCGCGAAGAAGGGGTCGATATAGGCCGATTCCGGATCGGGCATCAGCACCATGTCGGACTCGTTGATGGCCTTCCAGCCAGCAATCGACGAGCCGTCGAACATCACACCATCTTCGAACAGGTCGGCATCGACGACCGATGCGTCCATGGTCACATGCTGCAGCTTGCCGCGCAGGTCGGTGAAGCGCACGTCGAGATACTTGATGTTCTCGTCCTTCATGCGCTGGATGATGTCAGCTCCGGTGGTCATAGGTTTTCCCCTGTTAGACGGAATGCTTGTTAAACTTGCGGCAGACGATGGCGGGATTGCGGTCCCTAGAGTGCGTCGTCGCCGAATTCTCCGGTACGGATACGGATCGCCTGTTCGATGGAATAGACGAAGATCTTGCCGTCGCCGATGCGGCCGGTCTGGGCGGCATTGCGAATGGCCTCGATGGCTTTTTCAGCCAGCTCGTCGGGGCACACGACTTCGACCTTAACCTTGGGCAGGAAGTCGACGACATATTCGGCGCCGCGATAAAGCTCGGTATGACCCTTCTGGCGACCAAAGCCCTTGGCCTCGGTCACGGTGATGCCCTGCAGGCCAACTTCCTGAAGCGCCTCTTTGACTTCGTCGAGCTTGAACGGCTTTACGATAGCCTCGATCTTTTTCATGTAAGCCTCCACGTGCCTCTCAGGCGATACCGCACAACCGTATGCACGGGTTGTGCCAGTGTGCCAAAACGCCAAAAAGCTCTTTATATTGAGCGTGTTATTGATTTGGCGATGGTCGATATCGACCAGCTTCAAGGCAGTCTGTGTTTAAAATGTAGCCGATCTGCCTATTTGTTGAGCAATGGCGCGGTCGGCCGAGCTGGAGCAAAACAGAAAATGGCGCAAAAGTCGCCACACTTTGTCGCTTCAGCAATCACGGCAAAAGGCCAAGCAAGGCTTTGACGGGCTTTCCATCTTCATATAGATGCAACGCCAACCCGGCCAACGGGTCCTTTTGCGGGTGTGGCGGAATTGGTAGACGCACTGGATTTAGGTTCCAGCGCCGCAAGGCGTGGAGGTTCGAGTCCTCTCACCCGCACCAACAGGACCTGGCCCTTCGAGAACAATGATTACGGGACAAAACCGAATGCAGGTTACCGAGACCCTCAATGAAGGCCTGAAGCGCAAGCTGAGCGTCACCATTCCGGCCACCGACCTCAACACGCGCCTCAACGCCAAGCTCGAAGAGCTCAAGGGCCAGGCCAACATCAAGGGCTTCCGTCCCGGCAAGGTGCCGCTGGCGCACATCAAGAAGATGTTCGGCCGTTCGGCGATGTCCGAAGTGATGACCGATGCGATCAACTCGACCGTGTCGGACACGCTCGACGAGCGCAAGGAACGCGCTGCTGCGCAGCCCAAGGTCGATCTGCCGCAGGATCAGGCCGTGATCAACGACGTGCTCGACGGCAAGTCGGATCTCGCTTTCGAAGTCGAATATGAAGTTCTGCCGCCCGTGGCGCTGATGAAGCTTGAAGGCATCAAGCTCAATAAGCCGGTCATCGAGATTTCCGACGAGGAACTCGACGCCGAAGTCACCCGCGTGTTCGCCCAGAACCGTGGCTACACCGACAAGGGCGATGACGGCGTTGTCGAAACCGGCGATCGTCTCGGCCTCAGCTTTGTTGGCAAGATCGACGGCGTGCCCTTCGATGGCGGCACCTCCGACCACGCCCACCTGACCGTTGGTTCGGGCGAATTCATCCCCGGCTTCGAAGAGCAGCTGGTTGGCATGAAGAAGAACGAGACCCGCGAGATCGACGTGACCTTCCCGGCCGACTACCAGAGCACCGAGCTCGCCGGCAAGGCTGCCAAGTTCGAAGTCACGATCCTCCATGTCGATGGCCCGAACACCGGCGATCTGGATGACGACTTCGCCAAGCGTCTCGGCATGGAAAATGTCGAAGCCCTGCGTGGCGCGGTCAAGACCCAGATGGAAGCCGCTCTCGAATCGATGAGCCGCCAGCATGTGAAGCGCCAGATTCTTGACGCTCTGGATGAAGGCCACAAGTTCGACGTTCCGGCCCAGCTGGTCGAAGCCGAGTTCAACACGATCTGGCAGCGCGTCGTCCACGAAGTGGAATCGCATGGTCGTTCGTTTGAAGCCGAAGGCACCACCGAAGAAGCCGCTCGCGAGCAGTATTCCAAGATCGCCGAGCGCCGTGTGCGCCTGGGTCTGGTCGTTGCCGAAATCGGCAACCAGAACGAAGTCAATGTCACCGAGGAAGAGCACCAGCAGGCGCTCATCGCCGAAGTGCGTCGCTTCCCGGGCCAGGAACAGCAGGTTTACGACTACTACCGCAAGAACCCGCAGGCCCTTGCTGGCCTGCGCGCTCCGGTCTTTGAGAACAAGGTCGTCGACTTCATCGCCGAAAAGGGCGACATCACCGACAAGAAGATGACCCGTCAGGAACTGGCCAAGCTGATCCAGGCCGACGAAGACGAAGTGCCGGAAGAGCATCACCACTAGGATCCTCTGGATCGATCGAAAGAGCCGCCCTGAAAAGGGCGGCTTTTTTACTTTATGGCTTTGAGCACCCTATCTGTTTGATGCCCGACCATCAGGATCTTCCCATGACCATCGCCCAGACCGACATTCTGCTCACGCCGCGTGAAATGGGCATGGCCGACCGGCTGGCCATCGAGGCCGGCGCGAAGTCGCTGCAGTTGATGGAGGCTGCCGGCAAGGCCGTGGCCGAGGCGATCATCGAGCGCTACTACCAGCGCTCCGTGCTGGTGCTCTGCGGGCCCGGCAACAACGGCGGCGACGGTTTCGTCATTGCGCGGTTGCTGAAGCAAAAGGGCTGGCCGGTGCAGCTGCGGCTGATCGGCGAGCGGGAGGCGCTCAAGGGAGATGCTGCGGCCATGGCCGAGTTGTGGACCGGCCGCATCGAAGCGCCGCGCGAGAAGGATATCGATGACGCCGACCTGATCGTCGATGCGCTGCTGGGGGCAGGGCTGGATCGCGAGGTCCAGGGTGATTTCGCTGCGATCATCGACGCGATCAACGCGTCCACGCGGCCCGTGGTCAGTATCGACGTGCCCAGCGGTATAGACGGCGCAACGGGCGCCATTTGCGGTACCGCCGTGCTGGCCGATATGACGGTGACCTTCTTCCGCCTCAAGCCCGGCCATCTGCTGCAGCCTGGCCGTGACCGCTGCGGCGAGGTGGTGCTGGCCGACATCGGCATTCCCGAAACCGTGCTCGACCAGATCGGACCGAAGGCCTGGCAGAATACGCAAGCGCTCTGGTCAATTCCGGGTGCCGACAACGAAGGCAACAAATTCCACCGCGGCCATGTCGTGGTTGTTTCCGGCGCACCGCTGCAGACCGGCGCATCGCGCCTGGCCGCCATGGGGGCGTTCCGGGTCGGGGCAGGGCTGGTGTCACTCACCGGTAGCGAGGCTGCGCTGCTGGTCCATGCCAATCATGTTACCGCGGTGATGCTGAAGCCCGCCGAAGATATTTCCGCGCTCACGGAATTGCTGTCCGACGAGCGCATCAATGCCGTGGTCATCGGACCGGCGGTTGGCGTTGGTGAAGAAACGCGTAACAAAGTACTGACCGTTCTCGATTCAGGTGCTTCAACGGTGCTGGATGCCGATGCGCTGACCAGCTTTGCCGGCGATGCGACGCCCCTGTTTAATGCGATCAAGGCGACTAAGCGCCCGGTCGTGATGACGCCCCATGAAGGCGAATTCCAGCGCCTCTTCGGCGATGTGCCCGGCGGCAAACTCGACAAGGCACGCGCGGCTGCCGAGCATTCCGGCGCCATCATCATTCTCAAGGGCAGCGATACCGTCGTAGCAAGCCCGGACGGTCGTGCGGCGATCAATGCCAATGCGCCTGCCTGGCTCGGCACGGCGGGTTCAGGCGACGTGCTGGCCGGTATGGCTGCGGGCCTGATGGGGCAGGGCATGGACGGCTGGGAAGCCGCCTGTGGCGCAGTCTGGCTCCATGCCGAGGCCGCCAACCGTTTCGGCGGCCCCGGGCTGATCAGCGAAGACTTGCCACTGCTGGTACCGGGCGTTTTGGCGAGCCTTTAAAAAAGTGCACAAATAGTCGAAGGCCGATAAGTCGGCTCGTCGAGACCATGTTCAACCATGGAGAAGAAGCATGAAATTCCTCGTTCTCGTTGATTTCCTGCCCGACGCCTTTGCCGATGCGACGCCCGACGACCAACGCCGACTTGACGACGCCACGATCGCGCATGACCGCAAGCTGCGCGACGGTGGCCACCTGCTGATCGCCTCGCCGCTGCAGGACCCATCCACTACCGTCACCATCGACCGCCGCCTTGGCCTGTCGCTCGACCGTATCGACGGACCCTATGCCGAAGCCAAGGAGGTCATCGGCGGGTTTTTGCTGATCGAAGCCGCCGATATGGCCTCTGCAAAAGCTCTGTTCGATGACGACCCGATCACCCGCTATGGCCGCCTGCAAATCCGCCCGCTGATGGAAGAACACCGCCATAGCGAGACGGGCGAAGGGCGACCGGATTTCAAGGCGCTGTAGGGATTTGGGTAACGGAGCGATCACCCGATTGCTCCGTTGAAGAAAACAAGGAGTTCTTTATACTCAAGGGCTCGGCAGGAGGTCCTGATGATCAGGCACACGATCAAGTTCGAGATTGAAGCGGAGACCTACGAGGACCTGCAATCCCTCGCAAAGGCGAAGGGTGTGGACGTGGATAGCATGTTGCAGGAGGCGTTCACGCTTCTCCTTGAAGATGCTGAGGATATGGCAGCCATCGCCGAATATGAGCGGCAAAAGGCCGAAGGCACGTTGGAAACGATACCCTTTGCCGACATAAAGCTGCGCCTTGGCCTGGACCGTTGAGCTGTCCAAAGTCGCTGACCGGCAGTTCAACAAGCTCGACCGACCGACGCAGCGACGCATCGCTGACTTTATCGACCACCGGCTTTCGGCGGTCGATGATCCAAGGTCACTGGGGCGCGCACTGTCGGGGCCCCACCTCGGCAAGCTGTGGCGCTTTCGCGTCGGCGACTATCGCCTGATCGGCGATATTCAGGACAACCGTGTAGTGATCTTCATTGTTGAAATCGATCACCGCAGTGCCATTTACCGGTGAACGCCGGCCACGGCGCCTCGATCCCGAGGTCGTGGAAAAGTTCAAAGCCACAGGAAAAGGTTGGCAAGCGCGCATCAATGATGTCTTGAAGGCAGCCAAACTCTAGACTCGCATCTTTCGGAGCCCATCATGAGCGACCTGACCCTGGCCCTTGCCACCGACAATATCTATGCCTCGATCAAGAACAATAACGAGGACATCGATCTTCACATTGCCGCGCTGAAGGCAGCGATGGCGCGGGATGGCGTCAAGGAAGCCGTGTTCGAGCCATCAAAGCTTGCCCAGTCCAATCGTCAGGGCCGCAAGATCATGCAGTCCTATTTCAAGAAGAAGGGCGTGGCCGTCAGCTTTGCCGCCGAGTGATCGGGCAGGGTGACGGGCAATCCATAAAATCCCCGACATTCACCCTTCCGTCACATCGCGCGCTTCCGCTATTGAAGCCTGCCGCATTGCCGCCTATCTGTGCCTTTACCCGCTCTTAAGGCGGGATGGGCTGGTATCCACATCGGTCGATTCGACATTCCGGCATGATCCCCGGACCCCCGCTGTCCGAGTTCGGGAAGGGATCGTGTTTTCAAGCAAGGCCGGCCAGGTCCGCCACAGGCACGGCAAAGGGGCATCACATGCGGGATCCGCACGATATCTACATGAACACGCTCGTTCCCATGGTTGTGGAACAGTCCAACCGTGGCGAGCGTGCCTTCGACATCTATTCGCGTCTGCTGCGCGAGCGCATCATTTTCGTCACCGGCGTGGTCGAGGACAATATGGCCTCGCTCATCGTGGCGCAGCTGCTGTTCCTCGAATCGGAAAACCCGAAGAAGGAAATCGCGCTCTACATCAATTCGCCCGGCGGCGTGGTGACGGCAGGCCTGTCGATCTACGACACCATGCAGTTCATCCGTCCGGCTGTGGCCACCATGGTCATGGGCCAGGCTGCATCCATGGGTTCGCTGCTGCTCGCTGCTGGCGAAGCCGGCATGCGTACCTCGCTGCCGAACTCGCGCATCATGGTTCACCAGCCTTCCGGCGGCTATCAGGGTCAGGTCACTGACATCCTGATTCATGCCAAGGAAGTCGAGGGTTTGAAGCGTCGTCTTAATCAGATTTATGAGAAGCACACCGGCCGAACCTACGAGGAAATCGAACGCGCTCTCGAGCGTGACAATTTCCTGTCGCCGGAAGAAGCCAAGACCTTCGGCCTGATCGACAGCATCCACGAGAAGCGTGTCGTTCCGGATGTGCAGGCCTGATTTGGCAGCGTTAAGCACAATGCCGCTGCGCCGTGGACTGTGATCCAAGCGCAATTGCTTCAAGCCGGATCGATCTTTAGGATCGGTTCGGCTTAGACTTTCTTTAGGCTCGGGCGTTACGGTTTTCCGATACGCGCGATTTTGGGGGCGCTCTGTCCCCAGGGAGTGACTGGATGTCCAAAGAGACAACGAACGGCGAAACCTCGAAGAACACGCTTTACTGCTCTTTCTGCGGTAAGTCGCAGCACGAGGTTCGCAAGCTGATCGCCGGTCCGACCGTGTTCATCTGTGATGAATGCGTCGAGCTGTGCATGGACATCATCCGCGAAGAGAACAAGACCTCCATGGTCAAGTCCTCCGATGGCGTGCCGACCCCTGCAGAAATCTGCAAGGTGCTCGACGACTACGCGATCGGCCAGTATCGCGCCAAGCGCGTGCTCTCCGTGGCTGTCCACAACCATTACAAGCGCCTGCATCATTCGACCAAGAACCAGGATATCGAACTCTCGAAGTCGAACATCCTGCTCATCGGCCCGACCGGTACCGGCAAGACCCTGCTGGCGCAGACGCTGGCCCGCATTCTCGACGTGCCCTTCACCATGGCCGATGCCACCACGCTGACCGAAGCCGGCTATGTCGGCGAGGACGTGGAAAACATCATCCTCAAGCTCCTGCAGGCCGCCGACTACAATGTCGAAAAGGCCCAGCGCGGCATCGTCTATATCGACGAAGTCGACAAGATCTCCCGCAAGTCCGACAATCCGTCGATCACCCGCGACGTGTCGGGCGAAGGCGTGCAGCAGGCCCTGCTCAAGATCATGGAAGGCACCGTCGCTTCGGTTCCGCCCCAAGGCGGCCGCAAGCATCCGCAGCAGGAATTCCTGCAGGTGGATACGACGAACATCCTCTTCATCTGCGGCGGCGCCTTTGCGGGCCTCGAGCGCATCATTTCGGCGCGCGGCGAAGGTTCGGGCATCGGCTTTGCGGCCACCGTCAAGGATCCGCAGGATCGTCGCGTCGGCGAGTTGCTGCGTGACGTTCAGCCGGAAGATCTGGTCAAGTTCGGCCTGATCCCCGAGTTCATCGGCCGTCTGCCGGTTCTGGCAACGCTGGAAGATCTCGATATTCCGGCGCTGATCGAAATCCTGACCTCGCCCAAGAACGCTCTGGTGCGTCAGTACCAGCGTCTGTTCCAGATGGAAGAAGTCGAACTCACCTTCCACGAAGACGCCCTCAAGGCGATCGCGGAGAAGGCCATCGAGCGCAAGACTGGCGCCCGCGGCCTCCGCTCGATCATGGAAGGCATCCTGCTCGACACCATGTACGACCTCCCGTCGCTTGAAGGCGTCGAGGAAGTGGTGATCTCGGAAGAAGTGGTGCGGGGCAAGGACGTCCGTCCGCTCTACATCTACTCCGAGCGCAAGAAGGACGAAGAGCCGGCATCGGCCTAAGGTCTTTCGGGAATGAATTGAAAACGCCGGGCGAAAGCCCGGCGTTTTTGTTTTGAGGGTAAGGTCGTGGTGCGTGCCGGTTCCGTCCTGCGCCGTGGTCTTCACAAACTCGATGTCATCCCGGCCTTGAGCCGGGACCCATCCCGAGATGCTTGGTCTTGCCGCAAGGTCGTTGTGCTATGTCGCCGCAACCTTGCGGCTGTGGCGTGATCTCAGGATGGGCCCCGGCTCAAGGCCGGGGTGACACCGTGGGTGTGGAGCGATTGGCGTTCCACTGGCATCATCAAGCCGCATCCTTCACCTTCGGCCCCACATAAACCGACATCGGCCGGATCAGCCGGCCCGTCGCCGCCTGCTCGCGGGCATGGGCAATCCAGCCGGTGACTCGCCCCATGGCGAAGACACAGGTGAAGGCTTCGCGGGGGAAGCCCAGCGCCTCCAGCAGGAGTGCCGTATAGAATTCGACATTGGTCTCCAGCACCCGGTCCGGCTTTTTGGCGCGGAGCTGGGTGAGCGCCGCCGTCTCGACCGCCTCGGCCAGAGCCAGCCGCGCCGGGTCGATGGCACCGACTTTGGTCAGCATGGCTACGGCGCTCTTGAGCGCATCGGCGCGAGGGTCCCGGACGCGATAGACACGATGGCCGAAGCCCATCAAACGGTCGCCGCCATCAAGTGCTTGTCGGACCCAGTGTTCGGCGCCTGCCGGTGTGCCGGCCGCATCGAGCATGTCGAGCACCGGGCCGGGGGCGCCACCATGCAGCGGACCCTTGAGGGCGCTGAGCGCGGCAAGGGCCGAGGAGGCGAGCCCGGCCTGGGTCGAGGCTACGACGCGGGCTGCAAAGGTCGAGGCGTTGAGGCCATGGTCGGCTACGGTCACCAGATACCGGTCAAGGGCCGCCACCTGTTCGGCACTGGGCACCTTGCCATGCAGCATGCGCAGCGCGTCGGCCGCCTGGGACAGGCTGGCATCCGGCGCGATGGGAGCAAGGCCCTGGCGTTGGCGCAGAATGGCGGGCGTGAACACGCCTGGCGCCACGAGCAGGCGCAGGGCGGTCTCGGCGTCGTCGCCATCTCCCAGTCGGGCCAACAGAGCCCGCAAGGCGTCCACCGGAGCCAGAGACGTCAGATCACCGGCTGAGGCGATGGTGGCAAAGACCACCTGTCGCGCCGCACCGAGTGCGGTCTGCACGTCATGTGGGATTGACACGAAGCCATCAAGCAGGAGCGCAGCCACGTCTTCGAAGCTGGAATGCGCCAGATCGTCCAGCGACACGCCGCGGATGATCAGCCGGCCATTGGTGCCATCCACATCGGACAGCACGGTCTCGGCTGCCACTACATCTTCCAGTCCGCTTTTCATCCTGCACTCCTAAGCTTGCTTTCCGTGAAGGTAGGCGTGCTAATATTGACGTCAATCTTGACCAATTGGATCAATGTCATGGACTGGCTGACGGCATCGGAGGCATTGGCGCTGCTCGGCACGCAGCCGCAGACGCTTTACGCCAATGTCAGTCGGGGCCGCATCAAGGCGCGGCCCGATCCGGCCGACAGCCGTCGCAGCCTCTACCGTGGGGAAGATGTGCGCCGCCTCGCCCAACGCGGCGCCGGCCGTCGCAAACAGGAGGCGATTGCGACGCAGGCCATGCAATGGGGCGAGCCGGTGCTCCAGACGGCGATTTCGACGATCCGTGACGGGCGGCTGATCTATCGCGGGCAGGATGCCGCCGCGCTGGCCGGTCGTGCGACGCTCGAAGATGTCGCAAGGCTGCTGTGGCGGAGCGATGTTGTGCTGCCACATGTGGAGACAAGCGGGCAGGGGCTGGCTGCGGCTTTCGCCGCTCTGGCGCTCGAGGCAGCCAAGGCGCCGGCGGCGCCGAGGTCCGTCGTTGCGCTGGTCGAGGATGCTGGTCTGGTCTTTGCGACCATGGCCAATCATCTTTCGCGCCACGGCAGCGAATCCATCCACCTGCGCCTCGCCCGGCATTGGCAGCGTCCCGACGCTGCAGACGTCATTCGTCGCGCGCTGGTTCTCCTCGCCGATCATGAGTTGAACGCTTCCACCTTTTCTGCCCGCGTCACGGTTTCGACTGGCGCATCTCTATGGTCGGGAGCCTTGGCGGGCCTCGCCACGCTGCGCGGTCCACGCCATGGGTTGGCGTCGCCGGCAGTGACCGCATTGGCGCAGGATCTGGGTCATTGGGGCCAAGGCACAGAAGAGGCCCTGCGGGACTGGCTCGGGGAAGGGCGCTACCTGCCCGGCATGGGGCATCGGCTTTATCCCGATGGCGATATTCGCTGCCAGGCGCTGCTGGCATCATTCGATCTGCCGCCGGAGTTTGCCGCCTATCTCGACGCTGCCCGCAGCATCTCCGGCGACGAGCCCAATGTCGATTTCGCGCTGGGCGCCATGGCAGCGCGCTTCGACTTGCCAGGCGATTCCGGCATCACGCTGTTTGCCTTGGCGCGCACGGTGGGCTGGCTGGCGCATATGATGGAACAGGTAACCTCCGGTGAACCGATCCGCCCGCGGGCCAGATATGTCGGACCCTAGTCCTCGGTGACGAATTCCACCGGTCCGGCTTCTTCGCCCATCACCGAGCGACCGAAAAGGCTTGCCACGAGGTCCACCAGAAGCGTGGCGCTGGCGCCGCCGTGGTCGAGGAAGGGATTGAGTTCGACCACGTCGAGCGAACCGACCAGGCCGCTGTCATGCAGCATTTCCATGATGAGATGCGCCTCGCGATAGCTGAGGCCGCCCGGCACCAGCGTGCCGCCGCCCGGCGCAATGGATGGGTCCATGGCGTCCACGTCGAGGCTGACATGGAGATGCCCGCCGGCCTCTTTTACGCGCGCCAGCAGCGTGCGCATCAGGGCAACGACGCCCATTTCGTCGATCTTGCGCATGTCGAGCACCTCGACGCCGCGCGCGTTGAGCAGCTTGCGTTCATCCCGATCGATCGAGCGCGCGCCGATGATGCTGACGTTCTTCGGAGAAATGCGACCAAGCCAGCTGCCCTGGTATTCGGCGTCGAAGCCCGGCTCGCCGCAGAGTAGCGCCAGGGGCATGCCGTGGAGATTGCCGCTGGGCGAGGTTGCCGGCGTGTTGAAATCGGCATGGGCATCAATCCACAGCACGAAGACCGGTTTTTTGGCCTCTTCGCAATGGCGCGCTACGGCCGAGACCGTGCCCATGGCGATGGAATGATCGCCGCCCAGGAACACCGGGAAATGCCCGTCCTGGAGAATGGCGAGGCCCTGTTCGCTGATCCGGGCCGCGAGATCGAGCACATCGGCGCGGCGCTCGTCGGGCAGGCGCTGGCTGGCGGGCGAGGTGCCCAGCGGCGGGATCGGGCGGCGCAGGTCGCCGTGGTCGACCACATCATGCTCGAGATCGATCAGGGCTTCGGCCAGACCTGCCACCCGCAGCGCCTCGGGACCCATGCCACATCCTCGAACGGATGCCCCGGCAGCCGTGGCGATGCCAATCAGGTCGATGCGGCGGGACTTGGTCATGGAATTCTCCTTTGGGTCGAACAGAATGATGCCAGTCGAAGCGGCGACAACAAGTCCCTAACGGTCAGATGTGAACAGACAAAGCCAGTGTCGCCACATTCATCCCGCAGCCAAGGCACATCAATGTTTCCGGGCGTTTCGCATATCTCGTGTGCACAAGAGGCTTAACCATGACATTTCCGCGAAGGTTGACTTGTGTGGCTCATAGGCGGACCTATTTATTAACCGGAATCAGCGGAGCCTTCATGGCTGCAGCTGTCTAGACGGGCGCGCATCCCATCCCTTCCTTCGCGCGCCCCGGAAAGGATACGAGATGACGGACGTCACCCCCGCCACTGGCGATGCGAGCCGGGATCGGGTTTACCCAGTTCTTCCCTTGCGTGATATCGTCGTTTTCCCCGGCATGATCGTGCCGCTCTTTGTCGGACGCGAAAAGTCGGTCAAGGCGCTTGAAGAAGTCATGCGCGACGACAAGCATATTCTTGTGGTGACGCAGAAGAATGCGCAGGACGATGATCCGGCTCCGGATCAGATCTATGCCACCGGCACCATTGCCACCGTGCTGCAGCTGCTGAAACTCCCCGACGGCACCGTCAAGGTGCTGGTGGAAGGCCTGCATCGTGCGACCATCGATCGCTATCTGCAGACCGTGGACTATTTCGAAGCCGAAGCCTCCATTCTTCCTGAGCCGGAAGAGGATGCAACCGAGCTCGAGGCGCTGGGCCGTTCGGCACAGACCGAATTCGAAAGCTATGTGAAGCTCAACAAGAAGATTTCGGCCGAGGTCGTGGCTGCCGTCGGGCAGATCGAGAACCACTCCAAGCTTGCCGATACGATTGCCAGCCACCTCGTCATCAAGATCAACGAGAAGGAAGACCTGCTCTCGACCCTGTCGGTCGCCGAGCGCTTCCAGAAGATCCTCGGCCTGATGGAAGGCGAGATCGGCGTATTGCAGGTGGAAAAGCGCATCCGCAGCCGCGTCAAGCGGCAGATGGAAAAGACGCAGCGCGAGTACTATCTCAACGAGCAGATGAAGGCGATCCAGAAGGAACTGGGCGACGGCGAAGAGGGCTCCAACGAGATCGCAGAGATCGAGGAGCGCATCGCCAAGACCCGCCTTTCCAAGGAAGCCAAGCTCAAGGCCGAGGGCGAGCTGAAAAAGCTCAAGTCCATGAGCCCGATGTCGGCTGAAGCCACGGTGGTGCGTAACTATCTCGATACGCTTCTCGGGCTCCCCTGGGGCAAGAAGAGCAAGGTCAAGCGCGACCTGGTCCTGGCTGAAAAGGTGCTGGACGAGGATCACTATGGTCTCGAAAAGGTCAAGGAACGCATCCTCGAATATCTGGCTGTGCAGGGCCGCACCGGCACGCTGCGCGGGCCGATCCTCTGCCTCGTCGGTCCTCCGGGCGTCGGCAAGACCTCGCTGGGCAAGTCGATCGCCAAGGCAACCGGCCGCGAATTCGTGCGCATGGCGCTCGGTGGCGTGCGTGACGAAGCCGAAATCCGCGGTCACCGCCGCACCTATATCGGCTCCATGCCTGGCAAGGTGATCCAGTCGCTGAAGAAAGTGGGTAAATCCAACCCGCTGTTCCTGCTCGACGAGATCGACAAGATGGGCCAGGACTTCCGCGGCGATCCGTCGTCGGCACTGCTCGAAGTGCTCGATCCGGAACAGAACAACACCTTTGCCGATCACTATCTCGAAGTGGATTATGATCTCAGCGACGTGATGTTCGTGACCACCTCGAACACGCTCAACATTCCCGGCCCGCTGATGGACCGCATGGAGATCATTCGCCTCTCGGGTTACACCGAGCAGGAGAAGCATGCGATCGCCAAGCAGCACCTGATCCCGGAAACGCTCAAGGAAAACGGCCTCGCCCATGGCGAATTCGTGCTCTCCGACGAGATGCTGACCTTCCTCATCCAGCGCTATACGCGTGAGGCCGGCGTTCGCAATCTCAAGCGCGAGATCGGCAAGCTGATGCGCAAGGCCGTGACCGAGATCGTCAAGACCAAGGTCAAGTCGGTCACCATCGACGAAGAGAAGCTCACCAAGTTCCTCGGCGCCGATATCTACAAGCATGGCGAGATCGAAGCGGAATCGCAGGTCGGCTTGGTCACGGGCCTTGCCTGGACCTCGGTTGGTGGCGAGCTGCTGACCATCGAAGGCGTGATGACACCGGGCAAGGGCCGCATGACGGTCACCGGCAACATCAAGGAAGTGATGAAGGAATCGCTGACCGCGGCAACGGCCTATGTCCGTTCGCGCTCGATCGACTTCGGCATCAAGCCGCCGATGTTCGACACGCGTGACATCCACGTCCACCTGCCCGAAGGCGCCACCCCCAAGGATGGTCCGTCGGCCGGTATCGGTCTGGCCACCGCCATCGTTTCGGTGATGACCGGCATTGCCGTTCGCAATGACGTCGCCATGACCGGCGAGATCACGCTGCGGGGCAGGGTCCTGCCGATCGGCGGCCTCAAGGAGAAGCTGCTTGCAGCCCTCCGCGGCGGCATCAAGACCGTGCTGATCCCGGAAGAGAATGTCCGCGACCTCGCCGAGATCCCGGATATCGTCAAGGAAGGCATGGAGATCGTGCCGGTTTCCCGCATGGATCAGGTCATCGAGCGTGCTCTGGTGAGCAAGCCCGAGCCGATCGAGTGGAATTTCGACGAAACTCCGGCCGCTGTTTCGACCACGGTCGATGCCGATGGCAGTGAAGATGCAGCGACTGGCCTGCCGCACTAATCGGCAAAAGCCATAGAAATTGCTAGACGGCGGCTCGTTTGAGCCGCCGTTTTTCTTTGCGCTTCAATGCTTTGGATATGTGTAACTGGGCCGGCAAAAAGAGTTTCACCATGAGCCATGCATATCGTGCAGAGCTTGTTTGAGGGGTCGATTTTACGGTGATCGCATGGCCAATTGGTTCGTTTCGGGCGTTCCGGGCGCGTCGGTGGGCAAAATTTCAGTGCCTCCGTCAAATGCTCAGTAAGCATTGTTGCGCCGAAGTTGGCCGCTACTTTTGATCCTTGCTTGCCGCTGCAGACGTCCCGGCTTTGGTCAGTCGACAGGTCAATAAAGCTCAATATTATCAAGTGATTGATTTGAGTACTGGCAGTCCCGATTTTCGGGACACGGGGCAGGGCGCCGCCGGGACAATGGAGCAAAATGGCCCAAATTGCCCCACTTTCTCCGAGGCCAACAGCGTAAACGCCGGGTTACTGGTCTGATTTCCGATTGAAGATGTTTCCTTGGTTAAATCGCGTAAACCAAAGCAGTCCGGTCGAGATGACAAATGAAAATCGGACGAATAGATCAGCGCTCAGTTCTGAAGCGCGGCGCTGACAAGCAATGTGCTTCCTGATTTCGCAAACAACCCGTCCGGCGATTGTCGCCATCAAAGATCATCAAGCTTGGTCGCGATGAATCGCGTCCCCATGGAAAGAAAAACTCGCATGCGTCTCGTTCTCGTTGCTGCCGTTGCCCTCGTCTCTTTCGCTGCTCCCGCCGTCGCCAACACCTTCCCGACCAATCCGGCCGTGCAGGAAGTCAGCGCCGATGCCGATATCGCCCTGTGGTGTGCGTCGACCTATGTCGCCGTCTCGCAGATGGGTGGTCTTGACGATGCAGCTTCGGCCACGGCCAACCAGTTCGCAGAAGTCGCTTTCGACAAGGCCGATCGCCTGCTGGTTGCCGATGGCATTGCAGAAAGCGAGCACAATCGCCTGATCAGCTACTATCTCGAAGAAGCCATTCGCGGCATTTCCGGCCAGCTGCCGGAACTGCGTTACAACGATCAGGTCTGCCACAGCCTCGTGTCGTAAGCGACGCCAGCCGCTAGCCGGCCTTGCGCTTGGCGAGGCTGGCGCGCATGCCGTCCACCAGAAATCCCAGACCTGTTTCGAAGGCACGATCGGTATTGATCGTGCCTTCTTTCACGAGCGTATCCACGGCCTGCGCCATGATGGGGAAGGGTGCCAGTTCGGCGGCGAGATCGCCGGGCAGGTCTCCGGCCTCTTCCACCTCACGCGCGCGCTCGCCCTGTTCCTCCAGCACATAGCCAACAACGTAGCGTGAGATGGAAATGGCGACGTGCAGCGCTTCTTCCGCGGAGAAGCCCGCTTCGACATAAAGCTGCAGCTGCTTCTCCGTATCGGCGAAGTCGGCATCGGTCGGCCGCGTGCCAGCCGTGATCCGCGCGCCATCGCGCACGGCAAGCAGCGCCTGACGCTGGCTGCGCGCGGACGCGAGCGTGAATTCTGCCCAGTCCTGGCCTGGCCGGGGCAGTCGATGGGTGTAGTAGCGCTTCAGCATTTCCGCATTGATTGCGTCGAGCAGCGCCGACTTGTTGCGGAAGTGCCAGTAGAGCGCGGGCTGCTGTACGCCGAGGCGTTGCGCGAGCTTGCGCGTTGTCATGCCGTCGATGCCCACTTCATTGAGCAACAACATTGCCTCGTCGATGATGCGGTCGCGGTCGATCGCCATGCGCGGAATCCTTCTTGACTTATCGATGATAAGGGCGCTTATCGTCGATAAGTGAAATTTATCACCGATAAAGTTCTAGTCGGACATCGCATCATGAACAAGGCCCTCATCGTCATTCTCGCTACGGTTGCGCTCGACGCCATCGGCGGCGGGCTTATCTTCCCCATTCTGCCCGATCTCCTGGCCGAATTATCCGCTGGCGGCGACTTCGCCATTCTCTATGGCGCGCTGCTGGCCAGCTATGCCGTCATGCAATTCGTCTTCTCGCCCATCCTCGGCGCACTCAGCGATCGGTTCGGACGCCGACCGGTCCTGCTGATCTCGCTGGCCGGCGCCATGGTCGATTATCTGGTCATGGCTCTGACGCCCTTCGGCTGGGTTCTCGTGCTCGGGCGTGCACTCGCCGGCATCACCAGTGCCAATATGGCTGTTGCCAGCGCCTATATCACCGACATTACGGCGCCCGATCAGCGCGCCCAGCGCTTCGGCCTGCTGGGTGCCGTCATGAGCACCGGCTTCATCATCGGCCCGGTGATCGGCGGCATCATGGGCGCCTGGTGGCTGCGCTCGCCCTTTCTCGTCGCGGCTGTGTTCAACGGCCTCAACCTGCTGCTAGCGATGTTTGTCCTGCCCGAAAGCCGCAAGGCCATGGACGGCAAGTTCGACCTCAAGGAACTCAATCCGCTGGCGCCATTGATCTGGCTGTGGAATTTCAAGCCGCTGCTGCCGCTGGTGCTGGTCTCGGTCGTCTTCGGCCTGGTTGCTGCCGTGCCCGGCACGATCTGGGTGCTGTATGGCGCCGAGCGCTTTGGCTGGGATTCCATCCACATGGGCTTTTCCTTTGCGGTCTTCGGCGTCAGCGGTGCCCTGGCCCAGGCCTTCCTTGTTGGGCCGCTGACCAGGCGCTTCGGCACGTTCGAAACGCTGATGATCGGCGTGGGCTTCGACACGCTGGCCTATGTGCTGATGGGTTTCGCCACCGAAAGCTGGATGGGCTATGCCATCGCGCCGCTCTTTGCCCTGGGTGGTGTTGCCATGCCGGCGCTGCAGTCGTTGCTGACCAGCAAGGTCAGCGACGAACAGCAGGGACAGTTGCAGGGCGTGCTGGCGAGCCTGATGAGCCTGGCCGGCATTGCCGGACCGATACTCACCACGGCGCTATTCTTTTCGACCGAGCACCTCTGGATCGGCACGACCTGGATTGTTGGCGCTGCGCTCTATCTCGTCGTCTGCCCGCTGTTCCTCTCGGTTCGAAAGCCGCGACTCGTGGCGGCTTGAAGCGACGAGGGGCTTGCTGCCGTGGCCTGTCAGCAGGCCCCTTGTAACAGCGCAGTGAACAACTCACTCTGTTGCGGTTCCGCTGGAGCGCTGTGATGAACAAGCCGCTGATCGTCATCCTGTCTGCCGTGGTGCTCGATTCCATCGGCATCGGGCTGATCTTTCCGATTCTGCCCAAGCTGCTGCGCGAGGTTGGGCATACGAGCGATATCGCGCTGATCCTGGGCCTGTTGCTGGCGCTCTATTCGGCCTGTCAGTTCCTGTTTTCGCCGATCCTGGGCGTGCTGTCAGATCGTTTCGGCCGACGTCCGGTGCTTCTGGTCTCGTTGGCGGGGGCAGCGATCGACTATCTGGTGATGGCCTTTGCGCCCGAACTCTGGCTGCTGGTGGTCGGACGCGCCATTGCCGGCATCACCAGCGCCAATATGGCCGTGGCGACAGCCTATCTCACCGACATATCGAGCGAGGAGGAGAGGGCGCAGCGCTTTGGCTATTTCCACGCCATGTTCGGCATCGGCTTTATCATCGGCCCGGTCCTGGGCGGCATGCTGGGCGATGTCTGGACCCGTGCGCCATTCCTGGCCGCTGCCGGTCTCAACGCCATCAATTTCGCTGTTGCGCTGTTCCTGCTGCCCGAATCCCGGAAGGGCCAGCGCGATGCCAAATTCAGTCTCGATACGCTCAACCCGTTCAAGCCGCTGCGCTGGGCGCTGACCTTCAGGGCGCTGATTCCGCTGATGGCGATTTTCGTCATCCTCAACTTCGTCGGTACGGTCTATGGCACCGCATGGGCGCAGTTCAGCGAGGATGTGTTCCAATGGTCAGGGCTCACCATCGGCCTGTCGCTTGGAGCCTACGGCGTCTGCCATGCCCTGGCACAGGCCTTTCTCACCGGGCCTGCTGTGGAAAAGCTTGGCGAACGCTGGGCCCTGGTGGTCGGCATGACATTCGAGGCGGGCGCCATGCTGTCGCTGGCCTTCGTCCAGCATGGCTGGATCCTCTTCGCCATGGCGCCGGTGTTTGCGCTCGGCGGCATCGGCATGCCGGCGCTGCAATCGCTGACCACACGGCAGGTCGATGCCGATCGGCAGGGCCAGTTGCAGGGTGTGCTGGCAAGTCTGGTCAGCCTTGCCGCCGTCTTCGGGCCGCTGCTCTTCAGCTTTTTCTATTTCGAGGTGCGTGATTCCTGGCCGGGGCTGATCTGGGTCGCGGCACTGGGGTGCTATCTCCTGGCTTTACCGCTCATGCTCGGAATCAGGCGCAGCCCCGTGCCTGTGAAAACCGGTAACGAATAGGCGTAAATGGCCCGCAATGCCCGGAAAACCGGCTGAAACCCGGAATCTGGTCTTGCAGGGTCGGATTTTCCGGTTCATTAGAGTCTCGCACCGTCCGGCCTCGCAAGACGCCCGGAAATCCTTGCCTTTCTATCAGAATCGACCAAGGGTTGCCGCGTTTTAAGGCTTCGCCAACGAGGCGGACAAATTCCACTGTGAGGAAACGCTATGAACAAGAACGATCTGGTTGGCGTCGTTGCCGACAAAGCGACGATCACCAAGGCACAGGCCGCTGAAGCGGTTGACGCAGTGTTCGAGGCCATCACCGGCTCTCTGAAGGCTGGCGAAGAAGTCCGTCTCGTCGGTTTCGGCACTTTTGCCGTCTCGGCTCGCAAGGCATCGACCGGCCGCAACCCGGCCACTGGCGCCGAAATCCAGATCCCGGCCTCCAACCAGGCCAAGTTCAAGCCCGGCAAGGGCCTGAAGGACGCGATCAACTAAGATCGCCTCCGGATACGATTCAGATCGGCCCCGTGTGCTTGCACCGGGGCCTTTCATTTGCCGGTTGACGACAACCGGACATGGCCCTAAGCAGGGCCACCTTGCCAGCGACCGTCATGACGGTCTGGCGGCGGGCGATTAGCTCAGTTGGTAGAGCGCCTCGTTTACACCGAGGATGTCGGCGGTTCGAGTCCGTCATCGCCCACCATTCCCCAATCTGTCATTGTCGATGCTAACAGTGTGTTAGCCAATGCGCGCCAAGTGCCCCTTCGGATCGAAGGTGGTGCTATTTTCATGTGTCACTTCATCCAAATCGCCTTAGCGCCTGTATCGACGAAACTTTTCCACAGGCTAAAGCGCGAATTTGGAAAATCTCACAGGCAATCCATTTTGGTCGCTTGACTTGCCGATAGGGGCTGGGTAAACGACACCCACGTTGCGCGGATGACTTGTTCGCAAGCGCTGCGGGAGTAGCTCAGTTGGTTAGAGCGCCGGCCTGTCACGCCGGAGGTCGCGGGTTCGAGCCCCGTCTCTCGCGCCACCTTCTTTTTGAAGGTGTCGCAACTAAACCCCTCACACATCCTGACATTTCGTGCTGATGGAACTCCGTCGGCAGCCTGCCGTTGACCTTGGCCATTCACCAGCGTCAGACGGCCATGTCCTATTCAGCGCGTCTCTTGCGGGACGATCTCCATCTTTCAGTCAATGAAGCCGATCTCTGGTCGGTGCACCGCGCCGCCTCGCCGTTGATCGGCACGGCCATCCACAATGGCCACCATGTCCGCGCTGACATCAAACCCCTGATGGCGCTCGATGATTCCAGCCGGCTGCGTGAGGAAGACCCGTTCACGGAATATACGATCCGCGATGTCCCGAACCGTGTGGTGTTTCATCGCTCGCGTTTCGAGATCGATCTCAACCGGGCCAAGGATGGCGCGATCTACCTGACGCCGGAGCAGGCTTGGGACCTCGACGTCTGGGCGCGTCACCCCTCGGACGAACAGATCAGCGCCTCGCTGCATATCCACGACAGCTATTATTCCATGCTGGCTCATATGCTTAGCGAGATCGAGGCGGAATTCGGCAGTTTCGTTCTGCTCGACATGCACAGCTACAACCACCGCCGCAGCGGTCCGCATGGCGAGGCCACGAACCCCGAAGATGCTCCGATCGTCAATATCGGCACTTCCTCGATGGACCGCGCGCATTGGGCCCCGGTGCTCGATCCCTTCATCGACAGTCTGCGCAGCTTCCAGTTTCGCGGCCAATCCATGGATGTCCGCGAGAACATCGCCTTTCAGGGCAGGGGCGAGCAAACCCGCTTCGTGCATGAGAATTTTCCGCAAAGCGGCTGCGCCATCGCCGTCGAGTTCAAGAAAATCTTTATGGACGAATGGACCGGCGAGCCGGACCGCGAGGCGCTCGAGAGCCTGCGCAACATGGTGCAGCAATCGCTTCCGGTGTTGCTGACCAGCCTGCGAGCACATGCATGAGTCCATCATCGGACCAGAAATTGCTCAAGGAGATCGAGTCCGCACTGGCGGATGGCCAGCCCATCCGCAAGGATTTCGGCCGAGGAGAGCGCCTGCATATCGACCGACCGATGCCATTCCTGACCGTCTATGTCGGTCGCGGCCGTCAGCCGGCAGCAAAGGACATCGTGACGGCCAGTTCCTCCTACCTGCTGGTCGCAAGCCTGCAGCGCGCGAAGGCTATCGTCGGCCTAGTGGCCACTGCGATGACCGGTCACTTTGGCGCCTTCATGGTTCTCGACATCGGCGAATTGGAGCGTGACCGCCTGGCGGGCGACGCCGACTATTTGCCGCCATTCGAAATGACGCTGTCATCTTCCAATGATGCCGGTAGCAAGGCGGCCTCTTCAGCGTTCAGCGCGGCGACGGAAAAGGTGCGGTCCAAGTTCCGCACGCCGCAACTTGCGCGTCCAGCGCTCGCAGATGACCCGGAGGCCCGGCTGGCGAGGCTGCTGCCCAAGCTGCCGGTGCTGACCCTGCGTTTTGCGCCGATCTATCGGGTACCAGAATCGGAAGCGGTCTATCCGCAACTGCATGAGCAGCTGGTGGCCAATCTTGTCGATTCGAGCCTGGAAGCGATCGCGGCTTTCGTCGACGCCACCAAGAGCCTCGCCATATCGAGCCATCGGGCACTTGGCCGCCGCGCTTTCATCGATGCGGTCAGCCGGGCCGACAAGGCCATCGACGAGGTGGCTCAGAGCTTTGATTTCCTGCTGGCCGTGACCCCCATCAATGCCCGGGCGGCCTGGGAGGAGTTCTCCGAGGGCGGATTTGAGCGGACGCCTCAATTGCTCTATCGGCCGCTGACCATGGCCGTCGACCAGCAGAAGAAGCGGCTGTTCTCGGTGGCGCTGGACCATTTCGAAGATCCGGTACTGACAACGCTCTATCGCGAGAAGCAACAGGAACTGGATTTGCAGCTCTCGCTGTTGGCGGCGCGAGAAACACCACGCTTCGTGGAATTGAGCCGGGCGCTTTATGGTCCGGTGGAGTCCGGTCTTTTCCAGGCAGCCCAGGCCATACTGGACGGCACCAAATCGGAACGCGGGAAGGGGCCTGCTGACGATGCCGATGTGACCTATGTCGAGCGACGCGCACAGGCGATGATCAAGGCCTATGCAGGTGCTTCGCCGCAGTTCGACGCGCGCGTCGAGGTCCGCGACGACTTGCCGGGCGGCATGATGGTATCCGGCGGACGCTTGCTGATTGCCCGCAGCACTGTCATGGCCAAAACCCGTGTCGAGGCTCTGCTGAGCCACGAAGTGGGCGTGCATCTGCTGACCTATTTCAACGGCTCGGCTCAGGGTCTGCGCCTGTTCCGCTCGGGCCTTGCCGGCTATGAGGGCGTGCAGGAAGGGCTGGCCGTACTGGCGGAGTATCTGGTCGGCGGTATGACGCTTGGCAGGCTGCGCCTTCTGGCGGCACGTGTCGTCGGGTGTACGGCCATGCTCGAGGGCGCCAGTTTTCCTGACTGCTACAAGCGAATCCGGGACCTTGGATTGCCGGAAAGTTCGGCCTTCAACCTGGTGTTGCGGGTTTATCGCGGCGGCGGCTTGGCCAAGGACGCTGTGTATCTCCGCGGATTGCTCGAGGTCTTGGGGCATCTGCGCGTGGGCGGATCGCTTGACCCGTTCTGGATGGGCAAGATTGCAGCCAGTCATTTCAGCATCATGCAGGAGTTGAACACGCGGGGCCTGCTCAAGGCGCCGCAGCTCATACCCGCATTTCTTTCCCATCCGGATGCCGACCAGCGCCTCAAGAAGGCCGCTGCAGGAATGAGTCCGGTCGATATGATTGCCAGCTAGGAGCGTCGCATGCGCATCGCATTTTTCGTCAATTCCATAGAGGGCGAGACGGCCATCTATTCGACCACGCATCTGGCCCTGGCTGCGCTCAATCGTGGCCATGACATCTGCTATGTCACGCCGGGTGATTTCGTCCTGCGCCAAGATGATAGTTTGGCGGTGCGCGCCCTGACGTTGCCGAGTGCAAAATACAAGAAGGCCGAGACCTTGCACAAAGATTTGCAGGGGGAGGGCACCAAGGTCGAGGTGATGGATGTCACCGAAATCGACGTCCTGCTGCTCCGCAACGATCCGTCGGAAGATTCGGCGGATCGTCCCTGGGCGGCGCAAGTCGGGGCCATATTCGGGCGTATTGCGGCTGCGAGGGGCGTGACGGTACTCAACGATCCGGAGGGTCTGATCCGAGCGCAGAACAAACTCTACTTCCAGGAATTCCCCGCCAGCGTGCGGCCCGATACGCTGATTTCGAAAAGCATCGAGGAAATCCGGGGCTTCGTGGAGAACCAGCCTAAAGGCGCGATCCTCAAGCCGCTGCAGGGATCTGGCGGCAAGAATGTCTTCAAGATCGCCTCGCCCAAGGATGCCAATCTCAACCAGATTTTCGAGGCGGTGAGTGGCGAGGGCTATCTGATCGCCCAGGGCTTCATGCCGGCAGCCGCGGAGGGCGACGTTCGCTTCTTCCTGATGAATGGCGTGCCGCTGCAGAGCGAGGGCAAATTTGCAGCCTTCCGGCGCGCACCGGCCAAGGGTGATATCCGCTCCAATATTCACGCCGGCGGCACGGCCGAAAAGATCGAAGTTTCCGACACGATGTTGCGCATCGCCGAGGCGGTGCGGCCCAAACTTATCCAAGACGGCATGTTTTTGGTGGGGCTCGATATCGTTGGCGACAAGCTGCTGGAGATCAACGTCTTCACGCCTGGTGGGCTCAACAATCTCTCGCAGATGTATGAAACCGACTTTTCGCAATCTGTCATAGCGGCGCTGGAAGACAAGATGGCGATCAAGTCGGCCTATGCCGGAACGATCGGTAACCGCGAGCTTGCCACTCTTTGAGGTCAAACAGCCGTGATGCCGGTGATCTGCGGTAACGGCAGGCGCATATAAAGCGAATAGACGAGCATAGAACTCCATCCGAGGATGAATGATGCCACGTTCCGCCACTCTCGCCGTTGCCTGCCATAAGGATCGGCGTAATCTGCTCGCTGCCATGCTGGTTCTGCCGGCCTTTGCCTTTGGTCTTTGGCAGCAGCCAGTGACCGCCCAGGAGGCGCCGGTCGAAATCCCCGCGCCAACCGCCATGCTGGCCGAGACGGGCAGCAGCGCGACGGCGATCTTTGCCGGCGGTTGCTTTTGGGGTGTTCAAGGAGTGTTCCAGCATACCAAAGGGGTGACCCGCGCGGTGTCTGGCTATTCAGGCGGTTCGGCGGATACGGCGACCTACGACCAGACCACGAGCGGCACCACAGGGCATGCCGAGACGGTTGAGATCACCTATGATCCTTCGGTGATCAGCTATGGCGAGTTGCTGCAGATCTATTTCTCGGTGGCCCATAATCCGACCCAGCTGAACTATCAGGGACCGGACCACGGGACACAGTATCGTTCCACCATCTTTCCGGTAAATGACGAGCAGGCCGAATTTGCAAAGGCGTATATCGCCGAGCTTGATGCCACGGGCCGGTTCGAAGGGCCCATCGTTACGACCATCGAGCCGTTCAAGGCGTTCTATCCGGCTGAGCAGTATCATCAGGACTTCCTGACGCTGAACCCGACTTACCCCTATATCGTGATCAATGACCTGCCCAAGGTTGAAGCGCTCAAGTCGCTCTTCGCCGATGATTATCGCGCCGACCCGGTTCTGGTGGGCACGCTCTAGGTTGATTGGACGGCGACCCGCCATGTTGTCGTCGTCCAAGCCACATGCTTTTGCCGGTTATGGAGGTCATGCTGCGCGGGACGGAACCGGCTCGATAAGGTCGCGTTCAATTGGCAGGTAGTGCAGGGCAGGGAGTGCGTAATGGGCTTGTTCAAGACACTGACGGTAGCGGCGCTCGCCACTGCGGCGGCAACCGGGACAGGCTTTGCGGCTGACCTGATCACTGTGCCGACGAGTACGCCGGCGGAAATGCCGATCTACGAAGAGCCTGGCTTTGACTGGAATGGTTTCTACGCGGGTGTCTACGGCGGCGTGCAACACGGCGAGACCAGCGACACGCAATACGGGCTTGGGATCCAGGCCGGCTACAATGCGCAGTTCGACTTTTATCTTCTTGGCGCTGAAGTCGCCGTTCATGGCCTGCCCGGAAATGATGCAGTCGGGGAAACCAGCTATGGACAGCTGCTTGGTCGGGCGGGCCTTGTCGTCAGCGACAATGTTCTGGTCTACGGCGCCGGCGGCTATGGAATAGACCTTGGTGCTCCTGAGGAGGAAGACATGCTGCTTGGTGGCGGTGTGGAACTGGCCGTAACCGAGTCGATCTCCGTCGAGGCCCAATATCTACACGGCTTCCCATTGGGTGAAGGGGGCAATTCCAAGGACCAGTTTACGCTCGGTGCCAACTGGCACTTCTAGTGACTGAAGATACGCGAGAGGACTATCCAGCGGCTCCGTTCAACGGGGCCGTTAGTTTTCCGTCTCACTGCGAGTCGGTGACGGCCAATCGGTTCCCCAAGAAACACGGGCTTTTAGCTCGATTAGTTCAAATGTGTCTCAAATTGGACCAAAAACGCGACTTCGGGGCAACACCACCCCCCAAATGGTCACCCAGCCTTAGCCTAGACGGCAAATATGGGCGACCAAACTCTTGTATCGCGCGTTGTGGTGCTGCATCTAACCCCTCGACTACGGTAACCTTATTGGAGTGCAAGATATGTTCGCACGTTCGCTTTCTCTCGGTGTGGCCGCTGCCGCCCTTCTCGCTGGTGGCGCTCAGGCCGCTGACCTGATCATCCCGACCACCCCGCAGCCGATCTACGAAGCTGCCGGCTTCGATTGGGAAGGTCTCTATGCTGGTGCCCGCGTTGGCGGTTCCTTCGTTGACACCACCTTCGGCGCGCCGGTCGGTGCAGTTGACACGACCGGTCTGGTCGTCGGTGGCGCTGTCGGCATGAACTTCCTGCCGGCTGACGCTTTCCTGCTCGGCGTTGAAGCCACTGCTGACTACACCTGGTTCGACGGTGGTCTCGAAGACCGCGCCGAATTCTTCGCTAACGTCCGCGCTGGTGCTGTCGTGACCGACTCGGTTCTCGTCTACGCCCTCGCCGGTGTTGGTATTGCTACCCAGGACGCCACTGGCGTGTTCGAGGACAGCCAGGGCATGTACCAGCTCGGTGGTGGTGTTGAAGTTGCTGTTACCGATGCCGTCACCGTTCGCGGTGAAGTCGTTGGCCAGGGCTACTTTGATGATGCCGTCAATGACGACTTCTTCAGCAACGCCAAGGCAACTGTCGGCGCGTTCTACCACTTCTAAGATTTGCAGAAGGGCAGGGTGGCTTGCTACCCTGCCACTGTCTTGCAGACCCAATGCGGCGATCCAGGAAACTGGGTCGCCGTTTTGGTTTTGGGCGAGTGTTTACACATCCCGAATGCATTGTTCACGACGTTGACCTGTTCGCCAGAGCTCGAAACCACGCAATCAAAGACGGTTGCCTTACCGTCTGTAAGCAAACATTTCTGCTATCGGTGGGCTACGATATATGATGATTTTGCTCATGTTTTCTTTCCCTTGAAACGCGATAGCCAAAGGTCTAAGCCCTGACCATCAACTGTCGCGTTGGTTCGTCTGCCCCAATTGCTTACGCAACTCTCGCTACCCGGTCGCCCGGCCGGACTAGAAAACAGGCTGCCGCATGACTGATTTGCTCAGCGACTATCTGCCGATTATCATCTTCCTTGCCATTGCCGGTGTCATCGGCATGGCGCTCCTGGTTACTCCCTTCATCGTCGCGGTGAAGAACCCGGATCCGGAAAAGGTCTCGGCATTCGAAGCTGGCTTCGAAGCTTTTGACGATGCTCGCATGAAGTTCGACGTGCGATTCTATCTCGTCTCGATTCTCTTCATCATCTTCGACCTTGAAGTGGCTTTCCTCTTCCCGTGGGCCGTCGTGTTCCACGATGTCGGCTGGTTCGGTTTCTGGTCGATGATGATCTTCCTCGGCGTGTTGACCGTCGGCTTCATCTACGAATGGCGGAAAGGTGCTCTGGAATGGGATTGAGCGAACAGAACAGCACGCTGGTTGCGCCGCGCCCTACCGGTCTGGTCGATCCGCGTACCGGCAAGACTGCAGGCGCCAACGACCCGTTCTTCACCGATGTCACCGACGAGCTGGCCGACAAGGGCTTCCTGGTTTCGACTGTCAATCAGCTCGTGACCTGGGCTCGCACCGGGTCGCTGATGTGGATGCAGACAGGCCTAGCATGTTGCGCCGTGGAAGGCGCCATGCAGGTGTCCGGTCCGCGCTATGACCTCGAACGCTTCGGTACGGCGCCGCGTGCTTCTCCACGCCAGTCGGACGTGCTGATCGTTGCTGGTACGCTGACCAACAAGATGGCTCCGGCGCTGCGCAAGGTTTATGACCAGATGCCAGAGCCGCGTTATGTGATCTCGATGGGCAGCTGCGCCAATGGTGGCGGCTACTATCACTATTCCTATTCCGTCGTGCGTGGCTGCGACAGGGTGTTGCCAGTGGACGTCTATGTCCCGGGCTGCCCGCCCACTGCAGAAGCGCTGCTTTACGGCATTTTGCTGCTGCAGAAGAAAATCCGCCGCACCGGCACAATCGAACGCTAGGTCACCCAGAATGGATGAAACGATCCAGGTCGATCCGCTTGTGGACCTTGGCGAGCACATTGCCGGCTCGCTGGGCACGGCTGTCCTTGCCCAGGAAATCGCCTATGGCGAGCTGACGCTGACCGTCGAACGCGACCAAATCGTGGCGGTTGTCACTTTTCTGCGCAACGATGCCCGTTGCCGCTTTGTCAGCTTCGTCGATGTCTGTGGTGCCGACTATCCTGCCCGCGACGAGCGTTTCGACGTCGTCTACCACTTCATGAGCCCCTATCTGAACCAGCGCATTCGCGTGAAGCTGACGGCCGACGACGTGACCCCGGTGCCGAGCATTACGGGCGTGTTCCGTGGCGCCGATTGGTTCGAGCGGGAAGCCTATGATCTCTACGGCATCCTGTTCTCCGGTCATGGCGATCTGCGGCGCCTCCTGACCGACTACGGTTTTGACGGACATCCGCTACGCAAGGACTTTCCGACGACCGGGTTCGTCGAGGTTCGATATGACGATGAGCGCAAGCGCGTGGTCTACGAGCCGGTCAAGCTGATGCAGGAATACCGTTCGTTCGACTATTTGTCGCCTTGGGAAGGTACTGACTATGTGCTGCCCGGTGACGAGAAGGCCAAGCAATGAGTGTTGAAGCTGAAGTCCGCAATTTCACGATCAACTTCGGTCCCGTGCACCCTTCGGCGCATGGTGTGCTGCGTCTGATCCTGGAACTTGACGGCGAAATCGTCGAGCGCGTCGATCCACATATCGGTCTGCTGCATCGCGGCACCGAGAAGCTGATCGAATCCAAGACCTATCTGCAGGCGGTTCCCTACTTCGATCGTCTCGACTATGTCGCGCCGATGAACCAGGAGCATGCTTTTGCCCTGGCGGTCGAAAAGCTTCTGGAACTGGAAGTGCCGCGTCGTGGTCAGCTGATCCGCGTGCTCTATTCCGAAATCGGCCGCCTGCTGGCGCATCTGATGAACATCACGACGCAGGCCATGGACGTCGGTGCCCTGACACCCCCGACCTGGGGTTTCGAGTGGCGCGAAAAGCTGATGATCTTTTATGAGCGCGCCTCCGGCTCGCGCATGCACGCCGCTTATTTCCGTCCGGGCGGTGTTCACCAGGACCTGCCGCAGGCGCTGGTCGATGACATCGAGTCCTTCTGCCAGGAATTCCTGATCTTCTGGCATGACCTGGACAAGCTGTTGACCGAGAACCGCATCTTCAAGCAGCGCAATGTCGATATCGGCATTGTGCCGCTGGATGACGCGTGGAACCTCGGTTTCTCCGGCATCATGGTGCGCGCTTCGGGCGCTGCCTGGGACCTGCGCAAGAGCCAGCCCTATGAATGCTACGACGAGATGGATTTCGACATCCCGGTTGGCAAGAACGGCGACTGCTACGACCGCTACCTGATCCGCATGGAAGAGATGCGCCAGTCGGCGATGATCATGCAGCAGTGCATTGCCAAGATGAATGCGCCAGACGGCAAAGGACCGGTGTCCTCGCTCGATGGCAAGGTCGTTCCGCCCAAGCGCGGCGAAATGAAGAAGTCGATGGAAGCCCTGATCCATCACTTCAAGCTCTATACCGAGGGCTATAAGGTTCCTGCCGGCGAGGTTTACGCCGCTGTGGAAGCACCCAAGGGCGAATTCGGCGTCTATCTGGTCAGCGACGGCAGCAACAAGCCGTATCGCTGCAAGATCCGCGCGCCGGGTTTCGCGCATTTGTCGGCCATGGATTACCTGTGCCGCGGCCACATGCTGGCTGACGTCTCGGCCATTCTTGGCTCGCTTGATATCGTGTTCGGAGAGGTTGATCGCTAATGGTTGCGCGTCGCCTTGCGGATGATCGGGTTCAGCCTGCGTCATTTGCATTCAATGCTGAAAACGCCAAATGGGCGGAATGGAAGATCGGGCTTTACCCGACCGGCCGTCAGCAGTCTGCCGTCATTCCGCTGCTCATGCGTGCGCAGGAGCAGGATGGTTGGGTCAGCCGTGCGACGATCGAAAAGGTCGCCGAAATGCTGGGCATGGCCTATATCCGCGTCTTGGAAGTGGCGACCTTTTATACCCAGTTCCAGCTTCAGCCGGTCGGTACGCGTGCTCACGTTCAGGTTTGTGGCACTACGCCCTGCCAGTTGCGCGGCTCGGATGGGTTGATCGAAGTCTGCAAGAGCAAGATCCACCACGATCCGCACCACCTCAATGAGGATGGCACGCTGAGCTGGGAAGAGGTCGAATGCGCTGGCGCTTGCGTGAATGCGCCCATGGTCACGATCTTCAAGGATACCTATGAAGACCTGACCAACGAGCGCCTGGCCGAGATCATCGATGCTTTTGCTGCTGGCAAGGGCGATACGATCAAGACCGGTACTCAGATCGAGCGTCTGAACGCTGCTCCTGAAGGTGGCCGCGTGGTGCTGCTTGAAAAAGCCACCACCTATCGCGAAAAGTTCGTGCCACCCCCGCCGCCGCCAGAAGCTGCTGCAGCGCCTGCTGCCACCCCAGCCGCTCCCGCCGCTGCGCCGACCACGGCTGCAAAGCCCAAGGACGTCAGCGAGGAATCGGCTCCTGCCATCAAGGGTACGCCCAAGGAAGCCAAGGTTTCCGAGGCCAAGGCTGAAGGCGAACGCAAGGAAGCCAGTGCCAAGGCGAATGCTGATGGCGAGCCGAATGACGCCATGCGCAAGGGTGCCACCGGTGCCGAAAGCGATGCGCCCAAGATCGATGGCGGCAAGGCGCCTGGCAAGAAGACCCCGGCAGAGACTGCCGATGGCGCTGTCGCTGCCAGCACCAAGAAGAGCCGCACGATCATCGCGCCCAAGGCCAATCCGAAGGAAGTCAATCCTGTTGCCGAAAAGGGTGGCGACGCGCCGCTGTTCGTGGCGCCGGAAGGCGAGCCCGAAGATCTCAAGATGATCGCCGGCGTTGGTCCCGTGCTGGAACGCCGCCTTAATGGCCTTGGCATTACCAAGTGGGATCAGGTCGCCAAGCTCACGCCCGAGCAGATCGACCAGGTCGAAGGCGCGCTCAACTTCAAGGGTCGCGTCGCGCGCGACAACTGGTTGCAGCAAGCTGAAGTGCTCGCCCGTGGTGGCGAGGAAGAATATGTCCGCGTCTTCGGCAAGAAGCCGCGTTAGGAGTGTGAGAATTGCTCGCTGACAAGGATCGCATCTTCACCAATCTCTACGGTCATGGCGACTGGGGCCTCGACGGCGCGCGTGAGCGCGGCGGTTGGAACGGCACCAAGGAATTCCTCGACCAGGGTCGTGACTGGATCATCAACGAGGTCAAGGCTTCGGGATTGCGCGGCCGCGGCGGCGCTGGTTTCCCTACCGGCCTTAAGTGGTCGTTCATGCCCAAGACCTCGGACGGCCGTCCACATTACCTGCTGGTCAATGCCGACGAGTCCGAGCCCGGCACCTGTAAGGACCGCGAGATCCTGCGGCACGATCCGCATCATCTGATCGAAGGCTGCCTGATCGCCTGCCGCGCCATGGAAGCCCATCTGGCATTCATCTATGTCCGTGGCGAATTCGTCCGTGAGCGCGAACGCCTGGAGCGCGCGGTCGAACAGGCCTATGAGGCCAAGCTGATCGGCAAGGACAATGTCCACGGCTGGGACCTCGATATCATCGTCCATCACGGTGCCGGCGCCTATATCTGCGGCGAAGAAACCGCGCTGATGGAGTCGCTGGAAGGCAAGAAGGGCCAGCCCCGCCTCAAGCCGCCGTTCCCGGCCGGCATGGGCGTCTATGGCAACCCGACCACTGTCAACAACGTCGAATCCATCGCCGTCGTGCCGGAGATTCTCCGTCGCTCGGCCGGCTGGTTCTCGTCGATTGGCCGTCCCAACAATGTCGGCACCAAGCTGTTCATGGTCTCTGGCCATGTGAACAAGCCGGCGACCTTCGAAGAAGCCTTGGGCGAAAGCTTCAAGGACATTATCGAAAAGCATTGCGGCGGTATCCGCGGCGGCTGGGATAACCTGCTTGCCGTGATCCCCGGCGGCGCGTCCTGTCCGGTGGTGCGCGGCGAAGACATGATGGATGCCATCATGGATTTCGACGGTTTGCGCGAGAAGAAGTCGAGCTTTGGCACCGGCGGCATGATCATCATGGACAAGTCCACTGATATCATCCGCGCGATCTGGCGCATCGCGGCCTTCTTCAAGCATGAAAGCTGCGGCCAGTGCACGCCGTGCCGAGAAGGCACCGGCTGGATGATGCGCGTCATGGAGCGCATGGTCGAGGGCCGCGCCCAGAAGCGCGAAATCGACATGCTGTTCGAAGTGACCAAGCAGATCGAAGGCCACACCATCTGCGCGCTCGGCGACGCAGCGGCTTGGCCAATCCAGGGCCTGATCCGTAACTTCCGCCCCACCATCGAGGCACGGATCGACCAGTACACATATTCGTCCACCTCCGACGGCGCCGTGCCGTCGATTGCGGCGGAGTAGGGCTGATGGCAAATATCAAGGTCGACGGCACTCTCGTCGAAGTTCCTGACTACTACACGCTGATGCAGGCGGCTGAAGCCGCCGGCGCCGAGATTCCGCGTTTCTGCTACCATGAGCGCCTGTCGGTCGCCGGCAATTGCCGTATGTGCCTGGTTGAAGTGAAGGGTGGTCCGCCCAAGCCGCAGGCTTCGTGCGCCATGTCGGTCAAGGACCTGCGTCCGGGCCCGAATGGCGAGCCGCCGGAAATGTTCACCAATACGCCTATGGTCAAGAAGGCCCGCGAAGGCGTGATGGAATTCCTGCTGATCAACCATCCGCTGGACTGCCCGATCTGCGATCAGGGCGGCGAATGCGATCTGCAGGACCAGGCCATGGCTTATGGCGTGGACAAGAACCGCTTTGCCGAGAACAAGCGCGCCGTCGAAGACAAGTATATTGGCCCGCTGGTCAAGACCTCGATGAACCGCTGCATTCACTGCACGCGTTGCGTTCGCTTCACCACCGAAGTTGCTGGCATTGCCGAGATGGGTCTGCTCGGTCGCGGCGAAGATGCCGAGATCACGACCTATCTCGAAAAGGCATTGACCAGCGAGCTGCAGGGCAATGTTATCGATCTGTGCCCGGTCGGCGCGCTGACCTCCAAGCCCTATGCTTTCAACGCCCGTCCGTGGGAACTGGTAAAGACCGAGTCCATCGACGTGATGGATGCGGTCGGGTCCAACATCCGCGTAGACAGTCGTGGCCGCGAAGTGATGCGCATCCTGCCGCGCATCAACGAAGCGATCAACGAAGAGTGGATTTCCGACAAGACCCGCTTCATCTGGGATGGTCTCAAGAGCCAGCGACTCGATCGCCCCTATGTGCGCAAGTCCGGCAAACTGCAGCCCGCAAGCTGGGAAGAGGCCCTGTCGACCGTTGCTGCGCGGATCAAGAAGGCTGGCAACAAGGTTGGCGCCATCGCCGGTGACCTGGCTGCGGTCGAGGAAATGTATGCGCTCAAGGCGCTGCTGGCCTCGATCGGCTCGGGCATGACCGACGTGCGTCCGGCCATGTCGGGTATCGATCCGTCCATGCCGCGCTCGGCCTATCTGTTCAACCCGACTATTGCCGGGATCGAAGAAGCCGATGCCATCCTGATCATTGGCGCCAATCCGCGCAAGGAAGCCTCGCTGATCAATGCCCGCATCCGCAAGACCTGGCGCGCCAAGGGCTTGCCGATCGGCGTGATCGGCGAACAGGCCGACCTGACCTATACGTACAGCTATCTCGGCGAAGGCATGGAAACGCTGGCTGACGTGGTTGCTGGCAAGGGCTCGTTCGGTGAAATCCTGAGCAAGGCGCAGCGTCCGCTGATCATCGTGGGCGAGGGTGCTGTTTCGCATGCCCAGCTCGGCAAGCAAGCCGGTCGTGACACTATCGCCATGGCCGCAAAGCTTGCTACCGGCGCGTCTGTTGCCGAAGGCTGGAACGGTTTTGCGCTGCTGCACAATGCCGCCAGCCGCGTGGGTGGTCTCGACATCGGTTTCGTGCCGCATGACGGTGGTGTCTGCTCTGCCGACCAGATCGCTCTGGCCGGCAAGGGCGAGCTCGATGTGCTGGTCCTGTTGGGTGCCGACGAATACGACATGTCTGCCATGGGCAAGGCATTCGTCGTCTATATCGGCAGCCACGGCGATGCCGGCGCGCACCGTGCCGACGTCATCCTGCCTGCGGCGACCTACACCGAAAAGTCGGGCACCTATGTCAATACCGAGGGCCGCGTGCAGGTGACCAACCGCGCCGTGTTCCCGCCGGGCGATGCCAAGGAAGACTGGGCTATCATTCGTGCCCTGTCGGGCGCCGTGGGCAAGCCGCTTCCGTTCAACTCGTTGACCCAGCTCCGTGCTGCCATCTACGCCGAATACCCGCATCTGGCCCGTATCGACCAGATTGCACCGGGTACGGTGGCTGATGTCGCCAAGCTGGCCAAGGCCGCAATCAAGACCAAGTCGGCCGCCTATGGCTCTGCCATTGCCGATTTCTATCTCAGCAATCCGATTGCCCGTTCATCCGCCGTCATGGGCGAATGTGCCGCCATGGCGGCGGGTCTGCGTCAGGCTGCGGAGTAGGGGAGCACAATGGATTTTACACTGACTGCTCTCGACTATCTGCTCGGCATTCCATTCCTCGGCTGGGGCGTGCAGATCGGCTTTGTCTACAAGGCCCTTCTGGTGCTGGTGGCGCTGCTGGTCTTCACGGCCTTCATCCTGCTGGCTGACCGCAAGATCTGGGCTGCCGTGCAGATGCGCCGTGGTCCCAATGTGGTGGGTCCGTTCGGCCTGCTGCAGAGCTTTGCCGACCTCATCAAGTTCGCCGTCAAGGAACCCGTCATTCCCGGCGGGTCTGACAAGGTGCTGTTCCTGATGGCGCCACTGCTGACCGCGACGCTTGCCCTGACCGGGTGGGCCGTGGTGCCCTTTGGTGCAGGTCTGGTGATCGCCGACGTCAATCTGGGCGTGCTCTATCTGCTGGCGATTTCGTCGCTCGGCGTCTATGGCGTGATCATTGGCGGCTGGGCCTCGAACTCGAAGTATCCCTTCCTCGGCTCGCTCCGTTCGGCCGCGCAGATGGTGTCCTACGAAGTCTCGATCGGCCTCGTCATCATCACCGTGCTGCTCTGCGTGGGGTCGCTGAACCTTTCCGACATCGTCACTGCACAGTATGAAATGGGCTTGGCCCATATGCTCGGCGTGCCGTGGCTCAGCTTCCTGAACTGGTTCTGGCTGCCGCTGTTCCCGATGTTCGTGGTGTTCTACATTTCGGCCCTGGCTGAAACCAACCGTCCGCCCTTCGATCTGGCGGAAGGTGAGTCCGAACTCGTTGCCGGCTTCATGACCGAATATTCGGCTACCCCGTACATGCTGTTCATGCTGGGCGAGTATATCTCGATCCTGCTGATGTGCGGCATGACCACCGTCCTGTTCCTGGGCGGCTGGGCTTCGCCGATCGACCTGCCGCCGTTCACCTGGATTCCGGGTGTGGTCTGGTTCGTCATCAAGGTGTCCCTGGTGTTCTTCATGTTCGCCATGGCCAAGGCCATCGTGCCCCGTTACCGCTATGACCAGCTCATGCGCATTGGCTGGAAGCTTTTCCTGCCGCTGTCGCTCGTGATGGTCGTGATTGTCGCTTTCGTCCTCATGCTCACCGGCTGGGGCTGGCATGGAGGGATGGCCTGATGCGCGCCGCCCAGTTCGTCAACACGCTGCTGCTCACGGAGCTGGTGAAAGCCTTCTTCCTGACCATGCGCTATTTCTTCACGCCAAAGCCGACAATCAACTACCCCTTCGAAAAGGGTCATGTGTCGCCGCGTTTCCGTGGTGAGCATGCACTGCGCCGCTACCCTAACGGGGAAGAGCGGTGCATCGCCTGCAAACTTTGCGAAGCGATCTGCCCGGCCCAGGCCATCACCATCGAAGCTGGTCCGCGCCAGAACGACGGCACCCGCCGTACGGTGCGCTACGACATCGACATGGTGAAGTGCATCTATTGCGGCTTCTGTCAGGAAGCCTGCCCGGTGGATGCCATCGTCGAAGGCCCGAACTTCGAATTTGCCACCGAGACACGCGAAGAGCTCTACTTCTCCAAGGAAAAGCTTCTCGCCAATGGCGATCGCTGGGAGCGTGAAATCGCTGCCAATCTCGCTGCCGACGCGCCGTATCGCTGAGAGGGAAGAGCATATGACCCTTCCATTATTCTTCTTCTACCTGTTCTCGGCGATCCTGGTCGCATCCGCGGTCATGGTGATCTCGGCGCGCAATCCTGTGCATGCCGTGCTGTTCCTGATCCTGGCCTTCTTCAACGCCTCGGGCCTGTTCATGCTGGCGGGAGCCGAGTTCCTGGCCCTGCTGCTGATCGTGGTCTATGTCGGCGCCGTGGCTGTGCTGTTCCTCTTCGTCGTGATGATGCTCGACGTCGACTTCGCCTCGCTGCGCCAGGGTTTCCTGCAATATGCGCCGGTCGGGCTGGTCGTGGGTATCATCCTGCTGCTTGAGCTTCTGCTGCTCGCCGGGAGCTTTGTGGTGTCGCCTGAGGCTGCGTCCGGTTCGGGCCTGCCGATGGATGGAACGACCGACAACATGCGTGCTATCGGGCTCGTGCTCTATACGCGCTACGTGTTCCTGTTCCAGGGCGCTGCTGCCGTGCTGCTGGTCGCCATGATCGGCGCCATTGTGCTGACGCTGCGTCACAAACCAAATGTTAAACGTCAGAACCCCGTGGATCAGGTCGCTCGCAAGCGCGCCGATACGCTGGAAGTCGTCAAAGTCAAAAGCGGTCAAGGGCTGTAGGAGGTAAACATGGGCTTGGGTATCGGGCTCGGTCACTACCTGACCGTAGCAGCAATCCTGTTCACGCTTGGCGTGTTCGGCATTTTCATCAACCGCAAGAATGTCATCGTCATCCTGATGTCGGTGGAACTCATTCTCTTGGCGGTCAATCTCAATATGGTCGCCTTCAGTGCCACGCTCAATGATCTGCAAGGCCAGATCTTTGCGCTGCTGATCCTGACCGTGGCTGCCGCCGAGGCTGCCATTGGCCTGGCGATCCTCGTTATTTTCTACCGCAACCGTGGCTCGATTGCGGTTGAAGACGTCAACCAGATGAAGGGCTAAGAAAAACCGCTATGATTCAGGCGATTGTTTTCCTGCCCCTGATCGGCGCGCTGATCGCGGGGCTTCTTGGCCGCACCATCGGCCACCGTCCGAGCGAACTGATCACCACGGCGCTGCTGATCATCGCAGCCGTTTTGAGCTGGGTCGTCTTCCTGCCGGTCGCCTTTGGCGGCGGTTTGATGGGCGCCACTGTGGACGGCCACACCGCCGTCGTGAAGGTGGAAGTCATGCGCTGGATCCAGGTCGGCGACATGGATCTGCGCTGGGTGCTGCGTGTCGATACGCTGACCGCCATCATGCTGGTCGTGGTCAACACGGTTTCGGCCCTGGTGCACACCTATTCGATCGGCTACATGGCCGACGATCCGCACCGCAACCGTTTCTTTGCCTATCTGTCGCTCTTCACCTTTGCGATGTTGATGCTCATCACGGCAGACAACTTCCTGCAGATGTTCTTCGGCTGGGAAGGCGTGGGCCTTGCCTCGTACCTGCTGATTGGCTTCTGGTACACAAAGCCATCGGCCAGTGCGGCAGCGATGAAGGCCTTTGTGGTCAATCGCGTTGGTGATTTCGGCTTCCTGCTCGGCATCTTCGGTGCTTTCTTCGTGCTCGGTCACATCGACTTCGACAGCGCCTTCCATGCTGCCGGCGAGTTTTCGACGACGGGTCTGCCGGTATTCCGCTTCCTGTCGTGGGACCTGGACGCCATGACAGTCATCTGCCTGCTGCTGTTCATGGGTGCCATGGGCAAGTCGGCGCAGTTCCTGCTCCACACCTGGCTGCCGGACGCCATGGAAGGTCCGACCCCCGTGTCGGCACTGATCCATGCTGCGACCATGGTGACAGCCGGTGTGTTCATGGTGGCGCGTCTGTCGCCGATTTTCGAGACCTCGCCCGTCGCGCTGACGGTGATCGTGATCATCGGTGCGATCACTGCGTTCTTCGCAGCAACTGTCGGTCTTGTGCAGAACGACATCAAACGAGTGATCGCCTATTCGACCTGTTCGCAGCTCGGCTACATGTTCGTTGCGCTTGGGGCAGGGGCCTATTCGGCCGGTGTCTTCCACCTTTTCACGCACGCTTTTTTCAAGGCGCTGCTATTCCTGGGCGCCGGCGCGGTCATCCACGCCATGCACCACGAGCAGGACATGCGCAACATGGGCGGCCTTCGCAAGAAGATCCCCGTCACCTATGCCATGATGCTGATCGGTACCTTGGCGCTTACCGGTGTTGGTATTCCGGGTTCGGAATTCCTCGGCTTTGCCGGATTCTTCTCCAAGGACTCGATCATCGAGGCTGCCTATGCCTTCGGTGGCAATACCGGCATGTTCGCCTTCTGGCTGCTGGTCATCGCCGCGCTGTTCACGAGCTTCTACTCGTGGCGCCTGATCCACCTGACGTTCCACGGTTCGCCGCGTGACGGCCAGCATGGCCATGGTCATGACGTCGTTGCCCATGATGGCGACAGCCATGACGAGCCGCTGGACGATCACGCGGCCCATGGTCATGACGACCACGGTCACCACGACCATGGCTCGGCCTATGACCACGCCCATGAACCGCCAAAGGTTATGCAGATTCCCCTGTATGTCCTGGCTGTCGGTGCGGTTTTGGCAGGTGCTCTGTTCTACGGCATGTTCTTCCACGACGTGGAGCACATCGAGCACTTCTTCGCTGGTGCGATTTATATCGACCACGAAATCATCGAGGCGGCGCACCATGTGCCGACCTGGGTTAAGTGGAGTGCGACTATCTCCATGATCATCGGTTTCGTGACCGCGTGGTACATGTATATCCGCCGTCCGGAGATGCCGGGCAGGCTGGCAGCGCAGAACCCGGGCCTCTACCAGTTCCTGCTCAACAAGTGGTATTTCGACGAGCTCTACAACACGATTTTCGTCAAGCCCGCTCTGTGGATCGGTCGCGCCTTCTGGAAGGGTTTTGATGACTGGCTGATTGACGAGAAGCTGACCGAGGGCCTCGGCCGTCGGGTGCAGAACGTCACCTCCTGGGTCACCAAGCTCCAGTCCGGTTATCTCTATCATTATGCCTTCGCCATGCTGATCGGCATTGCGGCACTGCTGACCTGGGCCATTGCGGCCGGGGGACTGATCTGATGAACTTCGAAAACTCCATCCTCACAGTCCTGACCTGGCTGCCACTGGCAGGCGCGATTGTCCTGCTCCTCACTCCGAAGACCGCGATCGACGCGATCCGCTGGATCTCGCTGGTCGTCACTCTCGTGGTGTTCGGCCTATCGCTTGCCATGTGGCAGAGCTTTGATCCGTCCGATGCCGGCTTCCAGTTTGTCGTGAACTACGCGTGGATTGGCGACACCATCGGCTACCGCGTCGGTGTTGACGGCATTTCGGTGCTGTTCGTGGTGCTGAGCGCGCTGCTGATGCCTTTCATCGTGTTGGCCAGCTGGGAAGTCGACAAGCGCTTCAAGGAATACATGGTCGTCTTCCTGATCCTGGAAACGCTCATGATCGGCGTGTTCACCACGCTCGACCTGGCCATGTTCTATGTCTTCTTTGAAGGCACTCTGCTGCCGATGTTCCTGATCATCGGCATCTGGGGCGGCGCCAAGCGTATCTCCGCCTCCTACAAGTTCTTCTTCTACACCTTCGTCGGCTCGGTGTTGATGCTGCTGGCCATCATGGCCATGTATTGGAATGCCGGCACCACCGATATTTCGCGTCTGCTGACGCACCAGTTCCCGTCGGACTGGCAGCCCTGGCTGTGGTGGGCGTTCTTTGCCTCGCTGGCCGTCAAGATGCCGATGTGGCCCTTCCATCGCTGGTTGCCGGAAGCACACGTTCAGGCGCCGACCGCTGGTTCAGTCATCCTGGCGGCAATCCTGCTCAAGCTAGGTGGCTATGGCTTCCTGCGCTTCAGCCTGCCCATGTTCCCGGAAGCTTCGGCACAGTTTGCCAATATCATCTTCTTCCTGTCGGTAGCCGCCATCATCCTGACGTCGCTGATCGCCCTGGTGCAGAGCGATATCAAGAAGCTGATCGCCTACTCGTCCGTCGCCCATATGGGTTTCGTGACCATGGGCATCTTTGCCGGCAATGCGCTGGGCATCCAGGGTGCGCTGTTCCAGATGATCTCGCACGGCATTGTCTCCGGGGCGTTGTTCCTCTGCATCGGCGTCATCTACGATCGCATGCACACCCGCGAAATCTCTGCCTATGGTGGCCTGGTCGAGCGCATGCCGCGCTATGCCTTCGCCTTCATGGTCTTCACCATGGCCAATGTCGGCCTGCCGGGCACCTCGGGTTTCGTCGGTGAATTCCTCACCATGATGGGTGTGTTCCAGGTCAATACCTGGGTGGCCTTCGTGGCGGCGTTCGGCGTCATTTTCTCGGCCTGCTATGCGCTCTGGGCCTATCGCCGGGTGATCTTCGGTGCGCTCACCAAGGATAGCCTCAAGTCGATCCTGGATCTGAACCTGCGCGAGAAGATCATTCTTTATCCGCTGATCGTGCTGACGGTGGTGTTTGGTTTCTACCCGGCCCCAATCCTCGACACGACCGCAGCGGCCGTCGATAACCTCGTTACCCACTATGCGACTGCAGTGGGCCTCGACCCGGCAGTATCGCTGGCCGACGCCCAGGCGCCGCTTGCTCATGCCGAACCGGTTGCCGCTGCCGAAGCGCCTGCCGAGCCTGCTGCCCACTAGGAGAGTCCCGTGAACTCAGACGTTACAGATTTCGCGAGCCTTGCTCCGGCCTATCCAGAGATGCTGGTGGCCATCGGCGCCATTGTGCTGCTGCTGGTTGGCGTGGTGGTCAACAAGGAAAAGTCGCTGCTGGTATCCTATGGTGCCGTGCTGCTGCTGATCGTCACCGCTGCGCTGGTGCTGTTCGCACCGGCCGAAGGCGTGTTGTTTAATGGTGTCTTCATTGCGGACAGCTTTGCCCGCTTCATGAAGGTGCTGGTTCTGGGCGGTGCGGGGTTCTCGCTGCTGCTGGCGCTGCCGCGCGCCGAAGAGCAGGGCACGCACAAGTTCGAGTATTCGATCCTTGTGCTGCTGGCGACGCTGGGCATGATGGCCATGGTATCGGCCAATGACCTCATGAGCCTCTATGTCGGTCTCGAGCTGCAGTCGCTCTCGCTCTATGTGCTCGCAGCCATCAAGCGTGACGATAGCCGCGCGACGGAAGCGGGCCTGAAGTATTTCGTGCTGGGCGCGCTGTCGTCGGGCATGCTGCTCTATGGCGCCTCCATGGTCTATGGCTTTACCGGCCATACCAATCTGCAGGACATCGTGGTGGCGATTGCCAACGAAGAACGCTCCATCGGGCTGATCTTCGGCATGGTTTTCCTGCTGGCTGGCGTGGCCTTCAAGATCTCGGCCGTGCCGTTCCACATGTGGACGCCCGACGTTTACGAAGGCGCGCCCACCCCGGTGACCGCCTTCTTTGCGACGGCCCCCAAGGTTGCAGCCATGGCGCTGATGGTTCGCCTGACCATGGATACGTTTGGTGGCATTACCCGTGACTGGCAGCAGGTCGTGATCTTCCTGTCGATCGCCTCGATGGTTCTGGCGGCTTTCGCCGCCATCGGCCAGAAGTCGATCAAGCGCCTGATTGCCTATTCTTCGATCGGCCATGTCGGCTTCGCGCTGGTTGGACTGTCGTCGGGTACGCAGGTGGGCGTTGAAGGCGTCGCGATTTACATGGCGATCTATGTCGCCATGACGGTTGGCCTGTTTGCCTGCCTGCTGTCGCTGCGCACCGATGCGGGTCAGGTGGAAACGGTCGATGACCTCGCCGGTGCCGCGCAGAAGCGCCCGTTCGTGGCGGCAGTGATGGCGATCATCATGTTCTCGCTGATTGGCATGCCGCCGCTGGCTGGCTTCTTTGCCAAGTGGCACGCGTTCCTCGCTGCAATCGACGCGCATCTCTATGTGCTGGCGGTGATTGGCGTGCTGGCCTCGGCCGTCAGTGCCTTCTACTACCTGCGCGTGGTCAAGGTGATGTATTTTGACGAGCCGGTTCGTGACTTCGACGTGGTCCCGGCCGAACTCAACATCATCATGGCGATCAGTGCATTTCTCGTCGTCACCTATTACTTCACGGTCGGCAGTCCCCTGGCCAGTTTTGCCCAGACTGCCGCCGGAAGCCTGTTCTAGGTGACGGGCTTTACCCTTGGGCCCAAGGCGCGCGCGGCCGGCTACCGGCTGCGCGGGCATGACACGATCGGATCGACCAATACCGAAGCCCTCGCTGCTGCTGCCGCTGGCGATGCAGGCGGCATCTGGTTTGCGGCGCTGCAGCAGACCGAGGGCAGGGGGCGTCGTGGCCGGCAGTGGATCAATCCACACGGCAATCTTGCTGCGACATTGTTGATCCTTCCGGACGCGGACCCGGCCTCTTCGGCCACATTGGGTTTTGTGGCGGGCGTCGCGCTCAACCGTGCTCTTTCCGAAATCCTGCCCGGTGGCATGGTCAAGATCGGCATCGACGGAGCGGACGCGATGGGCGGCGGACGCGTTGCGCTGAAATGGCCGAACGACGTCCTCGCCGATGGCGCCAAGCTGGCCGGTATTCTGCTTGAAGCCAGCAAGCTGTCCAGTGGCCGGCAGGCTGTCGCGATCGGTATCGGCGTCAATGTGGTGGCAGCACCCGAGGGCTTGCCTTATCCTGCGACGAGCCTTGTTGCGCTTGGCGCACCGTGTTCAGCCGAAAGCGTTTTCGAAGCCCTGAGCGATGCCTGGGTGGACGCGTTCCGGCTGTGGAACGATGGCCGGGGCGTTGGAGATGTGCTCAAGCACTGGCGCGCCTCTGCTGCCGGGATCGGCGCGCCGGTTGCCGTCAATCAGGATGGCGACGTGCTGCGCGGCATTTTTGAAACCATCGACGACGACGGACGATTGATCGTCCGAACCGACGACACACGTCGCATCGCCATCACGGCGGGCGATGTCCATTTTGGGGCTACGGCCAGCGCCCGAAGCTGACCCAACAATTGCGCAGGCGACCGGCGACCAATGATCGTTCCGGCGTTGCGCTCGAAAGGACTGAACTGACCCATGGCTAAAACCCAAAGGGATGAACTCGTCTTCGTGCCACTCGGCGGCGTTGGCGAAATCGGCATGAATATGGGCGCCTATGGCTTCGGCCCGGAGCGCTCGCGCAAGTGGATCGTGGTGGATTGCGGCGTCACCTTCGGCGGGCCGGACCTGCCGGGGATCGAGCTGATCATGGCCAACCCCGAGTTTCTCGAGGAACGCGCCGATGACGTACTCGGCTTGATCCTCACGCATAGCCACGAAGACCACTACGGCGCCGTGCTCGACCTCTGGCCGGGCTTTGAAAAGCCGGTTTTCTGCACTCCCTTTACCGCTGCGATGCTGGCGGCGAAGCGGGCGGGTGACGGCATTGTCGAGAATGTTGACGTCAAGATCATGCGTCCCGGCAAGCCGTTCGAACTGGGCCCCTTTACCATCGAGGCGATCAATGTCGCGCACTCGATCCCAGAAGCTAATGCGCTGCTGATATCGACGCCCGTTGGGCGGGTGCTGCATACCGGTGACTGGAAGCTCGATCCGACACCCGTCGGCACGTCACCGACCGATGTGGCGCGGCTGCAGAAAATCGGCGAAGATCGCACGACGCCGCTGGCGCTGGTCTGTGACTCGACCAATGCCCTCAAGGACGGTGAGAGCCCCAGCGAGGCCGAGGTTGCCGCCAATCTTGCGGCGATGATCGCAGAGTCGCCGAACCGCGTGGCGGTGACGACTTTTGCTTCCAATGTCGGTCGCGTCATCTCCATCGTCCGGGCTGCCGAAAAGGCAGGGCGCCAGGTAGTGATGTCGGGCCGCTCACTGCACCGGATCATGGGCATTGCCCGCGAATTGGGCATGCTGGAGGGGCTGCCGCCGTTGCTCGACCAGGATGCTTACAAGACCATCGCCCGCAACAAGATCGTTTTGATCTGCACCGGCAGCCAGGGCGAGGCGCGGGCCGCCATCGCCCGTATTGCCCGCGGCGACCATCCGGTGATCGACCTCAATGCCGGCGACCGCATGATCTTCTCGTCCTGGGCCATTCCCGGCAATGAGCGCGAAGTCATCGATATCCAGAACCTTCTCATCGACAAGGGCGTCGAGGTCATCACCGCCAATGACGGGCTGGTTCACGTGACCGGCCACCCGCGTCGCGAAGAACTGCGCAAGCTCTATGGCTTTGTGAAGCCCGAGGTTCTCATTCCGGTGCATGGCGAAGCCACCCATCTCGAGGCCCACGCCAAGCTGGGTCGCGAAGCGGGCATTCCCAATGTCTGCGAGACGCGCAATGGCGACATGGTTCGTCTCTTCCCCGAGCCGATGGCCTTTCCGGCCGAGGTGCGCGTCGGTGAGCTCTATCTCGACGGTCTCGTGCTCTGCACGCCCGAAGAATCTGGGGTCAAAGGGCGTCGCCGCCTGTCCTTTGGTGGCCATGTTGTGGTCAGCCTCTGCGTCAATGGCAGCGGACAGGTCGTTTCGGGCCCTGATTGCGTGATTGAAGGACTGCCCGAGACAGAAGATGAATCGCTGGGCGAGCTGGTGGAGGACACCATTGCCGGCGTCATCAAGTCCATGCCGCCCAAGCGCCGCAGCGACACCGAAGTGCTGAACTCTGCGCTGTTCAAGGCCATTCGCAACGAGGTCAATGCCTATTGGGGCCGCAAGCCGAACGTATCGGTCTTCGTGCACCGCGTCTGACCTGACACGGCCGTGACAATAGGAACGGGCATTTTCGCTTTCGCGGAAGTGCCCGTCGGCTTATTGAAGGGGCGACAAACTGAAGGAAAACCCATGCAGATCGGTTCCTATATCGCAGTCTTCTTTGTCATCTGGTGGCTCAGCTTTGTCGCCGTGGCGCCGATCGGCAATCGCAGCCAGTCGGAGTTGGGCGAGGTGGTTCCCGGGACGGAACCTGGTGCGCCTGTTTCACCGCGCATCGGGATGCGCCTTGGCGCGGCCACGGGTCTTGCTATCGTCATGACGGCACTCTTATTCTGGGGCCTTTCGAACGAGACATTGCATCACTACTGGAATCGCTGACGGCCACATTCGGAACGTTTTGTTCCTTAGGCTCGACCCCATTCCATCCGGGGAACCCAATGAACAAAGCTATCTGGATCTTTACCGCTCTCTTTGCCGTGCAGCCTGCATTCGGCTGGGAGTTGAGCAGCACCGACACCAAGAAGACCTGGACTTATTCCGCCTACCAGGCGGACAAGTCAGGTGGCGTCGAAATGCAGTTCTATTGCGACAATGACTATCCCGGCGACATCCAGATGCTGGTCTTTACCGACATGGACGCGCGGCCTGGCGACAGCGATTTTCCGGACGTTGCTGTAAAAGTGGTCGCCGGCGACACCAGCATGACGGGTCTGAGTGGATATTACGACGAGGTCGATGGCGAGCGTACCTTGGTTGTCGATACCAAGGAGGAACCGCGTGTGCGTGACTTCATCTCTGCGGCTCAGGGCGCCATTCAGCCGCTGCAGGTTGAATTTGACGGACGCTCGCACCGCTTCGCGGCCAATGATGCGGGAGAGGTCCTCGGCGATTTCATGGCTGGCTGCGACCGCTAGCCCTTCCGCCGAGGTTTGCCTATGGCATGGGCATGTGCCATCTCGAGCGCGGCTCGCAGATCCTCGTCAGTGGCGGCTGCCAGGATCATTGTGGTCCAACCCTGACGGCCCCAACCATTATCGATCGGCTGAAAGACATCCGGTGCGAGCTGGCGTTTGAATTCCTGCTCGTCGGGCGTAAACTTGAGATTGGCGGTCAGGCCGGCGCTGTCCAGCGTCGCGTAAATGCGATCCACGCTAAATGCCGCACGATCAAAGTGCGGTTTCTCCTGTGTCCCAGGAAGGCTCATGGCTAGTTTGCGAAAAGTTGCTGTATCGGACAATTGCGCACCCTCGTCATGCAGGCGTCACATGAATTGAATAGCGGAAACAAAAAAGCGGGGCACTGGGCCCCGCTTGAAAGAGTTGGTTCGACAATACGCTGGTCTTAGGCACGCTATACAGCGGCAGCCAACGCTCCTCCCTTGACGTTGTCGACGTCCGGCGGTTTGTGACCGCCTGTGCTTTATTGTCACGGACCCTAACAATAGAAATTCAACCTGTCACGCAGATTCTGCATGCCTTCCATGCTTGCATCGGATGGACGAACAGGATTTGAGTGGGCATCAACAAAAGTCACGAGTCGACTGTCCCTGGAGTATCACATGCGCCTGTCACGCTATTTTCTGCCTGTCCTGCGCGACGTGCCCAAGGAAGCCGAAATCGTCTCTCATCGGTTGATGCTGCGCGCCGGTATGATCCGCCAGCAGGCCTCGGGCCTCTATTCCTGGTTGCCCATGGGCTACAAGGTGCTGATGAAGGTACAGAAGATCATCGAGGAGGAGCAGAATCGCTCCGGCGCGATCGAGCTTTTGATGCCCACGATCCAGTCGGCAGACCTCTGGCGCGAGTCCGGGCGCTATGACGCCTATGGTAAGGAAATGCTGCGCATCGAGGACCGCCATGAGCGCGAATTCCTTTATGGTCCGACCAATGAGGAAATGGTCACTGACATCTTCCGGACCTATGTGAAGTCCTACAAGGATTTGCCGCTGAACCTCTACCACATCCAGTGGAAGTTCCGCGACGAAGTGCGCCCGCGCTTTGGCACAATGCGCAGTCGCGAATTCCTGATGAAGGATGCCTATTCCTTCGACCTGACCAAGGAAGCCGCGGTTGCTGCCTATGAGCGCATGTTCGTGGCCTATCTGCGGACCTATGCCCGCATGGGGCTGACCGCCATTCCCATGCGCGCCGATACCGGCCCAATCGGTGGCGATCTCAGCCACGAATGGATCATCCTGGCGGATACCGGTGAGAGCCAGGTGTTCTGCCACCGCGATCTGCTGGACAAGCCGATTCCCGGCAAGGACGTCGATTTCCGTGGCGACCTCAAACCGATCTTCAACGACTGGACGTCGCTCTACGCCGCGACCGAGGAAATGGTCGATCAGGCGGAATACGAAGCTTCGGTACCCGAGGCCAAACGCGTTTCCGCACGCGGTATCGAAGTCGGCCATATTTTCTACTTCGGCACCAAGTATTCCGAACCCATGAAGGCCAGCGTCACCGGCCAGGATGGCAAGGAAACCACCGTGCATATGGGCTCTTATGGCATCGGCCTGACCCGCGTCGTGCCCGCCATTATCGAGGCGAGCCATGACGAGAACGGCATTGTCTGGCCGGTATCGGTGGCGCCCTTCGAGGCCGTATTGATCAACCTCAAAGCCGGCGATGCCGATTGCGATGCGGCTTGCGACACGCTGTATGGTGAGCTGACGGCCGCCGGTCTCGACATGCTCTACGACGACCGCGACCAGCCTGCCGGCTCCAAGTTCGCCACGGCTGATCTGGTCGGCATTCCCTACCAGATCATCCTGGGGCCACGCGGTCTCAAGGCCGGCGAAGCCGAGATCAAGCATCGCAAGAGCGGCGAGCGCGAAACGCTGCCGATCGCCGATGCCGTCGCCCGCCTCAAGAGCTTGATCGAACCGCAGCGAAAGAACGACATTTGACCGAGACGGCGCCGTCTGCACTGAACAAGGGGACGCGCGCCTTTTTGCGCTTTGAATGGATGATCGCCGGGCGCTATCTGCGCGCGCGACGCAAGGAGGCGTTCATCTCGGTGATCGCCAGCCTGACCATGGTGGGTGTCGCCATTGGCGTGGCGACGCTGATCGTTGTCATGTCGGTCATGAACGGCTTCCGTGCCGAGCTCCTGACCAAGATCCTGGGCCTGAACGGTCATTTCACCGCCTATCCGATCGAGCGGGAATTCACCGACTACAAGGAAACCATTGCGTCGCTGGAGAATATCGCTGGCGTGGATTTCGCAGTGTATTTTGTCGAGGGCCAGGTGCTTGCGGCAGGGCAGGGCTCCTCCACGGGCGCAACTGTGCGCGGCATGGATGCGGAAAACCTCGCCAAGCTCAGCCTGCTGGAGCAGAGCGTCGAGCAGGGCGGGTTCGATCAGTGGGACGAAAATTCGGGTATCGCCATCGGCTATCGCCTGGCGCAGAACCTGGGCGTTTCGCTGGGGGATCAGATCAAGCTGATCAATCCCGATGGTCCGATGACGCCATTCGGTTCGACGGTACAGGCGCGAAGCTATCCTGTCACGGCGATCTTCGACCTGGGCATGGTCGAGTTCGACAGCCTGTTCATCTACATGCCGCTCGAGGCGGCGCAGGACTATTTCAAGATGTATGACGAGGTGCTCAAGCCCGGCGCGGAAGTGCCGACGCCGGGGCCGCTCGATCCACCACTCAGCAATGAAGAAATCGTACAATATTATGACCGGATCGGCCGGGTGTCAGCGGCCGAAGTCTTCATCAACAACCCCGACGAAGTCGGGATCATGCGCGAACGCATCCAGTCCGACAGCGAGACGCGGCCGTTGATCCTGACCGACTGGCAACAGCGCAACGAGACCTTTTTCTCCGCGCTGCAGGTCGAGCGCGTGGTGATGTTCACCATCCTTTCGATGATCATTCTCGTGGCGGCATTCAACATCATCTCCAGCCTGATCATGCTGGTGAAGGACAAGAGTGCCGATATTGCCGTGCTGCGCACCATGGGTGCGACGCGTGGTTCGATCATGCGGATCTTCTCGATCACCGGCACGGCTATTGGCGTCATCGGTACGCTGACAGGGGTGACGCTCGGTTTGATCGTGGCGGCCAATGCCGAGACCCTGCGGGCCTTCGTATCCAATACGTTGGGCGTGGCGATCTTCCCGCCCGAAGTGTTCTTCCTGTCCTCGCTTCCATCCAAGACCGATCCTACGGAAGTGACCGTAGTGGTCTGCGTGGCGCTGGGGCTGAGCTTCCTCGCGACGCTTTATCCGGCGTGGCGCGCCGCGCAATATGACCCGGTGGAGGCCCTGCGCTATGAGTAAGCCCCATCTGATCCTCAAGGACGTGCACCGCCACTATGGCGAAGGCGAGACCATTGTCCGCGTGCTGGAGGCCGCCAATCTCACCGTCAAGAGCGGCGAACTGGTGGCGCTGGTGGCGCCATCGGGCGCCGGAAAGTCGACCCTGCTTCATCTGTCGGGCCTGCTGGAGAGCCCGCAGGGCGGCGAGATCGAGATCATCGGGACACCGACCAGCAAGCTGGGCGATCGCGGGCGTACGCAACTCCGCCGGTCAACCGTGGGCTATGTCTATCAGTTTCACCACCTGCTGCCCGAGTTCACGGCGCTGGAAAATGTCTCGATGCCGCAGCTGATTGCCGGCAAGTCGCCGGCCGAGGCGGACAAGCGTTCGATGGAATTGCTCGACCTGCTGGGCGTCGGTCCGCGCGCCAGTCATCGTCCGGCCGAGTTGTCCGGTGGTGAGCAGCAGCGCGTGGCGATTGCTCGTGCAGCCGCCAATCATCCCAAGGTGATCCTGGCCGACGAGCCGACCGGCAATCTCGATCCGGAGACGAGCGACATCGTCTTTGGCGCGCTGGCCAGCCTGATCAAGAACGAAGGCGCCGCTGCGTTGATCGCCACGCATAACCATGATCTGGCGCGGCGCGCGGACCGGATCGTGACGCTCAAAGGCGGTTTGGTGGTCGATCACACATTGTGATCGAACCGAATGGGTGCATCGCCGGTTCTCCTTGCCTGAGGAGAACGGCGATGACCTTGTTGATGATTTTTGGAACGATGGCGACGGTAGCTGTGCTGACCATGAAGGGTCGAAGCAGCTTCCACTAAAGCTCGGCAGCGATTTCCTTGGCCAGGGTGGCTAGTTCGTCATTGTCGGCCTGACCGCCGCCATGAGCGCCAAGAGCGGTGCCTTCGTAGACCGGGATCAGGTGGAAATGCAGGTGGAACACGGTCTGTCCCGCGGGCGCTTCGTTGAATTGGGCGAGGCGTATGCCGTCGGCATTGGTGGCGGCTTTCACCGCATTGGCGAGTTTCTGCACCAAGGGCATGAGCGCAGAGAGCGCCGCAGGATCTGCATCGAGCAGGTTGCGCGATGCGGCCTTGGGAATGACCAGAACATGCCCGCGCGATTGCGGGAAAATATCCATCATTACCAGCGCGATATCATCCTCATAGACCTTGTGGGCGGGGATTTCGCCGCGCAGGATCTTGGCGAAGATATTGGATGGATCGTAGCTCATGGTTCACTCCGCCGGCTGGGATTGGATGGCTTCGGGCTTCTGGAAGAATCGGAAGCGGAAGTAGTTGAGCACGGCAAGGCCCGTCAGGGTAACCGGAACGTAGCGGAAGCCACGGCGGATGAAGAACAGGGCGATATTGACCGCCGTAGCTGCGCTCATCGCGCCCTTGCCCATGGCCGAGGTGAAGCTCGACGGCACGATGTGGCGGTAGATCAGGGCGTCGGACTTGTAATATTCGAGGGCCTTGAGCGCGAAGGCGCGCTTGGAGGCGGAATAGGCTTTCAACTCTTCCATGCCCATGTCGCCGTGGAATTCAACCTCCGAGCCCAGTGCCCAGACCTCCGGCGGAGTGAGGCGGGTGCGGCCGATGTCGGTGAAGATATCGATCGGGTCGCGGAAGGTTATGTTGTTGGCGTTCCAGCAATCCTCGCTCTTGGCGCCGTGGGATAAGACCAGGACATCGGCCCATTCGAGCTTGTCGCGCATGGCGGCGTAGTTGCCGGCGCTGAAATCAGCACCTGATTTTGCGGTCTGCACCTCGGCGCCCAGGCGCTTCAGCTTTTCGACCAGGGCCGATCCGAAAGCGCCGCCCGCACCGGTGACGAGGAACTTGCGGCCGGCGATTTGGCAGGTGGTGCCGACCAGCATGTCGAAGGTGTTGGCAAAGGAGGAGAAAAAGTTGTGCGGGTAGATGTGGTGCATGGCGTGATAGCTGTTGCCCACCCAGAACAGGTTCTGCTGGCCGCCGACGCGATCCATGGACATGTGGTTATAATCGAGGCCCTCTTCGCGCAGGGTCATGACCAGCATGACGGTCCGCACCACGGCGATCAGGGCCACCGGCTGCCATGGAATTGCCAGCAGGAACAGAGCGATAGCGGCCATGGACGTCAGGTATTCGGGCAGGACATGAAAAATCAGATTTTGCCGCGCATAGGCGGGGTTAATCTGCATGTCGAGGCCGAGAAACTTGTGGTGCACCCAATGCCAGGACGAGAATTTGCGCAGGAGCGGGATGGAAGAATTCTCCCAGCGATGCAGCAGCCAGTGCAGGGTGTCGAACAGGGTGGTCGAGACGACAAAGACCAGCGCGGCTTCGAGGATGAAGGCAACAATATCCCAGAAATCCAAGGCAAGAACTCCATGCTGAGGCAATGCCGCCTCATAGCATGATCGGGAGTTGAGACCTAGCGGTCGGTCCGCTCGCCTTTCCGGAAAGGCGTAAACTGCTCCAGCACATTATTATTATGTTCGACCGAAGCCCTCTCGTGCTCGAGATAATCGGCCACGGCATCGCGAAGGCCCGGATGGGCCAGCCAGTGGACGGACCAAGTCGTGGCAGGGGAATAGCCGCGGGCCAATTTGTGTTCCCCCTGTGCGCCGGCTTCGACGACCGCCAGTTTGTGCTCGATGGCGTAGTCGATGGCCTGATAGTAGCAGAGCTCGAAATGGAGGAAGGGCACGTCGCGAGTGCAGCCCCAGTTACGGCCGAAGATGCGGTCGTGACCGACAAAGTTCAGGGCGCCGGCAATGGGCGTCGCGCCGTCGTAGGCCAGCATCAGGACGATGCGGTCGGCCATGGATTCGTTGAGCAGCGAGAAGAACTTGCGGTTGAGATAGGGGCGGCCCCACTTGCGGGCGCCGGTGTCTTCGTAGAAGTCGAAGAAGGCATCCCAATGCTCTTCGCGCAGATCGGAGCCGGAGAGCCATTTGACAGTGAGGCCGTCTGCCAGGGCGTCACGGCGCTCACGGCGAATGGTCTTGCGTTTGCGGGAGGAAAGCGTTTCGAGGAAGTCGTCGAAGCTCGTAAATCCCTGATTGTGCCAGTGAAATTGCGTGTCCATGCGCTTGAGCCAGCCGAGAGCTTCGGTGGTCGAGGCTTCGGCTTCGGGTACGAATGTCGCGTGGACGGACGATGCATTGCGCTGGATGGCGAGTTGCTGGGCAGTCGAGAGCAGCGCGGCTTCGACGGCCAGATCATTGCCAGGCACAAGGAATTTTGGTGCCGTGGCGGGGGTGAAGGGCACTGAGCACTGCAGCTTGGGGTAGTAGCTGCCGCCGGCTCGCTCCAGAGCATCGGCCCAACCGTGGTCGAAAACATACTCGCCCATGGAGTGGTTCTTCAGAAACAGCGGCATCAGGCCGAGCGGCGCGCCGTCGTCATCGCTCAAAAGGATGTGCTGGGGCTGCCAGCCGGTGCGGGCCGTGGCACAGCCAGACTCTTCAAGCGCCAGGAAAAAAGCATGATCCAGGAATGGGTTATCCGGCACGCCATTGGACGACGGGACGAGACTATTCCACACGGCGGCGGGAATGCTCGCCGTGCTCGGGTGGATGGTTGCGCGAAGGGTCGGCTGGTCGGCCAAGGCAGGGTCCGGTTGGGGTCAACAGGTCTGGTAGAAATAGGATGGTTCGCCGGGGATTGTAAGGTTTCTGTCACGGCGGATCACGGAGATTTTGTCGCCGTGTGAGGCACATGCCTCGTCGAAGTACCTGTTATCGGTGTCGGTGTATTCGATTTCGAGCACGTGGGCGCCGTAGGCCTGCATATAGGTGCCGCACTCGTCGTAGACCTGGCAGCTTTCGGTGATGACGAAATCGAAGCCAGCATCCGGCAAGCTTGCTTGTATTTCGCTGCCGTTTTTCTGGCCAAAGGCTAGTCCCAAAACATGGGCGCGATCCTTCAAAGAAGTGGCAAAAGTCATGTTGTCATACAAATCCAGCAGGTTGTGTGATCTCGAATAGGTGTCGAGATTGTCCGCTTCGATAGCGTCATAGCCATCGCGCGCACATTGTTGGACCCATTTGCCGACAATGGTCGCAAGTGCGTTACGCTTTTGCTCGGAACTGGTGTCGAGAAAAATCTCGCCGGGCCAGTTCGGATCTTCCACCAGATCGTCGCCGTTGCGCAGGAGCAGGTCGGGATGGTTGGCGAGCCACCAATCGGTTTCCTGCGGCTGGGTCTGGAAGGCGTTGACGTAGCAGATGTTGTAAAGGCCGGGCGCGATCGGGTCGGCGCGGTCGCGGCTGACGATCTGGCTCCCGGCCGGTGGAGGATAGGCGCCACCGAGCTGGGAATCATATTGGCCACCGGCTGGTGGCAGGGTGACGCCCTGGGCCAGCACGGGGCCGGCGAGCAGGAGCGTCAACAGACTGGCTGAGACCCTATGCAGGATCGAAGCCCTCGAAGACGATCTGGTCGACATGGGGTTTTGCTGTGTCGGCTTCGGCCTGGGTGCGGATGGTCCAGGCGGTGACTGGCTTGCCCAGGGCGCGCCAGAAGAGAATGGCGGGAAGTTCGAGGGCTTCCTGGTGGCAGGATATGAAATCGAACTGGGTCTCGTGCCAGTGCAGCAGGTGGCGGAGTGTGTAGCGCTGTTCGTCGCTTAGCGTGCTGTCCCAGTCCTTGCGGTCATAGTCATAGGTGATGATGCCGCGGGGGCCGGTGAAACCGAACTGGCGGATGGCGGTCAGGAGTTTTGGATCGAAGGACTCGATGGTAACCGGGCCGTCATAGCTTTTGAGCAGTTCGGCGACGGAGCGGGCGAGCAGCTGCGTGCCATGGGCATCGCGCTGGGCCTTGAGTTCGATCTGCAACAGGGCGCGACCGGCGATCTGGGCGAGGAAGTCGCCGAACTTCTGCGGACGGTCGTTGGCGGCGCTGTCGAGCAGGGTAGCGGCCAGGATGTCAGCCGACTGGACGTCGGCAACAAGGCCGTCCTTGCCGAGCAGGCGCTTCATGTCATCGTCGTGGAAAATGACCGGGACGCCATCAGCGGTGAGCTGGACGTCGCATTCGATGGCGAAGCCGCCGGCGATGGCGGCTTCGAAGGCGCTGGCGCTGTTCTCGATCACGCCCTTGGCGCGGTCATGCAGGCCACGATGGGCGATCGGATCGGGAAACAGGGTCATGATGTGCCTCGTAAGTGCTGAGGCGCCCCATCTGGCACCGTTATGTGACGATCGTGTTGCAGTAGTTTTTAGTGGTCGCGCTCTCAAACCGCAAAACCGGCGGCCTTTTTTGCTGAGAGCGCTCCGGAGTGACTTAGACTTCCACCACGGCTTCGATCTCGACCGCTGCGCCGAAGGGCAGGGAGGCGACACCGAAGGCGGCGCGGGCGTGCTTGCCCTTGTCGCCCAGAATGCCAACCAGCAGGTTGGAGCAGCCATTGGCCACTAGGTGCTGTTCGGTGAAATCGGGGGTAGAGGCCACAAGGACGGTAACCTTGACGATACGCTTGATCTCTTCGAGCGGCACGCCGCCCATGTGGACGACCTGCGACAGGACGTTGATGGCGGCGAGTTCGGCAGCATTGCCACCCTGGACGACATTCATGTTGTCGCCGAGCAGGCCGGTCACCACGCCATTGGCGTCAGCGGAAATCTGGCCCGAAACGTAGATCAGGTTGCCGGTACGGACGACCGGCACATAGCTGGCGACCGGGGCCTTGGGGGCGGGCAGTTCGTAGCCATATTCGCGGAGCTTTTCGATCGGACTGGTCATCTGGTCTTGCCTTCGTTCTGGTCGTCTGGTTCGTCCGGCTGGGGCGCCGGCTTGTGTTGATAGAGCTTGCCACGCACCACGGCCTCGCGGCCGAAGCGGTTGCGCACGCGATCCATGGCCCGCTCTGCAGCGGCCTTGCGCGCGATGGCAGGTTCCAGCAGATCGGCCGGATCGCTGCCGTCGGCAGTATCGATACCCGAAACGCCGATTCCGATCAGCCGGAAAGCGGTGCCGTCCACTTCGCGCTCGAGCAGCGACAGGCCTGTCTCGTAGATGACATTGGCCAGCTGCGTGGGGATCATCAGGTGCCGGGCGCGTGTGCGCAAGCGGAAACCGGCAGATTTGAGCTTGAGCGTCACCGTGTCGCCCACGACATTCTTGGCCTTCAGCCGTTCGGAGAGGCGTTCGGTGACCTTGAGCAGCTCGGTGGAGAGTTGTTCCATACTGGAAATATCGGTGTTGAAGGTGGTTTCCGACGAGATGGTCTTCATCTCGCTGTCGGAGGAAATGCGACGGGTGTCTTCGCCGCGCGCCAGACGGGCGAGTCGCGCGCCGGTCTCGCCGTAGCGGCGCATCAGGTTTTCCGGCGGCTCGTCCTGCAGTTGCCCGATGGTAACGAGACCATCCTTGCGCAGCGTTTCGGCAAAGACCTTGCCGACGCCAAAGATCAGGCTGATCGGCTTGGGGGCGAGGAAGCTGATGGTCTCCGCCTTGCCGATGACGGCAAAGCCGCGCGGCTTGTCGAGGTCGGAAGCGATCTTGGCGAGGAACTTGTTGTGGCTGAGGCCGACGGAAATGCTGACTCCGACGTCGGTCTCGATGGCCCTGGAGAATCGAGCGAGCACCAGAGCCGGCGGGGCCTTGTGCAGGGTCGCGGTGCCGGTCAGGTCCAGGAAGGCTTCATCAAGCGACAGCGGTTCGACAAGGGGCGTCAGTGCGTCCATATAGGTCCGAATCTGCCGGCTGACCTCGACATATTTGCTCATGTTGGGCTTGATGACCACGGCATCGGGACACAGCTGATTGGCCTTGAACATGGGCATGGCCGAGCGCACGCCGTATTGGCGGGCGATGTAGCAGCAGGTCGAGACCACGCCGCGGACGCCGCCGCCGATGATCAGCGGCTTGTCGCGCAGGCTCGGATCGTCGCGCTTTTCGACCGAGGCATAGAAGGCGTCGCAATCGACATGGGCGATGGAGAGGCTGAACAGCTCTTCATGGCTGCGCAGGCGTGGCGAGCCGCAGGCAGGACAACGCGACGGCACCGAAGCGGCCGTGGCACAGGTCAGGCAATCGCGGCAGAGCCAGTCAAAGCCCATGGTCTATCCAGCGGGATTGAGTCTGGCCCAGACGCGCATGAACTGCTCGGGCGAGGTACCCGAATTGGCGCAGAGGGCGAGCAGAATCGGTTCGTTTGAGGCAAAATAGTCGATGAGACCGCGCTGGAGGGCAGGGGAGCCAACGGAAGAGCGCAGCGCATCGGGATCGACGCCGGCATGTTGCATGAAGGCCAATAATTCTTCGGGGTGCTCAGCCAGATAGCCGAGGCAGGCATCGGCAAGGGGCCCGACCAAAGGGTCGGCTTTCTCGGAACGCAGCACTGCGGGCCTCATTTGTGTTTTGTAAGAGATTCAATGTTATCTGAATGATGCGGCGATGCGAAGCGCCGTCAGCGTCGCGACGACGCGGAGAAGGACAGATGCCAAAGACAGTCATGATCGTTGAGGACAATGAGCTCAATATGAAGCTCTTCAATGATCTGTTGGAATCGCGTGGCTATGCCGTGATCCAGACCCGCAATGGTATGGAAGCGCTCGATCTTGCGCGCGCCCATCACCCCGACCTGATCCTGATGGATATTCAGCTGCCCGAAGTCTCTGGCCTTGTCGTCACCAAATGGCTCAAGGACGATGATGACCTCGCCCATATTCCGGTGATTGCCGTCACGGCTTTTGCGATGAAGGGCGATGAGGAGCGGATTTTGCAAGGCGGATGTGAAGGTTACATCAGCAAGCCGATCTCCGTGCCTCACTTTCTGGAAACTATTGCCCGCTACATTGGGCCCGCCTGACCGGCTGCGCAGAGGACCTGGCGCACCGATCCGGTTCGCCTTGTGCTGCGGCTAGGGATGCCGTGGGCGGGCGTTGGTATTCCGGGGCTCGCCAGTGACTTCACGCATTTTGATCGTCGATGATATTCCGACCAATGTCCGGCTGCTCGAGGCCCGGCTGTCGGCCGAGTATTACGATGTGGTCACCGCATCATCGGGACCGCAGGCGCTGGAGATCATGGCCAGCTCGGATGTCGATATCGTGCTGCTGGACGTAATGATGCCCGACATGGACGGGTTCGAAGTCTGCCGCAGGATCAAGGCCAATCCCAAGACCCAGCATGTTCCCGTGGTGATGATCACCGCGCTCGACCAGCCGTCGGACCGCGTCAACGGACTCGAATCGGGCGCCGATGATTTCCTGACCAAGCCGGTCGATGACGTGCAGCTGATGGCGCGCGTCAAATCATTGGCTCGGCTCAAATCGCTGACCGACGAGTTGCGCGCCCGCGCCATGACCGGACAGCAGATCGCCATCGAAGACGCCATCCGCGCGATGGACAAGATCAATACGGCCGGTGGCTCGATCCTGATCGTCGATACCGACCAGCGCCATGCCGAGCGGCTCAAGCAGTATCTGACGCCCGAGCATGACGTGGATATCCTGACGCAGCCGGCCGATGCCGTGTTCCAGGTGACGGGCAAGCATTACGAACTGGCGCTGGTCGCGATGTCGCTGACCGACTTCGATCCACTGCGGGTGTGTTCCCAGATCCGGACGCTGGAGCATACGCGCAACCTGCCGATCATCCTGATCGCCGACGAGGCGGACAAGCCGCGCGTGGTGCGGGCACTGGACCTGGGCGTCAATGACTTCATCTCGCGCCCGGTGGAGCGCAACGAGCTATCAGCGCGCGTGAAGACCCAGATCCGCCGGCAGCGCTATGCCATGGAGCTGCGCCAGAGCGTCACCAATACCATGGCGCTGGCCGTGACCGACGACATGACCGGGCTCTATAACCGCCGCTATTTCGATCGGCACCTTGGCGTGATGCTGGGCAAGGCGCAGAGCCAGGATCGCGATATGGCGCTGATGATCCTCGATATCGACCACTTCAAGTCGGTCAATGACACCTATGGCCATGACATCGGCGATGTGGTGCTGAAGGAGTTTGCGGCGCGGTTGAAGCGGAACATCCGTGGCGTTGATCTGGCGTGCAGATTCGGCGGCGAAGAATTCGTGGTGCTGATGCCGGACACCGATTACCTGCAGGCGGAGCTGGTTGCCGAGCGCGTGCGCCAGTCGATTGCGGAGCGGGCGTTCGAGGTGACGGCCGGCCGGTCGCTAGCGGTGACGGTATCGGCGGGCGTGACGCTGAACGAGAATGTGTCGGATACGCCGGAGTCGCTGATCAAGCGGGCGGACGTTGCGCTCTATCGGGCCAAGCGCGAGGGGCGGAATCGCGTAGTGTTTGACGCTGCTTGATTTTCTGCCTGCGGAATACCTGCGCAATTCGATGCGTTAGGGTTATCTGTTATAATTAACAAAGCTTTACCGGTTGGAGTCGGCTGGATTTCCTTGAGTTTTGACAGGGGAGGCGTAGGTTGGCCTCAACAGAGCAAGTGACCCATTTCGGGACAGTGCTCGACGGTTCCCTACGGCTCTCTCAGGTCCGCCGCAACTCCTGAGTCCCGTGGGGCGGCTGGTCCGGATGCGGACAGAGTGGCCTCTTCGACATGCCGCTTCGGACCAGCCACTCTCATTCTCACCACATTCGATCCGCAGTCGCATCTCATGCGAAATCGCTAGCATGCTGCTAGCGTGAAGCACCACATGTCGCAGCAAAAAGCCCAGCATCTTGGATGCGGGGCTTTTTGTATTCTCAGTGAGCAGGCGCCAGATTACTTGATCTTGGCTTCCTTGAACTCAACGTGCTTGCGCACGACCGGGTCGTACTTGTTGTACGAGAGCTTTTCGGTCTGGGTGCGGGCGTTCTTCTTGGTGACGTAGTAGTAGCCAGTATCAGCCGTCGACACGAGCTTGATCTTGACGGAAGCGGCTTTGGCCATGGGACTATCCTCGACAAACAAAAGGGCGCCGCCAAAGGGCAGCGCTCGAATTTGGCCGCAACCTACGGATTTGGGAGAATATGTCAAGCGAAAGACAGCGGCATGGGCGGCCAGTGGCAAAGAAAAACCCGCGCCGGAGCGCGGGTCAAGTTGAGGTCGAACCCGTTATTCGCGGAAGGCTGGGATGACATGGCGGCCGTAGCCGGCGATGATTTCTTCTTCGTCGCCCGAGTCGAGATAGATGTTGAACTGGGTGACACCAGCGTCCTTGAGCGTCTTGATCTTGGCGATGTGCTCGTCGGGCTCGCCCAGGACGCAGAAGTTTTCGACGACGTCGGGAGTGATGAAGTCGAGGAAGGGGTTATCGGCCTGGCCGTGCTTGGAATAGTCGTAGCCGCGGCGCTTCTCTATATAGGAGGTGAGCGAGGCCGGGACCTTGTCGCTGTCGGCGCCGTATTTCTCGACGATGTCGGCGACGTGGTTGCCGACCATGGCGGGGAACCACTTGGTGGCTTCGACGGCGCGGGCCTTGTCACCGAAATAGGCAGGAGCGGCGGCCATGGAGCGGAAGTTGGACATGTCCTTGCCCGCAGCCTTGCCGGCTTCGATGCACTGGTCGGTGAACCATTTGCAGAGGCCAGGATCGGCGAGCTGGAGCACGACGCCATCGGCGTGTTCGCCGGCGGTCTTGAGGGCCAGCGGACCATAGGCAGCAATCCAGCTGGGCATGTCGTGGCCGACGGCCCAGGGGAATTTTACGGGAGCCGGGATTTCGCCATAGGAGACTTCTTCGCCGCGGACCATGGCCTTGGTCTTGTGGATGAATTCGGCGACGCGAGCGAGGGTTGCGGGCTTCTTGCCCATGACGCGCATGGAGCTGTCGCCACGGCCGACGGCGAGATCAAAGCGCCCGCCGGACTGTTTGGCCAGGGAGCCGAAGATGGAAGCGGCGACGGACCAGTCGCGCACGTCCGGATTGGTCACCAGCGGGCCGAAACGCATATGCTCGGTGTGCTCCATGCACATGGCGATGGCGGCATAGCAATCGCGCCACAGAATATGGCTGTCGTAGAACCAGCAATAATCGAAGCCGGCATATTCGGCGGCGCGCACCAAGTAGCGCGCGCGCTCGTGTTCGATGAATCCCTTGAAAGTAATGCCAAATTCCATCTGCGTTCCCTTATTCCCTCTGGCCGATTATTTGACCATTCGATCAAAATTCTGGGTCGGGTTTGAACGCTTGTCAATCGCTATTGCGAGGGGGATTCGGGCAGGTCGTAGGCGATGAGCGGACGGCCGGATGTGGGGTGGGTGAGGAGGGTGGCGCTGACGCTGTAGATGTCTCGGAGGAGGGCGGGTGTGAGGACTTCAGCGGGGGTGCCCTGCGTGACCAGACGACCCTGATGGAGGAGGACGAGACTGTCGCAGAAGGCGGCGGCGAGGTTGAGATCGTGGAGGGCGATGAGCACAGTGGTGCCGGTTTGTCGGGCGCGGCGCTGCAGCAGGGCCAGCATGGCCAGCTGGGCGTGGACGTCGAGATGGCTGGTGGGTTCGTCGAGGACGAGGAGGCGCGGCTGTTGCGCGAGGGCCCGGGCGATCTGGATGCGCTGCTGCTCGCCGCCGGAGAGGGTGTGGTAGAGGCGTTTAGCGAAGGCCTGCATGTCGACGGCGTCCAGAGCGGCGTCGACCTCGGCAAGGTCTTCGGGGGACGGCATGGATTGCCAGAGGGACTGGAAGGGAATGCGGCCGAGGGTGACGACTTCGCGGGCGGTGAGGCGGGCGTCGGTCTGGCCGGATTGCTCGACAAAAGCCGCAGTCCGGGCGCGCTGGCGACTGGGCAGGGTCAGGAGGTTTTCGCCATGGAAGGTCACCGTGCCGTTGCCGATCGGGCCAAGACCGAGCAGGGCGCGCATCAGCGTGGATTTGCCGGCGCCATTGGGGCCGATAAGGCCGGTGAGCTGGCCGGGTGCAGCGGTAAGCGCAATGTCGCTGACGATGGGCTTTCCAGCGAGGGTGACACCGAGGGCGGAGACGTGCAGCCCGCTCATGTGATGCGCCTGTAGCGGAGGAGCACGGCGAGGAAGATCGGGGCGCCGAGCAGGGCCGTGATGATGCCGACGGGCAGTTCGCGTGGGGCAAAGAGCGAGCGTGCGGCGGTGTCGGTCCAGATCATGAAACAGGCGCCGAGCAGCATGGCGACGGGCAGCAGCAGGCGATGGCGCGATCCAGTCATCAGGCGGACGACGTGGGGGATGATGAGGCCGACAAAGCCGATGGCGCCGCCGATGGAGACGAGGACGCCGGTGAGGAGCGCCGTGCTGCCGAGGAGGATCCAGCGCAGGCGGGGGACATTGACGCCCAGGCTGGCCGCGGAGGTTTCACCAAAGGCGAAGGCATCCAGCGCACGGCCGGAGAGCAGGATCGGTGGGCCGATGACGGCCAAGGCCACAAGAACGAGGGCGGCTTCGGACCAGATGGTGCCAGAGAGCGAGCCCATCAGCCAGGAGAGGATCTCGCGATAGGAATCGCCGGTGGCCGACCAGAAGATCAGAAAGGATGTGGCGGCTGAAGCGAGGGCGGAGATGGAGATGCCCGCCAGAATGGCGCGGGTGGGCGTGGCGCCGCCGAGCAACTGGGTGACAGCCAAGGTCAGCGCCATGGCGGCACCGGCGCCGAGGAAGGCGCCGAGCGGCATAAGGAGGGAGGCGCCGAGCAGAAGGAAGCTGACGGCGCCCAGCGAGGCGCCCGACGAGAGGCCCAGGAGATAGGGATCGGCCAAGGGATTGCGGGTCAGGGCCTGCATGACTGCGCCGCAGAGGGCGAGGCCGGCGCCGACGGCGGCGGCAGCCAGGACGCGGGGCAGGCGAAGTTCCCAGATGATGGCGTCCCGCAGACGGCTGACCGGGCTTTCGGGCACGAGGCCGAGGTGGTGGGCGATGGTCTGCCAGACTTCCATGGGCGCAATATCGGCCGGGCCCATGGTGACGGTGACGACGACGGAAAAGAGGAGCAGGACGGCGAGGCCGGCAAAGGCCAGCCCGAACAGGGGCTGGCGCTGGGTTAAGGCCGTCTGCTCCGGCTTCATGGTCAGGCGCCGGGCGGCGGGCAGGCCCGCTCCCAGACATGCTGGGGCAGGAGGTGGACGCCCGGTTCGGCCTGTCCACCGGCGCCGACAATGTGGCCGATGCCTTCGGCCATCAGGGCGAGGGTGACGTCGAAGGCGTTGAGGCTATCGCCCTCGCCGGCCGTGAGATTGGCCATGGCGCCGCCGGCAAAGAGCTGCACGGATTTGCCCGAGGGCAGGGTGTAGCGCGTGACCATGGGGATGATGTCGGCATGCGGATGGGCCGAAAGGGCCAGAATATCGATCTCGTCGATGCGATGGCCGGAATTGAGCAGGAAGCAATTGTCCTTGAGGGTCTCGATGACCGACATGGGGACGACGTGATGGGCACCGGTTCCGGTGACAATGACATCGGCAAGAGGCGCAAGTTCGGCGACGGAGCCGGTGAGCCAGCCATCATAGGCCGCCTGCAGCTTGCGGCCCGGATCCACCTCGGCGACCATGACCTGGCCGCCATAGGCGCGGGCCGAGGCGGCGAGGCCCTGGCCGACAGTGCCATAGCCGACGACGAGGACGCGCTTTTCATGCAGGCTCAGCAGCGTGCGGCCGAAAAAGGCCTGCCAGGTGGTGAGGCCGACCATATGGCGATTGTGGAGGCCTTCCTTGATCGGCACTTCGTCCCAGTTGAAGATCGGCCAGGGCGGCAGCTTGCCCTGCAGGCGATTGAGGCCGGAACCGGTGGCTTCGAGGCCCGCCTTGACGGAGGGTAGCGCCGCGCCGGAGGTCATCAGATAGTGGGTATAGTCGGAGCCCATTTCGCAGAGATGGGTGGGGCCCCATTCGACGCCAGCCTTGATTGCGGCCTGCCAATCGGCTTCCGGCATGTCTTTCCAGGCCTGCACTTCGGCGCCGCAGGCGCGCATGGCGTCGGCCACTTCATTGCGCACGGTGGTCGGGTTGCAGGTGGTGATGAAGAGTTCCGCGCCACGGGCGGCCAAGCCCTCGACCAGGGTCAGCATCTTGAGATCGAGATGCATGTTCATCGCCATGCGGACGCCCGTGAGGTCGGGCAGACCGGCGATGGCGCGAAGGGTGCGGGGCATGTTCTGGGCGAGCCAGGCGCGGGTGTTTTCGGTGATATCCATAATGGTCTTCATACTGAAATGGTGGCGGGTAATCTGCATTAGGAGCATGTTCATTACAGGTACGCCGACACCTTGCGGCTGTGGAGCGATCTCGAGATGGGTCCCGGCTCAAGGCCGGGATGACATCGAGGGTGTGGCCTGTGCAGTGGGCTCCCAAAAGAAACAGTCTTTACTCCCGCCCTATCAGAGTTGCGCCAATTGCGCAGCCATATCCGCGGTCGCAGGGACGTTGCGGATGCCCGCTTCCGAAGCCGGGAAGGGAATGACGAGGTAGCGCTGGTTGACCACGGCGTCGAGCTTGCTGGTGATGGGGTTTTCGGCAAGGAGCTGCTTTTTCTGCTCGGCCGAATTCCAGACGGCATCGACAAGGACGATGACATCGGGATTGGCATCGACAATGGCCTCCCAGCTGGCGGAGAACCAGGCCTCGTCCACGTCGGCCATGATATTGGTCAGACCAAGCGCGCCGAGCATCATGTCCGGCGCGCCGCTGCCGGCACCGACATAGGGAGTCTTGGTGCCGGAAGAATACCAGACTGCGGTATAGCCGCGGGTGTCGGGCGTTACGGCGGCAAGGGTGGATTTCTGTTCGCCGATCAGCGTTGTGGCAGCCTCTTCCACGTCGAAGATCTGGCCCATTTCGGCGATCTCGGCGAAGACGTCGTCAAAGGTCAGTTTTGCCGGCTTGACCGAGCGGCAGGCAGCGGGAGCGACATAGGTGGCGACACCGAGTTGGGCGAGAGTGGTGCGTTCACCGGCGCCGTCGGCGGCGAAATTGCTTTCCCAGCCGCCATAGATGAAGTCCGGTTCGACCTCGAGCACGACTTCCTGCGACGGAAGCTTGTCGGAAAGCACCGGGAGGGCCGCGGCTTCGGCGGTCCAGGGTTCCGGAGCCGGGCCATCCTGGAAGCCGACGCCGACGATCTTGCTGCCGAGGCCCAGGGCCAGCAGCATTTCGGTGGAGGTCGACTTGATGGTGACGGCGCGCTCGGGGGCGGCGTCGAGCGTGACGGAGACGCCGCAATTGTCGAGAGTCAGCGGATAGGTGGTCTGGGCGAAGGCGGCAGAGGCGGACAGGGCGAGGAGGCCGAGGGAAAGGGTCAGGGCGCGCATGGCGGGTCAGTCCTGTTTGACGCGTTTGGATTTGGTTACGGGATCACGCATTTCGGCTTGGGCCGCTTCATAGCCCAGCCGGTAGGCCTCGGCCGAGCCGAAGCGGAACATGTCGTCGTCGCCGATGCGCGCGAGGGTGCGGGCGCCGGGCGAATCGAGGCCGGTCACGAGGCGCCCGAGGCCGCGGACGACGGCGACGGGAATGCCTGACGTCTTGCCCTTGACCAGATCGGCGGCACCGGCGATTTCATCGGCGACCACGGCCATGGTGACATGGAGCGGGCGGCCATTGGCATCATTGGCGCCGCGCAGGTCTTCGGTGAGCTGAAGGCCAGAGGCGCCGATGGCCATGTCGGTCTGGCCGACGCGCCAGGGGCGGCCGATGGTGTCGGTGATGATGATGCCCAGCGAAATGCCGAGGTGTTGGCGCAGGCCGGCGCAGAGCGCGCGGGCGGAGGCGTCTGGATCGGCGGGCAGACGCAGGGCCACGCCTTCGGGGACATTGGACATGTCGATGCCGGCGGCAGCCATAACGAGGCCCTGGCGGGTTTCGACGATTTTGGTGACGCCACCGGGATGGATGCGTTCGGCGACGACGCGGACGGTGTCCTGCGCAATGGCCTGTTCGCGGTCGGCGGCGGGCACCTGCATGCCTTCGGACTTGGAGACGATCTTGCTGGTGACGACGAGAATGTCACCGTCGCGCAGAGCGTTGTCCGGGTCTTCGGCGATGGAATGGGTGACGGCGTCGGCGATCAGGCGGACGAGATCGTCACCCGCGACGACCTCCGGCATGCCGGAGAGGCCCCAGACGGAATAGCGCGGCAAAGCCATGGCTCAACCCTTACGAAATGGCGCGAAGGCGCGGCAGGATCTCTTTGGCATAGAGCGAGAGGAAGCGGCTCTGATCCTCGCCCGGCGCGTGGAACACCAGATGGTCGAAGCCATAGTCCATATAGGTCTTGATGGCGGCGACATGTTCTTCGGGGTCGGAAGAGACGATCCAGCGCTTGGCGATGCGCTCGATGGGGAGCTGGTCGGCGAGACGTTCCATTTCGGCGGGGTCTTCCACCGAATGCTTTTCCTCAGGCGTCAGCGAGAGGGCGGCCCAGGCACGGGTATTGTTGAGGGCGGCCTCGGGATCGGGATCGAAGGACACCTTCACTTCGATCATGCGCTCGAAGGGTTTTTCCTCGCGGTTCGATTCTGCGCGGCCGATCGCGACATTGGGCAGGAGCTGGTCGACGTAGAGCTCGGCGCCCTTGCCGGAGGTGCAGATGAAGCCATCGCCGGCGCGGCCGGCATATTTGGCGTTGAGCGGCCCGCCTGCCGCCAGGTAGATGGGCACCATCTTCTCGGGCTTGTCGTAGATCGTGGCGTTCTGCGTCTTGTAATATTCCCCCTCGAAGGTGACGCGATCCTCGCTCCAGAGCTTGCGGATCAGCGTGACGGCCTCGCGCAGGCGCGCGGAGCGTTCCTTGAGCTCGGGCCAGACCATGCCGGTGGAGGGCACTTCATTGAGCGACTCGCCGGTGCCGACGCCCAGAATGACGCGCTCGGGGAACATGGCGCCCAGCGTGCCGAAGGCATGGGCGACGACGGAGGGATGAAGGCGGAAGGTGGGCGTCAGGACGGAGGTGCCGACGACGATTTTTTCGGTGCGCGCCAGGGCTGCCGCCATCCAGGACGGGGCAAAAGGCGCGTGACCGTCGGTATGTTTCCAGGGCTGGAAGTGATCGGAGATGAAGACGGATTCAAAGCCGGCCTGTTCCGCCTCGATGGCGAACTGCAGCAGCTTGTTGGGCGCGAATTGCTCCGCGGAAGCCTTGTAACCGAAGCGCATTGCAATCCCCTCAGATGCTTGGCCGGACAGGTGGATAGTTTGACCAGATGGTCAAAAATGTCCATCGGGAATCTGCACGGGTTGAGCCGGCGCGGATCCAAGGCTATCTGATGCAGCCATTATGCGGCAATTCCGCGAAACAGGGGCCTCCGGCATGACCATTTCCTATCTCGTCACCCATTCAGGTGGCTTCCATGCCGATGAGTTGCTGTCGAGCGTGGTGCTGACACGGCTTTTCCCCGAGGCCGAGATCAAGCGCAGTCGGGCACCAGAGTGGATTGCGCCGGGTGCGGATCGCATCATCTACGATGTTGGCGGGGCCTATGATGCCGAGGCGCAGATCTTCGATCATCACCAGCGCGGCGCGCCTTTGCGCGAGGATGGTCAGCCCTATAGCTCGTTCGGTCTGGTGTGGAAGCATTATGGCCAGAGATACCTGCAGGCTGCCGGTATTCCGGCGGAACATGCGGACAAGGTGCATGTATCTTTTGACGAAAAGTTCGTGCTGCCGATCGATCTGACCGACAATGGGGCGCTGAGCCCGACGGGGCCGCTGGCAGACCTGACGCTGCCGGCCTTGCTGGAGACGCTGAAGCCAGTGTTCGACGACAAGAGCGATGGCGCCGATGACAGGGCCTTCCATGGCGCCCTGGCGATAGCGCGGGCTTTTGTGGAGGCTGCCATTGCGCGTGCCGGCGCCAAGCTGCGGGCCGAGGGTCTTGTGCAGCAGGCGATCGTTGCGGCGGGGCAGGGGCATGTGCTGGAGCTGCCGATGGGCATGCCGTTCCGGCCGGCAATCCTCAAGGCGGGGGCGGACCAGCTGCTTTTCGTGGTGCATCCGCGCGACAAGGACTGGTGCCTGACCACGATCCGCAAGGGCGACGAGGGATTCGAAAATCGCGCCGACCTGCCGGCAAGCTGGGCGGGACTGACCAATGGCGAGCTGGAAGCCGAGTCGGGCGTTCCAGGCGCGAGCTTCTGCCATAATGGTCGCTTTGTTGCGGCGGCCAGGACGCGGGAAGCGGCCCTGGCCATGGCCGAGATCGCGGTGCGCGAGGCCCTCGCCACGGCTTAAGGCCGACCATTGCTCAGTAAACCATGCAGAAAATGGATGGCTGACGCGCGAAAATAAGCGTGCATATTATATGCGTACTTATTATATGTGTGCCTACGAAAAGAGGCACCCGTTATGCACAAGCCTGTCCCAACCGAGGAATCAGTCGGCTACATCATCCATGAAGTCGCCAAGGCGTTCCGCCGGCGTTTCGAGGAAGAGGTCAAGGTCTATGACCTGACCCTGCCGCAGATGCGCGCGCTGGGTGAGCTGGTGCGCAAGGGCGGCGTGTCGCAGGTGTCCCTAGCTGGCGCGATCGACGCCGATCCCATGACGCTCAAGGGAATCCTGGACCGACTGGAAAAGCGCGGACTCGTGCAGCGGCAGCAGGATCCCAGCGATAGTCGCGCCAAGGTGGTCCATGTGACCGAGGCCGGCGAGGCGCTGTTCCGTACAGCCAAGAGCGTCGGTGTCGAAATCCAGAACGAAGCCATCGAGGGCCTGAGCGAAGCCGAACTGACGGCCGTCTCGCAGAGCCTTGTCCATATTCGCAACAATCTTAGCCGCGCGGCGGCCGCGCAGAAGGAAGTCGTCTGATGAACGCCCATGTTTCCGAACCCAAGAATGCCAAGGCACAGCCCGAGGTGACCATTCCTGTCGAGGCTCCGGCCGAGCCGGTCAAGAAGCGCCGCACGGGGCGCCTGGCGCTGATGGTCAGCGTGCCGGTGCTGATTGCGGCAGCAGGCGGCTATTTCTACCTGACCGGTGGCCGGTTCGAAGAAACCGACAATGCCTATGTGCAGCAGGCCAAGGTTTCCATCTCGGCCGATATTGCGGGGCGTATCACCGCGGTCAATGTGCATGAGAACCAGCTGGTGCATAAGGGCGACGTGATCTTCAGCGTGGACCCCGCCCCGTATCAGATCGCGCTGGACCAGGCTGAAGCCGCGTTGGGCACGGCCCGGGTCGGTGTCGAACAGCTCAAGGTGAGCTACGGGACCGCCGAGCGCGCGCTCGAGGCAGCCAAGAGCTCGCTGGCGATCCAGCAGGCCAGCTATGACCGGCAGAACCAGTCGGTGGAGCAGGGCGTGTCGTCCTCCTCGACGCTCGACCAGCCCAAGCTGTCGCTGCAGACCTCGCAGAATGCGGTGACCACGGCCGAGCAGCAGGTTGCTGCGGCTACGGCAGCGCTGGGCGGTTCGGCCGATATCGCGACCGACGATCACCCGACCGTCAAGGCGGCGCTGGCCCAGGTGGACCTGGCCAAGCGTAACCTCGACAAGACCAATGTGGTGGCGGCCGGCGACGGCGTGATTGCGCAGGTCGGCAGCCTCAATGTCGGGCAGTTTGTTTCGACCGGCACGACGATTGCCAGCCTGGTCGAAACGCAGGGCACGTGGGTCGAGGCCAATTTCAAGGAAACCCAGCTGGGCGCCATCCAGATCGGCATGACGGCCGACGTGGTGGTCGATGCACTGGCCGGCCGGCATATCGAGGGCAAGGTGACCTCCATTGGCGCGGCAACGGGTTCGGAATTCTCGCTGATCCCGGCACAGAATGCGACCGGTAACTGGGTCAAGGTGGTGCAGCGCATTCCCGTTCGGATCGAATTCGATGCCGACAGCGATGTGCAGTTGCGCTCGGGCATGAGCGCGCTGGTGAGCGTCGATACCGGCCTGTCCACGCTCGACAAGATGCAACAGCACTAAGCCTGTCCACAGAACCGAATGTTGTGACCGTCGCCGCTGAGGGCGGCGGTCAATCGATCCCCCATGGAGGCCGAAATGGCCGGTGAAGTGCTTTCGCAACCCGCAATCGTGGTCAAGAACAAGGGTCTGCTGACCGTCGCGCTCATGCTGGGCACGATCATGCAGGTGCTCGATACGACCATTGCCAATGTGGCGCTGCCGCATATGGCTTCGGCGCTGGGTGCGTCGCAGAACGAGATCACCTGGGTTCTCACGTCCTATATCGTGGCGGCCGCCATTGCGACGCCGCTGACCGGCTGGATGAGCGATCGGCTCGGCCAGCGCCGGCTGTTCATCTTTGCGGTGATCGGCTTCACCGTGGCTTCGGCGCTCTGCGGCATCGCGACGAGCCTGCCGGAAATGGTGATCTTCCGTATTCTACAGGGCCTTTGTGGCGCGATGATCGCGCCGCTGGCGCAGACCGTGCTGCTCAACATCAATCCGCGCGAGCGGATCGGGCAGGCCATGGCTATCTATGGCATGGGCATCATGGTGGCGCCGATTGTCGGGCCGACGCTGGGTGGCTGGCTGACCGAGACGATCGACTGGCGCTGGGTGTTCCTGGTGAACGTGCCGGTCGGCGTGCTCTGCGTGGCCATGCTGGTTGCCTTCATGCCCAATACGGAAATCCGCAACCGGCGCTTCGACTTCTTCGGCTTCGGCATGCTGGCGCTGGGTGTCGGTGCGCTGCAGCTGATGCTCGACCGCGGCGCCGAGAACAGCTGGTTCCAGTCGACCGAAACCTGGGTGGAACTGGGTCTGGTGATCACGGGTCTCTGGGTGTTTATCGTTCATTCGCTGACGGCGAAGCAGCCCTTCGTCGACCTGCGCATGTTCAAGGACTTCAACTTCTCGCTCGGTTCGGTGCTGATGCTGGTGATGGGCATCACCATCTTCTCCGGCATGGCGTTGTTGCCACCACTGCTGCAGGGGCTGATGGGCTATTCGGTAGTGTTCACGGGCCTGTTGATGGCGCCACGTGGCCTTGCCACCATGGTTGCGATGATGATCGTGGGGCGGTTGAGCGGCAAGGTGGATGCGAAATACCTGATGCTGTTCGGCGCCCTGGTCATGAGTTTCTCGCTGTGGGAAATGACCAAGTTCAACCTGCAGATGGACTATTGGCCGGTGATCACCACCGGTCTGATGCAGGGCTTCGGGATGGGCTTCCTGTTCGTGCCGCTGTCGACCATGGCCTTTGCGACCATTGCACCGAAGGTGCGTGCCGATGCGACCTCAATGTTCGCCCTGGTGCGCAACATGGGGCAGGGGATCGGTATCTCGCTGGTTACGGCTGTGCTGAGCAACATGATGCAGGTCAACCATGCCGAGCTGGCCGAACGGCTGACGCCGTCGTCGCAGGCGGTACAGAGCCAGATGCCGGGACTGCTCACGGGGGCGCCACAGATCGTGGCCCAGATCAACGGGCTGGTGCAGCAGCAGGCGGCGATCCTGAGCTATCTAGATGACTTCTGGCTGATGATGCTGCTGTCGATTGCGACCATCCCGGTGATCCTGATGCTGCGTGGTCCCAAGAAGGACAGGAACGCGCCGGTCAAGAGCAAGGAAGAACTGGCGATCGAGCGGGCCCATGCGATGGGTGAATGAGCCAGGGCTCATTCACAACTGAGGAAATCGACGGGACAAGGGTGTGAGGGCTTCGGCTGGGCGACTATGTTGCGGCAGCCGAAGCAGAAAGCAGAACCATGTCCGCCCTCGACACCCGCATTGCCGCCCAGATCGCCAGTGAAGTCTCCGCCCGCGCCGAACAGGTGAGTGCCGCCGTGGAGCTGCTCGATGGTGGCGCGACGGTGCCGTTCATTGCGCGCTACCGCAAGGAAGTGACGGGCGGCCTAGACGATACGCAATTGCGCCTTCTGGCCGAGCGGCTGACCTATCTGCGCGAGCTGGAGGCCCGGCGCGCAGCGATCCTCAAATCGGTCGACGAACAGGGCAAGCTGACCCCAGACCTGACCGCCTCGATCATGGGTGCAGCGACCAAGGCGGAGCTCGAAGACCTCTATCTGCCGTTCAAGCCCAAGCGCCGCACCAAGGCGGAAATTGCCAGGGAACGCGGGCTGGGGCCGCTGGCCGAGGCGATTCTGGGCAATCGGCAGAAGGATCCGGCGCTGCTGGCGGAAGCCTATGTTTCCGATGAGGTGCCCGGCACCAAGGAGGCGCTAGAGGGCGCGCGCGACATCGTCATCGAGGGGCTGACGGAAAATGCCGCGCTGCTCGGCCAGTTGCGCAGCTATATGCGCGACAAGGCCATGCTCAGTGCCAAGGTGCTGAAGGGCAAGGAAGAGGCCGGCGCCAAGTTTTCCGACTATTTCGCTCATTCCGAACGCTGGTCCAAGGTGGCGGGTCACCGTGCGCTGGCGATGATGCGCGGGCGTGACGAGGAGTTTCTGGGCCTCGATATCGAGGTGGATGCCGATGTGACCGATCCGGTGAAGCCCATCGAGCGGTTGGTCGGCGCCGCGCTGGAGGCGCAGGGGCCGGGAGCTGGCAACCAGTGGCTGCGCGAGGTCGCCGGCTGGGCCTGGCGCACGCGGCTGCGCATCACGCTGTCCATCGACCTGATGGTGGAGTTGCGCGACCGGGCCGAAGCGGAAGCGATCCATGTGTTTGCGCGCAATCTCAAGGACCTGCTGCTGGCAGCGCCGGCTGGCGCGCGCAATACCATGGGTATCGATCCGGGCATTCGCACCGGTTGCAAGATTGCGGTGATCGATGCGACCGGCAAGGTGCTGGATACCGAGACGATCTATCCGTTTCCGCCACGCAATGACGTGATGGGATCGCAGGCGGCCATTGCGGCGCTGACCAAAAAGCATGGGGTGCAGCTGATCGCCATCGGCAATGGCACGGGCAGCCGCGAAACGGAAAAGCTGGTGGCGGACCTGATCGAAAAATTGCCCGGCACCAAGCCGACCAAGGTGATTGTGTCGGAGGCGGGGGCCTCGGTCTATTCGGCTTCGGAACTGGCTGCGGCGGAATTTCCCAATCTCGATGTGTCGCTGCGCGGTGCGGTGTCGATTGCCCGCCGGTTGCAGGATCCGCTGGCCGAGCTGGTCAAGATCGAGCCCAAGGCGATCGGGGTTGGCCAGTATCAGCATGACGTCGACCAGTTCCGCCTGGGCCGGTCGCTCGACGCCGTGGTGGAAGATGCGGTGAATGCGGTGGGCGTGGATCTCAACACTGCGTCGGCGCCGCTGCTGGCGCGGATTTCCGGGCTTGGGCCATCGGTTGCCGAAGCCATCGTGGGCCATCGCGACGCCAATGGTCCGTTCAAGACGCGCAAGGCGTTGCTCGACGTGCCGCGGCTCGGTCAGCGGACCTTCGAGCAGAGCGCAGGATTCCTGCGCATTACCGACGGGACCGAGCCGCTGGACGCCTCATCGGTGCATCCGGAGGCCTATGGCGTGGCGCGCAAGATCGTCGCGGCCTGCGGGCGCGACCTGCGCAGCATCATGGGCGACAAGTCGGCGCTGGCCGGGCTCGACGCGAAGAGCTTCGTGGACGAGCGGTTCGGCCTGCCAACGGTGCGCGATATCCTGGCGGAGCTGGAAAAGCCCGGTCGCGATCCGCGTCCGGCGTTCAAGACGGCGACCTTTGCCGAGGGCATTGACGACATCAAGCATCTCACGCCGGGCATGACACTGGAAGGCACGGTGACCAATGTCGCGGCCTTCGGGGCGTTCGTCGATATCGGCGTGCATCAGGACGGGTTGGTGCATGTGTCGCAACTGGCCGACAAATTCGTCAAGGACCCGCATGAGGTGGTGAAGGCCGGCGATGTGGTGAAGGTGCGGGTGGTGGAGGTCGATGTGCCGCGCAAGCGGATCGGGCTGACCATGCGGAGGGATGGAGAGGCCTTGAGCCAGCAGCGGGAACGGCCGCGAGAGCAGGTTCGCGGCGCACAGCAGCGTCCGCCAAAGGAGGCGCCTCGCAGCACCGGGTCGCTGGGCGACATGCTCAGCGAGGCGATGCGCAAGAAGCGCTAGGACCAATCGGCATTCAACTGAGGCTGGCCTGCAAATGCCAGTTTTCTGCGCTTCCGGTGCTCACGTACCCAAACGTACGCTGCGCTCCGGTTCTCGAAACCCGTCATTTTCGGCTCAGCCTGAGTTGACTGACGATCGGTCCTCGTTGACTAGGGCGTTGGTCGTCCGGCGATGATGCTGCGGACTTCGGTTTCGACCGAGTCGAGAATGGCATTGATCGCCGCGACTGCGCCGTCGATGTCTTCGGCAAGGATGGCGTCGGCCAGGTCGCGATGCATGGGGAATGAGCCGAGACCAAAATTGTCGGCGGCGAAGGGCGAGGCGCCGCCGCGCTCCAGGGCATTGTCGAGATTGCGCAGCAATTGGCCATACATGGGATTGCCCGAAGCGTCATAGATGGCGCCATGGAAGGCATGGTCGGTCTTGCGCCAGGGGCGGCCGGCGTCGACCTCGATCAGCAGCAGGGTGCAGAGGCGGGCGATTTCCGCCCGCTGCTCGCGCGTGGCCTTGGTCGCGGCCTTGCGCACCACGTCGTTTTCGAGCGTGCGGCGGATTTCCATCAGGCGCAGCAGGGCTTCGCCTTCCATGCGGACCATGGTGGGCACGAGGCCACGCGAGGTCTGCACACGGGCGGAGAGATAGGTGCCATCGCCACGGCGGCGGCGGATGATGCCCAGGCCTTCCCAGCGGTTGAGCGCTTCGCGAATGGTCGAGCGGCCGACGCCCAGGGTTGCGGCCAGCGAGACTTCGGGGGGCAGGCGATCGCCGATCTGCAAGCCTGCCCGTTCCACCATTTCGGCAAGCGCATCCAGCACCGCCACATTGCGCGAGCGGTTTTCCAGCGGCTCAAGATAGCGCAAGGCGGCCTGCCGACTCACGATCATCGTCCTCCCGGGCGTGTGGCTCTGGCCACACACCACATCCCGTCGGCTTTGTCAGCCCGAGGCGCGCTGTTGCACGCCCAGATCGAGCAGTTCCGTCAGCGCCTCGATCAGCCGGTCCATCTGCGGACGCGAGTTGTAACCCTGCACCGAAAGGCGTGCGATGCAGTGGTCCTGCCATTTGAACACAGGCATTTCGATGCGGTAGCGGTCGAAGAGCAGCTTGTGGATTTCGGCCGTGTCGCATTCGGGGATCGGCATGGCGACCATCTGCGGCGCGCAGAACTCGGGCGCAGACAGCGGGGCGAGACCGGTCAGTTCGCCAATGCGGCGGGCGGTGTCCTGCGCCAGCGCCTGGCAATGGGAGGCGACGGAGGTCCAGTCATTGTCGCGGCGGAAGCGCAGCGCCTCGGGCACCGCCAGCCAGGCCGATGGGTCGCGCGTGCCCTGCACCTCGATTTCGTCGATAAAGGGCGAATTGCCGAAGGCGCCCTTGATGCCGGGCTGCTTGCTCTCGGCGGTCCAGCCATGGCTGATCACCAGCGGATCGATCATGGCCTGGACTTCGGGACGGGCGTAGAGGAAGGCCGAGCCCTTGGGGGTCATCAGCCACTTGTGGCAATTGCCGGAATAGAAGTCGGCGCCCATGGCATCGAGCGACAGCGGGATGTGGCCGGGCGTATGGGCGCCATCGATCACCGACCAGATACCGCGGCGACGGGCTTCGGCAATGGCGGGTTCGATCGGGAAGAGCAGGGCCGTGGGCGAGGTGATATGGCTGAGGAACAGCACTTTGGTGCGGTCGGTCATGCCATTGACCAGCGCTTCGGTAAAGGCGGCTTCCGAGGTCAGCGGCATGGGCACCTTGACCACGACGATCTCGGCGCCGGTCTGGCGGCAGACGAAGGCCCAGGTCTTTTCGAGCGCCGAATATTCGTGGTCGGTGGTGAGGATCTGGTCGCCGGGCTTGAGCGGCAGCGAGCGGGCGACGATGTTGAGGCCGCTGGTGGCGTTGATGACGGCGGCGATATTGTCCTGCGCCGTGCCCAGTTCGGCAGCCAGGGCGACGCGCGGGGCTGCCATCATTTCGGTCAGGCGGCGGCCGAGGAATTCCACCGGCTCGCTTTCCAGCTCGCGCTGAAACGCCTGGTAGGCGTCGAAGACCGGGCTGGGGCAGGCGCCGAACGAGCCATGGTTGAGGAAGACGACATCCTCGCGAAGGAGGAATTGCCGGGCAAGATTGTCGGACACGTCAGCGGCCTTTCAGGGTCGGATCGAGAGCATCGCGCAATCCGTCGCCGAACAGCGAGGTGGCGAGCACGGTGATGGCGAGGGCCGCTGTCGGGAAGACCGCCAGATGCCAGTAAAAGAACATGAAGTCGATTCCCTCGTTAATCATCTGGCCCCAGGTCGGGGTCGGCGGCGGAACGCCGACGCCGAGGAAGCTGAGGCTGGCTTCGAGCATCATGGCCAGCGGGATGGCAAGGACGAAGCCGACGATGATCGGGCTGATCGAATTGGGAATGAGGTGGCGGCGGATGATGTACCATGGCGAGGCGCCCAGCGCCTGGGCAGCACGGACGAATTCCTTTTCGCGGAAGGCCTTCACCTGGGCGCGGACCAAGAGGCACACCTGGACCCAGCCGAAGAGCGCGGCGATCAGCACGATCATGACATAGCCACCGCGGGTCATGGCGCCGAGCAGCAGTGCGGCAAGCAAGGGCGGGACCACCGAGAAGAGCTCGATGACGCGCATGATGAACCAGTCGGTCCGGCCGCCGAAATAGCCGGCCAGGGCGCCGAGCGGAATGCCGATCAGCACAGAAAAGCCGGCGGCGATGAAGCCGATGGAGAGCGAAATGCGCGCGCCATAAATGATGCGGCTGAAGAAATCTCGGCCGAGATTGTCGATGCCGAACCAATGCTGGTCGGAGGGGAAGGCGAGGGCCTCGGTGAGGAAGAGCTGGGCCTCGGGCGGATGGCGGGTGATCAGCGGCGCCAGGATCGCCATCAGGATCAGTATGGCGAGGACGATGCCGCCGCCGACCGCGGCCTTGTTGCCGAGGAAGCGCTGCCAGGCAAACCACAGCGGGCTGCGCTGGCGGATGATCGGCGGAGCGGCGGCTATATCGGTCATTCGGCGCCTCCGACGCGGATACGGGGATTGATCAGGGCGTAGACGACGTCGGCGAGCAGATAGGCGATGCAATACATGAAGGTGATCATCAGCATCAGCGCCATTTCGAGCGGATAGTCGCGCTGCTGGATGGAAGAGACGAAATAGGAACCGAGGCCCGGAATGCGGAACATGGCTTCGACAAAGATCGAGCCGGTGGCGGTGCCGATGAACATGGGAAGGAAGACCGTGACCAGCGGAATGGCCGAATTGCGCAGCACATGCTGGAAGATGATGCGGCGCTCGCTGAGGCCCTTGGCGCGCAGCACGGTGACGAATTGCCGGCTCATAGTGTCGAGCATGGCCGAGCGCGTGTAGCGGGCATAGGTGGCGAGCGGGATCAGCGCGTAGCAGACGATGGGCAGGATCCAGCGTTCCGGCTTGCCCCAGCCGCTGGCGGGCAGCCAGTTGAGCCAGACAGCAAAGACCAGGATCAAGAGCATGGAGGTGATGAAGACCGGGATGGTGAGGCCGATGGTCGAGAGCGCCGAGGCGAAATAGTCGATCCAGGTGTTGCGGTTGAGCGCGGCGGCCATGCCGAGCAGGATGCCGAGCGGCGCGCCGATCAACACGCCGAGGCCACCGAGAACCAGGCTTGGCACCCAGGCGCGGGAGAGCAGGCCCAGCACGGTTTCGCCGGGGCTCTGATAGGGCACGCCGAAATCAAGACGGAGCACGCCCGACATGTAATTGAGATATTGCATGTAGACGGGCTGATCGAGGCCGAGCTGGGCCATCATCTTGTCGCGCACGGCCTGCGACACAGGCATTTCATTGGCGTCGAAGGGCCCGCCGGGAATGGCATGCATGACGAAGAAGATGATCAGCGAGACCACGATGAAGGTCACGGCGACCGAGAGCAGGCGGCGAATGATATATCCCAGCATCCTCTGTCTCCTCAGGTGGTGACGATGGCTTCGACGCGATGGCCGGGGGCGATGGTGACCAGTCTTGGTTCGGCATGGGGTGCCGATCCGGTCTGGATCACGGTGAAACGCGGCGTGGCGGCATCGATCTCGGCGCCGGAGAGAAAGCTGCGCTGCCGCTTGTCGCGGGGATTGGTGGCCGGGACGGCATCGAGCAGGGCGCGGGTATAGGGATGCTGCGGATCGGCGAAGATGGCCTCGGTCGGGGCTTCCTCGACGACGCGGCCGCGATACATGACGACCACGCTGTCGGTCAGCGATTTGACCGTCGACAGGTCATGGCTGATGAACAGGATGGAGAGGCCAAGCTCGGATTGCAGCTTCTTGAGCAGGCCGATGATCTGCGCCTTGACGGTGACGTCGAGCGCCGAGGTCGGCTCGTCGGCAACGAGAACGCTGGGCTCAAGGACCAGGGCGCGGGCGATGGCGACGCGCTGGCGCTGGCCGCCGGACAGTTCATGGGGATAGCGGCTGGCGAAACTGGCGTTGAGGCCGACGCGATTGAGCCAGTCGAGCGCCTTGGCCTCCTGCTCGCGCGGCGTGCCGATCTTGTGGATATGCAGCGGCTCGGCAATGATCTGCACCAGCGTCATCATCGGATCGAGCGCCGAATAGCTGTCCTGGAAGATGATCTGCATCTGCTTGCGCCAGGGCTTCAGCGCTTCGGGCGAGAGGTCGGAAATATCGGTGCCATGCAGCAGGATCTGGCCGCGGCTGGACTCGGTCAGCCGCATTGCCATCATGCCGGTGGTGGTCTTGCCCGAGCCGCTTTCGCCGACAATGGCAACGATGCGGTTACGGGGCAGGGCGATATTGACCTCGCGCACCGCCGGAAAGTCGGAATATTCGGTGCGGAAGCCGCGACGACGGCGGATGCGGTAGCTCTTGGCGAGGCTGCGCAGTTCGAGCGCGGGCGTCGCTTCTTCATCGCCACGGGATGGTTCGAAACTGGCGTGGAGGCTGGCGAGGAGCTGCTTGGTGTAGTCATGCTGCGGCGCATCGAAAATCTGCTGCACCGGACCCTGTTCCATGACCTCGCCCTGATACATGACCAGCACGCGATCGGCGGTTTCAGCGATGACGCCGAGGTCGTGGGTGATCATGATCAGCGCCATGCCGAATTCGGCCTGCACCTTCTTGATGAGCTGGAGAATCTGCGCCTGGATGGTGACATCGAGCGCCGTGGTCGGCTCGTCGGCGATCAGAACCTTGGGCTGGCAAGAGAGCGCCATGGCGATCATGGCGCGCTGCAGCATGCCGCCGGACAGTTGATGCGGATAGTAGTCGAGCACGTCACGGGCATTCTTGATCTCGACGCGAGCAAGCAATTGCTCGGCCTCGTCGCGGGCGGCCTTCTTGGACAGCTTGCGATGGGCCTGGATGGTTTCGACGATCTGGTGACCGATGGTGAAGACCGGATCGAAGGCGGTCATCGGGTCCTGGAAGATCATCGCGGCGGCGCGGCCGCGGAGGCGCGCCAAGTCTTCCTTGTTGGCCTTGAGGACATCGACGCCGGCAAGTTTCAGTGTCTTGGCCTGAACCTCGGCCGTGGCGGGGAGAAGGCGGAGCAGGGCGCTGCAGGAGACCGATTTACCCGAGCCCGACTCGCCCACGATGCCGAGGCTTTCCCCCTCTTCCAGGGTGAAGCTGATGCTGCGAACGGCCTCTACCGAACCGCCATACTGGCGGAAGGTGACCTTGAGGTCTTCGATCTCGACAAGTGACATATATTGGGGCCCCTGAACTCCTCCCGGCGGACCGGGAGGAGCGTGTTGATGTGCTGGATCAGTTCTTCGTCAGGTGGGTGAAGAAGTAGTGGCCCAGGCGGTCGAGCGGGGTGAAGCCCAGCGAATTGGGCGTCGAGGCGTCGCCGCTCAACTGATCGGAGATCACGGCCGTGGTCACCGGATGCACCAGCGGAATGATCAGGCCCTGGTCGATCATGACCTGTTCGGCCTGGGCATAGAGGTCCTTGCGGACGGCCGGATCGGATTCGGAGTCGGCCTTGGCGACCAGCTCGTCATATTCGGGCACGAAGTAGTTGTGGCGTCCGCCGTTGTAGAAGATGCCGTAGAAGTTGGAGGCGTCGAGATAGTCGTATTCATAAGGCGCGATGAACATGTTGTTCTTCTTGCCACGCATGCCGTCCATCCACTCCGGTCCGGGCAGGATGCGGATGGCCATGTCGATGCCCAGCACTTCCTTGAACTCGGCCTGCAGATACTGCGCCATGGGCGGGACGATGGCGGAGTTGTAGCCGCCTTCTTCGCGGATCCAGACTTCGATCGGCGGGAAGCCCTCGCCATTGGGGTAGCCGGCGTCAGCCAGGAACTGCTTGGCTTTTTCAGGATCGAACACGGCTTCGGCCGCGATCTCTTCATTGTAGCCAGGATAGCCGGGCGGCAGGATGGAGCCGGCCGGGATGGCAATGTCCTTGAGGACGGTCGAGGTCAGCTCGTCGCGATCCACGGCATAGTAGAAGGCGCGGCGGACATTGACGTCGTTGAACGGCTCGGCTTCGAGATCATAGGCGATATAGGACGTGGCAAAGACCGCGTTCAGACGAATGCCATCGGGGAAGCGCTGCGTGGCAACGGGCACCTGGCCGGTGTTGAGGAAGGAGTAATCCGCATCGCCGGCAAGGAAGGCCGGGAGGCCGACTTCGGGGGCGTTGAGCGTCGGATCGAGCTCGAGACGGTCGACCATGGGCTGCCAGGGACCGGTGTAGGTTTCGGATTTGGTCAGGACGACCGAGTTGTTCGATTTTTCCCAGCTCTCGATCGAGAAGGGGCCGGAGGACACGATCGACTCGACATTGAGCGCCCAGTCGTCGCCCAGCTCGTCCACCTTGTGCTTGGGTACGGGGTACCAAAGGCTGGTGACCGAGGGGAAATAGGGTTTTGGCGCGTTGGTGGTGACTTCGATGGTGAGGTCATCCACGGCCTTGAGGCCTAGCGTATCGGCCTCTGCGGTGCCTTCCGTGACTTCCTTCCAGCCCTTGATGCCGCCAGCGAAATCCCAGTACCAGGCAAAGTCATAGCCGCTGGTCGCGGCGCGCTGCAGGGCAAAGACATAGTCCTCGGCGGTCAGCGGCTCGCCATCGGACCAGACCAGGCCCTCGCGCAGCTTGAAAGTCCAGGTCAGCCCGTCTTCCGACTGCGACCAGCTTTCGGCCGCCATCGGCGTCAGTTCGAATTCCTTGTCGAAGGTCGCGATCGGGACCTGCAGCAATTCCGAACCGGTGCCGCGGTCATAGACCGTCTTCATGTAGTCCATATAGGTGCCGGCGGTGGAACCGGTCGGTGCGACAATCGTGGTCTGCGCCACGACCGGCAGCGTCAGGGCGGTGGCTAGAGCCAGTGACCCAACCATGCGGTGCATCAGATTCATTGATTTCCCTCCTTGTAAGCGAGCGATGACGTTCCCTGCATGCCGGTTGCGGGTGTGGCCGAAACCGGCGTCTTGCTCAGTCCGCCGGTTACCCGGCGGCTGGATGATCAAACCCCTCTGATCCTCCAAATGACATATGTCTGACAAATCAGAACGGGTGTGACAAGCCCGCTCAAGACAATTCCGTGACGGATTTTTCTAAAGCGGCAGGGCGCGGGAAAACTTCACGGCGCCGAGCGAGAAGCTGCTTTCGATGGAGGCGACGCCTTCAAGCTGGGTCAGCCGCTCGCGCAGGAAGCGTTCATAGGCTTCGAGATCGGCGCAGACGACGCGGAGCAGGAAGTCGAACTGGCCGGTCATCAGGTAGCATTCCATGACTTCGGGCCAGCGCTCGATGGCGGCGCCAAAGGCATCGAGATTGCCGGAGCGCTGCTTTTCCAGCTTTATGGAAACGAAGACCGAGACCGGCAGGCCGATGGCCTTCTGGTCGATGTTGGCGCTGTAGCCGGAGATGATTCCGGCGCTTTCCAACTGCCGGATGCGGCGCAGGCATGGCGAGGGCGACAGGCCGATCTTTTCGGCCAGGGCCTGGACGGTGATGCGGCCATTGTCCTGCAGCGCACGAAGGATGCGGCGGTCGACTGCGTTGACCTCGAACTTGGTATTTTCCGCCATTTTTCACCTGAACTCTCAGCAATTCCTGCGCAAAGCCGTCTCAGGACGCTCAAGATAGACGGAAATCGCCTTGCGGCAAGGTGCAGACTTCGAGGGCGCGTGGAGGAGAGCATGAGCAAGACGACGATCGGCACCGTGGAAGCCATCGAGACCCTGAACCGCAAGGCCCTGTGGCTGGCGAGCTGGATGATCCACCATGCCAATCACATCCGGCCCAATCCCGATGGGGTCAAGGTAGGCGGGCACCAGGCCAGTTCGGCATCGATGGCGGCGATCCTCTCGACGCTGTATTTCGGCGTGCTGCAGCCGCAGGACCGCGTGGCGGTCAAGCCGCATGCCGCGCCGATCTTTCACGCCATCCAATATATGCTGGGACGGCAGACCCGGCAGAAGCTGGTGGATTTCCGGGCCTTTGGCGGCGCGCAATCCTATCCGTCGCGCACCAAGGATACCGACGACGTGGATATTTCTACCGGCTCGGTGGGGCTGGGCGTTGCCTTCACGGCGTTTGCCTCGCTGGTGCAGGATTATGTGCGGGCCAAGAGCTGGGCGCGCAAGGATGTGCCCGAGGGCCGGCTGATCGCGCTGGCCGGCGATGCGGAGCTAGACGAGGGCAATATCTACGAATGCCTGCTCGAAGGCTGGAAGCATGGGCTGCGCAATTGCTGGTGGATCATCGACTATAACCGGCAGAGTCTGGACGGCGTGGTGCGCGAGGGGCTGTACGAGCGGATCGAGGCGATCTTTGCGGCCTTCGGCTGGTCGGTGGTCACGCTGAAATATGGCGCCCTGCAGCGGGCAGCTTTTGAGGAGCCGGGGGGCGAGAGGCTGAAGGCGTGGATCGATGCCTGCCCGAACGATCTCTATTCGGCGCTGATGTATCGGGGTGGCGCTGCCTGGCGCGAGCGATTGAGCGACGAGATCGGCGACCAAGGTCCGGCGTCCGATCTGCTGGCGCGGCGCAGCGACGACGCGCTGGCGGCGCTGATGGCCAATCTGGGCGGGCATTGCGTGGAAAGCCTGCTCGAACAGTTCAATGCGGCGGGCAGCGCGCAGCCGACGGTGTTCATCGCCTATACGGTCAAGGGCTGGGGCACGCCGCTGGCCGGCCACAAGGACAATCACGCCGGGCAGATGACGGCCGCGCAGATCGACCAGCTCAAGGCCGCCCATGGCGTGGGCGAGGGCCGGGAATGGGAGATTTTCGAGGGGCTGGCCCAGCCGGAGGCCCTGCAGAGGTTTCTCGATGCCGTGCCCTTCAACACCAAAGAGCCGCGGCGGCTGAATTCACCACCGGTGCCGACCATCGGACCGCAGTTCGTCGGCACCGGGCCGACATCGACGCAGGCGGCCTTCGGACGCATTCTCGATGCCATGGCCAAGAGCGACAGCGAGTTGGCGCGGCGGATCGTGACGACGTCGCCCGATGTGACGGTGTCGACCAATCTGGGCGCCTGGGTCAATCGGCGCAACCTGTTCGGGGCCAGTGAAAAGGCGGACCTCTTCCACAACCAGTCCATTCCCTCGACGCAGAAATGGCGGTTCACGCCCGAGGGGCAACATATGGAACTGGGCATTGCCGAGATGAACCTGTTCCTGATGCTGGGGGCGGCGGGGCTCAGCCATTCGCTGTTCGGGGAACGCCTGCTGCCGATCGGCACGCTCTATGACCCGTTCATTTCGCGCGGTCTCGATGCGCTCAACTATGCCTGCTATCAGGATGCGCGGTTCCTCCTCGTGGCGACGCCGTCGGGCGTGACGCTGGCCGGGGAGGGCGGGGCGCATCAATCCATCGGTACGCCGATGATCGGCATGGCGCAGGATGGGCTGGCCAGTTTCGAGCCGGCCTATGCCGACGAGCTGTCGGTGATCATGGACTGGGCGTTCGACTATATGCAGCGCTCGGGCGACGCCCGGCCGGACCTGGCCGACTGGCCGCGCGACGTGACCGGTGGTTCGGTCTATCTCAGGCTTTCGACGCGCAGTATCGAGCAAATCCCGCGGGGGATGGAGCGCCCCCTCGCCGATGACATCATCCGCGGCGCCTATTGGCTGCAGAAGCCGACGCCGCAATGCGACACGGTGATCGTCTATCAGGGCGTGGTGGCGGCGGAGGCCATCGCGGCTTCAGCGCGCATCGGCGGCGACCGGCGCAATGTGGCGATCCTGGCGGTCACTTCCGCCGACCGGCTCAATGCCGGCTGGCAGGCAGCGCAGCGCGGGCGGCTGCATGGCGACAGGTCGGCCAGCTCGCATGTCGAGACGCTGCTGTCCGAGGTTCCCTATCGGGCACGGCTCGTCACCGTCGTGGATGCCCATCCGGCGACGCTGGGATGGTTGGGCAGCGTGCTGGGGCACCGCACGACGGCGCTGGGTGTCGAGCATTTCGGGCAGACCGGGACTGTCAGCGACCTCTACCGCCATTTCGGCATCGATGCCGAGGCGATCGCGGCGGCGGTTCGCCGCTAAAGGCTGTCGATCCGGGCCATTTCAGCCTTGAACTGGCGGGCGATCTGGCTGGCATCGGCGACGGTCTTGCCGACATCAAGAGTGGTGACGCGACGATCGCGCATCAGCCAGCGGCCGGCCACCATGGTGTCGGTGACATCGGAGGGCAGGGCCGCGAAGACCAGCATGGAATAGGGATCGTAGATCGGGTGCAGGCGCGGGGCGTCAAGGCTGATGCGGATGAGATCGGCCTGCTTGCCCGGTTCGAGCGAGCCCGTCTTGAGATTGAGGCTGAGGACCCGGGCCCCTTCGATGGTGGCCATGCGGATGACGTCGACGGCCGGCAGCGGCTTGCGCGAGCCGGCGAGCAGTTTTGCGAACATCGAGACCGGGGCGAACTGGGAGAACAGATCCAGCGTGTTGCCGCTCATGGCGCCATCGCTGCCGATGCCGACGGGCAGGCCGGCATTGCGCATGCTTTCCACCGGCGAGATGCCGCGACCAGCCTTGCCGTTGGAGCGCGGATTGGTGACGACGCAGATCTGATGCTCGCTCATCACGGTGATGTCGACATGGTCGAGCTGCAAGCAATGGGCGGCGATCAGATTGGGCTTGAGCAGACCAGCGTCCAGGGTGACGGCCACGGTGGATTTGCCGTGGTTCTCCAGCGCCCAATTCACTTCCAGCGTGCTTTCGGCCAGATGCATCTGCACCGGCACGCCAGGGTGGTCGGCTGACCATTGGGCAACGCGCTCCATGGTCCTGAGACCGGTGGAATAGGGGGCATGGGGGGCGATGGAGGGCGTGACCAGCGGATGGTCGCGGTAGCGATCGAACAGCTCGTCGACGCGGGCGAAGCCTTCGTCGACAGTCTGGTGGTCGGGCGGATCGAAATCGGCCAGGGTCTGGCCGACGATGGCCCGTAGGCCGGACCGGTCGCAGACCGCAGCCACTTCGGTTTCGAAGTAATACATATCGGCGACGGTGGTGACGCCGCCCTGGATCAGCTCCAGTGCTGCCATGGTCGAGCCCACGCGCACCATGTCCGGCGTGACGAATTTGCGTTCGAGCGGCAGGATATAGCGATAGAGCCGGTCGTCGACGTCTTCGGCCAAGCCGCGGAACACCGACATGCCCATGTGGCAATGCGGATTGACCATGCCCGGCATGATGATGTCTCCGTTGCAATCAATGACCTCGGCATCGGGCAGGGCAGGGGGCGTGCCTGAACCGAGGGCGATAATGACGTCGCCCTCGATCTGCACCCAGCCCGGATTGTGCTCGGTCATGGCGTCGTCGATCGCCAGCACCCAGGCATTGGTCAGAAGCGTGGTCATTCCGGCGCGAGGATGGTGCATTGCTCGGGCACCGGCACCAGTCTTGCCGCAGCACCGGGTTCGAGTGGACTGGTCAACGGCCCATTGGCGATCAGCATGCCGGCCGGCGTTTCGCACTGATACTGGTAAGCGCGGCCCAGATAGGTGCGCAGGCCCAGGGTGGTCGGAACACCTTCGCGCAGGAGATCGCCGGTGACCGCCAAGCCATCGGCGCGGCAGGCCAGAATGAAGCTGTCCGGGATGTTGCCAAACTGCTCCAGCGGGAACTTGAGACGGATGCCGCCTTCGGCCTCGGCAGTGAACAGAGCGCCGTCGCGGGCGACAACCTTCATGGCGATCAGGTTTTCGAAACCAACGAAGCGCGCCACAAAGGCATTGGCCGGACGCTGATAGAGCGCCTCGGGCGTGTCGAGCTGCATGATGCGGCCCTGATGCATGATGGCGACGCGATCGGAAATGGAGAAGGCCTCTTCCTGATCATGCGTCACATAGACCGAGGTCGTGCCATTGGCGCGTTGCAGCTTGCGGATTTCAACGCGCATGTCGATGCGCAGCTTGGCGTCCAGATTGCTCAGGGGCTCATCGAACATCAGCAGCGGCGGCTCGATCACCAGCGCACGGGCGAGGGCCACGCGCTGCTTCTGACCACCCGACAGGGCGCCCGGCAGGCGATCGGCGAGATGGGCCAGCCCGACGCGCTCGAGCATGGCGGTGACGCGCTTGGCCTTGGCATCACCGGCAATGCCGCGCTGCTTGAGACCGAAGCCGACATTGTCGGCGACCGACAGGTGCGGGAAAAGCGCATAGTTCTGGAACACCAGGCCAATGTCGCGCTGGTGCGGCGGCAGGCGGGTGAGGTCGCGTCCGCCCAGGGTAATGGTGCCGGAGGTCGGCTGGAGGAAGCCGGCCACCAGGCGAAGGGTCGTGGTCTTGCCGCAGCCCGAGGCGCCGAGCAGCGAGACCAGTTCGCCTTCGCCCACGGCGAGGGAAAGGTTTTCGAGAACCTGGGTGGAGCCGTAATGGGCGGATATGGAATCGAGGATCAGGGACTGGGTCATGGGATCATTTTGCCAGGAAGGTCAGGCCGAGCGTGCGCTCGACCACGGCCATCACGGCCACGGTAAGGATCATCAGCAGCACCGAGACGGAGGCTACGGTAGGGTCGAAAAACTGTTCCATATGCGCGAGCAGCTGGATGGGCAGGGTGGAAAGACCGGGGCCCGTCAGGAAGATCGAGATGGAAACGTCGTTGATCGAGGTGATGAAGGCGAGAATGAAGGCCGCGATGACGCCGGAGCGCACATTGGGCAGCAGGATGGTGAAGAAGGTCTTGAGCGGCGGCGAGCCGAGGCTGATGGCGGCCTCCTCGATCGAAAAGTCGAAGGAGGCCAGCGAAGCGCTGATCACGCGGACGACATAGGGCAGCACCAGCAGGGCATGGCCGAACAGGAGAGCGATGTAGATCGGGGAATTGAACTGGACCGCCAGGTTCTTGAGCAGCGAAAAGCCCAGGACCAGCTCGGGCACCAGCACCGGCAGAACGAAAAGCGTCGACAGCCATCCGGGCAGCTGGACGCGGTAGCGGTTGAGCGCATAGGCGGCCGGAATGCCGATCAGCAGCGCAATCACAGTCGACAGCAGGGCAATCTGCAGGCTGGTCAGGATGGTGCGGCGGAAGGCGTCGATCTGGAAGATGTTCTCGAACCAGCGCAGCGACAGGCCCTGCGGCGGGAAGGTGAGATAGGTCGTGTCGCTGAGCGCCGAGCCGAGGACGATGATCAGCGGCCCGACGAGGAAGATGAAGACCAGCACGGTGCCGGCGATGAGCAGGGGATGGATAGTGCGGGTCATCAGACGGTCATCGGGTTGAGGCGGCGGGCCATGGCATTCATCAGCGCCACGATGGCGATAGTGATGACGACCATGACGGCGGCAATGGTGGAAGCGGCAACCCAGTCGAAGGTGACCATGGCCTGCTGATACATCAGCGTGCCCATCATCATCACCTGTTCGCCGCCCAGTAGCTGGGGCGTGGCATAGGAGGTGAAGCTGCCGGTAAAGACCAGCACGGCACCGACGATGAGGCCGGGAACGGCGAGGGGCAGGGTGACCTGCATGAAGGTGGCCGAAGGCTTGGCGCCCAGCGAGGACGAGGCCTGGATCAGATCATCGGGAATGGATTCCAGCACACCGACCAGCGTCAGGATCATCAGCGGCACGAAGAGATAGACCATGGCGACGATGACGGCGCCTTGCGTATAGAGCATCTGGAAGGGCTCGGCGATCAGGCCCAGGTTGATCAGGGTCGAGTTGAGGATGCCGTTCTTGCCGAGGATGATGAGCCAGGCGAAGGAGCGCACCACGACGCCGGTCAGCAGCGGGAAGACCGCCGCGATGATGAGGATCGACTTCAGCCAGCCCGGCGCACGGGAAATGACATAGGCGGTGAGGAAGCCGACGACCAGCGCGATGGCCGTAGTGATCAGCGAGACCTGGATGGTGCGGAACAGCACGGTGCGACGGAAGCCGCTGCCAAAGAAGGCCTGATATGTGCTGAAGGGGCCGCCCGGCGTGGTGAAGGTGGTCCAGATCGTTGCCAGGACCGGCAGCACGAGGAAGACGACAACCAGCAGGGTCGCGGGGGAAGCCAGGGTCCAGCCGGCAAAGCGTTTCATGGGTCAGGCTTTCGTTGCAAGAACCAGCCCCACCACTGACGGTCCCGTTGCGGGGCATCGGTGGTGGGGCGTGGGCCATGCTTAGTCACAATTTTGGTGCGGGGGATCAACCCCGCATCGTAGTCTTACATGCCGAAAATTTCGTTCCAGCGATCAACCCAGCCGCCCTTGGCGGCATTGAGCTTGACGTAGTCGACGCTCTGCAGACCGGCGATGACGTCAGCACCATAAGTCCACAGCGCGGCCTGTTCGGGGGTCAGTTCGACGGACTTGTTGGCCGGCGCGTCGACGCCCTGTTCGGCCAGCTGCTGCTGGATTTCCGGGGAGAGGATGAAGTTGATGAACTCATAGGCCAGCTCGGGCTCGGCGGCGCCCTTGGGGATATTGACCGTGTTGAGCGTGGCGATCGAGCCTTCACCCAGTTCGGCCCAGACAACGGACGGCACCGCAGCCTGGATCTGGCCAAGGGTAAAATCCTGCGCGACGGCGGCGGTCACTTCGCCGGTCGAGAACAGATTGATCATTTCCGAGCCGGTATTGTAGTTCTTCACCACGTTGGGCTTGAGTTCGCCAACGGCGGCAAAAGCAGCATCGGGATCGGCAAAGGCGTCGACGCCGCCGTGATCGCCGGACTTCAGCACGACCATGGGACCGGCCGTGGTGGTGATGCCTGGAAGCGACAGCGAGGAAGCGAGGTCTTCGCGCCACAGGTCGTTCCAGGAGGTGATCGGTGCGCTGATCTTGGCAGAGTCATAGACGATGCCAACGCGGCCCAGCGAGTAGGCGGGACCGTAGCCACCCTGCGGGTTCTTGGCGAGATCGTAGAGACCTTCGATATTTGGCGCCTTGGAGGCGTCGAATTCCTGGAACAGGCCGGCTTCGATGGCCTGCTGGCTATAGCTGTCCGAGAAATAGGCAACGTCCACGCCGGCGCCATTGCGGATCTGCAGCTTGTTGATGCGTTCGCCATTGTTGCCGGTTTCGAACACGATCTCGCAGCCGCACTGCGCACGGAACGGCGCCAGCACGATGGATTCGAGCTTTTCGCCGTTGAAGCCCCACCAGGAGATGGTGAGGGTCTTGCCCTGTGCCATGGCGGGAGCGGCAGACACCAGAGCCGTAGCGGAAATCGCCAGGGCTGTGACCAGGATCTTGTTCATCGAAAGTGGTTCCTTCTTGCGCTGCGGAGATATGGCAGCGGCTTGACGACGATATTCGCCGCAAGCCTATTTTTGTGGCGACGGGTCTGCAAGCCTATCCTTTAGGCTAATGCGTATCGGGATACGGTTTTTCAACTGCCTTGAGCAGGTCGCAAGCCATGGATAAGGGTCATGGCGATTGCCGCCGGATTCTCCGGACACTGCACGAGGGCCGCAAGACGTGACCAATTTGCCAGACGACCTGCTGATCAATGCCGATGACGAAATGCGTATTCGGCAGAACCTTGCCCTGGTCGCTCTGGGCAAGCGAGCGGCGACGCGTGCCATTCGGGTCGGCCGGCTGCTCGATGTCAACGGACGGCGCTGGCACGAGGATCAAGAGATCGTGGTCTGCGGGCGGCGCATTGCCTGGGTCGGACCGACGGGAAAATATCCGGGGCAGGTGGGTGAGCGGGTGGATCGGCGGGAGCTTTCGGCGGTGCCGGGCTTTGGCGAGGTGCACAAGCATATTGAATCGAGCCACCTGACACCGGAACATGAGGCGGCGCTGGTCTTGCCGTTCGGCTGCACCTGGACCTGCGAGGCGAGCCACGAGTTTTCCAACGTCAATGGTCCGCGCAATCTCGAATTCTGGCTGACGGCGCGCCTTGCCGGTTCGCCGATGAAGATCTTTCCGCTGCCGGGCTCGGCGGTGCCGCCGACGGCCTATGAGTGGGGCGGGGGGCATTTTGGCTATGACGAGCAGAAGGACTTTCTCCAGAGCCAGATGATGGTGGCCGGTCTCGACGAGGTGATGGACTGGCCGGCCGTGTGGAACCCGGAAAACCCATCGCATGACCGTCTCTGGGGGATGATCCGCGCGACATTCGAGCAGCGTGGCGTGGTGGAGGGGCATGCCGCGGGCATGCGGGCGATCGACGATATCAATGCCTTTGCCGCGGCCGGGATGGCGTCGGACCACGAGGCCTGGACTGCGGAGGAAGTGGCCGACAAACTGCGCCGCGGGCTGTTCATGGAACTGCGGCCGCACTCGCTGCAGGAAATGATCAAGGGTCTTTTGGCCGAGGGACAGCAGGACTGGTCGCAATTTGCGCTGTGTACCGATGACCGGTCGTGTTCGGACACGATGAAGCTGGGGGCGACCGACCACAATGTAAGGCTTGCCATCGAAGCCGGATTGGCGCCGGAAATCGCCATCCAGATGGTCACGATCAATCCGGCCCGGTACATGCGGCTGACGCCTTGGGTCGGCTCCATCGCGCCGGGGCGGTTCGCCGACCTGGTGCTGCTCGATGACGTGCAGAGCCTGTCGATTGCCGAGGTCTGGGCGGATGGCGAGCAGGTGTCGCAAGGCCGGGACTATGCCAAACCCGTTCCGCAGATCGACTGGCCGGATTGGGCGACGCAGACGGTCAGGATCGATCGCGAGATGACGGCGGCCGATTTTGCCGTGGCTGCGCCCGAGGGCCGTGACGTGGTGAGCGCAGCGCTGTTGCGGCCGTTCCACTGGGCGGATGATTTCATCACGGCTGAATTGCCGGTGGTCGATGGTCTGGTGCAGCGCGATGCCAGCCGCAACATCACCAAGTTTTCCATCGTCGATCGCTTCTCCGGCGAAGGCAAGACCTCGGCCATGTTCTGGCTGGGCACCGGTCCAAAAACCGAGGACACGGCGCTGGCCTGTTCGATGGGCCATGACAAGCACAATATCTGGGTGGTCGGCTCATCGGACGAAGCCATGGCCAAGGCGGTCAATGCGCTGCGGGATACCCAGGGCGGCTGGGCGCTGGTGGGACGTGGCGAATTGCTGGAGACTGTTCGATACGAGGTCGGCGGGTTGATGACGCGGCGCGCTACCAGCGAGCTCGATGCCGAGATGCAGGCGCTGTATCGGGCTGGCGAGAGCATCGAGTGGATGTATGAGCCGACGTTCTCGCCACGCTGGTGGCCGGGCTTTCCGGAGCGGCTGGCTTTTGCCACGCTGACCTGTGCGCCGTGGCGCTGGGTTCTGGTGGCGCCATCGCCATTGGCACCGAATGGCTTCGTCAATGTGGCAACAGGTGAGACGCATCCTGTGGTGTGGTGAGTAGGGATCGAAGGTCTGCAGCTTTGCCGATGGGCGGCAAAGCTGCGTACAGCCCGGTTCGCGTATCCGTTTCAGTTCCATAATATATATTATGCGAATGAAGGATGTGCCGAATGGTGTGGTGCCCTGTCCGTCGAACCTAGTGCCGATTGAGCGTTTCGAATTGCTGGGCTTCGGCCTGTAGCCAATCGCAGAACAGCTGGGATTTGCGGTGTTGGCGGTTGCGGCGGATGGCGACGTAGCTTTGTCCGCTGTCGATAAAGCCACTGGGCGCAATGAGACGACCAGAGGCAATGTCGTCGGCGACCATGGGCCATGGCGCGATGCAAATGCCGAGGCCCGACAGCGCGGCCTCGATCATGAAGTAGAAATGCTCGTATTCGACGCCGAGATCGCCCGGCAGACTGGCGTCGGCCCGTCTGGCCCAGGTCTGCCAGGCATCGCGGCGGCTGCTGGTATGCAGCAGCGTCAGTCGTTCGAGTGCGCCGCCATAGCGGTCATGCAGCTTTGGCGACAGAACCGGCCCGATGCGCTCGGGAAAAAGCTTTATGACATCGCAATGGTCTGGCCACGGCGGCTGGGCGGCGCGGATGGCGACATCGAAGGCGTCGCGCTGGAAGTCGACCTTCTGGCTGGAGGCCGAGAGACGGATTTCGATATCGGGATAGCTGTCGCTGAAGCGATAGAGCCGCGGGATCAGCCAGCGCATGGTGAAGGTGCCGGGACAGGAAATGTCGAGCGGCCCTTCAGCGGTATCGGCCACCGAGCGCACGGCGGCATCCATCTGGTCGAAGGCGATGCTCAAGCCGGCCAGCAGGCTCGTCCCCGCCTCGGTCAGATGCATGCGGTTCTTGGGGCCGGCGAACAGCGCAACGCCAAGCAGGCTCTCGAGATGCTGCACCTGGCGGCTGATGGCGCTGTGGGTGACATGGAGCTCGTCGGCCGCCAGTGTCATGCGGCCATGGCGGCCGGCGGCCTCGAAGGCGCGGAGTGCATTGAGGGATGGCAGGCGTCGCATGATGTGCACTTCTGGAACATTGACTGTGCAGACTTATCGTTTTTCAGGCTACCTCTCCAGTGCTTTTCTCTGCTCGCATTGTGAGCAGAGGGAAAGACGAATGAACAATCGGCATCAGGATGGCAGCGCCGGCGACGCCAATTATGGGGTGATCGGGACCAATTACCGGCGCTATCGCCAGCCTGATCCGCATATTGCCAGCTTCGTCGTCAAAGCCCTGGGCGACGCACGAACGGTGATCAATGTCGGGGCTGGCGCGGGCTCGTATGAGCCGACCGACCGGGCGGTTACGGCAGTGGAGCCGTCCGAAAGCATGCGCAGCCAGCGGCCGGCGCATCTCAGCATTGCCCTAGATGCGACGGCGGAGGCCCTGCCCTTCGCCGATGGTGCGTTCGAAGCCAGCATGGCGACATTTTCGGTACATCAGTGGAAGGACCTTGCTGCCGGGCTTGCGGAGATGCGGCGCGTGACGCGCGGACCGGTGCTGATCCTGACCTGCGATCCGGCCGCGCTCGACAGGTTCTGGCTCAATGACTATGCGGCCGAGGCGATTGCCGTGGAGGCCAGCCGCTACCCAAGCATGGAGGCGATTATGGAGGGCCTGGGTGGATCGGTGGACATCGTGCCGGTGCCGATCCCCCTCGGCTGTACCGATGGGTTCAGCGAGGCCTATTATGGGCGGCCGGAAAGCCTGCTCGATCCGGGCGCGCGGCTGGCCAATTCGGCCTGGAGCTTTGTCGATCCAAGGGTCGGCGATCGCTTCGTGGCGCAGCTCTCGGGGGATCTGCAGTCAGGCGCCTGGGACCAAAGACATGGGCATTTGCGCGGCCAGGCGTTTTTCGAGGGCTCGCTTCGGCTGCTGGTGGGCATGCCATAGGCTGGTTGGCGCGAAAGCTGATAGAAGCATGGTCAGAGCACGATTCCGGATCGAGATGACCATGCAGCCTTCCCGCGATATTTCCCGCCTCATCGAGATCATGGCCGCGCTGCGCAATCCCGACGGCGGTTGTCCCTGGGACCTGGAACAGGATTTTTCGACCATAAGGCACTATACGATCGAGGAGGCCTATGAGGTGGCCGATGCGATCGAGCGCGAGGATTTTTCGGACCTGCGCGAAGAGCTGGGCGACCTGCTGCTGCAGCCGATTTATCACGCGCAGATGGCCAGCGAGGCCGGGCATTTCGATATTGGCGACGTGGTGCAGGCGATCACCGAGAAGCTGATCCGGCGGCATCCGCATGTGTTTGGCGATGTCGAGGCCGGGACTTCGGATGCCTCCGAGCGGCAATGGGAGGCGATCAAGGCGCAGGAGCGGGCAGCCAAGGCCGAGCGCAAGGGGGACGAGACCCCTTCCCTGCTCGACGATGTGCCCAATGTGCTGCCGGCGCTGGCACGGGCGGGCAAGCTGACCAAGCGGGCGGCCAAGGTCGGGTTCGACTGGCCCGATTTTTCGGCCGTGAAGGCCAAGGTGGATGAAGAGCTGGACGAGGTCGTCGAGGCGCAGGCCTCGGGCGATGCCGCGGCAATCCAGGAAGAGATCGGCGATCTGCTGTTTGCCGTGGCGAACCTGGCGCGGCATGCCGGGGTCGACGCCGAGGCGGCGCTGCGCGATGCCAATTACAAGTTCACCCGGCGCTTCCACCATGTCGAGGCGCGCTGCCGCGAGGATGGAATCGAGCCCAGGGAAGCCGGGCTCGAGCGTCTTGACGGCTACTGGAACGAGATACGCGCCGCCGACAAAGCCTAGTTTTCGTCGAGTGTGATACGGCCGTTGAAGCGTTCGAGGAAGGCGGTCTTGTGCCGGGGATCGACGCGGACGGTGTAACCGGACCCGTGTTCGGTCGGCTCGTCGCGGCCGACGATTTCGGCGTGGCTATGCAGCCAGCCGATGTCGGCACCGGCGGCATGGGGCACATGGACGTGGTAGGTGCGGCTTTTTTCGGCGAGGGCGGTTTCGATGGCCAGTTTGAGCGCATCGAGTCCCTGCCCGGTCTTGGCCGAGGCATGGACCACGGCGGCAACCTTGCTGGCCGGGACAATGCCAACGAGATCGGCTTCGTTGACCAGATCGACCTTGTTCCACACTTCGATGATCGGGGTGGTTTCAGGTGAAATGCCCAGTTCGCCCAGCACCTTGAGCACGTCATGGGCCTGGGCCGGATGATCCTCGTTGGCGACGTCGCGGGCGTGGAGGATCACGTCCGCATCGATGGTTTCTTCCAGCGTGGCGCGGAAGGCGGCGACGAGGTCGGTGGGCAGGTCGGCGACGAAGCCGACCGTGTCGGTGAGGATGACTTCGCGGCCATGCGGCAGATCGAGCTTGCGCACGGTGGTGTCGAGGGTGGCGAACAGCAGATCCTGGGCGAAGACCCCTGCCCCGGTCAGCGTGTTGAACAGGCTCGACTTGCCGGCATTGGTATAGCCGACCAGCGCGATGATGGGCGTGCCGGAGCGCTGGTTGCGCTGCTGGTTGCGGACCTTGCGCACCTTGTCGAGGCGATCTTCGAGCAGGACGATGCGGTCCATGATCTGGCGGCGGTCGCTTTCGATCTGGGTTTCACCGGGGCCGCCCATGAAGCCGCTGCCGCCGGAGCCGCGCTGGCGTTCAAGGTGGGTCCAGGAGCGCACGAGGCGCCCCTTCTGGTAGTTGAGATGGGCCAGTTCGACCTGCAACACGCCTTCGCGGGTGGCGGCGCGCTCGCCGAAGATTTCAAGGATCAGTGCGGTTCGATCGAGCACCTTGGCGCCGGTCTCGGTTTCGAGATTGCGCTGCTGAATGGCGGTCAGCGGGGCATCGACAAGGAGAAGGTCGATCTCTTCGGCCTTGACGCGGGCCGCCATGGTCTCGGTGTGGCCGCCGCCGATGAAGGTCGACGGCTTGACCTCGCGGACCTTGACCACTTCGGAAAAGACGACTTCGAGCCGTATGGCCTCTGCCAGACCCTCGAATTCAGCCTGGCGCGCCTCGATGGAATGCTGGGACAGGTGGCCCCGCACATCGGGCACGACAAGACCGGCGCGTGTCGGCTTGGCACGGCGATCGATAAACGCCTTCGGGCCACCCTTGTGGATGGCCTCTTCATCGTCAAAATCTGTCATTGCAGCTCGCTAAGTCGCCCCGGAGAACGCGGCGACCGTGGGGTTTGTCGTGTCGCGTCAAGCGCGTCAGTCGTCCGTATTCTGCTCGGGATCGAACAGCTGGATCGGCGCGCCGGGCATGATGGTCGAAATGGCGTGCTTGTAGACCAGCTGCGATTGCGCATCGCGGCGCAGCAGCAGGCAGAAATTGTCGAACCAGGTGATCACGCCCTGCAGCTTGACGCCGTTCACGAGAAATATCGTGACCGGGACCTTCTGCTTGCGCACGTGATTGAGAAAGGAATCCTGGAGATTAGGCTGTTTTTCACTGGGCATTCTGGCCTCTTTTCCGCGACATTACCTGTCGCTGTTTTCGGTGCGATTTGCCGTCATCTGGCCTGGCGACCCCGCCGGGCCGAAACCAACATGACCTCAATTCACCACTTCACTATGGCATAGTTCCGTTTTGATGCCTACCGCGCCCGTTGCATGGCAAGCCGGATAATTTCGACTGGGTGCCATGCATCTATAGACCCAAGGACTTGATCTTGCGGTGCAAGGCGCTGCGCTCCATGCCGACAAACTCGGCCGTTTTGGAGATATTGCCGCCAAAGCGCTCGATCTGGGCCAGCAGATACTGCCGCTCGAAGACCTCGCGGGCATCGCGCAGCGGCAGGCTCATCAGATGCGCCGAGGCATCGGTATCGCCGACGGTGGGGAGCACTTCGCCGATATCGGACGGCAGCATGGCGGCGGTGATGACGCCATCGTCGGGCTGCTGGTCCTTCATCAGGATGAGCAGGCGTTCGATGGAATTGCGGAGCTGGCGGGCATTGCCCGGCCATTCCTGGGCCTGCAGCACGGCAATGGCGTCATCACCCACGGTCAGGCGCTGCAGATTGTGCATGCGGGCGACCTGCTCGATGAAGACGCCGACCAGCGGCGGCACGTCCTCGCGACGCTCCTTGAGCGGGGTCAGTGGCAGCGGCACGATGGACAGGCGATGGAAAAGGTCGGAGCGGAATTCGCCGGCCTCGATCTGGGCTGCGACATTCTGCGAGCTGGAGGAAATGATGCGGACGTCAATCGGCACGGCTTGGGTGCCGCCGACGCGGTTGAAGCGATTCTCGACCAGGGTGCGCAGCAGGGCTGCCTGGGTCTGGGCCGGGAGCGTTGTCACTTCGGAAAGATAGAGCGTGCCGCCATGAGCCTTTTCGAGTGCGCCGACTTCGACCTTGAGAATGCCGGTCTTCTCACGGGTTTCACGGCCGAAGAGCACCACCGGTACTTCCTCGGGCGCATAGAGCGAGGCGTTGATCTCAACGAAGGGCGATTCCGCGCGCGGACTGCGCTGGTGAACCAGGCGGGCGACCTGCCCCTTGCCTGCCCCGGACGGACCGGAGATGAAAATGCGCGAATTGGTCGGGGCGGACTTTTCGATGATGCCGCGCACCTGCTGGAGGGCTGGCGAGGTGCCGACCAGATCGGCATTCTTGCTCGCAGAGCGCTCCTTGAGTTCGGCCACTTCATTGCGCAGGCGCGTCGCTTCCATGGCGCGCTGGGTGATGTGGAGCAGCCGGTCGATCTTGAAGGGCTTCTCGATATAGTCATAGGCCCCGCGGCGGATGGCCGAGACCGCGGTTTCGACATTGCCGTGGCCAGAGATCATCACCACCGGCATGTCCGGATGCTGGCTCTGGAAAACGTCGAGCAATTGCAGCCCGTCGAGGCGCGAGCCTTGCATCCAGATATCGAGGAAGACCAGGCTGGGCCGGCGGCGGGCGATCTCGTTGAGGCCGCTGTCGGCATCATGGGCCTGGCGCGCCTCGAAACCCTCGTCCTCGAGGATGCCGGCGATCAGGTCGCGGATGTCGTCTTCGTCGTCGATGATGAGAATGTCGAGTGCCATTACTTATGAACTGCGGCGCGAACCGGCGGTTCCTCCTGTTGGGCAGATGTCAGCTCCGTCTCTGCGGAGCTTTCGGCCTCTGACGTTTTGGTTGGGGATTGCAAAGGCAGCGTGAAGGTCACGCAGGCGCCGATGCGGCCATAGGGATCGGGTTCGGCATCGACGAGTTCGGTGATGCCGCCATGCTGTTCGATGATGCGGGCGACAATGGCGAGGCCGAGGCCGGTGCCTTTTTCGCGGGTGGTCATGTAGGGCTCGAGCAAGCGCTGGCGGTTATCCTTGGGCCAGCCCTTGCCATTGTCGGATACGGCGATGCGGGCGTGATTGCCCTCCAGCTGCGCCTCGACGATGATCGTTGGCTGGAAATCTTCACCAGAAGTATCAACGTCTTCAAATGCTTCAACGGCGTTCTTGATCAGATTTGTCAGCGTTTGGGCGATCAGGCGATTGTCGAACCAAGCGTAGATGGCGTCTTCGGGCAGTAGCGTGCGGATGGTGATTTCCGGCAGGCGCACGCTTTCGAGGAAGACCGCCTGGCGCACGGTGTCGCTGAGGTCGGTCATCTCGGGTGCCGCCTCGGGCATGCGGGCAAAGGCTGAGAATTCGTCGACCATGCGGCCGATGTCGCCGACCTGGCGGACGATGGTGTTGATGCATTTGTCGAAGACTTCGCGATCGTCTTCGAGCTTACTGCCATAGCGGCGGCGCAGGCGCTCGGCCGAGAGCTGGATGGGGGTCAGCGGGTTCTTGATCTCGTGTGCGATGCGGCGGGCGACATCGGCCCATGCCGAGGTGCGCTGGGCGGATTCGAGATCGGTGATGTCGTCGAAGGTCAGCACATAGCCCTTGGATTCGGCGATGGTGCCCTCGCGGGTCAACTGAACCTGATAGGTGCGGCGGTCGGTTTCATTGCCGAGCTGGATCTGGTCGCGCACCTGACCACGGCGGGCCGAACGGGCGCGTTCGAGGATCGGGGCCAGTTCGGGCATGACCTTTTCCATGGTCTCGCCCATCAGGTCGATTTCCTCGCGGCCCAGCATGTCGCAGGCGCGGGCATTGACCAGGTTGATGGCGCCAAAGGCATCGAGACCGATGATGCCGGCCGACACACCTTCCACCACGGCTTCGGTGAACTGGCGGCGCTTTTCGTTCATCTCGCTGGCGGTGAGAAGAGCTTCGCGCTGTGATTGAAGTTGCTGCGTCATCCTGTTGAAACCGTTCGACAAATCGCGCAGATCGCCCCTGCCCTCCTGCACCGGCACCTGAACGTTGAGATCGCCATTACTGACGCGGTTGGAGGCGACCATGAGGTTTCGGATCGGGTCGACGAAGCGGTTGGCGAGGGCAATGCCGACCCAGAGTGCGGCCAGCAGCAGGACCACGGCCAGACCGACATAGAGGATGGTGAAGGTGATCTGGAACACCAGCCGATTGGAGGCATACTGGCGATATTCGGTGATGTTCTCGTCGGTGAGCTGCATGTATTCGAGGACTTCGGCCTCGACCGGACGGGCGACGAAGAGGAAAATGTCGTCGTAGCCGCGCAGCTTGATAACTTGGCCCACGAGATTGATGCGGCCTGGCGCGATGGCTTCGGGGATGCCTTCCACCAGGTTCTGCGTCATGCCCTCGGGCAATTGCGGATAGGCGCCCTGCACGGCGATCTGGGCCCGCATCACGGTTTCGCCCTGGCCATTGACCAGCGAGGTGAAGGGGAGCGAGCGGGTGACGGCCAGGGCGGTCAGGATGCGCTGGAAACGGTCCTGGTCCTCGTCATAGATGCTATGGGCCTGCTCCAGTTCGGTAGCCACCCAGATGACGTCGTCGCGGATGACCTGGGCGTGTTCGCTGAGATAGGAGCGCGCGACGAGGCGCGAGCTTTCCACCATGGCGCGGGTGCGCTCGGAGAACCACTGATCGAGGCCCTGGTTCAGGGCGATCGTCGCCACGATGGCGACCAGCGCTGCCGGCAGGGCTGCCACGATAGCGAACATGGCCACCATGCGGATCTGCAGGCCGGCACCGGGCTGGCGCTGCATGCGCGCCTGGATCAGCAGCGCGGCCTCTGTCAGCACGAGGGCAATGACCAGGAGGACCAGCAAGCCGGTGACGATCCAGATCACCGTCCACATGGTGTTGGACGGCTCGATATTGGTGGCACGGGTCAGGATCAGGAACGATATCGACGACATCATCACCGAGGCGAACACCACGATGAAGCCAAGGATGCGCAGCGGGCGGTTGGCATGCGCCGAGGCAAAGAGCGACGAGCCAGGCTTGGCCGCGCCGTGTTCGACGCTGTCCTCGCGCCCCGTCTCTGTTGCCGAAATCTCGCTCATTGATGCCGAATGGCACTCCGTCTCCGCTACGAAGGGCAGAGTCTGACCCAATTTGTCGGACCCTTCAAGATAAATGTTGCCAAAATGTGACACTCATTCGCGCGGGGAAAACGCTCCTGTGGAGCGTTTTGCGCGAATGAGGCCCGGAGAGCTGCGCTCGCAGGGCTACTGCGCCCGCCAAACGCTGGTCATTCGTCCGTCTCAAACTCCTGTCAAAGCTCACATCGTGCCATCTGGACAAGCTTTGCGCCGGAGCGCAAAGCATTGGGGCATTCTCCCTCCAGAGTCTCCCTCGTGACAGCCCCAGCACCTGCCCGCGTCGAAACCGCCAGTCTCGTCGGCATGGCCATGGGGATCGGCGCCTATTCGCTGTTCAACCTGCATGACGCCATGGTCAAGGGCATCATCACCGCCCTGCCCGCGCCGCAGATCCTGTTCGTGCGCGGACTGGTGGTGATCGCCATCTGCTTTGCCATCGGCCGGACCGGCATCGTCCGCGAACTCTGGCGATCGAAGAACCTGATGTTGATCCTGGGTCGCGGGCTGATGACCCTCGCCGCGTGGGTGATGTATTACACTGCAGGCCGCGAGCTGCAGCTGGCTGAAATGACCACGCTCTACTATGTGGCGCCGGTGCTGACGACCGTGCTGGCCGTGATCTTTCTCAAGGAAACGCTGACACTGGCGCGCGTGGGAGGCACGGCGATCGGCTTCTTCGGCGTAGTGGTGGCGGCCAATCCGACCGGCTTTGCCATCGGCTGGCCAGTGGTGATGGTGCTGGGTGCAGCGCTGTTCTGGGCCGTGGCGATGATCCTGATGCGGACCATTTCAAAAAGCGACCGGACGGTGGTGCAGGTTTTTGCGCAGAACCTGATCCATGTGGTGCTGATGGGCGCGGTGTCGCTGCCGTTCTGGCAGGCGATGACGATGGAGCAGGTCGCGATCTGCATCGGTGCCGGCCTGATCGGCGGCGCGGCGCAATTCGTGCTGGTCGAGGCGGCGCGGGCCGTTCCCGCCAGTGTGCTGGGCACAGTCGAATATGCAGCCCTGATCTGGAGCTTCATCTTCGGCTACCTGTTCTTTGGCGAGGTCCCCGTACTGACCGTCTATATCGGCGCCTTCTTCGTGGTTGCGGCGGGGCTGATGCTGGCGCTGAGCGAGCGGCGGAAAGGCCGTGTCGTGATCGACGCGCCCTAGCGGCCCCGACAACCGGCGCTAGTTGCGCCGGCTGTGCTTGACGATCTCGATGGAGTGGGTGCGGATCTTCTTGCGCAGGGTATTGCGGTTGAGGCCGAGCAGGTCCGCCGCCTTGATCTGGTTGCCACCACAGGCATTGAGGGCCATGGCGATCAGCGGGGCTTCGACGCGGTCGATGACGCGCTGATAGAGGCCGGCCGGGGGCAGGTTTGGCTCATATTCGCGCAGCACCTGTCCGACGTGAGTTTCAACCGCCACCGAGACATCGACCGGGCCATTGGAGCCGGTCGATGATGGACGCTCGGCGATGTTGAGCTCGTTCTGGACGATCTCTGCCGAAATGCTTTCATCGGCATAGAGGGCCGAAAGGCGGCGCACCAGGTTTTCCAGTTCGCGCACGTTGCCCGGCCAGGAATAGTTCTGCATCAGGCGAATGGCTTCGGCCGAAATGGTCTTGATTGGCTCGCCCTCGCGCTGGGCGGCTTTCAGGAAATGCGCTGCCAGATCGCCGACGTCGTCGACGCGCTCGCGCAGGGGCGGCAGGCGGATCGGCACGACGTTGAGGCGGTAGTAGAGATCCTCGCGGAACAGGCCCTGGCGGATCATCTGACTGAGATCGCGATGAGTGGCGGCGACGATGCGGACATTGGTCTTGATCGAGGTGCGGCCGCCGACCATGGTGTATTCGCCCTCCTGCAGCACGCGCAGCAGGCGGGTCTGGGCATCCATCGGCATGTCGCCGATCTCGTCGAGGAAGAGCGTGCCACCCTCGGCTTGTTCGAAACGGCCGGAAGAGCGGGTATTGGCGCCGGTGAAGGCCCCCTTCTCGTGGCCGAAGAGTTCGGCTTCGATGAGATCGCGCGGGATGGCAGCCATGTTGATGGCGACGAACGGCCCATTACGGCGCTTGCCGAAGTCATGGAGGGCCCGGGCGACCAGTTCCTTGCCGGTGCCGCTCTCGCCGGTGATCATCACCGTGAGGTCGGTCTGCATCAGGCGCGCCAGGGCGCGATAGATGTCCTGCATGGCGGTCGAGCGACCAACCAGCGGCATGGTCTCGCCGGGCTCTTCGGCCTTGCGTTCGCCGATGGTCGGCTTCTTGGCATCGGCCAGGGCGCGGGCAACCACCGACAGCACTTCGGTAATGTCGAAGGGTTTCGGCAGATATTCATAGGCGCCGACTTCGGAGGCGCGAATGGCGGTCATGAAGGTGTTCTGGGCGCTCATCACGATCATCGGCAGATCGGGACGGAGCTTCTTGATCTTGGGCATGACCTCGAAGGCATTGCCATCGGGCATGGCCACGTCGGTGATCAGGATATCGCCCTCGCCGCGGCTGACCCAGTTCCACATGGTGGAGATATTGCCGGTCGGACGAACCTCGTAACCAGCGCGCGTCAGCGCCTGATTGAGCACCATGCGGATGGCGGCGTCGTCGTCGGCGAGCAGGACTACATGGCTCATGGTGCCACTTCCTCTTCGATTGGTGCTTGAAATGCCCCACTCGCGACGGGGAGAAGTATTCTAAAACGGGTGCGGCCCGGACGGCTGTCACAATCGATGACGCCGCCATGATCGCCCACGATCTTGGCCACCAGCGCCAGACCAAGGCCCGACCCATTGGTCTTGGTGGTGACGAAAGGATCGAACAGGAATGGCATGATGTCGGCCGGCACGCCGGGACCATTGTCCTCGATGACGATTTCGAGCGGCAGCGAGATGCGCTCGGATACGCCCGTGACGGAAATGCGGATGCCGGGACGAAAGGCCGTGTAGAGTCTGATCTCGGGTTTCTGAACGCGTTCAAGGGCTTCGGATGCGTTCTTCACCAGGTTCAGGAAGACCTGGATGAGTTGATCGCGATTGCCGAAGACCGGCGGCAGCGAGGGGTCGTATTCCTCGGAAACGGCGATGCCACGAGCGACGCCATTGCGGGCAAGCAGTTTCACCCGGTCGAGCACGACGTGGATGTTGATCGGTTCGCGCTCGATGGGACGCTCGTCGCCGAAGACCTCGACTCGGTCGATCAGGTGGACGATGCGATCGGTTTCCTCACGGATCAGGCGGGCGAGCGGAATTTCATCGCTGCTGACGGTCTGTTCGAGCAGTTGGGCGGCGCCGCGAATGCCCGAGAGCGGGTTCTTGATTTCATGGGCCAGCATGGAGGCAAGGCCGGTTACCGAGCGGGCGGCGCCGCGCGACACCATCTGGCGGTCGATCTTGTCGGCCATGGTGCGCTCCTGGATCAGCAGGGCAACACGGCCGTCATTGTCCGACAGGGGGCTGGCGAAGACGTCGGCAATGCGCTCGTCGCCGAAGCGGGAGGAGCCGACGCGAACGCGATATTCGGTCATTGGTGCACGGCGGGCAGCGACGGTTTCGACGAGCGAAATGATGGGCGAGCCGAAGGCGATGAGATCATCGAGAGTCTGGCGGGTGAGCACGCTCAGCGAGGCACCAAAGAAGGCTTCGGCGGCATAGTTCACGAAAGTGATCTGCCGGGTTTCGCTGCAGACGATGATGGGCTGCGGCAGGGCCTGCAGCACGGCAGTGGACGGGATTGGTTCGGACATGGACGAGGGTGACGCAGCCTCAATCGCACTCATGCGGCCGCCCTTTGTTCGTTGGAGAAGATGTCTTGGATCTGGCGAAGCACCTGGCTCGGCTCTTCGCTGTTGAGGAATGCGGTGCGGCGCGGCTTGTCGAGCGCAATGCCGGCTGCGTCGAGATACCAGCCCAGATGCTTGCGCGCGGCGCGCAGGCCGACCTGGATGCCATATTCGACCAGCATGTCTTCGTAATGTTCGGAGACGAGATCGGCGAGGTCGGCGCCCTGAGGGGCGTCCGGACCGGTCTGGCCGCTGAGCCCTGCCCCGATCTGCGCCACGGCCCAAGGCTGCCCCTGCGCGCCACGGCCCAGCATGACGGCGGCGGCGCCGGATTTTTCCAAAGCTTCGCGCGCTGTTGCGAGATCGAGAATATCGCCGTTGACCACCACGGGCACATCGACGGCCTCAACAACGGCGCGGACCAGTTCCCAGCGGGCGTTGCCCTTGTAAAACTGCTGGCGGGTGCGGCCGTGGACGGTGATCATCTTGACGCCAGCGGCGACGGCGCGCCGGGCCATTTCTGGCGCATTGAGACTGTCATCATCCCAGCCGAGCCGCATCTTGACGGTGACAGGCAATGGCGTGGCGCTGACCACGGCATCCACGAGGGTCATAGCATGATCGGGCACGCGCATCAGGGCGGAACCGGAGAAACCGTTGGTGACGCGCTTGGCCGGGCAGCCGAAGTTGATGTCGATGATGTCGGCGCCGGCATCATGGGCCAGCTTGGCGCCACGGGTCATCCATTCGGCTTCACAGCCTGCGAGCTGAACCATATGCGGCAAGGTGCCCGGCTTGCCGAGCCTGCGGGCCATGTCCTGATTGCCGGCGGCCAAGGCATTGCTGGCGATCATTTCGGACACGACCATGCCGGCGCCGAAGCGCTCGGCCAGCTTGCGCATGGCGCCGTCGGTGATTCCGGCCATCGGTGCCAGGAAAGCATTATTGCGAAGCTGATGCTTCCCGATGCTCAACTTGCAGGCACTGTCCGACACCAACTGCCCCAGAAATGGTCAATTTGAAAAGATTGCCTGCACAATAGTCATATTAGGTGCCAGCGCAACACCCAAAATGGCCGCAGTGTGGTGCGGCAGCCCTGCACTTGCCGCATGACGGTGCGGGCGCTAGACCACGATGATGTGACGGTTTCAAGTCCGGGTTACCCAGTTTTCATGCGTCAGAAGTCCATCGCCGTCATCATCGTTGCCGCCGGAAAAGGCGAGCGCGCCAGCCGGGATGGCGTTGCCGATCCCAAGCAATATCGTGTGGTCGGCGGCAAAGCGGTGTTGAGCCGGACGGTGCAGGCGTTTCTGGACCTGCCGCAGGTGACCCATGTGCTGCCGGTGATCCATCCCGAGCATGCCGCGCGCTATGCCGCGCTGGAATTAAGCGATGACAGGCTGTTGGCGCCGGTTCATGGGGCGATGACGCGGCAGGCTTCCGTGCTGGAGGGGCTCAAGGCCCTGGCACCGCTGCGGCCGGACCTGGTGTTGATCCAGGATGCGGCGCGGCCGTTTTCGACGCCGAAACTGATCGGAAATGTCATTGTCGCGCTTGAAGAATATGACGGCGCCCTGCCCGCCCTGCAGGTCACCGATACGATCAAGCGGTCGCTGGACGGGCGGCATGTGGCCACTACCGAGGATCGCAACCAGCTGTTTGCGGCGCAGACGCCGCAGGGTTTTCGCTTCGGGCAGATTTTTTCGGCGCATATGCGGGCCCCGACCACACGACGGCAGTTCACCGATGACGCCGAAATTGCAGAATGGGCCGGGCTGCGCGTTGCCATGGTGATGGGCGACCCGAACAATATCAAGATCACCCATCCCGAGGATTTTTCGAGGGCCGAGCGTATCTTGGCTGGAGACATTGCCATGGAAACCCGTATCGGCACCGGCTACGACGTGCATCCTTTCGAACCCGGCGACGGCGTGTGGCTGTGTGGTGTGAAAATCCCGCATGACAAGAAGCTGCAGGGACATTCGGATGCCGACGTGGCGCTGCATGCGCTGACCGACGCCATTCTGGGTGCGATCGGCGAAGGCGACATCGGGGTGCACTTTCCGCCGTCGGACATGCAGTGGCGCGGCGCGGCCTCGGTGGTGTTCCTCAAGCATGCTGGACGACTTCTTGCAGAGCGCGGCGGCAGGATCGTCAATCTTGACGTGACAATCGTCGCCGAAGCGCCGAAGGTTGCCGTTCATGTTCCAGCCATGCGCGAAGTGATTGGAACAGTGCTGGGAATCGCAACATCAAGAATTGCGATCAAGGCGACGACGAGCGAGCGGCTCGGCTTTGTCGGGCGGGAGGAAGGCATCGTGGCCATGGCCAGTGCCAGTGTGGAAGTGCCCAGGGAGGATTGATGGCAACCAAGAGCAAGACTGAGCCCGATGTAGCCCAGCAGATCATCGACATATTGACCGAGCGTGGCCAGACCATCGTCACGGCCGAGAGCTGTACCGGCGGCATGATCGCCTCGGCGCTGACCGATGTGCCCGGCGCCTCGGCGGCGCTCTATGGCGGCTTCGTCACCTATTCGAACGAAGCCAAGTCCAAGATGATCTATGTCCAGGCGCGGTTGATCCGCGACTATGGCGCGGTGAGCAATCAGGTGGCCCGGGCGATGGCAGATGGCGCGCGCAATACCGCCAATGCAGACTATGCCGTGGCGGTGACGGGGATTGCCGGGCCGGACGGCGGCAGCGAGAAAAAGCCGGTTGGCCTGGTCTATATCGCCGTCTCGTCAGAACTGGCGACGGTGGTCATCGAACATCGCTTCGGCGACCTGGGCCGCGAGGAAATCCGCAAGGCCAGCACGGCAGCGGCGCTGGATCTGGTGATCCAGGTGCTGACCGGTGTCGAGGAGAGCTAACCGCCAAACCGGCGGTCGGCCTCGTCGGCGAAGGCGCGCATGATCTCTTCCTGTTTCGCGGCAAAGGCCGGTTCGGCGACGGCGGCGATGAAGGGGTTGGAGATCTTGAAGTCGATTTCGAAGCGGACGCGGGTGCCCTGCCCTTCGGCTTCAAAGCTCCAGACCGAGTCGAGATAGGCGAAGGGGCCATCGACGGCCTTGGCGCGGATGGTCAGGGCCTGCGAGTCGACGGTGACGCGACTGGTATAGGCCTGGGTAATCGGGCCGAAATAGAGCGTCATTTTCGCCAAGCGCACATCCGCATCGCCGGCAGCGGGGTCCTTGCGGACGTCCATTGCCTTGCAATTGGGGATGAAGCGCGGATAGTCCTCGAGATCGGCGACGATCTCGAACATGCGGGCTGGCAGGTGCGGCACGTGCCGCTCGAAGAAACGCTTCATCAGTGACCCATCTTGGCCATGCGGGCGGCCTTGAGGCGCGCGAAGTCTTCGCCGGCATGGTGCGAAGAACGGGTCAGCGGGCTGGACGAGACCAGCGAGAAACCCTTGGCATTGGCGACCGTAGCATAGGACTTGAACTCGTCCGGCGTGACGAAACGCTGCAGCGGATAATGCTTTTTGGTCGGCTGCAGATACTGACCGATGGTCAGGAAATCGACGTCGGCGGAACGCAGGTCATCCATGAGCTGGAGCACTTCGTTGCGCTCTTCGCCCAGACCCACCATGATGCCCGACTTGGTGAACATGGTGGGGTCCAGTTCCTTGACCTTCTGCAGAAGTCGGATGGAGTGGAAGTAGCGGGCGCCTGGGCGGACCTTGAGGTACTTCGACGGCACGGTTTCGAGATTGTGGTTGAAGACGTCGGGCTTGGCGGCCACGACGATCTCCAGCGCGCCTTCCTTGCGCAGGAAGTCCGGTGTCAGGATCTCGATGGTGGTTTTCGGGTTGAGCGCGCGGATGGCGAGGATGACGTCGGCGAAATGCTGCGCGCCGCCATCGGCCAGATCGTCACGATCCACCGAGGTGATGACGACGTGTTCGAGGCCGAGCGTATGGACGCCCTTGGCGACGTTTTCGGGCTCATTGGGATCGAGCGGTCCCGGCAGGCCGGTGCGCACGTTGCAGAAGGCGCAGGCGCGGGTGCAGATCTCGCCCATGATCATCATGGTGGCGTGCTTCTTGGACCAGCATTCCCCGATGTTGGGGCAGCCGGCTTCCTCGCAGACGGTGACGAGCTTGTTCTCGCGCACGATCTGCTGGGTTTCCTTGTAGACCGGGGAACCGGGCGCCTTGACGCGGATCCAGTCCGGTTTGCGCAAAACCACGCTGTCGGGCCGATTGGCCTTTTCGGGGTGGCGGGGCTTCAGCGCCGAATTATCGATGAGCGTAACCAATTGTGGTCCTGACTGGGCAGTGTGCCCGATATATCGCTCCAGAGAGCGGCCGGTTCAACCCGGCCATTCTGATTAGCTCGTTGTCGCCTGTTGCATGATCTCGGCGATTTCCACCCAGTCGCCACCACGGGAGGCCGAGAGGATGGTCGCCTGGACCAGAGCCAGGGAATGAAGATTGTCCTCGCCAGAACTGAAACGGGCGGGAACGGCACCGCTTTCGATGACCCTGGCGATGGCGCCAAGGGTGCCGGTGCGGTCGGTGAGTTCAACGGGCGCAAGGTCGAAGGGCACGGGTTCCTGGTCGCGTTCGCGCAGGCTCAGCTTGTCGGGGCCAGCCTTACCCATGAAGTGATCGCGCGAGCTCCAGATGATCTCGCCTTCCGAGCAATCCATGGTCCATTCGCCCGCCCATGGCGTGACCGGGCCAGAGCTCATCCAGGAGCCGCGATAAGAGACGATGGTGCCCTTTTCGAACTCCAGCGTCGCCACACCGATCGGGTGATGGCCGAAGGGGCTGGCGGCGGGATTCCAGGTGCGGCAGGAGACGCGCTTGGGCTCGTCGCCGAGCACCATCCGCATCAGGTCGAAATGGTGAATCGACATGTCGGCCAGCAGCGGATCGGGCATGTCCCAATAGCGATAGCCCTGCGACGGCGCGTGGCGGCGGAAGTCGATATTGACGAGGTTCACCGGACCGAACCGTTGCGCGCCGATGAGTTCGGCAGCAGCAATCGGGGCGGGCTGGAAGCGGTAGTTCTGCGACACCATCAGCACGCGACCATTGGCGCGGGCCAGCTCGACCAGTTCCTTGGCCTGGCCGATGGTCGAGGCAAAGGGCTTTTCGACGAGGACATTGAGGCCAAGTTCGAGGCAGCGCCTGACCACCGGGTAATGGGCCTCGGTGCGCAGGGTGCAGATGGCGAGGTCGATCTCGAGCCCCTTGACCGCCTCTTCAAGGCTCAGGAAGCAGCGCTTGTCCTCGACGCCCAGCTCGGTCTGGACGCGCTTGATGGCCTCGGGATTGCTATCCACATAGCCCACCATGTGAATGTTGGGAACTTTGGGGATAACGTCCTTGGTCCAGCTGAATCCCCAGTGTCCCAGGCCGACCTGGATCGCCTTGACCATGTGGATAACTCCTTTGTTCTGTCCTCGAAACGCCCGCACGGAGCGTTGTTCGGACTTTCACTGAGACTACCGCCCTCACAGTGTCACCCCGGCCTTGAGCCGGGGCCCATCTTGAGATCGCTCCACGGCCGCAAGGTGCTTGCGGCTCATCGACCGACCTGGCGGCTGTTCACACATCTCGGGATGGGTCCCGGCTCAAGGCCGGGATGACATCGAGAATGGGGTGAGGCCGTAGCAAATCCTGTCGTCAGATATTCAGCGCGCGGCCGTAAGCGTCGAGCACGGATTCCTTCATCGACTCGCTAAGGGTCGGATGCGGGAAGATGGTGTGGATCAGCTCTTCCTCGGTGGTTTCGAGGTTCATGGCGATGACGAAGCCCTGGATCAGCTCGGTGACTTCGGCGCCGACCATGTGAGCACCCAGCAGTTCGCCCGTCTTTGCGTCGAAAATGGTCTTCACCAGACCATCGGGCTCACCCAGCGCAATGGCCTTGCCATTGCCGATGAAGGGGAAGCGGCCGACCTTGATTTCGCGACCGGCTTCCTTGGCCTTGGCTTCGGTCAGACCGACGGAGGCAACCTGCGGCTCGCAATAAGTGCAGCCGGGGACCTTGGTCTTGTCGAGGCCGTGGACCTTGAGACCGGCGATCTTTTCGACGGTGATGACGGCTTCATGCTCGGCCTTGTGGGCCAGCATGGGCGGGCCGGCGACGTCGCCAATGGCCCAGATGCCGTCGACATTGGTCTTGCCATAGCCATCGATGACGATGGCGCCACGATCGGTCTTGACGCCGACCGTCTCGAGGCCGAGGCCTTCGATGTTGCACTGCACGCCGACAGCCGAGATCAGCTTGTCGCCGGCTACCTGCTGCTTGTCGCCATTCTTGAGTTCGACATGGGCCACGACGCCGTCCTTGGTCTTTTCGACCTTGGCGACCTTGGCATCGGTCAGGATCTTGATGCCGCGCTTTTCGAGACGCTTGCGGGCCAGACCGGCGATCTCCGCATCCTCGACCGGCATGATCTGCGGAAGCAGTTCGATGATGGTCACTTCGGCGCCCATGGAGCGGTAGAAGGAGGCAAACTCGACGCCGATGGCGCCCGAACCCATGACGACCAGCGACTTGGGCATGGCGGCCGGCTTCATGGCCTCGAAGTAGGTCCAGATCTTATCGCCATCGGGCTCAATGCCCGGCAGGACGCGCGGACGGGCGCCGGTGGCGATGATGATGTTTTTGGCCTTGTAGGTGCCCTCGCCCAGCGCATTCTTGGGTGGCGGAACCTGCGGCTGCTGGATGGTCTTCTTGGTGGGCGCGACCTTGACCTCGCCCTTGCCGGTGATGACGGCTTCGCCCCAGATGGTGTCGATCTTGTTCTTCTTCATGAGGAACTGGACGCCATTGTTCATCTGCGCGGCAATGGCGCGCGAGCGCTTGACCACGCCGTCGAGATCGACGCTGAACTTTTCGGCCACGAGGCCATAGTCCTTGGCATGGGTCATGTGGCCGTAGATTTCGGCCGAGCGCAGCAGTGCCTTGGTCGGAATGCAGCCCCAGTTGGAGCAGATGCCAGCCATATGCTCGCGCTCGATGATGCCCACCTTCATGCCGAGCTGCGCGCCGCGAATGGCGGCCACATAGCCGCCCGGGCCGGCGCCGATGACGAGAAGGTCGTATTGGTCAGCCATTTGGGCCTCCAGTAAGTCGAAACGGGTGGGTCAGAGACCCAGAATGGATTTGACGACGGGGATCAGCCCCGTGCCGATGGCGCGTGTATTGGCGGGATCGAGATGGACGCCGTCGGCAATGTCTGCATGAGCGACAGTCGCGGCATCGTAGAAATGGGCGCCGTATTCCTGGGCCCGCGTGCGGTAGTAGCCGGCCATGAGCGTGGATTCCGCGATAGCAGCTTCGCCACCGAAGTGGATGCCCATTTCGGCATGTTTGGTCGCCACCAGATGTGGCGGGCTAACGATCAGGATTTCCGGCTGGGTTTCGCCGGGATTGACGAAATGACCACGCACGATCTGGATCAGCTTGCGAATGCCATAGGAGGCGGTGATCGCGCGGCCGTGGATGGCGGGCTTGAGATCGTTGGAGCCCAGCATCAGGATGACGAGATCGAGCGGCTTGTGAGTATCGAGCAGCACCGGCAGGATGCGGGCGCCGTTGCGATCCGAGGAGGCCGAACCGTCGTCGAAGGCCGTGGTGCGACCACCCAGACCCTCGGCAAAGACGCGGGCGCGACCATCGAGCCCCTGTTCGAGAACAGAGGGCCAGCGGTTCTCATAGGCGTGCCGCAGCCCATTGGGCTGCGGATTGGCGCCGTAAGTCAGGCTGTCGCCATAGGCGAGGATGGTCTTCATGCGCCCTGCCCCTTAGGCCAGCATCATCACCGGGTTTTCGATCAGGCTCTTGAAGACGCCGAGCACTTCCGCACCCAGGGCGCCATCGACGGCGCGATGGTCGACCGAGAGGGTCACGGTCATGAACTGGGCGGTCTTGACCTGGCCCTTGTCGGCATAGACGCGTTCTTCGCCGGCACCGACCGCGAGGATCGTGCCGTGCGGCGGGTTGATGACGGCGGCGAATTCGCGAATGCCGAACATGCCGAGGTTGGAGACCGAGGAGGAGCCGCCCTGATACTCATGCGGGGCAAGCTTCTTGGACTTGGCGCGGCCGGCCAGGTCCTTGACCTCGTCGGAAATCTGGCGAAGCGTCTTGGTGTCGGCAGCCTTGACCACGGGGGTGAAGAGGCCGCCGGGCACGGAGACGGCCACGGCCACATCCGAACGCTTGTGGTAGAGGATCGAGTCGCCGGCCCAGGTGGCATTGGCCATGGGCACGCGCTGCAGCGCCACAGCCCAGGCCTTCATGACGAAGTCATTGACCGAAAGCTTGTATTCCGGCTTGCCGTCCTTGGACTTTGGCGCGAGCGCATTGATCTGCTCGCGGGCTGCCATCAGCGCGTCGATCTTGCAATCGAGCGTGAGGTAGAAATGCGGCACGGTCTGCTTGGACTCGGTGAGGCGCGCCGCCACGACCTTGCGCATGCCATCGTTGGGGACCAGCTCGTAGGAGCCTTCCTCGTAGAGCCCGATGACCTGGTTCTTGCTCATGCCGGTCGGCGCGGCAGCGCCGGCGGCCGGTGCCGATGCGGCGGCCTTGAGCGAAGTCTTGCCCGACTTGGCGGCTTCGACGTCGGACTTGACGACGCGGCCCTTGGGACCGGTTCCCGAAATGGCGGCGACATCAATGCCCGCTTCCTTGGCGAGACGACGGGCCAGCGGCGAGGCGAAAACCTTGCCGCCTTCCGACTTGGCGGGGGCAGCAGCAGGCTTGGCTGCAGCGGGAGCGCTGGAGCCAGAGTTGGCATTGGCCGCGGGCGCCGGAGCGGATTCGGCCTTGGGCGCTTCGGCGGGCTTGGGAGCCTCGGCAGCCTTTGGTGCTTCAGCCTTGGGCGCGGCGACGGCGCTGGCGTCCTCGCCCTCCTGCAGCAGGACGGCGATGACGGCATTGACCTTCACATTGTCCGTGCCTTCGGCGACCATGATCTTGCCGATCTTGCCTTCGTCGACGGCTTCGACTTCCATCGTGGCCTTGTCGGTCTCGATTTCGGCGATGACGTCACCGGAGGAGACCGAGTCGCCTTCCTTGACGTGCCACTTGGCGAGCTTGCCCTCTTCCATCGTCGGAGAGAGCGCCGGCATGGTGATATCGATTGGCATCCCGGTTCTCCTTACGAGCGGTAGGTCACGGCGTTGACGGCCGCGATCACTTCATCGACGTTGGGCAAAGCCAGCTTTTCGAGGTTGGCGGCATAGGGCATGGGCACATCCTTGCCGGTGACGCGCATGACGGGCGCATCGAGATAATCGAAGGCCTGTTCCATGACGCGGGCCGAGAGTTCGGCGCCAATACCGCCCTGCGGCCAGCCTTCTTCAACAGTGACAAGGCGGCCGGTCTTCTTGACCGACTCGATGACGGTGTCGCTGTCGAGCGGGCGCAGGGTGCGCAGGTCGATCAATTCGACATCGACGCCGGCTGCAACCAGCTTTTCGGTGGCCTGCGTGGCGTAGCGCATGCCCATCGAGAAGGAGACGATGGTCACGTCGGCACCCTTGCGAGCGATGCGGGCCTTGCCGATCGGCAGCAGGAAATCATCGACCTTGGGCACGAGGCCGGTCGAGCCGTAGAGGATTTCGTTTTCGAGGAAGACGACCGGGTTCGGCGACCGGATGGCCGACTTCAGCAGGCCCTTGGCGTCGGCGGCGCTATAGGGCGCGATGACGGTGAGGCCGGGAACGTGGCTATACCAGGATGAGTAGTCCTGCGAGTGCTGGGCGCCGACGCGAGCCGCCGGGCCGTTGGGGCCGCGGAAGACCATGGGTGCGGTGACCTGGCCACCGGACATGTAAAGCTGCTTGGCAGCCGAGTTGATGATCTGGTCGATCGCCTGCATGGCGAAGTTCCAGGTCATGAATTCGACGATCGGCTTGAGGCCGGCAAAGGCGGCGCCGACAGCGAGACCGGCAAAGCCATGCTCGGTGATCGGGGTGTCGATGACGCGCTGGGGACCGAATTCCTGCAGCAGGCCCTGGGTGATCTTGTAGGCACCCTGATATTCGGCGACTTCTTCACCCATGATGAAGACGTCCTTGTCGCGGCGCAGCTCCTCGGCCATGGCTTCGTTCAGCGCCTGGCGGACGGTCATTTCGACCATTTCCACGCCTTCGGGCAGATCGGGGTCGCTATCGGCCTGGAACTTCGGCGCTGCGGGCACGGATGCCTGCGACGGCGCAGCTTCGGCAGCCTTTTCAGCGGCGACGACAGGCGCCTCGGCAGGCTCGGGAGCGGTCTTGGCGACCGGCGCAGCACCAGCCTCCTCGCCTTCGCCAAGCACCAGAGCGATCGGGGTGTTGACCTTGACGCCCTCGGTGCCTTCTTCGATCAGCAGTTCCTTGACCACGCCTTCATCGACCGACTCGACTTCCATGGTCGCCTTGTCGGTTTCGATTTCGGCCAGCACGTCGCCAGACTTGACGGTATCGCCAACCTTGACCAGCCACTTGCTCAGCTTGCCCTCTTCCATGGTGGGCGACAGCGCAGGCATCAGGATTTGGGGCATATCAGCTCTCCAGGATTTTCTTGTCGCCGGGCATAAGAGCCACGCGGCGCAGATCAGAACAGGTGTTGCAGAAACGTAGAGAAGAGCGCCCGTCCGTGATCGTTGCGATCGTGAACATGGCGCTCATTTTCTGTCTCAGGCGCTAATGGTGATGTCGGTCCAGAGCTCGGCAGCATCGGGCTCGGCATCATTGGTGGCGAAATCGGCAGCTTCGGTGACGATGGCGCGGATGTCGCTTTCGATCTTCTTGAGCTCTTCCTCGGTCAGCACACCACCATCGAGCAGACGCGCCTTGACCTGTTCGATCGGGTCGCGCTCCTGACGATACTTGGTCACTTCGTCCTTGGAGCGGTACTTCGCCGGATCGGACATGGAGTGACCACGATAGCGGTAGGTCAGCATTTCGAGGATGAACGGGCCCTTGCCGGAGCGGGCATGTTCGATGGCGCGCTTGGCGGCATCATAGACCATGCGAACGTCCATGCCGTCGACCTGCTCGCCCGGAATGTCGAAGGACGCGCCGCGCATGGAGAAATCGGTGGTGGCTGCAGCACGCTCAATGGAAGTGCCCATGGCGTATTTGTTGTTTTCGATGATGAAAACGACGGGCAGGTTCCACAGCTTGGCCATGTTGAAGGTCTCGTAGACCTGGCCCTGGTTGGCAGCGCCGTCGCCGAAATAGGCAAGCGAGACAGAGTTGTCGCCCTTGTACTTGGCTGCGAAGGCGAGGCCTGCGCCAAGCGAAACCTGGGCGCCGACGATGCCGTTGCCGCCGTAGAACTTGTGCTCGTTGGAGAACATGTGCATCGAGCCGCCCTTGCCTTTCGACAGGCCGCCCTGGCGGCCGGTGAGCTCGGCCATGACGCCCTTGGGGTCGAGGCCCATGACCAGCATGTGGCCGTGGTCACGATAACCGGTGATCTGGGCGTCCTTGCCCTTCTCGCTGGCCATGGTGATGCCGGTCACGACGGCTTCCTGACCAATATAGAGGTGGCAGAAACCACCGATCAGGCCCATGCCATACATCTGGCCGGCCTTTTCTTCGAAACGCCGGATGAGCAGCATTTCGCGGTAGGCCTCGAGCTCCTGCTCTTTGGTCAATTCGGGAATGTTGGATTGCGTCTTGGCCTTGGTGGCCACAGCTGTACGCGCCATTGAAACGCTCCGCGAGGAAATGGGTTTGCTGCCTGGCCCGATCTGGCCACATATCCATAGCATAAAGCAAGGCAATGGCAGAAAGCAATGCCCGCGCGCGCAGTCAAACCCGCGCTAGAGGATTGAATCTGCTCGCAAAAGATCAGTTAACTGATCTTGGGGTAATTCTTCGAATTTACCGGAAAGTGGTTTACCGGACGTGGGGTCGACCATGACGATAACGTCGTCTGCGTTTGCCATGTTCAGCAAAGCGCGCGCCCGTTCGGTCACGATATCAGGATCAAGCCGCCGCGTATCCATCAGCGTCGCGCGATGGCTATAGGCGTCAATCTCGGCCTGCAGGGCCGCCGAGCGCGCCTTGAGCTGATCGATGTCGAGCAGGATTTGCGTGCGATTCTCGATGCCGAACTGTCCGTCGATGGCGGAGAAGCCCAGATAGGCCTGAAAACCGAGCAGAGCAACGGTCATCGCCAAGGGGCGCCAGATAGCAGGGCGTTTGAGACGGGTGGGCATGGGAAAACCGAAATTGAACCCCGATAATATGCCTGACAAGGACTTAACGCGGGGTTTCCTATTCGGCGGCAACGAGATCCGGCTTTGGTCCATCGTGGAAAAGGGCGCTGACCGATTCTCCGCTGTTGATGCGCCGCATCGCTTCGGCCAAAGCCGGCGCAACGGAGAGGACGCGCAACTTGTCCACCATGCGCTCGCGCGCTATCGGCAAGGTGTCGGTACAGACGATTTCCATCAGATCGGGTTCGGACGCCAGGCGGTGCAGCGCATTACCGGCGAAGATGCCATGGGTGCAGGCGATGCGGATGGTCTTTGCACCGCTCTTTCGCAGATGGCGCAGCAGTTCGATCATCGAGCCGCCACTGGCAATCTCGTCATCGAGGATGATGATGTCCTTGCCCGCGACCTCGCCGATGATGGCACTGATGCGAACCTCAGTGTCGCTGATACGGTCCTTCGCGCCGGCGGCGACAGGCGTGCCGAGCCGCTTGGCAAAGGCTGCGGCCGTCTTGGCATTGCCCAGGTCGGGCGAAACGACAACCGTATTGGTCAGATCGTTGCGCTGAAAATACTGCGCCAGCTCGCTCAGGGCGTGAAGGTGGTCGACTGGAACGCTGAAGAAGCCGTGCACTTGCGGCGAATGGAGGGTCATGGTCAGGACGCGGTCTGCACCCGCCGTCTTGAGGAGATCGGCCACAAGCCGCCCGCCGATGGAAATGCGCGGGGCATCCTTCTTGTCGGAACGCGCATAAGAGTAGTGAGGAATGACCGCCGTGATGCGCGAAGCCGAGGCGCCGCGTGCGGCATCAAGCATCAGCAGCAACTCAACCAGATGATCCTGGACCGGAGCGCTCAGCGTCTGGATGAGAAAGACATCCTGTTCCCGGCAGTTGGCCTGAAGCTGGACTTCGATGCAATCGTTGGAGAACCGCTTGACCCGTGTCGGCTGCAGCGGCACACCGAGATAACTGCAGATATCCTGCGCCAATAGTGGATGCGCACTGCCACCGAACACAGCGATCTGGTTCATCGGGCGCATCCTCTGCATCATGGTCGGTGATGCGCGGCGTCTAGCATGCGGCACCAGGGGCGACAAGCGTGATCTGGAAGTCTGGTCGTGCCAGGCACGGGCCAACCGTCCCAGTTCACTGCGCCAGGACGCTCGTGCCGTAGAGGAAAAGCATGGCAAGGCCGAAGCCGATGGCCAAAATGACAATCCATGCCAGAATGGCAAGCACCACAATGACCCAGCCGCGTTTCCTGCGAAGCCGGTCCGTACCTTTTCTGGGGTAGCCCAGAGACTCAAAGAGCCGGAAAACGCGCTCCACTCAAACCGCCAGTCCACGTGCACTCGGCTCGATCTTACAGGCAGGCTCGCGATTCCAATATCGGCACATCTGCCGTTGCGAGATTTCCGAATGCGCCAAGCTCCCCGCAGCGTGAACTTCGGGGGTTGCGGGGAAAAGCGCAGGCCTTTGCCCGATCAAAGAGCCGTATAGTCGATCTCAAGAAATGTCTCGACTTCAGGCACCCAGCGGTCGCGGACGAAGGCGACGTGGTCGGGGTGATCATTGTAGCCGGCATAGGCCGCCTGATCGGCAAACTCCATGGAGAAGCCGAAGGCGTAGTCGTTCTTGGGGCTGACCTGACGCAATTGCTCGAACTTCTCGACGCCGGGAATGGCGGCCAGCACCTTGGCGTCGCGGAGGAAGGCACCCTCCTCCGCTGAACCAGGGGCGTGCCTGAGCGTGAAAACGACAGTGTGACGGATCATGCTTCGTTTCCAAGCGCTTCGGTGGCGGCAATGGCGGCCATGTTGACGATGCCGCGGCTGGTGGTCGAGGGCGCCAAGATGTGGGCCGGCGACTTCGGTCCCATCAGGATGGGGCCGACGGCCAGGGCGTTGTTCATCTCCTTGAGCAGGGTCATGGAGAGATTGGCCGCATCGAGGTTCGGGAAAATCAGCAGATTGGCTTCGCCGGTCAGCACGCTGTCGGGCACATAGCGCTCGCGCAGCGTGTGGTTGAGCGCCAGATCCCCCTGCATTTCGCCTTCGACGACCAGATCGGGCGCGACCTGCTTCAAACGGTTGTAGGCTTCGCGCATCTTGAAGGCGCTGTCGCCATCGCGCGAGCCGAAGTTGGAGTAGCTCAGCAGCGCGACCCTGGCTTCGATGTTGAAGCGCTTGAGGTGATTGCGGGCCTGCAGCGCGATACCGACGATCTCGTCGGGCGTCGGGTCCGGGTTGACATAGGTGTCGGCCAGGAAGAAGGCGCCGCGCGGCATGATCAGCATGGACAGTGCCGAGACGTCGGTCACGCCGTCCTGAAGGCCGATGATCGAGCGGATGTCGCGGACATGCTTGATGTAGCGGCCCTGCAGGCCACAGATCAGGCCATCGGCCTCGCCGCGCTTGACGGCCAGGGCACCGATCACCGTGGTATTGGTGCGCACCACCTGGCGAGCGGTGTCGGGCGTCACGCCATTGCGGCCGACCAGCGAATGGAACAGGCTCACATAGTCGCGGTAGCGCGGATCGTCTTCGGGATTGATGATGTCGAAATCGACGCCCGGACGCAGATTGAGGCCGAAGCGTTCGATGCGCTGCTCGATGACCGCCGGGCGGCCGATGAGGATGGCCTTGGCCATGCGCTCTTCGAGCAGGACCTGGGTGGCACGCAGCACGCGCTCGTCCTCGCCATCGGCAAAGGCGATGCGCTTGTTCTGGCCCTGGGCACGATCGATAATCGGCTTCATGACGAGGCCAGAGCGGAAGACGAAGCGGTTGAGGCTATCGTGATAGGCCTGCCAATCGGTGATCGGCTTCTTGGCCACGCCCGATTCCATGGCTGCACGCGCCACGGCCGGGGCGATGCGCAGGATGAGGCGCTGGTCGAAGGGATTGGGAATGATGTGGTCGGGGCCGAAGACGGCCGGCGAACCGGAGGGCGAGACTTCAAGGCCCGGCTCATGCGCCAGCTTGGCGATGGCGCGCACGGCGGCCAGCTTCATCTCTTCATTGATCGTGGTGGCGTTGACGTCCAGCGCACCGCGGAAGATGAAGGGGAAGCACAGGACGTTGTTGACCTGATTGGGATAGTCCGAGCGGCCGGTGCAGATCATGGCATCGGGACGCGTCGTCTTGGCCAGCTCCGGGGTGATTTCCGGATTGGGATTGGCCAGCGCCAGAATCAGCGGCTTGGGCGCCATCTTGAGCAGCATTTCGGGCTTGAGAGCACCAGCGGCCGACAGGCCGAGGAACACGTCGGCACCATCGATGACTTCGGCCAGCGTGGTGGCATCGGAGGTGCGGCGATACTGACCGCGCCACTTGTCGTTGATGTCATTGCGCTTATGGGTGACCAAGCCATCCTTGTCGGCGACCCAGATGTTATCGTGCTTGGCGCCGAGGGCAACCAGCACGTTGAGGCAGGCAATGGCCGCGGCCCCTGCCCCGGATGCGCAGATCTTGACCTCTTCGATCTTCTTGCCCTTGAGCTCGAGACCGTTGAGGACGGCAGCGCCGACGATGATCGCCGTGCCATGCTGGTCGTCGTGGAAGACGGGAATCGGCATGCGCTCGCGCAGCGTTTCCTCGATCTCGAAACAGTCCGGCGCGCGGATGTCCTCGAGATTGATGCCGCCAAAGGTCGGCCAGAGCGGCGCCACGGCATCGATGAATTTCTTTGGCTCGATTTCGTCGATCTCGAGGTCGAAGACATCGATTCCTGCGAATTTCTTGAACAGGACGGCCTTGCCTTCCATCACCGGCTTTGAGGCCAAAGCGCCGATATTGCCCAGGCCCAGCACGGCCGTGCCGTTGGAAATGACGGCAACGAGATTCTGGCGCGACGTGTAGCGTCCAACGGCGTCAGGGTTTTCGGCGATTTCCTCGCAGGGCGCGGCCACGCCCGGAGAATAGGCCAGAGCCAGATCGCGCTGGTTGCCCAGCGGTTTGGTTGGCACGATCTCGAGCTTGCCCGGCTTGGGGAATTCGTGGAAATGCAGCGCTGCTTCCCGCAGGGCTTTGCGCTGTTCATTGACGTCGGTCGTCACACAAACCTCCTTGGCCGCCCTCAACTGGCGGCAGGCCTATCAGAGGTTGCGTTGGTGCCACCAAACCACGCCAATGAAAAGAGTTTATGTCGGCATGGGGGCGCAACTAAAGTCGCACACCGCCTCAGGCGGCGCTGGCAACCACGTTCTGGATGCGGGCGCGGGGCTCGTGGGTGGCATGGAGCGCCGTCGCCAAGTCGCGGAAGGCGCCGACCTTGAGCGCCGGAGCGAAGATGAAGCCCTGGGCCTGCACGACGCCGCGTGCACGAAGGTAGAGCGCCTGCTCCTCGGTCTCGACGCCTTCGGCGACGATGTCGCAATCCATGTCCTTGGCCATAACGATGAGGCCGTCGAGCACGGGGACCTGCGTGGTGCCGGGCTTGATCATGTCGACGAAGACGCGGTCGATCTTGATGACATCAACGCCGAGCGTGCCGATATAGGCCAGATTGGAGTGGCCGGTGCCGGCGTCGTCGAGCGCTAGCTTGCAGCCCAGGGCATGCAGGCCGGCAATGACGGAATTGGCCACGGCCGAATTGCCCAGCGGGTGGCGTTCGGTGATTTCGAAGACGAGCTGGCGGAAGTTGACCTTGGAATGGCCAAAGATGGCCTGGACGTCCTCGACAATGCTGTCGTCGCGGAAGTGCCCCTCGAACAGATTGATGGAGATTTTCATGTCCGGCATCATGACGCAGAGGTCGCCGAGATCGGTGCGGACCTGCTGCATCAGCGACAGGGTCATGGGAATGGCCAGGCCGGTGACTTCGGCATAGTCGATAAAGGCGCCGGGCGGAACGACCTGGCCCTTTTTCTTCTCCCAGCGGCAGAGCACTTCGCAGCCCATCAGCTGGCCGGTGCGCAGATTAATGACCGGCTGATAGTAGGGCTTGATCTCGCCGCGTGCGATGGCGCGTTCCAGATCGAAGGCCGGCACGCGCGAGCGGCGGACGTAGTTGAGCGACAGCAGCAGGAAGATGGCGCTCATCAGACAGGCGACGGTGGTCAGGCCGACATCGAGATCGGTGTAGCCGGCGCGCGCCATGGCGAAAGGAACGCCATAGTCGATGCGGAGCGGCAGCTGACCGGCAAAGCTCTGCGCCATGACATAGTCGGTGCCGGCATCGCGCCGGTCGAAAGCAGAGGTATCCCCCAGCGACACGACCGAGGTGCCATTGGTGAGCTGGATGCGCATCATGCCGCCGGACGACATGGATTGGGCCAGATTGCCCTGCGTCTGGCCAACCAGTGGAATGAAGGCCGAAACGCGCCGCGTCTGACCGAAGGTCTGGGTGATCTTGAGGGCCGGCATGGCGAGATCACCCAGTTTCACAACGGTGATGGTCTCGGTCTGACCGGGAATGGGCAATGGCGCCGAGAGCGGCGAATAGCTGACGGTGCGTCCAACGGCATCGCAATATTGAACGCCATCGGCGTTCTCGACCAGCACTTGCCGCAGCGTGAGGCTGGATTCGATCTCGGCCTGCACGTTGGCGACAAAGGTTGGGGTGCAGAGCGACGGGCTCTCGGCCAGGATGCGGCGCAGGGAGCCCATGGCGTCGTTGACACCGGTCTCGATCTGCACGCTCAGCGCACGGACAAACTGATCCTTATTGGCCTGTTCGCGCACGCGAACGTAGGAATCGAGCAGATAGTCCACGGCAATGATCGGCACGAACGCAAGCAGCGCACCAATCAAAGTCAGAACGTGGGAGTATCTGGATTTCAAAACCGCGAATCCGGGACAGTCTTTTGACGTCCTACCGGTACGCTTGAGCATTTAACGGATCATTAACGCTGATTAAGCGTTTGAAAATGCCAATGTAAGCCCTTGTCGCAGGCGAAAAATCACACTGTCAAAAATACGTAGGTATTACAGACGATAGTAAAGCCGCGTGTTTCGCCTATTGTTTTCCATGGAACGCCGGCGCCTGGAAACGAACACTGTGTTGGACTATCAGCTGACCCCCCGAGAAGAAGAAGTGTTGAGCCTGATCTTGCAGGGCAATACGAACCGAGGCATTGGCAGCCTGCTCGGCATTTCCCCGCGCACCGTGGAAGTGCATCGCCTCCACATCATGAGCAAGATCCACGCCACCAATGTGGTGGATTTGTGCATTCGTTGCCGCGACTGGAAGCCACGCCAGCGCGCAGATGCGGAAATGAGCATGGCGAGCTAATCGCTCACCAAACCAAGAAAAAGGCGGCCCCATGAGGCCGCCTTTTTTGTTCCGGACTGGCGTCTTTACTGGACGTTGAGGCGCAGGCTCAACTCGCGCAACTGCTTGGAATCGGCGGGGCTTGGGGCGCCCATCAGCAGATCTTCGGCCTGCTGATTCATCGGGAAGGCCGTGATCTCGCGCAGGTTCTGCACGCCGCAAAGCAGCATGACGATACGGTCGACACCAAAGGCTGCGCCACCATGCGGCGGAGCGCCGAACTGGAAGGCACGATAGAGGCCGCCGAACTGCTCTTCGACTTCGTCACGCGACTTGCCGGTCAGCTCGAAGGCCTTGACCATGGTGTCGGGCAGCTGGTTACGGATCGAGCCAGAGGCGATTTCGTAGCCGTTGCAGACCGCATCATACTGATAGGCCTTGATGGTCAGCGGATCCTGCGAATTGAGCGCATCGATGCCGCCCTGCGGCATGGAGAAGGGGTTATGCGCAAAGTCGACGCGCTTTTCCTCTTCGCTCCACTCGTAGAAGGGGAAATCGACGATCCAGCAGAGGGCGAACTGTTCGGTATCGACCACGCCCAGGTCGGTGCCGACCTTGGTGCGGGCTTCGCCGGCGAACTTGTAGAACTTCTCCGGGCGGCCAGCCACGAAGAATACCGCGTCGCCGTCCTCGAGGCCGAACTGAGCCTTGATGGCAGCCGTGCGCTCTTCACCGATATTCTTGGCGATCGGGCCCGAACCAGCGCCATCCTTGAAGAAGATATAGCCAAGGCCCGGCTGGCCTTCGCCCTGCGCCCAGGCGTTCATGCGGTCGCAGAAGGCACGGCCGATCGGTTCGGCACCAGCCTTGTTCTTGGCCGGAATGGCCCAGATTTCTACCTTGGGGTCGGCTTCGATCTGATTGGCGAAGACCTTGAAGCCGGAACCGGCAAAATGCTCGGTGACGCCCTGGATTTCGATCGGGTTGCGCAGGTCGGGCTTATCCGAACCATACTTGCGGATGGCCGTATCGTAGGGAATGCGCGGCCATTCCTCGGTGACGCGCTTGCCCTCGGCAAACTGCTCGAAGATCGAGGTGATGACCGGGGTGATCGTGTTCCAGACGTCTTCCTGGGTCACGAAGCTCATTTCAAGATCGAGCTGGTAGAATTCGCCCGGCAGGCGATCGGCGCGCGGATCTTCGTCGCGGAAGCAGGGCGCGATCTGGAAGTAGCGGTCAAAACCCGCCACCATCAGCAGCTGCTTGTACTGCTGGGGCGCCTGCGGCAAGGCAAAGAACTTGCCGGGGTGGATGCGCGACGGCACGAGGAAGTCGCGTGCGCCTTCAGGCGAGGAGGCGGTCAGGATCGGCGTCGAATATTCGGCAAAGCCCTGCTCGGTCATGCCAGCACGCATGGCTGCGATCACCTTGGTGCGCTTGACGATATTGGCATGCAGCTTTTCGCGGCGCAGGTCGAGGAACCGATAACGCAGGCGTACGTCCTCGGGATAGTCCTGCTCGCCAAACACCGGAAGCGGCAACTCCTTGGCGGCCGAGAGCACTTCGATCTCGCGGATGAAGACTTCCACCGTGCCGGTGGGCAGGTTCGGGTTCACCGCCGACGCGTCGCGCAGTTTCACTTCGCCGTCGATGCGCAGCACCCATTCCGAGCGGACCGTTTCGGCCAGCGCGAAAGCGGGAGAATCGGGGTCGATCACGGCCTGCGTCACGCCATAGTGGTCGCGCAGATCGATGAAGAGCAGGCCGCCATGGTCACGTATACGATGGACCCAGCCGCTGAGGCGGACGGTCTGGCCGGCATCATTGGCAGTGAGGGCTCCGCAAGTATGCGAGCGGTAGCGATGTGCGGTCATGGGCGGAACTCTGAAAAAGGCCTGAATCTTGGGCGGGAAAAGCGCATGAGAGGCCCTCAATGTCAAGGCAAACGGGCCCGATGCACAGGTCCGGGCGGTGGACATAAGCTGGGAAACCGGGTCAACAAATCCGGTATGGAGTGAACGGGCCGTAGCTGCTAGGAAGAATATTGACGATTTTGAGACGGACGCCGGTATGGACCTGATTATTTCCACGGATGTGCTCGCGGCATTCTGCGAGCGCGCTGCCAAATTTGATTTTGTAACTGTCGATACCGAATTTCTGCGTGAGACGACCTACTGGCCCAAGCTCTGCCTGATCCAGGCTGCGACGGATGACGAGGCGGTGCTGATCGATCCGCTGGCGCCGGGTCTTGATCTTTCGAGCTTTTTCGAGCTGCTGGCCAATCCCAATATTACTAAGGTCTTCCACGCCGCCCGGCAGGACATTGAAATCTTCGTCAAGCTGACGGGCAAGGTGCCGGTCAATATCTTCGACACGCAGATCGCCGCCAGCGTCTGCGGCTTTGGCGACAGCGTGTCCTATGACAATCTGGTGCGCTCCATCACCGAGGTTGAACTCGACAAGTCGAGCCGTTTCACCGACTGGTCGGCGCGTCCGCTGACCGAAAAGCAGCGGCTTTATGCGCTGGCCGACGTGACGCATCTGCGCGACATCTATCGCGAATTGCGCAAGCAGGTGGATGCCACCAAGCGCTGGGACTGGGTCGAGGACGAGCTGGGCGTGCTGCGCAGCATCGACACCTATGTGGTGCAGCCCGAGCACGCCTGGGAACGGCTCAAGATGAAGATCAACCGCCCGCGCGATCTGGCGGCGCTGAAAAAGCTGGCAGCCTGGCGCGAGAAGCGCGCTCAGGATGGCGACCAGCCGCGCAGCCGGGTAATGAAGGACGATGTGCTGTTCGAACTGGCGCAGCAGCGCCCGCTGACGCCCGATGCCTTCGAGAAGCTCCGGGCGGTCCCACGTGGCTTTGGCCGCTCATCGGCTGCGGCCGAAATCATGGCCCTGCTCAAGGATGTGGAAGCGCTCGGCAAGGCCGAATTGCCCGTCATGCCGGAGCGCTATCGCGGCCCCTCGCCCAAGGGCGCCGTGGGTGACCTGATCCGGGTATTGCTGAAATCCGTTGCCGAGCAGCATGGCGTTGCCGCGCGGATCCTCGCGACATCGGACGAAATCGACGCCCTGGTGCTCGACGACGATGCCGATGTCCCCGCCCTCAAGGGCTGGCGCCGCAAGCTGTTCGGCGAAAAGGCTCTGGACATCAAGCACGGCCGCATCGGTCTGGTCGCGACCCGCAAGGGCGTGATCGAGATTGCCGTCAAGGATAGTGTTGCGGCGGAATAATCCGCCGGATCGCTATTCCACCGTCACCGCCGCGCTCTTGAAGCCGGCTACATTGGCGAATTGATCCAGGCGGCCGCGCAGGTGTTCGGCGGCGAGGAATGCCAGGTCTTGTGGCAGCACCAGCGAGAGCGAGGTGCCGTCGATGTCGAAGCGGATGCGGGGCAGGATGCCGGGCATGGCTGCGGTCATGGGATAGGCGACGCGGAACAGGGCGCCGATCAGGCGGGCGCGTGCGGTCAGTTCGGCGGACCCAAGTGGCGCCAACGGGGCTGCGGTCTTGCTCTTGAGCCCGTCATAGCGAATGGCGATGACCTGGGCGAGGAAGGCACGGCCGGGGTGGTCGACGCCGGCCAGGGAACTGTAAGCGACGGCATCGACGCTTTGCGGGCCACGATAGTCTGGATGCGAGCGCCAGCCAATATCGGCCAGGAGGCATACGACGTTGCGCAGGCGCTCCTCGTCGGCGGTTTCAGCCGTGCCTGAGGCGGCCAGAAACTTGCCGGTGAATTCGATCAGGTCATTGGCATGCGATGGCGAGCGCGAGCGCAGGACCGACAGTTCTTCGGCGCCCTGGATCAGCGGATCGATCGCCTGTTCGCGCTTGTCGAGCAGGCCATAAAGATAGCCTTCGCGCACCCCCAGTGCCGAGAACACGACATCGGCAAAATTGCCGGTCTTGAGCACCTCGGCCATGACGGCGGCCCCGAAAGGCACCAGTTCCCGGCGCGACGAGCTGACATTGTCAGCGCCGTCATAGCCCTTGAGCGAACTGGCGCCGATGATCTCGTTGCAAAAGTCGATCATGTCCTCGGCGGGCACGACGTAGTTCTGCACCATGCGCAGCGGATAGCCCTTGACGATCTGGTGCAGCTTGGCCAGCGAGCGCCAAGTGCCGCCAATGGCGACGAAGGACTGGCCCTTGTCGATATTGCCAAGACCGGCCTTGTCCATCTGATCACGAACAATGCTGGCGGCCTTGGGCGGCGAGCCATTGCTGTCGTCCTGCAGTCGGATGACGCCGAGCTCGAAGGAGGCGCCATTGGTATCGGCGCCGTTACTGATGCTGGACAGCTCAAGGCTACCGCCGCCCAGATCGCCGACGATGCCGGCAAAGCCGGGGATGCCGGCCACGGCGCCGAGCGCTGCGAAATGAGCTTCCTGCTCGCCGCTCAGTACGTTGACCTTGGTCTCCATTAGGGCCTCGACGGCGTCGACGAATTCCTGGCGGTTGGCGGCGTCGCGAACGGCAGAGGTCGCCAGCACATGCACCTTGCCGACCCGCATCATGCGGGCGACGAGGGCGAAGCGTTTGATGGCGTCGAGCGCCTGGGCCATGTTGGCTTCGGCGAGCCGGCCGGTCTGGCCGACCCCGCGCCCCAGGGCGCAGGCGGATTTTTCGTTGTAGAGCGGGGTCAGAGCGCGCGCGTGACGCTCATAGACCACCAGACGGACCGAATTGGACCCGATATCGAGAACGGCCACGGGCTTGGCGCCCTTGATACGGCCTTGAGCGGTTGGGTCCGCATCGACGCCCCAGAACTGATTCAAGCCAGACCCTCATCATCGACACCGCCAGCGCTGCCGCGACCGGACAGCGAGGGGTTGGTCATGAAATAGTCATGCGCGTTGAAGGGTTCCTCCCCATCGGCGACACGCATGCGGTGCGAGCTGCCATCAGGCAGCACTTCCCAGCTCTGCTGGTTGTCGCGCAGATAGGCAACCAGAATCACATCGAGGATCTGCTTATGCACGGTCCTGTTGAGAATGGGCACCATGACTTCGACGCGGCCATCGAGGTTGCGGCCCATCAGATCGGCCGAGGAAATATAGACCGTGGCACGCGGATTGGGCATGGCCTCGCCATTGCCGAAGCAGTAGATGCGGCTGTGTTCAAGGAAGCGGCCGACCACGGATTTGACCCGGATGTTGTCGGAAAAACCGGGAATACCGGGCCGCAGGCAGCAGATGCCGCGGACGATCAGGTCGACCTTCACGCCGGCCTGGCTGGCGTCATAGAGCGCGTCGATGGTGGCCGGATCGACCAGCGAATTCATCTTGAGCAGCACGCTGGCCGGCTGGCCGTTGCGGGCAAATTCGATTTCGCGGGCAATGCCCTGCAGCAGGGTTTCGCGCAGGTTCACCGGCGAGACGGCAATGGTTTCGAGCTCGGTCGGACGGGCATAGCCGGTGATGAAATTGAAGACGCGGGCCACGTCGCGGGTAATTGCCGGGTCGATCGTGAAATAGCTCAGATCGGTGTAAATCTTGGCGGTGATCGGGTGATAGTTGCCCGTGCCGATATGGCAATAGCTGACCAGCTTGCCCTTTTCGCGGCGCACGACCTGGCTGAGCTTGGCGTGGGTCTTGAGCTCGATGAAGCCGAAGACCACCTGGGCCCCTGCCCGCTCCAGATCGCGCGCCCAGCGGATATTGGCCTCTTCATCGAAGCGCGCCTTGAGCTCGACGAGGCAGGTCACCGATTTGCCGGCTTCGGCGGCCAGGACCAGTGCCTTGATGATCGGGCTGTCCGAGGAGGTGCGATAGAGCGTCTGCTTGATGGCGACGACATCGGGATCACGCGCGGCCTGCATCAGGAACTGCGCGACGACGTCGAAGCTTTCGAAGGGGTGGTGAACGAGGATGTCCTTGGCGCGAATGGCGGCGAAGCTGTCACCGCTATAGTCGCGAATACGCTCGGGGAAACGGGCGTGATAGGGCGTGAATTTCAGGTCCGGGCGATCGACGTCGCAAACCTTGCGCGCATCGGCCAGACCCAGAAAACCCTGCACTTCGAACACGTCGGCATCCTTGACGCCGAGCTGTTCGCTCATCTGGCGCTTGAGGGCACGGGTCATCGAGCTTTCGATTTCGAGGCGGATCACCTGGCCGCGGCGGCGCTGACGAAGGGCGGTCTCGAATTCCACGACAAGGTCGGCGGCTTCGTCGTCGATTTCGATTTCACTGTCGCGGATGACGCGGAAGGCGCCGGAGCCGACCACTTCATGGCCGGGGAACATCTTATGGAAGAAGAGCTTGACCAGCGTGTCGATGGTGACGACTTCGGTGCGGCCTTCCGAGGCCAGGCCGCTGGGAAGGTTGATGAAGCGGTCGAGATTGCCCGGAATGCGGACCAGGGCGGTCAGCGGAATGTCGTTGTCGGGGCGCTTGAGTTCGAAAGCCAGCGCCAGACCGAGGTTCGGGATGAAGGGGAAGGGATGGGCCGGGTCGACGGCGATCGGCGTCAGGACCGGGAAGATTTCCTCGCGGAACAGCTTTTGCAGGTAGTTGACCTGGTCGCTGGTAAGATCGTCCGCTTCGTGGATGACGACATTCTGGGCGAAGAGTTCTTCGCGCAGGTTCTGCCAGTGGTCCTGCTGTTCGAGCTGGAGGTGCTGGGCGAGCGTGGCGATTTCCTCGAGCTGCTCGGAGGGCGAAAGACCATCGGCGCTGAGCTTGGACAGCCCTGCCCGCATCTGGCCCTTCAGGCCAGCGACGCGCACCATGTAGAATTCGTCGAGATTGTTGGCCGAGATCGAAACAAAGCGCAGGCGCTCAAGCAGCGGATGGGCTTCGTTGCCGGCCTCCTCCAGCACGCGCATGTTGAACTGCAGCCAGCTCACCTCGCGGTTGACGAAACGGGCCGGGCTCTTGCGCAGCGCTTCGACGTCGGGGACCGAAGTTTCGGTATCAGCGAATTCGCTCAGCTCATTCATTGTCTTGGGTGTCCCAGTCCTGTTCGTGGCTCGCTCCGCCATGTGCCACCCGTCGGCGGTCCAGGGCGTCTGCGGCGATGCTGCGGGTGATTGCTGTGCCCTTGGCCAGTGCCAGCCGATCCATGAGATCCGCAAGAATCACCACCTCCTCGGTCGAACGCTCCATTCGGGCAACAAGGTAGGCAATGGTCTTGGGATCGACCATGATCTGGCGATCTCCGAACAATTTCACGAACATCTGTGACAATTGAATGTCATCGGACAGGTCCAATGTGAAGGCGGTGGCGCGACGGATGCGCGAGCGCACATCATCGGTTGCCAGCGGCCAGTTCGCAACATCTTCCCGCGCCGTCAAAAGCAATGGCCTCTGCTCGCGCATGGACTGGTTGAGCAGGTGGAAGAGACCGGCCTCGTCATAGCCGAGCCGATCGACATCTTCGATGATCAGCGGCGCCGTTCCGCCGTGGGTTGCCAGATCCTCGAGGTCTTCGACGCCGGCAAACAGGGCATGGCTGCGGGTGGCGAAGATGCGCGACAGATGCGACTTGCCCGACTTGGCCGGGCCGGTCAGCAGCGTGATCGGATCCGGCCAGTGTGGAAAGGCCATGATGCGGGTGTAGGCCAGCTCATTGCCCTCGCCCACCATGAAATCAGCCTCGCCCTGGGCCGGCGTATGGCCGAGTTCGAGCGGAAGCTGACCCCGGGCGAGTTCGCTGTCAGATGGCGCTGCCACCGGGGCCACCATCGCGTCCGAGGTAAAGGGCGCTTTCCTTGTATTTGCGCACGGCATAGCGCACCAGGACCGAGGCAATGGCGGCCATGGGCACAGCCAGCAGCAGGCCGACAAAGCCGAAGAGCGCACCAAGGGCCAGAAGGGCAAACATCATCCAGACCGGATTGATGCTGATCGCCGAGCCAACGAGCTTGGGATAGAGGATATTGCCCTCGATGAACTGCCAGAACAGGAAGATGCCGCCCACGAGGACCACCATCCACCAGTTGGGCCAGAACTGGACCAGAGCGATGCCGACCGACAGGCCGAAGCCGAAGATGAAGCCGACGAAGGGCACGAAACTCAGCAGGCCCGCCATCAGGCCGACGACGAGGCCGAAATTGAGCCCGATCAGGCTGAGCGCGGTTGCGTAGAAGGCCGCGTCGAGCAAGAGGACACCGCCCTGCCCGCGGATCACGCCGGCCATGGACTTGTCGATATCGCGCAGAACCGACTGGATTTCGCCCTTGTGCTGCTGCGGCAGGAGGCTGTCGATGCCGCGCACCATGCCTTCCCAGTCGAGCAGCAGGTAGAAGGAGATGACGGGCGTCAGCACGATGAAGCCGATGACGGTGGCGCCGGTCAGGCCGATATTGACCAGCTCGCCCGGAATGGTGGCGATGAAGCCGAGGGCCTGACGCGCCAGGTCATTGAGGCTGGTCTGCAGCTGGGCGGCGCGTTCCGGCCCCAGCCATTCGTTGATTTCGGGCGACCAGCGGGCGAACAGGGCTTGAAGGTCGGCAACGTAGCCCGGCAGGCGCTGGATCAGGCCGATAATCTGCTGGCCGACCAGAGGCACGAACATAAAGAAGATCGACAGAACGATGGTGATGACGCTCAAGAGCACCACTGTCGTCGCCCAGGCGCGATTGAAGCGCCATTTCTGGAGCTGGTTGACCAGGGGATTGAGGAGATAGGCGAGGGCAACGCCCACGACGAAGGGCAGAAGGATGCCGCGGAACAGCCAGAGGACGAGGATCAAGCCAACGAGCAGCCCGATCCAGATCAGCACTTGATTTCGTAGTGTCATGGTGCCGGGCGGCCCTTGCGTCGATTGGGTGGAAAAGCTATCAGGCCGTCTAGCTTCCGGCTCCGGAATTGGCAACCGCCTTGGCCTTCCGGTTCTGCCTTTTGCGCACGCTTTCCTCACTTGGAACAGAGGCCAATGTCCGATCCGCAAAACCTGACACCAAACGGTCTCTCATACAAGCAGGCGGGCGTCGACATCGACGCCGGCAATGCGCTGGTAGAAGCCATCAAGCCCGCCGTTCGTTCCACGCGCCGTCCCGGCGCCGATGGTGAAATCGGCGGATTTGGCGGTCTGTTCGATCTGAAAGCTGCGGGCTTTAGCGATCCGGTTCTGGTCGCCGCCAATGATGGCGTGGGTACCAAGCTCAAGATTGCCATCGACACGGGCAATCATTCCACCATCGGGCAGGACCTGGTGGCGATGTGCGTCAATGACATCATCGTGCAGGGCGCCGAACCGCTGTTCTTCCTCGACTATTTTGCCACCGGCAAGCTCGACGTCGAACAGGGTACGGCGATCGTCAATGGCATTGCCGAGGGTTGCCGCATTGCCGGTTGTGCGCTGATCGGCGGCGAGACCGCCGAAATGCCGGGCATGTATCACGGCAAGGATTATGACCTCGCCGGCTTTGCCGTGGGCGCTGCCGAGCGCGGCACCCTGCTGCCGCGCCCGGATATTGCCGAAGGCGATGTTCTGGTGGCCATTGCCTCGTCAGGCGTCCACTCCAACGGCTATTCGCTGGTCCGCAAGATCGTCGATATCTCGGGCGTCGACTGGTATATGGACGCGCCGTTCCAGCCGGGCACGCCGCTGAGCGAAGCGCTGCTGACGCCGACGCGGATCTATGTGAAACCCTTGCTCTCGGCCCTCAAGGCTGGCCTGGGCATCAAGGCGCTGGCCCATATCACCGGCGGCGGTTTCATCGACAACATCCCGCGCGTGCTGCCCGACCATCTGGCCGCCCATGTCGATCTCAACGCCATCACCGTGCCGAAGGTGTTCGGCTGGCTGAGCCATGTCGGCGGCATGGAAGAGCGCGAAATGCTGCGCACCTTCAATTGCGGCGTCGGCATGCTGGTCGCCGTGGCGCCGGAGGATGCCGACAAGCTCGTTGCCCATCTTACCGAAGCAGGCGAAGTGGCGTCTGTGGTCGGCAAGCTGACTGCCCGCGAGGGCGAGCCTGTGACTTTCGAAGGCAAGCTCGCTCTATGAGCCGCAAGCGCGTCGGCATCCTGATCTCGGGCCGCGGCTCGAACATGTCGGCCCTGATCGCGGCTGCCAAGGCGCCGGACTATCCGGCCGAGATTGTTGGCGTGTTGTCCAACCGCGCGGCGGCGCCGGGCCTCGAGATCGCGGCATCCGAGGGCATTGCCACGGCATCGCTGGCTCAGAGCAAGTTCCTCAGCCGGGACATGTTCGAAGATGTGATGACGCAGATCCTCGAAAGCTGGGACGTTGACCTAGTCTGCCTCGCCGGTTTCATGCGCATCCTGGGCGAAGACTTCGTCAATCGCTGGGAGGGCAAGATGATCAACATCCACCCTTCCCTGCTGCCGCTTTATCGTGGGCTCGATACCCACGCGCGAGCCTTGGCCGATGGCGCCAAGGTGCACGGCTGCACGGTGCATTTCGTGACGCCGGGCCTCGACGAGGGCGCATCGATCCTCCAGGCCGAAGTGCCGGTGCTGCCGGGCGACACGCCCGAAACACTGGCCGACCGGATCCTGGTCGAAGAACACCGGATCTATCCCGAGGCGTTGCGGCTTTTGGCCGAAGGCAAGGTCGCCGCTATCTGACTGCCATCACGCGATTTGATCCGAGCCATCGTCAAATTCGGTTCGACCTTTGTTCTGGTCGGGCGTAGGTTCCCGCCTCTATCAAGGGGAATCAAATGTCGTTCCGCGATTGGTCATTGATCATCCTGCTCGGCGCCATCTGGGGATGTTCATTCGTCTTCAACGCCATCCTGATCCGCGAGATCGGCCCGCTCTGGGTAACATCCTTCCGCGTCGGCATCGGCGCGCTGGGCTGCTGGGTGGCCATGCTGGCCATGCGCAAAGCCGTGCCGCGCGACCCAAAGCTCTGGTTGCAGCTGGGGCTGCTCGGCATCATCGCCTATGCCATTCCCTTTGCGCTGTTCCCCCTCGCCCAAGCGCATCTGGCCAGCGGCGTTGCCGCGATCATCAATGCGCTGACGCCGATGGTGACAGCGGTGATCTCGCATTTCTGGATCGGCGGCGAAAAAGCCTCGCGCACCAAGATGACCGGCGTGGCCATTGGCTTTGCCGGAGCGGCGATCCTCGTCTCACCGGCGCTGACGACTGGCGGCAGTTCCAATCTCTGGGCAGTGCTCGCCTGCCTCGGCGCGACGCTCTGTTATGCGATCTCGCTCAACATCACCCGCAGCTTCAAGCATATCGAGCCGACGGCGCTGGCCGCCATCGCGCTGACCGGCGCCACCGTGGTGGCCATGCCGATCGCCTTCATCAGTGAAGGCGTGCCGGTGATGACCCGGCCGGAGACCTATGGCGCGGCACTGGCGATCGGCCTGCTGTCGACGGCCTTCACCTTCCAGATCATGTATCGGATCCTGCCGCGGGTCGGGGCGACCAATTTCGCGACCACGACCTTTATCGCGCCGATCTCGGCCCTGATCCTCGGTTTCACCGTGCTGCGCGAAACCATCCTGCCGATCCAGATCCTGGGCATGGTGGTGATCTTCTTTGGCCTGCTGTTCATCGACGGCCGTATCCGCAAGATCTGGAACCGCGTGCCGGCCTGATAGTTGGACTCCGCAAGGAGACCAAGATGAGCCCGAACAGACCCGATATCGATCCACGGCCGGTGCCCGAGATTGTGCCACAGCCGGAGCCGGCGCCACCCACGCCGGTCGATCCCGTGCCGCCCCAGCCACAGGAATTGCCGGATACGCCGCAGCCCGTGGAGGATCCCACGCCCGGCCAGCCCGCTCCCGAGCCAGGCCCGGGCAGTGATCAACCACCAACGCGGAGTTGAGCCATGAGCAACAAGCCCAAGGATAAGCCGGACGTGCGCAAACCAGATCCCGCGCCGCCAATGCCGGTCAACCTGCCGACCAGTGATGCGGGCAATCCGCGGACGACGCCGCTGCGACATGGCGAGGAGGAGCCGCTCGACTACAACCTGCCTCCCGAGCCAAAGAACGACTGGAACCCCTGAAACGAAAACGGCGCCCCTTGAGGCGCCGTTTGCTTATTCGATACCGAGCTTCTGTTTCATCAGCTCGTTGAGGGCCTGGGGATTGGCCTTGCCGCCCGAGGCCTTCATGGCCTGGCCGACGAACCAGCCGATCATGGTCGGCTTGGCCTTGACCTTTTCCACCTGGTCGGGATTGGCGGCGATGATCTCGTCGATGATGGCTTCGATGGCGCCGAGGTCCGTCACCTGCTTCATGCCGCGACGCTCGACGATCTCGGCCGGTTCGCCTTCGGGCTCCTCGGCGATGATGACCTGCAGCAGGTCTTTGGCACCCTTGGAGGAAATGGTGCCGGCTGCGATCAGGTCGACGATGCCAGCCACCTGGCTCGGCTTGATGTGGGTTTCCCACACAGCCAGACCCTGCGAATTGGCAAAAGCGGCGACGTCCGCATTGAGGATATTGGCCACGGCCTTGCCGTCGCGCCTGGCGTCGCCAAAAGCCACGCAGCTTTCGTAGTAGTCGGCCGTCTCGCGATCGAGCGTCAGCACCATGGCGTCATAGGGCGTCACACCGTAGTCGGCGATGAAGCGGGCCTGCTTTTCGTCCGGAAGCTCCGGCAGGTGCTTGCTGAGCTCGGCGATCAGGGCGTCGTCGAATTCGAGCGGGAGCAGGTCGGGATCGGGGAAATAGCGATAGTCCTGCGCGTCTTCCTTGGAGCGCATCGAACGGGTTTCACCATTCTTGGGATCGAACAGGCGCGTCTCCTGGTCGATTGAGCCACCGTCCTCCAGAATATCGATCTGGCGGCGGGCCTCGAACTCGATTGCCTGGCCGGCAAAGCGGATGGAATTGACGTTCTTGATCTCGCAGCGCGTGCCGAATTCGCCACCGGGCTTGCGCACCGAGACGTTGACGTCGGCGCGCATGGAGCCCTGCTCCATATTGCCGTCGCAGGTGCCGAGATAGCGCAGGATGGTGCGTAGCTTGGCGAGATAGGCCTTGGCCTCGTCCGACGACCGCAGGTCTGGCTTGGAGACGATCTCCATCAGCGCCACGCCAGCCCGGTTGAGGTCGACAAAGCTCATATTGGGATGCTGGTCATGGATCAGCTTGCCGGCGTCGGTTTCCAGATGCAGCCGTTCGATGCCGATCTCGACGCGCTCGCCGTCGACGTCGAGCAAGACCGTGCCTTCGCCGACGATCGGGTCCTTGAACTGGGAAATCTGGTAGCCGGGCGGCTGGTCGGGATAGAAATAGTTCTTCCGGTCGAACACCGAACGCTTGTTGATTTTAGCCTTGAGACCGAGGCCCGTACGAACGGCCTGCCGCACGCATTCCTCGTTGATGACCGGCAGCATGCCGGGCATGCCTGCGTCGACGAAGCTCACATTGGCATTGGGCGGATTGCCGAATTCGGTCGACGAGCCCGAGAAGAGCTTGCTCTCGCTGGTCACCTGCGCATGCACTTCCATGCCGATGATGACTTCCCAGTCACCAGTGGAACCCTTGATGAAGCTCTTGGGATTGGGCGTGCGGGTGTCGATAAGGGTCATACTATCAGGCTCTTGTTCATTCTGACCTTGTCTATTGCATAACCGAGCGGAGTGGAAAACTTTTCACCACGCCAGACGACAAGGAATCCGTGCTTTTCATAGAATTGGATCGCTTTGCTGTTTGCAGCAAGGGTTTCGAGCTCCGCGTATGGAGCACCCAATCCAGCCACTTCAGCCTCGAGTGCGGTCAGCAAGGCCGCACCAACACCACGCCCCTGATAGCGGGGCGCGACCCAGAGGTCGGTGATGACGTGATTCTGATCCTCACGAGCCCCCCATCCCGCAAGTTCACCATGGATCTCGGCAACAAGGATCGTTTCGGGCGCGTCGCGGCCAAGTTTCTCGAAATCCGCAAGCAGTGCGTCCCGATCCGCGCGTCCGTTGTCGTGCTTGCCAAATTCGCTGCCGGCCCATGATTCAAAGCCGAGAGCACCCAGATGCGCGGCTTCCTCTGGCCGCGCGCGCCGAATGATAACGTCCATTTGGGTTCAGTCTTCCTCGTCGATCTCGCCATAGAACGGCTGAAGATGCTTTTCGAGGTGGACGCTCATGAAGGGTTCGTGGGCCATGCGGCCATCGGGGCGCAGGGCAAGGATGCGATAGCCCTGTCTCTCGTAGAAGCGTACCGCCCGGACATTGTCGGCCGGGGTTTCGAGATGGACGCGCTCTGCGCCTTCGAGTTCAAGCATGCTTTCCATGCGCCGCAACAAGCGCGAGCCAATGCCATGACCTTGCAGCTCGGGCATGACGAAGAGGAAGGGAATATAGGCGCGGCGCGCCGAACGTGAGCACCAGCCGACCGCAATGCCGTCCACTTCGGCGACGATGATGCGGCTGAGGGTTTCGGCGACGGCCTGGGCCAGGCGTTTCTGTTCTGCCTCGCGCATGCCGTCTCGCTCGGTCAGCAGCGGCAGTATGCCGGTTTCCCAGGCGTGATAGGCGATGTCGGCCAGTCTCCTGGCATCAGACTTCTCGGCTTTGCGAATGCTGATGACGGGCATGGTGACCTCCGCGACGCGTTATCCGCGGCGGCGTGCCGCGATGATGCCCTTCTCGTAATTGATGTTCCAGTCGATCAGGGTCCGCCACACAAGTTCGGCCTGATCTTCATCAAGATCAAGTGCCAAACTGCGTGTCCGAACCTTGGCAATCACCGCTTCGATACGCGCCGGATCGCGAGCCTCGTGCGGATCGGTCTTGATCTGGGCCATGCGCGTCACATAGGCGTGGCGCTCGGCAAACAGGGTCAGCAGCGCCTGGTCGACGCGGTCGATTTCGGCGCGGACGTCATCCTTGGTCTCGCAGGCTTCAGGCTGTTTGTTGGCGGTCACGGGATATTCCAGTCTGGGTTCGTTGTTGCTGGTTTGCACCGGCTGGCCGGCAATTTCAACCGCACGGCTTGCCCAAACGGTTCGGTCGGCGCTATCACGTTCGCATGTCTAGCCAGTTTGAGATTGCCTGAGACCCCGTCCAAAGCGTGACGGGGCAGAATGAACCAGCCGGTTGCCGGGCGTGATGCCGGCCGCCGGTCCAGTTTGTTCGCGGACTGCGGTCCGCCCAAGGCAACAGACTTTCAATGGATATCTCCCGAGACGAACAGCGCGTGCTCCATGCACTGGCGCAGGGTGGCCGCATAGCGCTGCTCAAGACCGACACCGGCAAGGTAACAGGCCTCGAACTCTTCAACCGCGAGGGTTGGCTGATGAACGATTGCAGCCTCCTGCTGTTCAGAAAGCTCAAGGCCAAGAAGGCTATCCGCTCGCAAGGCGGCGGCCCCTACCGGATCACCAGGCGCGGTCTGGAGCTGGTGCGCAGCGAGATCGACAACCGGTAACGCTGGGGTTTCCGCTGCAGCAGCAATGATTTGACAAATCCTCCGCGGCACCGCCCATTGGCAGTGTTGCGGGGGAGATTTGCATGACCAGTTCGATACGCATGGGCGCCATTTTCTGGCTGCTGACGGCAGAGTTCTTTCTGGCGCAGGCCGTGGCCCAGATGGGGTTCCCGGGCTATTCGCTGTCCCATATGGACATCAGCGCGCTGGGTATTTCGGCCTGTTCCGGTAACGATCCCAATGCGCTGGGTCCGGTCTGTTCGCCGCTCAACCTAGTGTTCAAACTCGGCATCATCATCAATGGCGCGCTGATTGTCCTCGGCGTCTGGTTCACCCGAAAACTCTGGCCGCAGGGGCCGCTGACCACGGCGGGGCTCTGGCTGCTGGCCGTGGGCGGCGGTGACGGCAGCATGATGGTCGGGCTGTTTCCGGTCGATATCAACCAGCCGCTGCATATGATCGGCGCAGTTCTCGCGCTCTGCGTGGCCGGCTTCGGCATGCTGGCGATGGGCGCGGCGCTATGGACCCGGTTCCGGCCCTTCGCGCCCTATACGCTGGCGACAGGCGTCGTCACGCTGATCGCCTTCGTGCTCTATGGTCTTGGGATCTATCTCGGCCTTGGCCGCGGCACGCTGGAGCGGCTCGCCGCCTGGCCGCATACGATCTGGTATATCGTGACCGGGGCATTGATCCTGCGCGGGCATTTTGGAACCCGCGCAGAACAGGCCTAGAAGCATTTCACCGGTTCTTTGAAACGGCGAAACAGCTCTAAGTCTTTGGATTGTCGCATTTTCGAACAGCAAAAGTGTAGCCACTTTTGCTGAAAACGCTCTAGTGGCGGGTGACTTCGCTGAGGGCCGCGGCAATGTGTTCCCATTCGTTGGAAACGCTGGCCGTGGCGCGGCGCTTGCCGGCGCGGCGATACCAGTAATCGGCATTGCCCATGTCGGCTTCGATCCAGTGCATAAGCGCATGGACCCAGTCGAAAGCCTGCACGCCTTCCATGGACTGGACGATGTTATGCGCCATTTCCCATTCGGGACCGACGCGTAGCTCACCCTTCTTCAGCCACCAAAGGGCCTGGAGCGGCTTGCTCATGTCCTTGGGCGGCTCGGACCAGTCGAGCGTGGTAAAGATATCAACGGCCATCGGCTTGGTCCCTGTCGGCCCGGACGCAGCGGCGGGCCGCGTCACGACGAGTTTCAACTTATGCATGGGCCGCAAATAGTGCGGAATCCCTGCGCGATCAAGTCGCGCGGAGATTCTTGCTTACCACCAGGGCTTGGGCGCGAAGTCGCCACCGGCGCTTTTCTCGATGACGCGGGCTGCGGCAAACAGCGTTTCTTCATCGAAAGGCTTGCCGATGAGCTGCAAACCGAGCGGCAGGCCAGCGCCATCCTTGCCGGCCGGAACGGCAATGCCCGGAAGGCCGGCCATGTTCACGGTGACGGTGAAAATGTCATTGAGATACATGGCGACCGGATCGGCAGCCAGGGCCTCGTCACCGATGCCAAAGGCGGCGGACGGCGTTGCCGGGGTCAGGATGGCGTCGACACCGGCGTGGAAAGCGTCCTCGAAATCCTTCTTGATCAGCGTGCGGACCTTCTGCGCCTTGACGTAATAGGCGTCGAAATAGCCGGCCGACAGCACATAGGTGCCGATCATGATGCGGCGCTTCACCTCGCGGCCGAAACCGGCAGCGCGGGTGAGTTCATACATGTCGGTGATGTCCTTGCCGGTGACGCGCAGACCGTATTTCACGCCGTCATAGCGGGCGAGATTGGACGAGGCTTCGGCGGGGGCGACGATGTAATAGGCCGGCAGGGCATATTTGGTGTGCGGCAGGGAGATGTCCTTGACCGCGGCGCCTTCGGCCTTGAGCCATTCGAGGCCCTCGGTCCAGAGCTTTTCGATCTCGGCGGGCATGCCATCCATGCGGTATTCCTTGGGAACACCGATGGTGAGGCCCTTCACGCCGCGTTCGACGGCGGCGGCAAAGTCGGGCACGGCGATGTCGACGCTGGTCGAATCCTTGGGATCAAAGCCCGACATGGAGGTCATCAGCAGCGCTGCGTCCTCCACGGTGCGGGCGATCGGGCCGGCCTGGTCGAGCGAGGATGCGAAAGCCACCGTGCCCCAGCGCGAAGCGCGGCCATAGGTCGGCTTGATGCCCACGGTGCCGGTGAAAGCGGCAGGCTGGCGGATCGAGCCGCCGGTGTCGGTCGCGGTCGCACCGGCACAGAGCCAGGCGGCAACGGCCGCAGCCGAACCACCCGAGGACCCGCCGGGCACCAGATTGGCATTGCTGGCATCGGCGCGGAACGGGCTGATCACCGGACCATAAAATGAGGTCTCGTTGGACGAGCCCATGGCGAATTCGTCCATGTTGAGCTTGCCCAGCATGACGGCACCATCGCGCCAGAGATTGGCGGTGACGGTGGATTCGTATTCCGGCTTGAAGCCATCGAGAATGTGGCTAGCGGCCTGGGTGTGGACGCCCTTGGTAGCAAAGAGATCCTTGATGCCCAGCGGAATGCCTTCCAGCGTGCCGCCCTCGCCCTTGCCGAGCTTTTCGTCGCTGGCCTTGGCCATGTCGAGCGCCTGGTCCGGCGTCACCGCCACATAGGCGTTGAGCGCTGGATTGGCGACTTCGATCGCCTTGAGATAGGCGCCGGTCAGCTCGGTTGCGGTGAAGCTCTTGGCCTCGAGCCCCTTGCGGGCTTCGGCAATGCTCAGCTTGGTCAGGTCAGTCAAAATCTTGTCTCTCTCGTTGAAGACGGCGAAATGGCGTCAAGCCACCTGCGCCGGAGCCGACAGGGTCAATTCAAAAAAGGCCGACCACTCGCTATCGGGGTAGTCGAGGAAGGGGCCGCGGGCGGCAAAGCCCGAACGGGTATAGAGGCGATGGGCTTCCGCCATGCCGTCGCCGGTGCCGGTTTCGAGCATCAGCGTGGGCAAGCCACGCTCTTTCGCCAGACTGACGATCCGCTCCAGCAACTGGCTGCCGACGCGCTGGCCGCGCACTTCGGGCAGCGTATACATGCGCTTGACCTCACCCAGCGCGGCGGAATGCACTTTCAGCGCCCCCATGCCGACCGCCCTGCCCGCCTCATCGCGCGCCAAGAACAGTGTCGTGTCGCTATCGGCCATCTGTTCCACCGTCATCTTGAACTGGAATTCCAGCGGCGACAGCGGCAGCAAATGGTCGTTGAGATGGGCGACGAGCGCGCGCACATCGTCCTGCAGCGGGGTTTCGATGGCGATGGAGATCGCCATTATTCGATCACCTTGGGGACCATGAAGAAATTGTCTTCGGCCAGTGGCGCGTTCTCGACGACGGCCTCGGCATAGCCGCCATCGCTGATCACGTCGTCGCGGCGGCGCAGGGTCATCGGGGTGACCGAGGTCATGGCCTCGACGCCGTCCACATTGACCTCGGCCAGCTGCTCGACAAAGCCAAGAATGGCGTTGAGCTCGCTCTGATAGGCTTCCACCTCGTTTTCTTCGATGCGGATGCGCGCCAGGCGCCCGATGCGCTTTACGGTTGCGGCGTCGACGGACATGGGAAACTCCAGATAGAACGGCTATTCGGGCCGTTATTAGCAATGGGTCGCAGCAAAAGACAATGAAAATGGCGGACGGAGGCGATCAGACTTCCACAGCCAGCCCCGCCTCGAGCGAAACCAGCCCGCCACCATCGAGCAGATCGCGCAGAACCGGGATGGCCTGATCGACGGCGGCCTCGTCAGCAGCAAGCGCCAGCAGGCGCGGCGGACGATGTTCCAATAGGGCTTTCCCGCGCGCAACGAGCTGGTCGCCAGTGCCAAACAGGACCACGGTCGCGCTTTCGGCCCAGCGGCCAAGTGAGGACGGTGCGCTCGTGAGCAGAAGGAGCGGTGCTTCGCCCATGGCGTCGATCACAATCGTGCCCTGCCCGATCGACCAGAGCTCAACCTCTGGCGGCACTGCACCCTCATCGAGCAGATTGAGCTGCTTGCGCGGCTTCCAGTCGCTGCCGTTGACGTGGGATAGCTCGGCACCGAACCCCTCGATGACCCGATCCGCACCACTCACCAGTTCGCGCGCATCGACCTTGGCCGGCGCCTGATCCGGGTCGACCACCAGAATCGCCCCGCCAATATGAATGCGGATCGCCGTGCCGCCGAACCAGGTGAGTTTCATGAAGGTCGTTATCCTGTCGCCAAACCGGGCGGCAGCCTATAGGACAAAGGCATGACCGACGAGCCCACCGAAGACTTTGCCAATCCCTTAGCCGCCGTCCCCGCCACTGGCCGGATCATGGCGCTCGACCTTGGCACCAAAACCATTGGCGTCGCGATTAGTGACGGCATGCGCTATTCGGCGACGCCGCTTGAAACCATCAAACGGACCAAGTTCACCCAGGATGCCGAGCGCATTGTGGAGCTGATCGGGCAGAATCAGATTGCGGCGATCATCCTTGGACTGCCGCTCAACATGGACGGGTCGGAGGGACCGCGGGTGCAGTCGACCCGTGCCTTTGCCCGCAACCTGGCGCAGAAGACCAGCCTGCCGATCGCCTTCTGGGATGAGCGGCTGTCCACCAGCGCGGTGACGCGCATGATGATCGAGGCCGACCTGCGTCGCGATCGCCGCGCCGAGGTCGTCGACAAGCTGGCCGCCAGCTATATCCTCCAAGGTGCTCTCGACCGTCTTCGCCGTTGAAAATCCAACTATGGGTTGAACCGCGCCGCTCGCTCCGCTAGACCGCAGCAAATATCAGGGAGCGGAGCTTATGGCCCCCACTACGCTTGCCGGCACTTCCGGCGACTTTCCCCCTTTCGCCCAGCGACACCTTCTCTCCATTGCCGATCTGAAACAGCATGAGATCGTCGATCTGCTGGATCGGGCGGAGCGCATGGTGCCGGTCAGCCGGCAGGAGCGGAAATCGCATCCGACGCTGTCCGGCAAGACGCAGATCAACCTGTTCTTCGAGCCCTCCACCCGCACGCAGGGCTCGTTTGAAATCGCCGGCAAGCGCTTGGGCGCGCAGGTGATGAACATGTCGGTCAAGACCAGTTCGGTCTCCAAGGGCGAGACGCTGGTGGATACCGCTGCGACGCTCAATGCCATGCGGCCGGACGTCATCGTGGTGCGCCATTCGGCGGCCGGTGCGGTGGAACTGCTTTCCCAGAAGGTCGGCTGCGCGGTGATCAATGCCGGCGATGGTGCCCATGAGCATCCGACGCAGGCCCTGCTCGATGCGCTGACCATCCGTCGCCACAAGGGCATGCTGGCTGGAATGACCGTCGCCATCTGCGGCGATATCGCCAATTCCCGCGTCGTCCGCTCGAACCTCCTGCTGCTTGGCGCGCTCAATGTCCGCACGCGGGTGATTGCCCCGCGCAACCTGTTGCCGGCAGGCATCGAGCAGCTGGCGACCGAAGTCTTCACCGACATGCGCGAAGGCCTCAAGGATGTCGATGTGGTGATGATGCTGCGCCTGCAGCATGAGCGCGCCAATGGCCGCATGATTCCCTCCGTGCGCGAATACTATCGCTTCTATGGCCTCGACGCCGAAAAGCTGAGCTATGCCAAGCCCGATGCCATCGTCATGCATCCCGGGCCGATGAACCGCGGCGTCGAGATCGACCCGGCGATTGCCGATGGCCCGGCCTCGGTGATCACCGATCAGGTCGAAATGGGCGTGGCCGTGCGCATGGCGGTGCTCGATGCCTTGCTGCCGGCAGGAGACAATTGATGACCCGTCCTCTGCTGATTGAAAATGCGCGCGTCGTCGATCCGGCCTCCGGGACGGATGCGCGCGGTGCTGTGCTGGTCGAGAACGGCCTGATCTCCGATGTCGCCACCGGCGGTCCAGTGGGCGTGCCCGATGGCGCCGAGGTGGTCAATGCCAATGGCTTGATCCTTGCGCCTGGTCTCATCGACATGCGGGTCTTTACCGGTGAACCCGGCAAGGAATATCGCGAAACGCTGCAATCGGCCGGCGATGCCGCTGCGGCCGGTGGCGTCACCAGTTTCGTGATGATGCCCGATACCGCCCCCGTCGTGGATGATGGCGCGCTGGTGGACTTTCTCATTCGTCGCGCCAAGGCGACCAGCAAGGTCAATGTCCTGCCCGCCGGCGCCATTACCAAGGGGCTTGCCGGCCAGGAAATGACCGAATTCGGTCTGTTGCAGGAGGCTGGTGCTGTCTGCCTGACCGACGGGCGCCACTCCATCCAGTCCAATTCGCTGCTGCGCACGGTGATGAGCTATGCCGCAAATTACGGCATGACCATTGTCCATCATGTTTCGGACAAGAGCCTCACCGGTGACGGCGTGATGAACGAGGGATTGTTTGCCACCGTGCTGGGCCTCAAGGGCATTCCGCGCGAAGCCGAGACCATCCCCCTCGCCCGCGACCTGCAGTTGGCGGCGCTGACGCAGACAAAATACCACGCGGCGCAGATCTCCTGTGCTGCCTCGGTGGAACTGCTGACCGCTGCCAAGTCGCGCAACGCTTCGGTTACCGCTGGCATCTCGATCAACAATCTTGCCCTGAACGAAAACGACATCGGCCGCTACCGGAGCTTCTTCAAGCTGTCGACACCGCTACGTAGCGAAGATGATCGCCGGGCGGTGGTGGACGGCCTCAAGAGCGGGGCGATCGATACGATCCATTCCGATCACGATCCGCAGGACAGCGAGGTCAAGCGCCAGCCCTTTGCCGAGGCATCGGACGGCGCCATCGGTCTCGAGACGCTGCTGGCCGCGGCGCTGCGCCTCGTTCACTCGGGTGATGTGGAGCTGCTGACAGTTCTACGGGCCATGACCAGCCGACCGGCAGATATTCTGGGGCTCAAGTCCGGTCGCATCGCAAGAGGTGCACCGGCGGACCTGATCCTGTTCGATATGGACTATCCCTGGCAGGTCACCGAGAATGAAATCCGGTCGAAATCGCGCAATACCAGCTTTGAAGGCGCGCGCCTTGCTGGCAAGGTGATGCGTACCATCGTGGGCGGCCAGACTGTCCACACACACGAGGACTGAGCATGGACTTCAATCTCATCATCGCGGCCGTGCTCGCCTATCTCTGCGGCTCCATCCCCTTTGGCCTGTTGCTGACCCGCGCGGCGGGCCTGGGCGATATCCGTGCCATTGGCTCGGGCAATATCGGCGCGACCAATGTGCTGCGCACCGGCAACAAGGGCCTGGCGGCCGGCACGCTGGTGTTGGACGCCCTCAAGGCGGCTGTACCGGTTCTGCTGGCACGCCATTTCCTTGGTGGCGAGAGTGCCGCCATGGTAGCCGCGGTCTTCGCCTTTCTGGGCCATTGCTTCCCGGTCTGGCTTGGCTTCAAGGGCGGCAAGGGCGTGGCGGTGATGATCGGATCGCTCTTGGCGCTGAGCTGGCCCGTGGGCCTGATCTTCCTTGCCGTCTGGCTGCTGATCGCCTTTGCCCAGAAGATGAGTTCGCTGGCGGCGCTGACGGCTTCCGCCACGGCACCGATCTTTGCCTATGTGATTACCGGCAATGTCTGGTTGGCCGGGACGGTGGCGCTGCTTGCGCTGATGCTTTTCTACCAGCACCGCGAGAACATCTCCCGCCTGATGGCCGGCACCGAGTCCAAAATCGGCTCGGGCAAGAGCAAGGCGTAAGCCATGGCGGCGCGTGATCGTGCCGCCTCACTATCGGATGGGCAGCGCATTGCCTGGCTGCGCCTGATCCGCACCGACAATGTCGGTCCTGCCACTTTTCGCCAGTTGCTCAACCGCTTCGGCTCGGCCAAGGCGGCGCTGGACGCCCTGCCCGACCTGCTCAAGCGCAGCGGCAAGCCGGTGCGGATTACCAGCCAGTCTGCAGCCGAAGACGAGATTGCGGGTCTGATGCGCTTTGGCGCGCGCCTTGTCGCCTCGTCGGAGCCAGACTATCCCGAACTGCTGCATCACATCGCGCAAGCGCCGCCGATCCTGGCCCTGGCCGGTGGCGCCAACCTCGATTGGCAACGTACGGTCGGCGTGGTGGGGGCGCGCAATGCGTCATCTGCCGGGATCAAGATGACCCGGATGCTGGCGGGCGATCTGGGCGATCGGGGCTATACCGTGGTGTCCGGACTGGCCCGGGGCATCGACACCGCCGCCCATCGCGCGAGCCTGCAGACCGGCACCATCGCCGTGCTGGCCGGCGGTTTCGACAAGATCTATCCCAACGAGAACATCCCGCTCGCCCATGACATTCTCGACAATGGCGGCGCCTTGCTGACGGAAATGCCGCTCGGCTGGGAACCACGGGCTCGGGACTTTCCGAGGCGTAACCGGCTGGTGTCGGGTCTGTCGTTGGGCATCGTTGTGGTCGAGGCAGCAAAGCGCAGCGGTTCGCTGATCACGGCGCGACTGGCGCTGGAGCAGAATCGCGATGTGTTTGCCGTGCCCGGCTCACCGCTCGATCCTCGGGCCGAGGGCGGCAATGCGCTGATCCAGCAAGGCGCCAAGCTGATCACCTGCGCGGATGACATAATAGAGACGCTTGGCAGCGCCGATCCGGCGCGCCAGGCGCTGTTTGATCGGGACTGGGAGCCTGATCTGATGCCCGACGCGCCACTGCCCGGCGCCGATGACAAGACCCGGCTGCTGCAGGCGCTGACGGCAACCCCAATCGACGTGGACGAGCTGATCCGCCAGTCCGGCCTTTCGGCGGCCGCCATGCAGATGCTGCTGCTTGAACTGGACCTCGCCGGCCAGATCGAATGGTCGAGCGGCCAGCTGGTCGCGCTGAAATACTAGCGGCCGCCGCCGATATTTCGGTTGCGCTGACTGATGCCGCCGTCGCCATAGGGATAGTCGGACATCTGCGGCTTGCTGACCGCGTCGAGCGTCGCGACCTCCTCGGCGGTGAGCGTCAGGTCTGCCGCGCCCAGGTTGTCCTTGAGCTGTTCGGTCGTCCGCGCGCCCAGAATGACCGACGTCACGGCGGGCTGGGCCGCCACCCAGGCCAGGGCCACCTGTGCCATGGTTGCGTTGCGTGCCTTGGCGATATCTTCCACAGCCCCGATCACATCCCAGGTGCGCGTCTGCGCATTGCGCTTCTCGAAAGCTTCCATGCCCCGCTTGGGATTTTCACCCAACCGCGTGGCGCCGCTCGGCATCTGGTCGCGCTTGTATTTGCCGCTGAGCCAGCCGCCGCCCAGCGGCGACCACGGGAGAAGACCAATATCTGCGTCCAACGCCGCCGGGACGATTTCGTGTTCGATGTCCCGGACGAGAAGATTGTATTGCGGCTGCAGGGTGACCGGGGCGGCAAAGTGGTTCGACCTGGCGATCCAGGCGGCCTTGGTCAATTGCCAGCCGAGAAAATTGGAAAAGCCGTAATAGGCGATCTTGCCGCTGCTGATGGAGTCATCAAGAAAGCGCAGCGTCTCGTCCAATGGCGTCAGCGCATCGAAGGCGTGCATCTGGTAGAGGTCGATATGCTCGACGCCCAGGCGTTTCAGCGACGCGTCCAGCGCCTCACGCAGGTTCTTGCGCGACAGGCCGAGATGATTGGGGCCGTCGCCCATGGGAAAACGGCCCTTGGTGGTGATGACCAGATCACGCAGCGCGCTCGGCTTGTTCTTCAGCCAGTGTCCCACGATCTCTTCGGAAACGCCCGAACTATAGACATTGGCGGTGTCGATGAAATTGCCGCCCGCGGCAACATAATCATCCATCAGGCGGAACGAGGTGGCCTCGTCCGACTCGGACCCGAAGGTCATGGTGCCCAGGGCATAATTCGATACGACGGCGCCGCTGTTGCCGAGCTTGCGATATTGCATGATGGCTTCTCCTGATGTGCGCCGACCCTGTTCGCCTTGTATGGCAGTTTCAAGTCAGGCGATCCGACCGTGCAAATTCCTCTCTCTAAGAGAGAGTGTGTCAGCAGGCGTTTTGCCCGCATTGACACCGCATCGGACCTTCACCATGTTGCGCCACTTCTTACTTTGCGTTGCGGAACGGATACTCCATGAAGGTCGTCGTCGTTGAAAGTCCGGCTAAAGCCAAGACAATCAACAAATATCTGGGCTCGGGCTATGAAGTCCTGGCCTCGTTTGGCCATGTCCGCGATTTGCCTGCCAAGGATGGCTCGGTCCGTCCCGACGAAGATTTCGCCATGTCCTGGGAGGTCGATACGGCCTCGCGCAAGCGGCTTGCCGATATTGCCGGCGCCCTCAAAGGCGCTGACGGATTGATCCTTGCGACTGACCCTGATCGCGAAGGCGAGGCCATTTCTTGGCACGTGCTCGACGTGCTGCGCCAGAAGAAGGCGCTCAAGAAAGACACGCCGGTGCAGCGCGTGGTGTTCAACGCCATCACCAGGGATGCCGTGACTGCCGCCATGGCGAAACCGCGCGAAATCGACATGCCGCTGGTGGATGCCTATCTGGCCCGCCGTGCGCTCGACTATCTCGTGGGCTTCACCCTCTCGCCGATCCTGTGGCGCAAGCTGCCGGGTTCGCGTTCGGCGGGCCGCGTGCAGTCGGTGGCGCTGCGCCTGGTTTCGGATCGCGAACTCGAGATCGAAAAGTTCAAGTCGGACGAATATTGGTCGGTTGAAGCCAAGCTGGCCCAATCCGGCAAGAGCTTCCTTGCCCGGCTGTTTTCGGTCGATGGCAAGAAGACCGACAAGCTCGACATCAAGACCGGCGAAGACGCGACGGCGCTCAAGGCGCTGATCGAGAGCGGCCAGTTCAACGTGTCGTCGGTGGAAAAGAAGCCGACCAAGCGCAATCCCTATGCGCCTTTCACCACGTCGAGCCTGCAGCAGGATGCGTCCTCGCGGCTTGGCCTTTCGCCGTCGCGCACCATGCAGATCGCCCAGCGGCTCTACGAAGACGGTCTCATCACCTACATGCGTACCGACGCCGTGCAGATGGCGCCGGAAGGCATTGCCATGGCCCGCTCGGTGATCGGGAAATATTTCGGCGAGGAGTATCTGCCAGAGAAGGCTCGCGTCTATCAGACCAAGGCCAAGAATGCGCAGGAAGCGCACGAGGCGATCCGTCCCACCGACATGTTCAAGCGCCCCGAGCAGCTGAGCCTCGATGCGGACCAGGCCAAGCTCTATGGCCTGATCTGGCGCCGGACGCTGGCCTCGCAGATGAAGTCGGCCGAGATCGACCGCACCACGGTGGATATCGCCGTCAACGTCCCCGGCCGCGCCGTCGAACTGCGTGCCGTGGGTTCGGTGGTAACCTTCCCCGGCTTCCTCAAGCTCTATGGCGTCGAGGTGAAGTCGGACGAAGAGAGTGACGACGAGGATGATCGCGAGCTGCCGCCGCTGGCCGTGGGCGACAAGCCCAGTCTCCAGGCCGTCGATATCGAGCAGCACTTTACCCAGCCGCCCAGCCGCTACACCGAAGCAAGCCTGATCAAGAAGATGGAAGAGCTCGGCATTGGCCGTCCCTCCACCTATGCGGCGACGCTGACCACGCTCAAGGATCGCGACTATGTGCGCCTCGAGGGCAAGGCGCTGCATCCCGAAGATCGCGGGCGCATCGTCACCGCCTTCCTTGAGAATTTCTTCAATCGCTATGTCGAATATGGCTTCACCGCCGGCCTCGAAGAGCAGCTCGACGAAATTTCCGACGGCAAGCTCGATTACAAGCAGGTGCTGCGCGATTTCTGGAAGGACTTCACCGCCTCGACCGAGGAGATCAAGGATCTCCGCGTTTCCGAAGTGCTTGATGCCCTGAACGAAGCGCTGGCCAGCCGTATTTTTCCACCCAAGGAAGACGGTTCGGACCCCCGCAAATGCCCCACCTGTGGCACCGGCCAGCTGTCGCTGAAGCTGGGCAAGTTCGGCGCCTTCATCGGCTGTTCCAACTATCCCGAATGCCGCCACACCATCCAGCTGTCCGATGCAGCCGCGGGCAAGTCCTCGGACGCGGCAGCAGGTGACGGCGTGCTGGGTACCGATCCGGAAAGTGGCGAAGAGGTTCACCTCAAGACTGGCCGTTTCGGTCCTTATGTGCAGCTCGGGGACGGCAAGGAGCCCAAGCGCTCGTCACTCCCCAAGGGTTGGGATGCGGCAACGCTAGGCCTCGAAGGCGCATTGAAGCTCCTGTCGCTGCCGCGCGAAGTCGGCCTGCACCCCGAATCCGGCCTGCCGATTTCGGCCGGCATCGGTCGCTATGGTCCCTTCGTGCTGCATGATGGCAAATATGCCAATCTGCCCGATGTGGAAGAGGTCTTTACCGTCGGTCTCAACCGCGCCGTCGATCTCATCGCCCAGAAGGCTGCTGGCGGCTTCAAGCGTGGCGGCGGCACTGCCGTCGCGGCCATCCAGACCTTCGAGCATGACAATGGCCCCATCACCGTTCGACCGGGCCGCTATGGTCCCTATGTGAACCAGGGCAAAGTCAATGCGACCATTCCCAAGGATGTGGCGCCGGAAGCCGTGACGCTGGAGCAGGCTCTCGCCTGGATCGAAGCCAAGGGCGGCGCGACCAAGAAGAAGGCCCCGGCCAAGAAGGCTGCCGCCAAGAAGCCGGCGGCGAAAAAAGCCACGACCAAAGCCGCTGTAACCGGCGAGAAAAAGCCGGCTGCCAAGAAGGCGCCGGCCAAGAAAATTCCGAAATCGGAAGATGTGCCATTCTAAGATCAGATGCGGGGCCCTCGGGCCCCGTTTCTTTATCCGGCCATCCTGTCGGCATGGCGATGCACCAGCTTCCAGCCCTGCTCGTTGCGGCGGAACACTTCCGTCATGCGCAGCTTGAGCGATTGCTTCTGGCTCTGACCCTTCAGAATGATCTCGGCATGGACAATGCCGGCCCAGAAGCCCATTTCCACATCGCTGCCTGACTGCAGGATTTCAACGCGGGCAGAACCGCCTGGCGCGAACTGGCGCGCGCCCTGCCGATGCACATCGTTGACCCGCTGGGCACCCGAAACGGCTTCTCCCGCCACCGTAAAGAAGGTTGCCGGATCCTGCTGGGAGGCCATGTCCAGCATGGCGTCGAAATCACCGTTCAGGAAGTCCACCGACGCCTTGGCGCGGCGCTTCAGGAAATCGTCAAAACTTTCACGTGCCGGCATGGCCTTTCTCCATTCATGCGCGGGAAACGCCGATCCTAGCCAATGGTTCGCTCGACCATGGAAATCCAGTTGTCGAGCGCGATCTTGCGCACCAAAGCCTCGCCATAGCCCTTGTCGAGCAAGGCTTGCAACAGTTTTGGCACCCCTGTGACGTCGCCGATTTCGGCCGGCATCTGCGCGCCGTCGAAGTCGCTGCCGAGCGCCACGCCGTCCTCACCCAGGGCCTCGACCAGCGCGTCGACGTGGCGGACCATGACGTCGAGACCCGTATCGGGCTTGAACTGTCCGTCGGGCCGCAGGAATCCGGTGGCGAAGTTGAGGCCGACCATGCCGCCGCTTTCGCGGATTGCCGCCAATTGCCAGTCGGTCAGGTTGCGGGCGTGCGGGCAGATGGCATGGACATTGGAATGGGTCGCCACCAGCGGATGGCTGCTGACGGCGGCAACGTCGCGGAAGCCGGCGGCGTTGAGATGGCTGAGATCGATCATCACCCCCAGCTGGTTGCAGACGCGGACCAATTCCTTTCCGGCGTCGCTGAGGCCCGGGCCGATATCGGGATCGGCATTGTGGCGGAAGGGCACGCCGGTGCCGAAGGCATTGGCCCGGCTCCAGGTGATGCCGATCGAGCGAAGGCCCGCAGCATGGAGGACATCGAGCGAACGGAAATCGGTGTCGATCGCCTCGGCGCCTTCGATATGGAAGATCGCGGCCAGCGTGTCGTTGGCCATGGCCGCGCGAATATCGGCAGCGCTGGTGCAGACAGCGAGGGCACCCTGCCGTTCCAGCCGGAACATGATGGACGCCATGCCATTGGTCGAAGCCAGGGCATCGGAAACCGCCAGTTCCGGCGGCAGGTTCGGACTGAGGCTCGAACTGCCGGAGACGCCCGCCAGATTGGTCTTCAGCGGCGGCGGGAACATGGCGAAGAAACCGCCAACCATGCCCGCGCTTCTGGCGCGCGGCAGGTCGATATGGCCCGAGCCATCGCCCTCGATGAACAATTTCTCCTTGTCCGCAGCCGGCGCCTCCAGCAGTCGCAAAAGGGTGTCATTGTGGCCGTCGAAGAAGGGAATGGTCATCGGGGAATCGCTTTCGGTTTCAGCGTCAGTATCACCCATGCAGCAGTGGATTTGGCAAACCGGCGCGCTTCCCCTACATATCGGTCAACATGACAACCAAAAAACCAACAAAACCAAGAAATACGTCCGGTCCGCGCCGGGCGTCCCAGCCGCGCGCCAGTGAGCTGCCAACACGCGAGCAACTGCTCGAAGCGCTGGCGCAGCAGGCCGACATCAAGGGCAAGCGCGACCTGGCGAAAGTCTTCGGCATTCGCGGCGATATGCGCAGGCCGTTCAAGGCCATGCTGGCCGAGCTCGAGGGTGAAGGCGTGATCACGCGCACCCGCAAGGCCTTGCGCCGCACCGCCGCCCTGCCCCATGTCACCGTGCTCGACATTCCGGGCGACGCAGATCCAGACGACCTGCATGCCTATCCGGCACAATGGAACGAGGAAGAAGGCGAAAAGCCGCGCGTCATCATCCTCAGCGCCCGCGACGCACGCGTCGTGCCGGCGCCGGGTGACCGAATCCTGGCCCGCATCGACGCGGGCGAAGGCGAAGTGCCGTTCTATACCGCCAAGGCGATGAAAATCCTCGACAAGCCGCGGCGCGGCCAGATCGGTATCGTCCGCATGGACGAGGAAGGCGCCCGCCTCATTCCGGTCGATCGCAAGCAGAAGGAAATGCGGATTCCGCTTGGTGACCTGCTCGATGCCAGGGATGGCGACCTGGTCGAAGTCGAGGTCAAGCTCTCCGGCCGGCTGATGATTCCGCGCGCCAAGGTGACTTCAGTCATCGGCAATCCGCTATCGGAAGGCGCGGTCAGCCTGATCGCCATCCACAACCTCGAAATTCCCTACAACTTCCCCGCCTCCGTTATCCGCGAGGCAGAAGAAGCAAAGGAAGCTACGCTCAAGGGCCGCGAAGACTGGCGCGACCTGCCGCTGATCACTATCGATCCGGCCGATGCCAAGGATCATGACGACGCGGTCTATGCGCAGGCCGACGAGGACCCGGAAAATCCGGGCGGCCATGTGGTCTATGTCGCCATCGCCGATGTCGCCGCCTATGTGCAGCCCGGTACGGCGCTCGATCGCGAGGCGTATCTGCGCGGCAATTCGGTCTACTTCCCCGACCGCGTCGTGCCGATGCTGCCCGAGCGCATTTCCAACGAGTTGTGCTCGCTCAAGGAAGGCGAGCCGCGCGCGGCCCTCGCCGTTCGCATGGTCATGGGTGCCGATGGCAAGAAGAAGAGCCATAGCTTCCATCGCGTGCTGATGCGTTCGGCCGCCAAGCTCAGCTATCAGCAGGCGCAAGCCGCCATCGACGGACAGGCCGACGACAAGACCGGCCCGATCCTCGAACCGATCCTGCGCCCGCTAAATGCCGCCTACGACGCCATGGCGGCGGCGCGCGACAAGCGCGGACCGCTGGATCTCGACCTGCCCGAGCGCAAGATCGTGCTCGACGATAAGGGTCTGGTGAAGGACATCCGCATTCCCGAACGGCTCGATGCGCATCGGCTGATTGAAGAAATGATGATCGCGGCCAATGTGGCGGCTGCCGAAACGCTGGAACAGAAGCGCTCGCCCCTGCTCTATCGCGTGCATGACGAACCCAGCTCGGAAAAGCTGCAGGCGCTGCGCGATTTCCTCGGCTCGCTCGATATTTCGGTCAAGAAGTCGGACTCGGTCCGTGCATCGGACTTCAACGGCATCCTCGGCCAGGCGCGCAAGGCGGGCAATGTCGAACAGGTTTCTGAAATGGTGCTTCGGAGCCAGGCGCAGGCGGAATACTCGGCCGAGAATTACGGCCACTTCGGCCTCAATCTCGACCGCTATGCCCATTTTACCTCGCCGATCCGCCGCTATGCCGACCTGATCGTGCATCGCGCGCTGGTTTCGGCCCTGGGCATGGGCAGCGATGGGCTCAGCGAGAACGAAGGCCTGCGCCTTGCCGGCATTGCCCAGCATATTTCCACCACCGAGCGCCGGGCCATGCTGGCGGAGCGCGAAACGGCGGATCGCCTGCTGGCGCAGTTTCTTGCCACCAAGATTGGTGCGCGTTTCGAGGGCCGGATTTCGGGCGTGACCCGTTCGGGTCTGTTCGTGCGCCTGCTCGAAACCGGTGCCGATGGCTTCATTCCGGCTTCGACGCTGGGACAGGACTATTATCGCTATGTCGAGGAAAAGCAGGCCATGGTGGGCGACCGCGGCGGCGAGACCTTCGCCCTGGGCGATCGCGTTTCCGTTCGCCTGCTTGAAGCCGCACCGGTAGCCGGCGCGTTGCGCTTCGAACTGCTGTCGGAAGGCACCCGTGGCAATCCGTCATCTGGCAGGCGCAGCGGCAAGCGCCCATCTAGGAGTTTCGGTCCCAAGGGCCGGAGAAAGAGGTAAGCATGGCCCCGCAAACCCAGCTTCTCGAACACCGCAGTGTCGGCCAGGCGATCTGGCGTGGCACGCTCTGCCGATGCCCGCATTGCGGCAAGGGCAGGATGTTTCGCGCCTATCTCAAAGTCGCCAATGAGTGCAATGTCTGTGGCGAGGAACTCAACCACCATCGCGCCGATGACCTGCCGCCCTATGTGGCGATCACCATCGTTGGTCACATCATCGTCTTCCTGATGCTGCATATGGACATGACCTATCATGTCCAGCCGATGACCTATGTGGTGACGATGATCCCGCTGGCGATCATCCTGCCCCTGCTGATCCTGCAGCCGATCAAGGGTTCCATCGTTGGCCTCCAATGGGCCAACCGCATGTATGATTTTGGCGCACCACGCCGGGGCGACTGATTATCGGTTGAGGATTTCGCCGCGGATCACGTCGATCTGCATGCCATCGAACGCCGGCGTCACATGCGCCGGCGTTTCTGCATCGAGGCGCCGGTAGTCGAGATCGATGTGCATGTCGCTGAGCACCGCCTGGCGCGGCGCCATGCGAGCGATCCAGTCTAGGGTTTCGGGCAGGCTCAGATGGCTGGGATGCGGTGTGGGGCGCAGGGCGTCCACGACCCAGAAGTCCAAACCGGAAATGGCCGGCAGCGACGCCTCGGGGAAGCCTGAAAGGTCCACGGAATAGGCGAAATCCTTGACCCGGAAGCCGAGCGAGGTGATGTTGCCGTGCTCCTGCTCGAAGGCCAGCAGTTCGATCGTGCCGCCGGGACCATCGACCACAAGTGTCTGGCCAGCCATGATTTCATGAGCGTTGAGGATGGGCGGATAGTCGCTGCCGGGCGGCGTCACAAAGCAATAGCCGAAAGCCTCGCGGATGCGGGCGCCGGTTTCCTCGGTGAAATAGACGTCCACCCTCTTGCGATTGTGCAGGGCCAGCACGCGCAGGTCGTCGATGCCGTGGAAATGGTCGGCATGGGCGTGAGTATAGAGCACGGCTTCGACGCGGTCGACGCGGGCGTCGAGCAGCTGTTCGCGAAGGTCGGGGCCAGTATCGATCAGGACACGGGTCGGTTCGCTGCTATCCTCGCTCCAGCCTTCAATAAGGAGGGCACAGCGGCGGCGACGGTTGCGCGGCTCGTTCGGATCGCAGCTACCCCAGACATTGCCGATACGCGGCACGCCGCCGGATGAACCGCAGCCCAAAATGGTCGCGACGATCCTCTGGGCTGCCGCCATGGGTCAGGCCAGCCCGGTCTTGGAAAACAGGCGGGCAAAATTGGCCGTCGTCTCGGCGCCGAGCTGTTCGAGGCTGATGCCGCGCACTTCGGCGACTTTTTCGGCCGTGTGACGGACGAAACTGGGCTCGTTGCTCTCGCCGCGATGCGGGATCGGGGCGAGATAGGGCGCGTCCGTCTCAACCAAGTATCTGTCAGAGGGCACGAATTTGGCGACGTCGCGGATCTCTTCGGCATTGCGGAAGGTGATGATGCCGGAAAACGAGATATAGCCGCCCAGGTCCAGCGCCGTGCGGGCGAGGTCGGGACCGGCCGTGAAGCAATGCAAAAGGAACGGGAAAGCGCCTTTGGCGGACTCGTCCTTGAGGATGGCCGCCATGTCGTCATCGCATTTGCGGCTGTGGATAACCAGTGGAAGACCGGTGATCCGGGCCGCGGCTATGTGACGGAGGAGACCGGTTCTTTGAGCGTCCTTTGGGGCATTGTCGTAGAAATAGTCGAGCCCCGCTTCACCGATGGCAACGCAACGGGGATGGGCACTTAGCCGGACAAGATCATCCGTTGTGATATGGAGTTCCTGGTCGGCGTGGTGCGGATGGGTGCCGACCGAGCACCAGACGTTCGAGTAACGTTCCGCCAGCCCAGCGTAAGTGGAAAACTTCTCCACAGCTGTGGAAATCGTCACCATTCCGGAGACGCCAGCCGCCGCAGCACGGGCCATGACGCCGTCTATGTCATTGGCCAGGGCCTCGAAATCGAGGTGGCAATGGCTGTCGATCAGCATCTATTCGGCCTTGCGTTCGATGCGGGCGAAGACGCCCTGCGGCACGGGCAATTCGGTGCCGGGCACAAGCTGATTGGCAAGAATGCTGGCAGCAAGCTGGCGGTTTGCTGGCGAAATGCTGAGCTGATCGAGCAGACGCGCCGCCGATGCGGGCACAAAGGCCAGCATGGGGATCGTCAGACGACGAACCGTGTCGGCTGTAACGTATAGCACAGTCGCCATGCGCTCGGGATCGGTCTTTTTCAGCGCCCAGGGTTCCTGGCCGGCGAAATAGTTGTTGGCCGAGCTCAGGGCGGCGACGAGCGCGCCGGTGGCTTCGTGGACGAGCTGTTCGTCCATGGCCTTCTGCGCGGCTTCGAGAGCGGCGGTGACTTCGGCGATGATGGCCTCGTCGGCTTCGGTCAGCGCGCCCGGCTGGGGGACCTTGGCTTCGCAGTTCTTGTTGATCATCGACAGCGAGCGCTGGGCTAGGTTGCCGAGGTTGTTGGCAAGGTCGGCATTGACGCGATTGGTCAGCTTCTCGTTGCTGTAGTCACCGTCGTTGCCGAAGGAGACTTCGCGCAGGAAGAAGTAGCGCACGGCGTCGGCGCCGAATTCCTCGACCAGCTCGAAGGGGTCGATGACATTGCCCAGCGACTTGCTCATCTTCTGGCCGTCGACGGTCAGGAAGCCATGGGCGAAGACGCGGTGCTGCACCTCGATGCCGGCGCTCATCAGGAAGGCGGGCCAATAGACGGTGTGGAAGCGGATGATGTCCTTGCCGATGACATGAAGGTCTGCCGGCCAGAACTTCTTGAACAGCTCGCTGGCTTCATCGGGGAAGCCGACGCCTGTGATGTAATTGGTCAGGGCGTCGACCCAGACATACATGACATGGCCTTCGGCGCCCGGGACGGGAATGCCCCAGTCGAAGGTGGTGCGTGAAATTGAGAGGTCCTGCAGACCGCCCTTCACGAAGGAAATGATCTCGTTGCGGCGTTCTTTCGGCGCGATGAAATCGGGATTCGCCTCGTACAGATCAAGCAGCTTCTGCTGATAGGCCGAGAGGCGGAAAAAATAGGTCGGTTCCTCGACCCAGGTCACCTCGGCGCCGGTGGGAGCAAATTTCTTGCCATCTTTGTCGGTCAGCTCGGCCTCGTCGAAATAGGCCTCGTCGCGCACCGAATACCAGCCCTTGTAGGTGGACTGGAAAATGTCGCCATTGTTGCTGGCTGCCATCTTGTTCCAGATGGCCTGGCTCGACTTGTGATGGCGCTCTTCGGTGGTGCGGATGAAATCGTCATTGGAGATTTCGAGCACTTCGGCGAGGCGCTTGAATTCGGCCGAATTCCTGTCTGCCAGTTCGCGCGGTGTCACGCCCTGAGCGGCGGCCGTCTGCACCATCTTGATGCCGTGCTCGTCGGTGCCGGTGAGGAAATAGACCTCGCGGTCTTCCAGGCGCTTCCAGCGGGCAATCGCATCGGTCGCGATCATCTCATAGGCATGGCCGATATGGGGCGCGCCATTGGGGTAGGAAATCGCGGTCGTGACGTAGAACGGCTTGGTGGTCATGGGGACTCTGGCGAAACAAACAGGGCAACATGCTTCCTGATCGCGTCGAAAATGGCGACGAGCGTCTGTTTCATATCGAGACTTATGCTGTCAGCCTCGGCGAAGAGGGCGTGTGCCTTGTCCCATAGCTCGTTGGCAGAGGCAAGGCGCATGCGGGCTCCCGGCTGCATGGCGGCACTGCGCGCCTCGTCGGCCATCCAGTCGTCCAGCATTTCGCGGGCAAAGGTCAGCTCGGTGCTTTGCCGCTCGGCCCCTAGCGCTTCGGCAAGACCGATGGCGACACCTGCGGGATGCTGGGCCGGATTGGCCAGCCAGGATTGCAGCGCACCCAGCGCGGAATCGGCTTCGAGCGCCAGCGTCTCGAAGGCGCGGCGCGGACGGCCTGACGCGAGGCCAATGGCGCGGTCGAGTTCGAGCTGACCAAGGCTGGGATCATGATCGAGCAGCACGCCCCGCACGTCCTCGGGGCTGACCGGGCGCAGCGCCAGATTGTGGCAGCGCGACTTGATGGTGGGCAGCAGCTGGCCGGGGCGATGCGAGATCAAAAGGAAGATCGTATCGGCGGGCGGCTCTTCGAGGGTCTTGAGCAGCGCATTGGCGGCGGAGGGATTGCAATCGTCGATGGAGTCGATGATGGCGACGCGGTGCCCCGCCCTGCCCCGCGTATGGTGCAGGCTATCGCGCAGCTCGCGTACGTCTTCCACGCGGATCACCGTATAGAAGCCCTTGGCGTCCTTGAGGCGGCGGCGCAGCAGGAAGAGATTGGGATGCGACATGGCCGCAATCTGCTCTTCGACGCGATGGCCTTCCTCGTCGCCGGTGGCGGTCAGGATGGCTGCGGCCAGTTCAAAGGCAAAAGTCGCCTTGCCGATGCCCTGCGGCCCATGCAGCAGAATGGCGCCCGGCAGGCGGCGGTCGGCCAGCTGCTGGAGGATCGGACCGCGCAGCTTGTCGTGGCCGCGCGCCTGCTGGCGGCGCTCGGGCGGCAGGACATCATCTAGGGCGTCGGGATCGTTCACGCCGCCGAACCACGCAGCAATTCAGGGAAGCGCGTGGTTACGGCGTCCCAGATGGCAGCTTCCAACTGGTCTTCGGACTGGGCGGCGGAAATGACCACGCAGCGGTCGGGATTGGACTTGGCGATGGCCAGGAAACCGTCGCGCAGCTTCTTGTGCCAGTCGAGCTCTTCCTTTTCGAAGCGGTCGCCGGTCTGCTGCAAGCCATCCTCGATTTCGCGCGCCGCGACACGCTTGAAGGCCTCTTCGGGCTCCATGTCGAGGACGATGGTGAGATCGGGCAGATTGCCGTCCAGCGCCATGGCCTCGAGGCCTTCGATCAGCTTGTCGTCGACGCCACCGGTCAGGCCCTGATAGGCGCGGGTGGAATCGTGGAAGCGGTCGGACAGCACCCAGGTGCCATTGCGCAGATTGGGGGCGATGAGCTGGGTGACATGGTCGTAGCGGGCCGCGGCGAACAGCACGGCTTCAGCCCCCGGCCCCCATTTTTCCGAACGCCCCTGCAGGATGAAGGCGCGGATGGCTTCGGCCTTGGGCGTACCGCCCGGCTCACGCGTACGCACGACCTCGATCGAACGGTCCTGCAGCTTTTGTTGCAGCCGCTTGATCTGGGTGGATTTGCCGACGCCTTCGCCACCTTCAAAGGTGATGAATGGGGCGCGGCTCTGTTTGGACGCTTTGGGCATGGCGGTTACATATATGAGTCAGGGACGAGGAGCCAGACCGCAGGACGGCTCGTCTCAGGGGATCCAGCCCAATGCCAGTTGCTTGAGCGCGTCGCTGGCCTTGCGCGTGATGTCGCCCTCGACCACGGTTTGCGCGGCATAGAGCGGCGCGGCCTGGACGAGCTGGTCGTCGCAGAAGACGCGCAGTTCGGCGACCTGGTCGCCCTGCATGACGGGCGGCATCAGCGGGCCGGTGTAGATGACCTGGGCGGAGAGGCATTTGCGCGAGCCGCGCGGCAGGTAAAGCGCGACCTCGCCCTTGCCAACGAGGCCGACGCTGCCCTCGACGCCGCCATAGACATTGGCATGGGCCACCACGGCGCCATCGGCATAGGCAGCGACGCGCTCGAAGGCACGGGCGCCCCAGGTGATGAGCTTGCGACCCTCTTCGGTGCGCTGCGACATCGACGTCAGGCCATGGACCACGGCAATCAACCGGCGCCCGCCTTCATTGGTGGAAATGACCGAACCGTAACCCGCAGATTCCGTATGGCCGGTCTTGAGGCCGTCGACGCCAATGCCCATTTCGACCAGCGAATTGCGGTTGGGCTGCTTGATGCCGTTCCACTCCATCTCCGGCTCGGAGAAGTAGTGATAATAGTCCGGAAATTCGCCGATCAGATAGCGCCCCAGATCGGCCAGGTCGCGGGCCGTGACATGCATGGCCGGATCCGGCAGGCCGGTGGGATTGGTGAAATGGGAATCGGTCAGGCCGATCTCTTCGGCCAGTTCGTTCATCATTGCGGCAAAGCTGCCTTCCGAGCCGGCAATGCCCTCAGCGAGAATGATGGCCGCGTCATTGCCCGACTGGATGATGACCGAGCGGACGAGATTTTCGACGCTGATCTTGGAATTAAGCTCGGCGAACATGGTCGAGCCGCCGGAGGATGCGCCGCCCGTGCGCCAGGCGTGCTCGGAGACAAAGAACTCGTCGCCCATCGAGACGCGGCCGTCGCGGATCTCGTGGAAGACCACGGCAATGGTCATGAGCTTGGCCATGCTGGCCGGCTCCATGGGCAGGTCGGCATCCTTCTGGAAGATGACCGTGCCGGATTCCTCGTCCATGAGGATGGCAAATTTCGCCTGGGTTTCGAACTGCGCCTGGGCCATGACCGGCGACGTCAGCGCCAGCACTGTCGCTAAAACCTGCCAGATTTTCATGCTGCCCCCTCGCGGGCTTCTGCCCGCCTGTTCGTCTAGTCGAGTTTTATGTCAGCCAGACCCATATCGCGAGCCATCTGGACTACATCATTGCGTGATACGCCGGGCTTGAGCCAAGTCAGAGACAGCTGGGTTTCGTTGCGGCCATCGACCGTCACGGGCTCTTCGCTCACGGCGCCGAGGATGGCGAATTGCTCGGACATGGCCACGGCATTGTCATAGCTGGCAAAGCTGCCCAGCTTGATATCGACAGTGCGCGCATCAGCGGACATGGACTGCGCCCAATCGTTGAGACTTGGCGCAGCGGTGCCGACTGCATTCACAGCGGCAAAGGCGGTGCCGATATTGGCATCAGCCTGCTCGGGCGTGGTGTCTGCATAGGAGAAGAGGCTACCAAAGAAATTGCCGGCCATGTCGGCTAGGCTATTGGTGCCGTCGTTATAGGCGAATTGGGTTTCGCTCTGATAGGCCGGGCCGGAATAGCTGGCGACGAGCTGGCGGGTATCATCGCCTTCGAGCGGCGCCGGACCGACATATTCGGCCCTGATCTGGGTCGAGCCATTGTTGACATAGCCCAGCATGGTGGCCGCGCGGTAGCTGAGATCCATGATGCGGCCGGACATGTAGGGCCCGCGATCATTGACGCGCACGATCACCGAGCGACCGTTTTCTTCATTGGTGACGCGGACATAGCTCGGCAGCGGCAGGGTCGGATGGGCGCCGGTGATGGCATTGGCCGAGAAGATTTCGCCATTGGCGGTGCGGCGACCATGGAAGTCCGAGCCATACCAGGAGGCACCGCCTGAAGCGACGTAATTGGGCTGTTCGGCGGGCGTATAGACAACGCCGCGCACCGTATAGGGCTTGCCAACCTGATAACGGCCGCCACCCTTGGGCGGATTGGGGTGGGAGCTGACGCGGGGCGACGACGAGACGCCAAATTCGGAGGATGTGAAGGCAGCACGCTTGACGGTTGCACCCGTTCCACCAGTCGCACAGGCGGCGATCATGGGGGCAAGCAGGGATGTCAGGGCGACAAGGCGGATGGCTTTACGCCAGTGGATCGTCGTCACGGTACGCGTACTCTTACACTAGTCACAATGCGAGTGCAGACCATAGCGCGGCCAGATTGCACTCGCGCGTATCGTCATTCAATCTGGTTTCGGTCCGGTTAAAGACAATGAAGTCTTAGCGTCGCGACAAGCATTTGATGCTAGTGCGGGACAGGTGAAGGGCAAAGCGATCCCGATCCGCTCTTGCGAAATTACAGACATAAAGATATCTTTATGTCTTCTGACAGGCCCCAAGTTCAAGGTAGATGGCGATGAGCCAAGTCAATGATGCCCATATTCCCGACTGGAACGAGGTCCGCGCTGCGCTGACCAAGGCTGCGCAGGAGCGCATCCTGATTCTGGACGGCGCCATGGGCACCATGATCCAGCGCCAGAAACTGACCGAGGAAAATTTCCGCGGTGAGCGCTTCAAGGACTGGACCTTGCCGCTGCAGGGCAACAATGACCTGCTGGTGATCACCGAGCCGCAGATCATCGAGGATATCCACTACCAGTATTTCATTGCTGGGGCCGATATCGCCGAGACCAATACCTTCTCCGCCACCTCGGTGGCCCAGGCTGATTATGCCTGCGAGAGCGCGGTCTATGACATCAACTATCAGGGCGTGGTGGTTGCCCGCCGTGCCGCGCTGCGCGCCGAGCAGACCGACGGCCGCCGCCGCTTCGTGGCTGGCGCGATCGGGCCGACCAACAAGACCTCGTCCATGTCAACGGACGTAACCAGTCCCGGTTTCCGCTCGATCACCTTTGATCAGCTGGTGGAAGCCTATGGCGAGGCCATCGAAGGCCTGGTCGATGCGGGCGCCGACCTGCTGCTGTTCGAAACCATTACCGATACGCTCAACACCAAGGCCGGCATCTTTGCCGCCCAGCGGCTGTTCGAGGCACGCGGTATCGACGTGCCGATCATGATTTCGGGCACGATCACCGATCTCTCCGGCCGCACCCTGTCCGGCCAGACGCCGACCGCCTTCTGGTATTCGGTGCGCCACGCCAATCCGCTGACCATCGGGCTGAACTGCGCGCTGGGTGCCAATGCCATGCGCGCCCATCTTGGCGAGCTCAGCGACGTCGCCGACACCTATATCTGCGCCTATCCCAATGCTGGCCTGCCCAATGCTTTCGGCCAGTATGACGAGAGCCCGGACTATATGGCCGAGCAGGTCGAAGGCTTCGCACAGGCTGGCTATCTCAATATCGTGGGCGGCTGCTGCGGCTCCACGCCGGACCATATTGCGGCCATCGCCAAGGCGGTCAGCAAATATCCGCCGCGCGAAGTGCCGGAAGCCGAGCCCTTCCTGCGGCTGGCCGGGCTGGAGCCCTTCACGCTGACCAAGGACATTCCTTTCGTCAATGTGGGCGAGCGTACCAACGTTACCGGCTCTGCCCGCTTCCGCAAGCTGATCACAGCCGGCGACTATACCGCGGCGCTCGATGTTGCGCGCGACCAGGTGGCCAATGGCGCGCAGGTTATCGACATCAACATGGATGAGGGCCTGATCGACAGTAAGCAGGTGATGATCGAGTTCCTCAACCTGCTGGCCGCCGAACCCGACATCGCCAAGGTGCCGCTGATGATCGACTCGTCCAAGTGGGACGTGATCGAGGCCGGCCTCAAATGCGTGCAGGGCAAGGCGCTGGTCAATTCCATCTCGATGAAGGAAGGCGAGGAGCAGTTCCTGCACCACGCCCGCCTCGTGCGCGCCTATGGCGCGGCCGTCGTGGTCATGGCCTTCGACGAAAAGGGCCAGGCCGACACGCAGGCGCGCAAGGTGGAAATCTGTACGCGGGCCTACAAGCTTCTCACCGAAGAAGTCGGCTTTCCGCCGGAAGATATCGTGTTCGATCCCAACGTCTTCGCGGTGGCGACGGGCATTGAAGAGCACAATAATTACGGCAATGACTTCATTGGCGCGACCAAGGAAATCGTCGCCACCCTGCCCCACGTGCATATTTCGGGCGGTATCTCGAACCTGAGCTTCTCGTTCCGCGGCAATGAGCCGGTGCGCGAGGCCATGCATGCGGTATTTCTGTACTATGCCATCCAGAATGGCATGGACATGGGCATCGTCAATGCCGGGCAGCTGGCGGTCTATGAAAGCATCGATCCGGAGCTGCGCGACGCCTGCGAGGACGTGATCCTCAACCGTAACCCGGAGGCGACCGATCGTCTGCTGGCGCTGGCCGAACGCTATCGCGGCACGGCCGGCAAGGAAGCGGCGGCCAAGGACCTGAGCTGGCGCGAAAAGTCGGTGGAAGACCGCATCGCCCATGCACTGGTCAACGGCATCACCGAATATATCGACGCCGATACCGAAGAAGCGCGCCAGAAATTGCCGCGTCCGCTGCATGTGATCGAGGGACCGCTGATGAGCGGCATGTCGATCGTTGGCGACCTGTTCGGCTCGGGCAAGATGTTCTTGCCGCAGGTGGTGAAATCGGCCCGTGTGATGAAGCAGGCCGTGGCGCTGCTGCTGCCCTATATGGAAGCCGAGAAGAATGCCGACGGCAATGCCACCGGCCGCCAGAGCGCCGGCAAGGTGCTGATGGCGACGGTCAAGGGCGACGTGCACGATATCGGCAAGAACATCGTCGGCGTGGTCCTCTCCTGCAACAATTACGAGATCATCGATCTGGGCGTGATGGTGCCGACGGCGAAGATTCTCGAGGTCGCCAAGACCGAGAATGTCGACATCATCGGGCTCTCGGGCCTGATCACGCCGTCACTGGACGAAATGGTGCATGTGGCCGCGGAAATGGAGCGCGAAGGTTTCGACATTCCGCTGCTGATCGGCGGGGCGACGACCAGCCGCGTGCATACGGCGGTGAAGATCCATCCGCGCTACAATGCCGGCCAGGCCGTGCATGTGAACGACGCCAGCCGCGCCGTCGGCGTGGTGGGGAGCCTGCTCTCGAAAGACAGCAAGGTCAGCTTCATCGCCGACATTCGTGCCGAATATGCCAAGGCTGCGGCAGCGCATGAACGCGCCGAAGCCGAGAAGAAGCGCGTGCCGCTGGCCGATGCTCGCGCCAATAGCTTCAAGCCCGACTGGACCGGCTACACGCCACCCAAGCCGAGCTTTCTGGGCACGAAAGTGTTCGACGACGTCGATCTGGCCGAGCTGGCCAAGTATATCGACTGGACGCCCTTCTTCCAGACCTGGGAGCTCAAGGGCCGCTATCCGGCGATCCTCGAAGACGAGCGCCAGGGTGAGGCCGCGCGCCAGCTCTGGGCCGATGCGCAGAAGATGCTGAAGCAGATCGTGGACGAAAAGTGGTTCAAGCCACGTGGCGTCGTGGGTTTCTGGCCAGCCAATCAGGTGGGCGATGATATCGCGCTTTACACCAATGAGGGCCGCGACGAGGAGATCGCCAAACTCTTCACGCTGCGCCAGCAGCTCAGCAAGCGCGATGGCAAGGCGCATATGGCGCTGAGCGACTTCGTCGCGCCGGCCGGCACGCCCGACTATATGGGTGCCTTCGTCGTGACGGCGGGGCTCGAGGAAGTGGCAATCGCCGAAAGGTTCGAGGCGCAGAATGACGATTACTCGTCCATTCTGGTGAAAGCCCTGGCCGACCGTTTTGCCGAGGCGTATGCCGAACAGATGCACCAGCGGGTCCGCAAGGAATACTGGGGCTATGGCGCCGACGAGACTTTTGGCCCGGACGAGCTGGCTGGCGAACCCTACCAGGGCATCCGTCCGGCGCCAGGCTATCCCGCCCAGCCCGACCATACGGAAAAGACCACGCTGTTCCGCCTGCTCGATGCCGAGAAAAACGCCGGCGTCACCCTGACCGAGAGCTATGCCATGTGGCCCGGCTCATCGGTGTCCGGCCTCTATTTCAGCCACCCGGAAAGCTATTATTTCGGCGTGGCCAAGGTCGAGCGCGATCAGGTGGTCGACTATGCCGAGCGCAAGAATATGCCGGTGGCAGAAGTGGAACGCTGGCTGGGGCCGATCCTCAACTATATTCCGGGCCCGGCGATCGTGGCGGCGGAGTAGAGTTTTTTGCTGGGTACCCCCACCTAACCTCCCCCTTATAGGGGGAGGGACTGCGCGGTGGATTAGGCGAGATGGTGCCCCGAACTCGATCTGATCCCTCCCCCTATCAGGGGGAGGTTAGGTGGGGGTATCCTCTTGAACATAAAGCTCGATCCCATCCCCGTGACGCTGATCACCGAGCCTGGCCAGCTTGTGCCGCTCGACGGGGATACAGCCCTGCTCCGCCTGCCCGCCAATAGCGGGCATGGTCATGCCGACGGAACATCCTGCGTTGCCTGCGCGGCGCAGCTCGATGTGCGGGCGCAGCTGTTCAATCTGCTGGAAGGCGCCAGGCAGGGTCTTCGCCCAGCTTTTAGCAAGGTGGTGGTCGATGCCAGCGCCGTCGCCGACCACAGCAAGGTCGTGGACGCGCTGACCGGCCGATTGCCGGCGCAGGCTCTGCGTGACCATACGGTCGCGCGGCGGTTCTATCTGGCAGGCTAGTGCCTCAGAAGTGGTAACGCAGGCCGACCGTATTGGCGTTGGAGCCTTCGCCCATGCCGCCCAGGGTTTCCCAGCCGCCCGAGCGATGCTGCAGGCGATAGAAGATTTCCACATTGGGATTGGAATTGAACGACAGGCTCAATTCCGGCGCCATGTAGAACAGGAAACTGCTGTCACCGCCGCCACGCGAAATCTCGCGATCGATCTCCACATCAAGCGGCGATGAGGTCGCGGAAAAGCCACCGGTGACGCTGGCTGAAACCTTGACGGTGTCGTTGTGCACGAAACCATCGGCACGGATCACCGCACCCGCCCAGACTTCGCCCGACACATCGGGCCCCTTGCGCAGCGAGGCGCCGGCCTCGATGCCGAGTTTGAGGCCATTGTCCTGGCCATAGACGAATTTCTGTACGCCGCCGCCCAGGATATAGGCGTTCTGATAGTCGGTGCCGATGACGTTGAAGGTTTCGCCAACCGATTCCGAGCTGAACAGGCCCCCGAAGACAAACACATTGCTGTCCTCCAGCCACCAGGGCGTGGTGGAATCAAAGTTCGCGGCCTGATCCTGGCCATGGGCGGACGCCATGGTTGCGACAAGGGCGACAACGGCAAGGGACACACGAAACGTCAACAAACTACCTCGGGAATCTGATCGCCGTAGTTAGGGGCGACATCCCTAACATTACATTATCCGGGCGAGAAAATGGCAGACAAGAGATTGTCGCACCGCAAGAATTGATCGGAACCGGCCTTCAGGCCGTCTCGAAACGCCTGAGCGGGGTATCGGCGCGCAGATAGAGCGGATGCTTGGGCGAGCCATCGGCATTGGTGCCGAAACACCAGAGATCGACGCCATCGGCCCGCAGCGCCGCCACAAGCTCCCGACCTGCCGGCGCCAGCGCCTTGTTGAGCTTGCCGTGGCAGAGGACGACGAAATCAGCACCTGCCGCCGCTTTGCGGATGGCCGGAATATTGGCGTCCGACACGGCCACGACACCCGGCGCGAGAAGCATTTTCGGATCGGTGGCGCGATAGTCGCCAACATTGGCCTTGACCATGGCGGCGTAGCCTTCGCGGTTGGCGAAGGTCCATTCGCGGGCGCAGGTCGGGTCATTGACCGTGGCGTCGGCCGTCGACGGGTTCATGCCGATGAAGAGGACGTAGCGGTCGGGAAAGCTATCGCCCGACCAGCGCCGCATCAGCTGGCGATATTTGCCATCGTCGCTGAAGGTCGCGTCGCCCTTGACGCCCGGCATCAGGGCCAGGCGGACCTTGCCGCCTGGATCGTGACTGTCGACGCTCATGCGGTGAGGTCGCTCGGCGGCACGAGGCCGTTGATCAGCGAGGCCGTGGTGACCGTATTGGCAAGAAGGCAGGCGATGGTCATCGGGCCGACGCCACCGGGAACGGGCGTGATGGCACCGGCGACTTCGGCAACTTGCTTGAAATCCACGTCGCCCAGCAGGCGCGTCTTGCCCGGACCGCGCTCGGGCGCGTCGATGCGGTTGATGCCGACGTCGATGACCGTGGCACCCGGCTTGATCCAGTCGCCCTTGATCATTTCGGGACGACCGACCGCGGCGATGACGATATCGGCCTGGCGAACGATGCCGGGCAGGTCCTGGGTACGGGAATGGGCCATGGTGACGGTGCAGTTCTCGCGCAACAGCAGCTGGGCAATCGGCTTGCCGACGAGGTTGGAGCGACCAACGACCACGGCATGGAGACCGGAGAGATCGCCCAGCGCGTCACGCAGCAGCATCAGGCAGCCGAGCGGCGTGCAGGACACCGGGCCCGGCAGGCCGATGGCCAGTTTGCCGACGCTGGCAGGGGTAAAGCAATCAACGTCCTTGGAGGGGTCGATCGTGTTGATGATCTTGAGCGGATCGATCTGCTTGGGCACCGGCAGCTGCACCAGAATGCCGTGGATGGCCGGATCGGCATTGAGCTTTTCAACCAGCGCCAGCACCTCGGCTTCGCTCGTATCCTCGGGCAGTTCATACTTTTCAGAGTGCATGCCCATTTCGACGGTCTGCTTGGCCTTTTGCGCCACATAGACCTGGCTGCCGGGATCATGGCCGACAATCACCACGGCAAGGCCGGGGGTGATGCCATGCTCGGACTGGAGGCGCTCCACATGGCCCTTGATGCGACCACGAAGCCCCTCGGCGAAGCCTTTTCCGTCGATGATTTTTGTACTCATGTCGGCCCCGATCTGATGATGTGGTGATGGGGGTGACATAAGGGATGCAGGGTGATCCGTCCATGGTTTTGGGGACTTGGATGCAGCCAAATGAGATGGGCGGCCGCCCGCAGAGCATCTGGTAATTTTGTCCCCCATGGGTTACACTACAACATGCTCACCATCCGCCGCACCCGCGAGTTCATCGAGTGGATAGCCAGGTTGCGGGGCGCCCGTACCAAAGCGCGGATCGCGCTGCGAATTGACCGGCTTGCTATCGGCAATCCCGGTGACGTCAAGCCGGTTGGGGACGGTGTAAGCGAACTTCGTATCGACCATGGTCCGGGATACCGGGTCTATTTCATCCGCGATGGCGCTGTGGTCATTGTCCTGTTGTGCGGCGGGGACAAGTCCAGCCAGAAGCAGGATATCGACCGTGCTAAGCGGCTAGCAAGGCAGTGGAAGGAATGAGACATATGACCCTTGAGACATTCGAATATGACTCGGCAGAACTTCTCGATTCCGAAGAGGCGATTGTCGAATATCTCACTATGGCGAGTGAAGACGGCGATCCCCAATTGATCGCCCGTGCTCTTGGTGTTGTGGCCAGGGCGCGCGGCATGACCGATCTCTCCCGGGAAACAGGCTTGGGCCGAGCTGCACTCTACCGCGCCTTGAGTGGCGAAGGTAATCCCGAACTTGGCACAATCGCCAAGGTGGCAAGCGCCTTGGGATTCAAAATTTCGCTTGTCGCCAAGGTCCCCGACGCTACGGATGGCATCCCCGCGGAATAGGCTGGAGCGACGCAAGTTGTCTCCCCAACAGGCCATTGCCGAACACCCTTCTCAAAATCAAAAGGCCCGTAACAGTATTGCTACCATTACGGGCCTTGCGCATGCCGGCCAACCGCGCTGTTGAGGGCTTGGGGGACAAGCGGCCGGGCGCAGCATTGCTCATTCACCGGTGCATGGGTCGCTTGCCGTTCCAGTGAACTTGCACAAGAGATGGTGGCCAATTGCGGCAAGAAAAGGCGCGCTCACACCGATGTGAAATTCGCGATGGTTGGCAGCGCTTTGTTGATGGCCTGCCGCTAAGCTGTCATTTGAGATGGATAGACGCTGCAACCCAATGCAGCGCGATTCCGACGAAGACGCAGGCTCAATCCGGGGCCCGCGAGATGAAAGAGCAAAGATGACCACGATCAGCCCGCCACGCCTCGAAAAACAGAGCTTCACCGATCCCGAGAAGGCCTGGGACTATCTGGCGGAGCTCTATCATCGCAATACCGGCTTTATCCGTGGGCATCTCGAATCCTTGGCCAAGGGCGTGGTGCCGGCGGGGCGGGTGCGGGCCTGCTACCCTCAGGTGGAAGTGCGCTCCACCAGCTATTCCAAGACAGAGAGCACCCTGCCCTATGGGTTCCTCCATACCCCCGGCCTCTATCGCACCACGGTGACTGCGCCCGAGCTGTTCCGCACCTATTTCCAGGAGCAGTTCACCGTCATCCTGAAAAATCATGGCGGCACGATCGACATCACCGAGTCGGACACCCCGATCCCGCTGCATTTCGCCGTGCGGCCCAATGAGCGGATCGATGGCGAGGCGCTGAATGCGCTCAACATTCCGCTGCGCGACATGTTCGATGCGCCAGACCTCGGCAATACCGACGACGAGATCGCCAATGGCACGTTCGTGCCGCCCAAGGGCGGACCCTACCCGCTATCGGCCTTCACGGCGCCGCGCGTCGACTATTCGCTGTTCCGGCTCAGCCATTATTCTGGCACCGATCCGAGCCATTTCCAGAATTTCGTGATCTTCACCAACTACGCCTTCTACATCGACGAGTTCTGCCGCATCGCCAAGCAGTACATGGCCGACGGCCATCCCCATTACGAGAGCTTCATCGAGCCGGGCAATGTCGTGACCGACAATGCGCTGCGGGGCGGAAATGTCGCCGGGACGGCGCCGGTGCGCGCGCCGCAGATGCCGGCCTATCACCTGACGGCTGACCGGGGTCGCGGCATCACCATGGTCAATATCGGCGTCGGTCCGTCCAATGCCAAGACGATCACCGACCATATCGCCGTGCTGCGTCCGCATGCCTGGATCATGCTCGGCCATTGCGCGGGCCTGCGCAATTCGCAGGAATTGGGCGACTATGTGCTGGCCCATGCCTATGTGCGCGAGGACCATGTGCTTGACGCCGATCTCCCCCTCTCCGTGCCGATCCCGGCGCTGGCCGAAATCCAGGTGGCGCTGGAACAAGCGGTGCATGAAATCACCGACACAGAAGGCGTCGAGACCAAGAAGATCATGCGCACCGGAACGGTGGCGAGCTTTGACAATCGCAACTGGGAGCTGCGCGACCAGACCGAGATCACGCGCCAGCTCAGCCAGTCGCGCGCCGTGGCGCTGGACATGGAATCGGCGACGATTGCTGCCAATGGTTTCCGCTTCCGCGTGCCTTATGGCACCCTGCTCTGCGTTTCCGACAAGCCGCTGCATGGCGAGCTGAAGCTCCCCGGCATGGCCTCGGACTTCTATCGCACGCAGGTCAATCGCCACCTGCAGATCGGGCTGCGGGCCATGGAGATCCTGCGCGATCAACCGGCCGAGCGGCTGCATTCGCGCAAGCTCCGCAGCTTTGCCGAGACGGCTTTCCAGTAATCGGGCGGTTACAAACAAGGGGGCGAGCGGAGATGATCCGCTCGCCCCTTTTTGCTGTCAGCCGCTGATCAGCCCTTCACGCCGGCCGAGAGCATGATGGCCTGGGTGACGCGCTTCTGGAAGATCAGGTAGAGCACGGCAACCAGCAATGCCGCCATGATGGCGCCGGCCAGTTCGCGGGCATATTGCACGCCGAAGGCGTCGTTGACCTGGGTGATGCCCACGGCGACATTCATCATCTCGGGCTTGGAGACGGCCAGGAACGGCCACATGAAGTTGTTCCAGGCGCCGATGAAGGTGACGATGGCAAGCGCGGTGGTGACGCCCCAGTTCATCGGCAGGTAGATGCGCGAGAAGATGCGCCATTCGCTGGCCGAGTCCATCTTGGCGGCTTCGCGATATTCCTTGGGCACAGAGTCGAAGAAGTTCTTGTAGACGATGATCACCACCGGATGGAGCAGCTGGGGCAGGATGACGCCAAACCAGGAGTTGATCAGCGAGAACTGCGCCATCAGCACATAGTGGTTGATGATCAGCGCCGAGATCGGGACCATGAAACTGGCAAGGATCATGTACCAGATGACATTGCGGCCGGGGAAACGCAGCTGCGACAGGGCATAGGCGGTGAGCGCGCTGGTAACCAGCGTCAGCACCGTCACGCCGACCGACGTCACCAGCGAGTTGATGTACCAGCGGCCGATCATGGTGTTGACCAGCACGTGCCAGTAGGCCTCGAAGGTCCAGGTGCGCGGCAGGAACTCGATCGTCTTGGAAATGACCTGCGACTCGGGTTTCAGCGAGGTGATGACGCCCCAATAGATCGGGAAGGCCCAGAGCACGGCGCAGATGACGGTAACCAGCGTCAGGATCAGCGCGCCGATGTCGATCCGCTTGATGGTGCGGCTCCGGGTGGCGGCCCTGGCTGCGGTCAGTTCGGGGTTCTGGCTTTCGACGGCGCTCATTTCTCACCTCGGGCACGCAGCAGCTGGAATTGAAGGACCGAGAAGATGACGACGATGACGAAGAGCGTCACGGCGATGGCGGCGGCAAAGCCACCATCATTCTTCTGGAAGGCGTTGGTGTAGATATACTGCACCAGCACCATGGACGGGTCGGGCCGGCCACCCTGCACGAAGAGATAGACCTGGTCGAAGATTTTCAGCTGCAGGATCAGCTGGATGGTCAGCACCAGCGCGGTCACCGGCCAGATCAGCGGCCAGGTGATGCGGCGGAAGGTGGTCCAGCGGCTGGCATTGTCGAGGGAAGCTGCCTCGTAGATGTCGGTCGAGATCGAGCGCAGCCCGGCCAGGAACAGCAGGATATTGAAGCCGCAGGTCCACCAGATGGTGACGAAGGCCACGGCCGGCATGAACATCCACTGCGTGCGGAAGACCGGAGTCGGCTTCCCGAAAATGGCGGTGATCGGGTACTGCATGATGCCGAACTGGAGATTGAACATCCAGTTCCAGATGCGATAGACGACCGAAACCGGCAGGATATAGGGCAGGAAGAACATGGCCAGGATCATGCTCTGCTGCCAGCCCTTGAGGCGCGACACCATCATGGCGATGGCGAGGCCAATCAGCGTATTGGGCACCACGGTCAGCGCCACGAAATAGGCCGTGTTGCGCACCGAGGTCCAGAACCGGCGGTCATCGAGCATGTCGATGTAGTTTTCGAGACCAACCCATTTGCCGGGCCCGATCAGGGGCGCATCGGTAAAGCTGAGCAACACCATCTGCACCGTCGGCCACAGGAACAGCACGCCATAGGTCAGCACAAAGGGTAGAATGAAAATATAGGCGACGGTGATTTCGCCGCGGCGGTTCCTGATCATGGTGCTCCGGCCTCAAGAAGGGGTCCGGCGACGCGATGCCGCCGGACCTTGGTGTCGTGGACGGATTACTCGGCCTGGTCCTGCAGGTCGGCCTTCATCTCTTCGATGGCTTCCTGCGGGTCCATTTCGGCATTCATGGCCGGGCTGATGTAGTTGGCAACGGCGTCATAGACGGGCGAAGCCACGCCAGCGAGCGGCGACTTGGGATCAAAGACCGCGGTATCAGCCAGCACCGAATAGGTGGCGTTGGGCTGCATGGTCTTGAACTCTTCGCTGTCGCGAACCGGTGCATAGGCCGGGATATGGCCGGCATTGGCCCAGGCCAGCGAGTTCTTGTTCATCCAGGAGATGACTTCGAGCACGGCGGCCTTCTTTTCCGGGGTCATTTCCTTGCCGACATTGTTCGGGATGGCAAAGCCATGCGAGTCAGCCCAGGTGGCCGGGTGATCAAAGAAGGTCGGCAGGGCAATGGCGCCCCATTCAAAGCCTAGTTCGCCCTTGGCGGCCAGGTCGGTCATGGTGGGGACTTCCCACACGCCATTGATGTGGAGCGCCGATTCACCCGAGGTGAACATGGCGATCGAGCCTTCATATTCGGTCAGGCCCGGCGCATAGCCGCCCGCAACCCAGTCGGCCATGACCTGCACTGCAGCGACGGCCTTGGGAATGCTTTCTTCGGGGAAGAAGGTGCCGTCTTCGCCGAGGAACACGCCGTCCTGCTGGCCGAACAGCGAGTAGAAGACGCGCCATGGGGTGCCGTCGCCCGAGGTCTGCAGCGACAGCGGATATTCAAGGCCCGCGGCCTTGAGCGTTTCGAGGGCAGCGGTGAAGTTTTCCGAGCCATCGAGGCCGGTCGGCAGGCCATCATCGCCGAGGAGACCGGCTTCGGCCAGCTTGTCCTTGTTGTAGTAGAGAATGATCGAATGGATATCGAAGGGCACGGCATACTGCTGGCCATCGCTCTGGCCGGCTTCCCAGTTGGCCGGGGCAAAGACGTCGCCGCTGAGGTCGACGCTGGCCAGGTCTTCGGCCGAGATGGGGGCCAGGGCGCCCGATTCCACGCCAAGTGGCACGCGCGACAGGTGATAGGTCATCACGTCCGGACCTTCGCCGATGGCGGCCGAGGTCTGAACCTTGGTGTAGAAGGGGGTGCCCCATTCCAGCGTCGTCGGCTGGATGGTGATTTCACCGGCGTGTTCGGTGTTGAACTGCTCGATGAGAGCCTTCATGCGGACGCCGTCGCCGCCGCTGAGGAAGTCCCACCACACCACATCTTCCTGGGCATGTGCCACGCCGAAGGACAGCAGGGCAGCCGTCGTCGACAGAAGACCAATCTTCAGAAACTTGTTCACGTCATTTCCTCCCTGGGGCCGCAGCCCCAACGCCGTTCCTCCGGCATTGCTGCCCGCTGGCGATGCGGGCTGCGCCATGATCAGACGCTGCGGATCGCAGCTCTGCATTTCTCGGGGCCACTACGGCCCCCTTCCCAGTGCGGCCTCCTCAGACCGCGCTGTGATAAGCCTTTCCTGCCTCGTCAAAGAGGATCGCGGCATTGCCATCGAGGGCAACATGGACCGCATCGCCCGGATTGATGTGGCTGATGCCCTCGTCCTCGGCCACCATCACGGTACCGTCGGAGAGCTTCACATAGACCAGCGTCCGCTCGCCCAGGCGCTCGATGACGTCGGCCGTGCCATCGATCCCCTGCCCGTCCCGCGCGATGCGGGCGGCTTCGGCGCGAATACCGAAGGTCAGCTGACCCTTCGGCAATTGGGCAAAACCGACAGTGGTCTGCACCGGCTTCTGACCGGCGAAGGTCACCGTGGCATTACCGTTGGTATCAGACACCCCGGTGACCGGAATGAAGTTCATCGCCGGCGAGCCAACGAAGCTGGCGACGAATTTGGTTGCCGGGCGGGTATAGACGTCCATCGGCGTGCCGATCTGCTCGATCTGGCGATTGTTCATCACCACGATGCGGGTCGCCAGCGTCATGGCCTCGGTTTGGTCGTGGGTCACGAAAATCATCGTGGCCTTGATTCGATTGTGCAGTTGCGCCAGCTCAAGGCGGGTGCGGACGCGCAGGCCTGCGTCGAGATTGGAGAGCGGCTCGTCGAGCAGGAAAGCCTTGGGATCGCGGACGATCGCCCGGCCAATGGCCACGCGCTGGCGCTGGCCACCCGAGAGCTGGGCCGGCTTGCGATCGAGCAGCGGCCCGATCTCCAGCATGCGCGCAGCATCCTCGACGCGGCGGGTGATTTCGGCCTTGGCGGTGCCGACATTCTGCAGGCCAAAGCTCATGTTGTCGCGCACCGTCATATGCGGGTAGAGCGCATAATTCTGGAACACCATGGCCACGCCACGCTGGTTGGGCGGCAATTGGTCGACGCGCTGGTCGCCGATATGGATCTGGCCGCCGTTGACCTCTTCGAGGCCGGCAATCATGCGCAGCAGCGTCGACTTACCGCAGCCCGAGGGGCCCAGGAAGACGATGAACTCGCCCGATTTGATGTGCATCGACACATTGTCGAGCACGCTCACCGGCCCATAAGACTTGCTGACCTCGGTGAGGACAATATCAGACATTCGCTCTCCTCCGCCGGGCTCTCGTCCGGCAACGTGTCAGATAGGGCAGCCCTCCTGCCGCCCCACTCATTAGTAATACAATTCAATGGAGATTAGCAGCGCAGTCAAGCACATCGTTGCACCTGACCGCATTTTTGCTAATCGCGATCAACAGGTAGCTCGATTGCCGTCTTAATGACCGCGTCGAACAGGGCCGCCGCAACGGGATCGGCGCCCGGTGCTTCGCGGAGCAGACGGAAGGTGGTGGCGACCGCGCCGCCCCGGCCGACCGGCTTTTCGACGAGGATTGCTGCGGGCTTGTGCACCCAGCCGACGACAATGCCGGCGTGGATCGTGCTGCCATATTCCCAGACGCGGAAGCCGGTCAGGAGGTGATGCGGCACGACACCCGAGAAGCTCAGGTCAAAGATCGGGCCGCCCGGAATGTTGGCAAAGGGGCCCTGGCGACGCAGCCAGGAGAAGCCGGCGATCCAGTCGCCACGCCAGATCGTGCCATCGCGCTCGACCAGGTTGATTCCCGGCAGATGCTGTTCGGTGCTGGCGCGGAACTGCTTGTCGTCGGCCACGATGCTGCGGTGAGGCAGCTCGCCATCCGGCATATCGGTGCGCAGGTTCTTGTTGGTCTCGGCCGAACCGTCGGCCAGGATCACAAAGCGCGCGCCGGCATTCATCGCATCCGCATCGGCCCCATCGACGGCATGGCGCAGCTGCACGTCGCCATTGTCGACCACCTGATAGCCAAGGCCGCGCGCATAGTCGGCGAGCTTGCCATCCTTGGTGGAAATGGTCGGCAGGTTGCCCGTGTCGCGCTTGGCATAGACCGAAAGGTCCAGGCTGTTGCGGGCCAGGGTCTGGCCACCAGCCTCGAGCACGAAGTCAAGCTTCACCATACGACTCGCGCCGCTGGCCGGGAGGTCGAGCTTGAGCGTGCCCGGGCTGGTGCTGGATACGGGACCGGTCGCGGCAATGGCGACGGAGCCCGAAACTTCGCCCGACCAGCGCAGGGTGGCGCCTTCGGGAATGGAATTGCCACCGGTTGCGATGGTGATCTCGACATCGAGCGCTTCGCCCTCATAGGCAGCATATCGCGCGGGACGGGACACGATCACCGTATCGGCGTTGATCTGGGCAAAGACGTCATGGAAAATGCGCGGATTGCGCTCCATGTCGAGCAGGCCATTGGCCTCCCAATGCACGTCGGTCAGCTCCGTAATCACGTAACCCATGATTGACGGATAGCGGCGCATTTCCTCGATCTGGTAGCGCAGGTTCATGAACTGATACCACTGCACATTCTCGATGAAGGCATCGAAACTGCCGAAAGTCCGGTCGAGATCGAGCGCGGCAAAACGCGCCTCGACACCATGCGGCAAGGCAACGCCATCGCCCCAGGCCGCGCCGGTTTCGAACCAGTGTGGTTCGGACCCGTCTTCGCCACGGAGCTTTTTCGGATCCGGCAGGCCCCAGACACCGAATTCCGAGACGATCAGCGGTTCGTCGCCGCGCCATTCGGCATCGCCAAGCGACGAATAGGTCCATTTGGCATTGTTGGCGAATTGCTCGGTGATGTCGTCCCATTCCTGGCGGCGTTCGGGCACCGAGCGGTAATAGTGGTAGTCGTTGAGGTCGGACTTGACGTGGAAATTCGGGAAACAGGCCGAATTGTCGACCACAAGCCGCGTCGGATCCTCGGCCTTCAGCCAGTCATAGCTGTCCTTGAGCCACTGGCGATGCTCGGCATTTTCGACCAGCCGCGTGCCCCAGTCCTCGTTGATCAGGGTCCAGGCGATAATGGAAGGATGGTTGCGATCGCGCTTGAGGATGCCGATCAGCGTTTCGCGCATGCGGCGCGCGGCGCCGGAAGTGAAGTGATTGACGTTGGGCACCTCGGTCCAGACCAGCAGGCCCAGGCGATCGGCGACTTCGTAATAGCGCGGGTCTGGCACCTTGATGTGGCAACGAAGCGTGTTGAGGCCGAGATGCTTGGCCTTGCGTGCCTGGTCTTCGAGGAATTCCAGCGACGGCGCGGTATAGATGCCTTCGGGGTAATAATCCTGGTCGAGGGCGGCGCGCATGTAGATCGGCGCGCCATTGAGCAGGATTTTGCCGTCCTTGGTTTCGACGGTGCGGAAGCCGAAGGTCTCGACGCGCTGGTCGCTGCCGATGTCGACAATCAAAGTGTGGAGATTGGGCGCGTCGGGCGACCAGAGCTGGACGTCGGTGACGGTGAGCGTGGTGGTGCCCTGCCCGGCGCTGGCCTCGGCCACGACATTGCCCTTGGCGTCGCGAATGGACAGCTGAGCGGTTTTGCCCTGGGCCGCGGCGGAAAGAGCGAGCTCGACCTTGGCCATGCCGTGCATGTCGGCTTCGACAACCACGGATTCGATATGGGCTGCGTCGCGGGCTTCCAGCGTCACGGACTGCCAGAGGCCACCGATGCGGCCATACCAGCTCATCTTGCCATGCGGCACTTCGCCGAAGGGGAATTCGGGATAGGCGCGATGGTCGGCCGTCGGCACGGTGACGCGGACTTCGATCTCGTTGTCGGGTTTGAGCGTATCGGCAGGCAGGACGATCTCAAAGGGCAAATAGGCGCCCTCATGGTGACCGATCACCGCGCCATTGAGCAGCACCTCGGAATGGTAGCTGACGGCACCGAACTGGATGGCCACTTCGCGGCCAGCCCAATCCTGCGGCAGCGCGAAGCTGCGCTTGTAGACGGCCTTGCCGGCGCTATCGACCAGATCGGGGAATTCGGCCTGCCATGGCTGCGGGACATTGGCCTCGCGCCAGGGGCCCTCCTCGTGACGGAACTGCCAGACGCCGTCCAGCGATACGCGTTGACGCGATGCCGCGCTAATCGAACCCATCTCCACCCTCGGATTTATTAGTTATATATTTATCAAGATGACGCAGGGCGAAGCGCTTGGCAAGGGGTCACGTATCGATGCGCGAAATGCTAACAGTCTGCTAGCGATTTGGAGCCAAAGGTGGCTGCCGATCGAATGTGCGGTGACTGGGAGAAAGCATGGAAAAACGCGCCACCATGGTCGATGTCGCCGAGCTGGCCGGCGTATCGCAGGCCACCGTTTCGCTGGTGCTCAATGGCGTGCCCAATGCGCGCGTCTCCAAGGCGACGCGGCGACGCGTGCTCGAGGCCGCTGAAACCCTCGGCTATCGCCGCGGCAAGGCGCATCCGGTGCCCGAGGGGCGCAAGCGGGTGATCGGCCTGTTCCTCGACGAAGTCTCGACCACGCCCTTTGCCGCCGATTTCATCGAAGGCGCCCGCGACGAGGCGGCGCTGCAGGAGGTAACCGTTGCCATGTTCTGCACGCGCGGCGATCCGGCGCTGGAACAGGCGGCGATCGACCTGCTGGTCGGGCAAAAGACCATCGGCATCATCTATGCCTCGCTGATGACGCGGCAAGTGACTGTGCCTGAAGCATTTTCCGAACTGCCCGTGGTGCTGCTCAATTGCTACGAGCGCAAGCTGCGCTATCCGTCCGTCGTGCCGGGCGACATTGTTGGCGGCTATGTCGCGACGCAGACCCTGCTGCGCGCCGGGCACACCCGAATCGCCCATATGGCGGGCGAGTATTTCGTCGACGCGGCGGTCGATCGCGAGAAGGGCTTTCGCCAAGCCATGGCCGAAGCGGGCGTCGCAATCGACGAGGCGCTGGTGCAGCAAGGTGGCTGGACCATTCGCGCCGGACGCGACCGCGCCAAGGCGCTGCTCACGCTGCCCAATCCACCGACGGCCATCTTCTGCTTCAACGACCGCATGGCGATTGGTTGCTATGAGGTGGCGCGCAAGCTCGGCCTCGCCATTCCAGGCGATCTGTCGATCATCGGCTTCGACAATGAAGACCTGTCGGCCAATATGGATCCGCCGCTGTCCACCATGGTGTTGCCGCATGATGAAATGGCGCGCTGGGCGGTGGCCGAACTGCTCGACAGCTATAGCCAGGCCGACCAGGACGAGCGGCTGCAAAAGCTCAAGGTGGAATGCGAATTGATCGAGCGCGCCTCGGTGTCTCAGCCCAAAAGCTGAGGCTTTTCACGCGGCAAGGCGACGGAATCCCGCTCGATCAGCGGGCATTCGAGCTTGACCAGCGGGAAGCGCCCTGCCCCGATGTCCAGCTCGTCGATCTGCTCGACAATCCAGTGTCCCATGGCCCGATGCGGCAGGATGGATGTGGTCAGGCGCGGATGGAGATGGCGCGAGATTTCCTCGTCGTCAAAGCCCACCACCGACATGTCGCGCGGGATGTGGAGGCCCGCTTCCTTGAGCGCTTCGTAACAGCCGATGGCCGTCCGATCGTTCTGGCAGAAGATGGCCGTGGGCGGCTCGCCCAGCGCCAGCAGTTTGCGCGTGGCGTCATAGCCGGCGCTGGCGGACCAGTCGCCTTCCATCACCAGCGCCGGATCGAAGGGAATGTCGGCCGTGGCCAGGGCGCGGCGATAGCCCTTGAGCCGATCCTGCGCCGCCTCCATCCAGATTTCGCCGGTGATGGTGGCGATCCGCCGATGGCCCTTTTCGATCAGGTGTCGCGTGCTGCGCTGGCCACCGGCAATCTCGCTGGGCACGACCGCCGGAAATCCCTGGTCGGGCGTATAGCAATTGAGCAGCAGCACCGGAATATCGAGCCCGCGCAGAGCCTGCGGCAGCTCCACCTCGCGGGTAAAAATGGTCATGTAGACCAAGGCCGAAACGCCCTGTTCGACGAAGGAGCGGATCAGCCCCGCCTCAAGCTCGGCATCATTGTGTGTCTGCGCCACCAGCACCATGTCACCAGCGGGCTTCGACGCCTGGGTCAGGCCCTCGATCGCCACCATGGCCTCGGGACTGGTCGCCAGCTGATCGGCAATGAAACCGATGCGTCGCCCGGCAACGCTGGGGACCGTCGTCGAGGGTGAAACCACATAACCCAGGCGGCGCGCAGCCTCGAACACCCGCTGCCGCGTCTCCGAAGATAATTTTATCCCCGGGGCATGATTCAGTGCGAAACTGACGGTCGCCTGCGAGCATCCCGCTTCGCGCGCCACGTCGGTCATGGTCACCCGCCGGCTGCCGCCCCGCTTGTTTCGGGTGACCTGAAGAGGAGCAATGTCGACATGCTTGGTCATTTCAGGCCCATGAGGAGGCATCCAGCTAATACACGGCGTACGATCATTATCAAGTATTAGCAGCGAAGATGAACGCATTCTGAACGGCAGAATGCTGCCAGCATGCTGCAAGATTGCTGGTGATTTGCCTGCGGTGCTTCCGTCGCGCGGGCGAGTCAGGCAATAGATGAGGGCTGACCGGCGCCGATGACGCCGGCTTGCGCAGCGTCATTTCACTTCAGGTTCGACCGTGTCCCAGGACTTTTCCGATCTGCTCAAGGTATTGGCCGTCGTGGCGCTGCTGTTTGCGGCCGGCACGCTGACCATGCTCTATGTCATCCTGCTGCTGGCGACCTATGGCGCCAACCTGCCGATGGTGGGAAGCCTACCACTGGCAGCGCCGCCGGAAATGGTGCCGCTGCTGGCCGGAAGCCAGATCTTCAGCACCCTGGCCGCCGCCCATGTGACGGCAGTGGGCCTGGCGCTGATCGGGAATTTCAACACGCTGGACATGGCGCTGCTGATCGCGTCTAAGGCCGTGGCCGTGGTGATCACCGCTCTGCTCGGCTTCATCGGCGGGCATATGGTCTATCTGCAACTGACCGAAGGCACGGCCTTCACGCTCGGACCGCTGACACCAACGGCCGTGGCGCTCGTCGCTTTCCTAGTGCTGTCGAGCTTTCTCAGCGTCCAGAACCTGCGCTCACTGGGCAATCTGCGCTTCGCAGTTGCGATCGCGATGATTGTGATGGGGCCGATGCTGCTGGTTTGGCTGTAAGGGCCCCGAACCCATCCCGATACGCGGTGTCATCCCGGCCTTGAGCCGGGATCTTGAGATGTGTGGGCGGCCGCAAGGTGGTGGTGATCATCGCTGACACCTTGCGGTGGTGGCGATATCTCGGGATGGGCCCCGGCTCAAGGCCGGGGTGACATCGGGGGTGGGGTGAGCAGGGTGAAATGAACACAGCTTGCTGGCCTTCTAGTCCCGTGCTTGTCTCGCCGGATGGCGCACGACTATGCGGTTTACATCATGGCCAATCGGCGGCGTGGAACGCTCTATATTGGCGTGACCAGCGATCTTCTTAGTCGTGTCTCTGAACATCGCGATGGCACGATTCCAGGTTTTACCAAACGCTATGGTTGCAAGCATTTGGTCTGGTTCGGAGAGTTTGGCGATATCCGCGACGCCATTGACCATGAAAAACGGCTCAAGAAATGGAGCCGTGCATGGAAGGACGAACTGATCGAGACGGAAAATCCGAACTGGCGAGACCTATGGTGGGACCTTATTGGTCCCCAGCCGAAAGGACCCTGGCCACCGAACCACTGATGCTCGCCAAACTCACCACACACTCGGTGTCATCCCGGCCTTGAGCCGGGATCCATCTTGAGATGTGTGGGCGGCCGCAAGGTCGTAGTGCTCAACACAACCACCTTGCGGCCGTGGTGAAATCTCGGGATAGGCCCCGGCTCAAGGCCGGGGTGACATCGAGTATTTGGATGGGCTTTTGGACATTCGGACGCCGGAGGCAGTGACTCAGGCCGCCAATGTCACCACGACGGCACCACGCGGTGTTGCCACGATGGTGTGTTCGTATTGCACGCAAGGCGCGCTGGGCTGGCTGATGAGGGTCCATTCGTCGTCGTCGGACTTCTGGTCGGCCATTTTCCCACCAAGCGACAAAAACGGTTCGATGGTGAAGACCAGGCCGTTGGTCATGCGGCGGCGCTCGGTCTTGTCGGGCCAGGTGGAGATTTCGCCGGGATCGTCGTGCAGGCTGTTACCCACGCCGTGGCTGGCGAGGTTGCGGATCAGCGTGTAGCCGCCCTTCTTGGCGAATTTGCCGATGGCATTGCCGATATCGGCCAGCGGTGCGCCGGCCTTGACGGCATTGATGCCGGCCCACATGGCCTTCTTGCCATCGCGGCAGAGATTGACCAGGCGCGGGTCGCCCTGGCCCAGGATGTGAGATGAGCCGCAATCGGCGAAGACGCCGTCCTTGACCGCCGAGACGTCGATATTGACCAGATCGCCCTCCTGCAGCACCCGGTCGCCCGGAATGCCATGGGCGATCTCTTCATTGACCGAAATGCAGGTGGCGCCAGGGAAATTGTAGGTGACGATGGGAGCAGACTGCGCCCCATGTTCGGCCAGCAACCTGGCGCCGATCTCGTCGAGCTCGAGCGTGGTCATGCCCGGTCGCATGGCCGAGGCCATGGCTTCGCGGGTGATGGCACAGATGCGGCCAATGGCCTTGAGCTTTTCGAGCTGTTCTTCGGTCGTAATCGTCACGGTGTCAGGCCTTGTTGGCGAGGTAGTAGTTAAGCAGGCCCTGGGTGGAAGCGTCGTGGCCTTCGCCGCTCTCCTTGCCCTCGACCTTGGGTAGCAGCGCCTTGGCGAGCTGCTTGCCCAGTTCGACGCCCCACTGGTCGTAGGAATTGACGCCCCAGATGACGCCCTGGGTGAAGACCTTGTGCTCGTAGAGCGCAACCAGAGAGCCCAGCGTCTCGGGCGTCAGCTGCTGGTAGAACAGAGTGTTGGATGGACGGTTGCCGGGGAAGACCTTGTGCGGGGTCAGGGCCTTGATCTGGGCCTTGTCCATGCCCTGCGCCTTGAGTTCGGCGACGACCTCTTCCTCGGATTTTCCCAGCATCAGCGCTTCGGACTGGGCCAGGACATTGGCGACCAGCTTGTCGTGGTGCGGCGGCAGCGATTCATGCGGGCGGGCGGCGATCAGGAAATCGGCCGGGATGACGTCGGTGCCCTGATGGATCAACTGGTAGAAGGCATGCTGGCCATTGGTGCCGGGCTCGCCCCAAACGATGGGACCGGTGGACCAGCCGACCGGCTTGCCGGCCAGTGTCACCGACTTGCCATTGGACTCCATGTCCTGCTGCTGCAGATAGGCGGCAAAGCGGGACAGGCGCTGGTCATAGGGCAGCACGGCATGGGTCGAGAAACCCCAGACGTTGCGATACCAGACGCCGAGCAAAGCCATGATGACCGGCAGATTGTTTTCGAGCTCGGTCGAGAGGAAATGCCGGTCCATGGCATCGGCGCCCTGGAGGAATTTGGCGAAATTGTCATAGCCGACAGCCAGAGCGATCGGCAGGCCGATGGCGGACCAGACCGAATAGCGGCCGCCAACCCAGTCCCAGAAGCCGAAGATGCGATCTTCGCGAATGCCGAATTTCTGGCAGGCCGGGATATTGGTCGAAACGGCGGCGAAGTGGTTGGGGACGGCGTCTTCGCCCAGCGTGTCGGCGATCCAGTCGCGTGCCGAATTGGCATTGGTCATGGTTTCGTCGGTGGTGAAGGTCTTGGACGCGACGATGAACAGCGTGGTCTTGGCATCGAGGCGCTTCAGCACGTCGTGGATATGGGCGCCATCGACGTTGGAGACATAGTGGGCGCGCAGGTCGGCGCGGGTATAGGGTTCCAGCGCCAGGGTGACCATGGCCGGGCCAAGGTCGGAGCCGCCGATGCCGATATTGACCACGTCGGTGAACTGGGCGCCGCCATGACCACGGATTTCGCCGGAGCGGACGGCATTGGTATAGGTCTCGATGGCGGCCAGCACGCCGCGGACGTCGGGCATGACGTCCTTGCCGTCGACCGGCACCGGCTTGTCGCCCTGGTAGCGCAGGGCCATGTGCATGACAGCGCGATCTTCGGTGATGTTGATATGCTCGCCTTCGCACATCTGGTCGCGGCGTTCCTCGACGCCGGCGGCGCGGGCCAGATCGAACAGGGCGACCATGACTTCTTCGTCGATGCGGTTCTTGGAATAGTCAAGCAGGATGCCAGCACCCTCGGCCGAGTAGCGCTTGAAGCGGTTCGGGTCCACGGCGAACTGCACGCGCATGGGCTGCTCTTCGAGGCGCTTGCGATGCTTGTTCAGGCTCGAGAAGCTGGCCTTGCGTCCGGACTTTGCCATGGAATGAACCTTTTTGTGAACGTCAGAGGGTGGGAAGATCGCCTGCGGCCCAGGCCGCGCGCGTTTCAGCTGCGAAATCGCTCATGCGGCCGGCTTCGATCGCCGCGCGGCAGCCCTGAACCAGCTCTTGATAATAGGCCAGGTTGATCTGGGAAAGGATCATCGCGCCCAAAATCTCTTCTGTCTTAACGAGATGGTGCAGATAGGCCCGGCTCCAGCGCCGGCAATTTGGATTGGGCGAGGCCTCGTCGATGGGACGATGATCATCCCTATGCCGGGCATTTTTCAGGTTGATGACACCGAAGCGCGTATAGACATGGCCATGACGGCCGGCGCGGGTGGGATGGACGCAATCGAACATGTCGATGCCGCGTTCGATGCCGCCCAGAATGTCGTCAGGCTTGCCGACGCCCATCAGGTAGCGCGGACGGTCCTCCGGCAGCTGGGGGGTGATGTCGCCCAGGACGCGGAACATGACTTCCTGCGGCTCGCCCACGGCAAGGCCACCCACGGCATAGCCATCAAAGCCGATGGACTTGAGACCCGCAGCCGAGCGGTTACGCAATTCCGGGTCATCGCCGCCCTGGACAATGCCGAAAAGGGCGCGGTTCTGCTGGTTGTTGAAGGCGGTTTTCGAGCGATCGGCCCAGCGGAGCGAAAGCTCCATGGCGCGCTCGATTTCCTTCTTCTCAGCGGGGAGTTTCAGGCATTCGTCGAGCTGCATGATGATGTCGCTGTCGAGCAGCGTCTGAATCTCGATGGAACGCTCGGGGGTCAATTCGTAGGACGAGCCGTCGATATGGGAGCGGAAGGTCACGCCCTTTTCGGTCAGCTTGCGTAGCTGGGCCAGGGACATGACCTGGAAGCCGCCACTGTCGGTGAGAATGGGGCGCTGCCAGTCCATGAAATCATGGAGGCCGCCCAGGGACGCAACGCGCTCGGCGCCGGGGCGCAGCATCAGGTGATAGGTATTGCCCAGGACGATGTCTGCGCCGGTTTCGCGCACCTGGTCGGGATACATCGCCTTGACCGTGCCGGCCGTGCCCACCGGCATGAAGGCCGGGGTCTGGATGTCACCGCGCGGCGTGTCGATGCGGCCGCGCCGCGCCATGCCGTCGGTGGCGGAAAGGGTGAAGGTGACCTGTTTGGTCGTGTCGCGGGTCGTGTCGTTGGTCATCTCGTTCATGGCGGCGGTTCTAGCGCTTCGCGCGCCAACTCACAACGGGGAGGCCGATGGTCCGAATTTGGCCATGATTGACCTGATCTGTGCATCACATTGACGTCAATTGTCCAATTTCATCAGAGTCTTGCCATGCTGCGTCGCGTTCTGCCCCTGCTTGCCGCCTCCCTTCTCATCACCAGCGCCCATGCCGAGCCACCCGAGGGCTGGGATATTGCCGGCGACTATCTCGGTTCGGGTGAGGGCGAGATCAGCGCCACATTCGAGCGGATCGAGGGTGACACATTCGATGTCGAGCTGACCACCATCTCGGGTTCCTGCAGCGGCACGCTCAAGGGCGAGATGGAGTTCACGCTGGAGGGCGGCACGCTCAAGGTTGCCAACGAGAATTACGAGGCGGGTTCGGACAGCTATTACGGCAACGAGGAATTCTGCGAAGTGCAGATGGTGTTCGACGAGGACGGGTTCCTGAACCTCGAAGAGGGCGCGGGTTGCGTGAACTTCCACGGCGCCGCCTGCAGTTTTGATGGCCAGGTGGTCAGCATGAATGCGGCCGGCTGAGTTTTTCCAATCTACAGGTATTTCAAATGATCCGTTCGCTGCTGCTGACTGCCGTGACTTTTGCCGGCCTCTCCGCCCTGCCCGCCCTGGCGCAGGAACACCAGGGCTACTGGATGGGGAGTGGCGAAGGCGACCTCACCGTCGACCTGACCCATATCCAGGCGGACCAGTACAAGATCGCCATCACGACGATCGTGCCGATCACCGAGGAGTTCACCGGCTGCGGCGGCGGAATCGATGGCGAAGTGCTGCTCGACAGCAATGGCGGCAATTTCTTCGTGGAGAACGAGGGCTATATCGGCACCGATCCGGAAAGCCCGATGAACCAGCGCTATTGCGAGATCAGCCTGAAGTTCGACAAGAATGGCATGCTGGTCATCGAGGAACAGAGCGGCTGCATGTATTACCACGGCGCGTCCTGCAGTTTTACAGGTACGCTGGAGCATGATGCTGCGGGGATCTGATCTCCGCATCAGCGCTTGAATGCAAACCCTCGGGTCGTGGCCCGAGGGTTTTTGTTTGCGCTACAGGCTGTCGTCGTCCTCGGGCAGGTCGGCGCGCAGCAGCAGCGAGGAGTCGCCGTAGGAATAGAAGCGGTAGCCGTCGGCGATGGCGTGGGCATAGGCTTGCTTCATCATGTCCATGCCGGCGAAGGCCGAGACCAGCATGAAGAGCGTCGACTTGGGCAGGTGGAAATTGGTCATCAGCGCGTCGACCGTGGCGAAGCGGAAGCCGGGAGTGATGAAGATGTCGGTATCGCCCATGAAGGGCTGCAGCGTCCCGGTCTTGCGCGAAGCGGTTTCGAGCAGGCGCAGGCTCGTGGTGCCAACGGCGATGACGCGGCCACCCAGCGCCTTCTTGACGTGGATGCGTTCGACCGTCGCCTGATCGATCTCGCCCCATTCGGAATGCATGACGTGATCGTCGGTGTCTTCGGCCTTCATCGGCAGGAAGGTCCCTGCGCCGACGTGGAGCGTCACGCGCTCGATGGTGACGCCCTTGTCGGCGATCTGCTGCAGCAGGCTTTCGGTGAAATGCAGGCCAGCGGTCGGCGCGGCGACGGCGCCGTCTTCGGCGGCATAGACGGTCTGGTAATCGACAAGGTCACGCTCCTCGACGCCGCGCTTGGCGCCGATATAGGGCGGCAACGGCATGGCGCCGTGTGACTTGATGGCCTCGTCGAGCTGGGCGCCTCCGAGGGCGAATTCCAGGGTCACTTCGCCGGTTTCGCCCTTGCCGGCCACGCGTGCGGTCAGGGCGTCGGCCTGGCCGTTGCCCAGTTCGAGATGATCGAGGATGGCGAGTTTCTTGGCCGGACGGGCGAAGGCGCGCCAAGTATGGGCATCGACGCGCTTGTGGAGGTTGAAGGAGACATTGGCGCGGTTCTCGCCGCGAATACGGGTGCCCTTGAGCTCGGCGGGCAGAACGCGGGTGTCGTTGACCACCAGCACATCGCCGGGCTTGAGCAGCCAGAGCAGATCCGGGATGTGCCGATCCGACAGACCCACCTTGGGGTCAACGACCAGCAGGCGCGCACTATCGCGCGGCTCGGCCGGATGGAGGGCAATGAGTTTTTCGGGCAGGTCGAAGTCGAAGTCGGATACGCGCATGGCGGCTCGTTAGCATGGGTGACGCAGCGGGCAAATGGCAAAGGCGGAACAAGTGCCACCGAGACGCATTGCGCTTGCGGAGGTGTTCAATGCCACAATTGCCATTGCGTCTAGGCGTTCCAGTGAAATTGCTCGGTGACACGAGCCTGAAGAGCCATGATGCGCGTCGTGCGGCAAACCAGCCACACCTCACGGTCTCGCTGGGTTATCTGGACGCGGTGTTCGACTATCTCTCCCGGCACCAAATCTCGATGTATCGGATGTCCTCGGACCTGGCGCCCTATGCGACACATCCGGATATGCCGGCTTTTCACTCCATGGTCCGCGACAGTGCGGCCGAGTTGGCGGCTACGGGTGCGAGGGCACGCGAACTGGGCCTGCGGCTATCCTTTCACCCCAGCCAGTTCATCGTGCTCAACAGCCCGGACCCGGACCTCGTGCGCAAGAGCGTGTGGGACCTGCTGTCGCAAGCGGAAATGCTCGATGCGATGGAGCTTGGGCCGGAGGCTGTGGTCGTGGTGCATGTGGGTGGCGTCTATGACGACAAGACTGCTGCCCGCGCGCGCTGGGCAGAGGCCTGGCCGACGTTGCCGGAGCCGGTACGGCGGCGACTGGTGCTGGAGCATGACGACCTGCGCTTTTCCGCGGCGGACGTGCTCTGGCTGCATGAACAGACCGGGGTGCGGCTGATCTTTGACCACCAGCATTTCTGGTGCCTCAATCCCGAGGGCGCCGACATGCGTCAGACACTGGAGAGCATTCTACGCACCTGGCCAGCCGAGGTTCGGCCCAAGGTGCATTTCTCCTCGCCGCGCACCGAGATGCGGCAATTGGAGCGCAAGGATCGCAAGACCGGGAAGACTGTTACCGTCAATGCAGCGCCGGTGTGGACCGGGCATGCCGATTTCGTGCAGCCGTTCGAATTCATCAGCTTCATGCGACTGGCCGAGGGACTGGAGTTCGACGTGATGCTGGAGGCCAAGTCCAAGGACCTGGCGCTGATCCGCCTGCGGCCGGACCTTGTGCGCTATGCGCCTGACGTCGCCGCACGGTTTGGGTTTGGTGCCGAGCAGCAGGGCCAGCTCGATGACGAGGAGACAAGCCTGCTTGTTGCGGACTAGAGCACGCGGATCATCAGGGCGCCGGTGATGAGCAGGACCGCGCCAGCGATGCGGCCCATGGAGATTTCGCGGACGGCCATGCCCATGAAGCCGATCTTGTCGAGAAACATGCCGCCGACCAATTGTCCGGCCACGGACAATGCCATGACGGCGGCGGCGCCGATCATCGGGGTCAGCATGATGTTGGAAAAGACATAGAAGGCACCGAGCACACCGCCGGCGACGAAGGTCCAGGGCGCGGGGGCGCCGAAATTGATCGGGGCGCTGACGACATGGCTGTAGATCAGCGCGATGGCCCAGAGCAGGATTGCGCCGGCCACGAAGGAGACGCCTGCCGCGGCAATCGGCACACCCAGGTTGCGGCCAAGGTTCGCATTGATCGGCGCCTGCGTCGCAATGGCCGCGCCGGCCACGATGCCCATCAGCGCCCACAGAATGGTATCCATACGCAATCCTACGTCCTCACAGAAAAAGACCCCCGGGCGTGACGCCCGAGGGTCTGATGATTTGGCACGAGTCGGGATCAGGCAGCGATATCTGCCGCGACCTTGACCGAGATCATCTTGTCGGGGTTGATCACGGGCTCGCCGCGTTTGATCTGGTCGACATTGTCCATGCCTTCGATGACCTTGCCCCAGACAGTGTACTGCTTGTCGAGGAAGCGGGCATCGTCGAAGCAGATGAAGAACTGCGAATTGGCCGAATCCGGGTTCTGGGCGCGGGCCATGGAGGCGGTGCCGCGGACGTGGGGCTCGGCGCTGAATTCCTGCTTGAGGTCGGGATACTTCGAACCGCCGGTGCCGCGGCCCTGCGGGCAGCCGGTCTGGGCCATGAAGCCGTCGATCACGCGATGGAAGACGATGTCATTGTAGAAGCCTTCACGCGCCAGCTTCTTGATGTGGGCGACGTGGTTGGGGGCCAGGTCGGGGCGCATCTCGATGACGACATTGCCCTTGGTGGTTTCGATGACCAGGGTGTTTTCCGGATCGGCATAGGCCATGGACGGACTTCCTTGCAGGGGGTTGCGATGTGGGCCTCATGTAGGCCCTCACCGCCAAGGATGCAAGCAAGCTGAGCCGTTTAGCGCAGCACACTGGAATGGGCAGGCTCGACGTCGCGGAAGTGATAGCCCTTGGCATGGGCCATGCGCAGGCTCAGAGTCGGCGCGATGAACCAGGACAGAGGCGCCGCGAGGGCAAAGCTCAGGCCGATAACGATAGGAAGCCAGGTGCCGGCATCGTAGCGCGCCAGCGTTGCGACAAGGATGGCGCCAAAGCCGAAGAGCACGGCATTGGCCATGGGATAGACAATGGCAGAGAGCATCAGACGTTTGCGCATCTTCTTGTTCCTCTAGACTGTTCAGAGGCTAGGCAAACGCGGCTTGCGCACGTCATGTTCCTGAAAAACAAGGCCGATCCTTGCGGACCGGCCCCAAACTATTCTGAGCTCCAAGAATTATTTCGGCGCTCCAGGCCTGTCCATTCGGCCATAGGCCTCATGGCCTTCTCGCCTAAAATCGCTCCACCGGAGCGATTTTGCCTTCGGCCGGTTCGAAATTACTTATACTCGATTTTCGCCGAAACGATCTTGTCCGGATTGGCCACGGCGCCATTCTGTTCCTGCGGGCCCTTTTCGAGGCCGTCGACCAGGTCCATGCCGGAGACGACCTTGCCGAAGACGGTGTATTGACCGTCGAGGAAGCTGGCGTCGGCCGTGGTGATGAAGAACTGCGAGTTGAACGAATTGGGGTTCTGCGAGCGGGCAGCGCCGAGCACGCCACGCCCGAAGCTTTCCGAATTGAACTCGGCCTCGACGTCAGGCAGCGTGGAACCGCCCATGCCGGCGCGGGCCAAGTCGAAGGTATCCGAACCGGACTTGCCGAATTCGACGTCGCCGGTCTGGGCCATGAAGCCATCGATGACGCGATGGAAGACCACGCCGTCATACGCGCCTTCTTCGGTCAGCGTCACGATGCGCTCGACATGCTTGGGGGCAAGCTCGGGCAGCAGTTCGATATCCACGTCGCCGCTTTCCAGCGTCAGGATCAGATGCGGCGTGCCGGACTGGGCAAAGGCGGGGGCCGAAACGAGCGCCGCAGCGCCGATGACAAGAGCGCCGAACAGGCGACGGGTAAGAGCGGTCATTTGTTTTTCAGAGCCTTGAGAACGATTTGCGGGACGAAGGCGGAAATGTCGCCGCCCATTTCAGCGATCTGGCGCACCAATGTGGCCGAGATATGCCGCACAGGCGGGCTGGACGGCAGGAAAACGGTCTGCAGATCGGGGGCTATCTGGGCATTCATGCCCACCATCTGCATTTCGTAATTATAGTCGGTGGTGTCGCGCAGGCCCCGGATGATCAGCTTGGCGCCATGTTCGCGCGCGGCATTGACCATGAGACCGGAGAAATCGACGATCTTGAACTCGGTGTCGGTTCGCTTGCCGACCGGCGCCAGCACCTGATCGAGAATGGCGATGCGGTCCTCGTGGACAAACAGTGGGCTTTTCTTGGTGGCACTGATGCCGACGGCCACCACCAGCGTATCGACCAGTTTGCAGGCGCGCTCGATGACATCGAGATGGCCATTGGTCAGCGGATCAAACGAGCCCGGATAGAAGCCAACCAGCTTGCTCAAGGCGCCCTCCTTATTGTTGTTATTAGGGTTTTGTCACGCGCGCGGTATCAAGGCAAGGCGCGGTGGAAGGTTCCGAAATGGTCTTCGGCAACAGCGTCTCCCCATACTCGGTGTCACCCCGGCCTTGAGCCGGGGCTCATCCCGAGATCAATGGACAGCCGCGAGGTCGTTGCAGTTGAAACTGACACCTTGCGGCTGGGGCGATATCTCGAGATGGGTCCCGGCTCAAGGCCATGCGCCATTCGGGCGCGGCCCTCATGGCCTTCTCACCTAAAATCGCTCCACTGGAGCGATTTTGCCTTCGGCCGGCTCAGAGGATGACATCGGGGATGTGACGGGTTCAGTGCAAATGGGCGGCTCAGGCCCGCTTCTGCAGCGCCAGCCAGATGCCGCCGGCCATCAGGACCAGGCCGGAGACACGCGAAATCAGGCGGACGCGGGCGGTGCTGAGCAGGCCCCTCGCCTGCCCCGCGATCACGGCATAGATGGCGTCGGTCGACCCGGCCACCAGCATGAAGAACAGGCCCAGCAGCATGACCTGCGGAAAAGTCGGCTGGGTGACATCGACGAATTGCGGCAGGAAGGCGCCCAGAAAGATCAGCGCCTTGGGATTGGAGAGGATGACGAGAAAGCCCTCGACGGCCATGGCGAGGCGCGACTTGGTCTTTTCGGCCTGCGCCGTGCCCAGTTCGCCATTGCTGCGCCACATCTTCCAGCCCAGCCAGACCAGATAGGCGGCGCCGACCAGCTTGATCCAGTCAAAGGCCCAGCCCATGAAAGCCACCAGGGCCTGCATGCCGAGCGCGACGACGAGCGTCATCACCAGAAACCCTGCCTGCGTGCCGGCGACGATGGCAAGGCCGGCACCCGTCCCGCGCGCCAGCGCATTGGCGACGATCACGGTAACGGTCGGACCGGGCACGATGGCGAGCAGGAAACAGGCGCCCAGATAGGGAATGAGCGTGACGGGATCGAACATGGCGGGAGACTCCTTGGATGAGGAGCAAGCCATTGGGCGGGGGCGTTGGCAAGAGGATCAGCGTGGAACAAAGAGGCGTATCCCACGCTCCGAGCCCAACCTCCCCCGTTTACGGGGGAGGGGTACCGCCGTCAGGCGGCGGAGGGGGGAGCCGCTTGCACCGTTGCAGGGGTGCCCCCCCAAGCGGTCAGTGTCTGCTGCTCCCCTCTCCACCACGCTGCGCGTGGTCCCCCTCTCCCGTAAACGGGAGAGGAATCCCTTGGCGCCATCCGACCTCACCCAAAACAAAAGGGGCGCCTCAGCGCCCCTTCGTCTTATTCCTCGGTCGGAGCTTCCGGTGGAGCCTCGGGGGCGTCCGGCGCGTCGGGAACATCTTCGGCCTCGGGCTCGCTGATGTGTTCCACGGACATGACCTTCTCGCCTTCGGCGGTATCGAAGACGATGACGCCCTGCGAACCGCGCGAGACGATGCGGATCGGCTTGTCGCCGCCAACCGGCAGGCGGATGGTCTGGCCACCGTCGCTGATCAGCATGATCTGGTCGGTGTCTTCCACGGGGAAGCTCGCCACCAGATGGCCGTTGCGCTTGTTGACCGCCATGGCGGTGATGCCCTTACCGCCACGGCCGGTGATGCGGTATTCATGGCTGGACGTGCGCTTGCCATAGCCGTTTTCGGAAATGGTCAGGATGAACTGCTCAAGCGCACTCATCTCGACATAACGCTCCTGCGGCAGTGCGCCGGCGACGACATCGCTTTCGTCGCTTGCGCTCTCCTCATCACCCTGCTCGCCACGCACGGCGCGGCTCATCTTGAGATAGGCGGCGCGTTCCTCGGCACTGGCGTCGGAGTGGTTGATCACGGCCATGGAGATGACCTTGTCGCCTTCGGCCAGCTGGATGCCGCGCACGCCCATGGAGTCGCGGCCCTTGAACAGGCGGACGTCATCGGTGCGGAAGCGGATCGCCTGGCCGAGAGCGGTGGTCAGCAGCACGTCGTTATTGGTTGCCGACGCGGTCTCGACGCCGACGATCTGATCGCCATCATCGAGCTTCATGGCGATCTTGCCGTTCTGGCGCACTTCGACGAAATCGGCCAGCGAATTGCGGCGTACGGTGCCGCGGGTCGTCGCGAACATGATGTCGAGGTTGGACCAGGTGGTCTCGTCCTCGGGCAGCGGCATGATGGTGGTCAGGCGTTCGCCCTGTTCGAGCGGCAGGATGTTGATCAGCGCCTTGCCGCGCGCATTGGTATTGGCCAGCGGCAGGCGCCAGACCTTGATCTTGTAGGCAATGCCGCGGTCGGTGAAGAACAGCACCGGCGTATGGGTATTGGCGACGAAGAGACGGGAAACGAAGTCCTCGTCACGCGTCGACATGCCCGAGCGGCCCTTGCCACCGCGGTTCTGCGCCCGATAGGTCGAGAGCGGCACGCGCTTGATGTAGCCCTCGTGCGACACGGTGACGACCATGTCTTCGCGGGCGATCAGGTCTTCGTCGTCGAAATCGCCGACCACGTCGGAAATTTCGGTACGGCGCGGCTGGCCGAACTGTTCCTTGATCTCGGTCAGCTCGGTGCGGATGATTTCGATGACGCGCTCGCGGCTGCGCAGGATTTCGAGATAGTCCTCGATCTCGGTGCCCAGGCCATTGAGTTCGTCGCCGATTTCGTCACGACCCAGCGCCGTGAGGCGGGCGAGACGCAGTTCGAGGATGGCGCGGGCCTGTTCCTCGGAGAGGTTGAAGGTGCCGTCGTCATTGATGCGGTGGCGCGGATCGTCGATCAGCGCGATCAGCGGAGCGACGTCCTGGGCCGGCCAGCGGCGGGTCATCAACTGCTCGCGCGCCGTCGCCGGATCGGGCGCGGTGCGGATCAGGGCGATGACTTCATCGATATTGGCCACGGCCACAGCGAGACCGACCAGGATATGGGCGCGATCGCGGGCCTTGTTGAGGAGGAAACGCGCACGACGCGTAACCACTTCATGACGGAATTCAATAAACGCCTGCAAGATCTCGCGCAGGTTCATCAATTGCGGCTTGCCGCCGTTGAGCGCGACGAAGTTGCAGCCGAAGGACGACTGCAGCGCCGTGAAGCGATAGAGCTGGTTGAGCACGACATCGGGCAGCGCATCGCGCTTGATCTCGATGACCACGCGCATGCCCTCGCGCGAGGATTCATCGCGCATGTCGGCAATGCCCTCGATGCGCTTTTCGCGCACGAGTTCGGCAATTTTTTCGACCAGAGCCGCCTTGTTCACCTGATAGGGCAGTTCGGTGATGATGATGGCTTCGCGTTCCTTGCGGATCTCCTCGACGGCCACGCGGCCGCGCACGAGAATGGAGCCGCGACCGGTTTCATAGGCCGAACGGATACCGGCGCGGCCCAGGATGATGCCGCCCGTCGGGAAATCGGGGCCCGGCAGGACTTCGAGCAATTCCTCGGTGGTGGCCATCTCGTTGTCGAGCAGCATCAGCGAGGCGTCGATGGTCTCGGCCAGGTTGTGGGTCGGAACATTGGTGGCCATGCCCACGGCAATGCCGCTGCCGCCATTGACCAGCATATTGGGGAAGCGCGCCGGCAGAACCGTCGGCTCACGCTCGGAGCCGTCATAGTTGTCGCGGTAGTTGACCGTATCCTTGTCGAGGTCATCGAGCAGGGAGTTGGTGATCTTTTGCATGCGCACTTCGGTATAGCGCATGGCGGCCGGCATATCGCCGTCGACCGAACCGAAATTGCCCTGACCTTCGATGAGCAGTTCGCCCATGGAAAAGTCCTGCGCCATGCGCACCAGGGCCATATAGACCGCGCTGTCGCCGTGGGGGTGATACTTACCGATAACGTCGCCGACCACGCGGGCCGACTTGCGATAGGGCTTGTTATATTCGTAGCCGTTCTCGCTCATCGAGAACAGGATGCGGCGGTGAACGGGCTTCAGGCCATCGCGCACGTCGGGCAGCGCGCGGCTCACGATCACGCTCATCGCATAATCGAGATACGACTTGCGCATCTCGTCGGTGATGGAGATCAGCGAAATGTCGGATGGCGGCAGGTCGCCGGTTCCGTTTTCAGGCGTATCGGTCACTGGGGTGATTCTACGTTTGTTTGACTGCCGCATTCATAGGCGATCTCACGGAAAAATGCGAATTTGGATGGCGTGAAGCTGTGGAGATCAGGCTGGGGCGACACGCTTGCGGTTCATCTCGCGGAAACTGGGCATGGCAATGGGCGCCAGCGCCGCGACGAGATAGAGCAGGCCCGTCACGGCGAAGGCCATGGCAATGCCGAAACTGTCGACCAGAAGGCCAGCATAGATCCCGCCAAAGGGCATGAGGCACCAGGTGAGCGCGCCGACCAGGGCGATGACGCGACCGACCATGGGCTTGGGAATGCGCTCGAACAGGATGGCACCGATGATGGGATTGATGAAGCCGGCAGCAAAGCCGCTGATCAGCAGAATAGCGAGAAGGGTCGGTAGCGGCGCGGACAGCGCCAGAGCAGTCATCGGCAGCGGGCCCGCGCAGATAAAGCCGGCGGTATAGATCAGAAGGCGCGGCAGGCTGCGGCCGAAAATTGCGGCCAGCGTCGCGCCGCCCAGTGCACCGGCAGAAAAGGTGGCGAGGAATATCCCAACCCAGGAGACATCGAGCCCTCCTGCCTTGACCCAGACGGGCAGCAGCACGGTGGCATAGGCCTGATCGAAGAGATTGGTCACGGCGATCATGATGGTCATGCCGAGCAGGACCGGATCGCCGCGCAGCATGGCCCACCCTTCGGCAAACTGGGCAAGGTATTTTGAGCTGGAAGCCTCAGCTTTGTTCGCGCCCCCGAGGCCGACGAGCAAAAGCAGAGCCGACAGAAGGAAGGCCACCGCATTGACCAGCAAGGCCGGTACGGCGCCGACCAGGGCGATCAGCGCCCCTGCTCCGGCCGCACCCAGAATGCCGGCGAGGCGATCGCTGGCGCCCATGATCCCGGTAGTGCGTTCCAATGGTGCGCCGACCAGAGCTGCCACATCGGGCACCAGGGCCTGTTTGGCGGCGTCGGGCGGAGCGCGCAGCACGCCGATCAGCGCCACGGCCGGCATCAGCAGCCAGATGGACAGGATGCCGGACCAGTAGAGCAGCGGCACGATGGCCACCGCGAGAGCGGAGAGTATGTCGCACAGAATCGCAATGCGCCGGGCGCCGATGCGATCGATCAGCGGACCACCGAAAGCTTTGGCCAGCACATAGGGCAGCATTTCGGCCATGCCGACCAGACCAGTTAGCACGGGACTGCCCGTCGCGGTCAGCACCAGCCACGGAATGGCGATGGCCGAGAGGCGCGTGCCGCCGATGGAGCAGACGGTGGCGGCGGCCAGGGTGATGATCGGGAGCTGCCGCCTCATGTCTCCGCCTCCCCCACATGGGGCGCTGCGTGGAGAATGATGGAGAAGGGCCGCGTGCCCTCCGGCAGGTCCGAGCCAAGCGGCGGAGCACTGGCGCCGGCCTCCTGCAGCAGGGCCTGCATTTTCTTCACCAGCGCCTCGGCCTGTTCGGCCGTGAGCGCAATCGTATAGTCGCTGGCGGTCGAGGCGGAGCGCCATTCCGGCGCCAGGTCGGCATAATGCGCGAGGGCCGCCTGCATCTGAGTGATCTGCCAGTTGAGCGCGGCCTGGCCGAAGGCCAGACCGACATCCAACGCGTCGCCCTGGGCATCCTTGGCCAGATAGTTGGTCATTTCATGCCGGGCACGCCACCAGCGATCCCGCGCATTGCCGCGGGTTTCATCCTCCTCGATGAAGCCATGCTGGGCCAATTGGCGCAGATGATAACTGGTCGCACCGGAATTGAGCCCCAGCCGTTCTGCAAGCCCCGAAGCGGTCGCGGGACCGTCTATACGGAGCAATCCCAACATGCGCAGGCGCATGGGATGCGCCAGTGCCTTGAGGGCAGTCGGATCGGGTGTGACGGTGGTTATTGTGCGCGCGTTGGTTGCCATGACCCATCCTCAGAGACAAGTCAGGCTAACATCGCAAACATGTCTTTGCAAACATTCGTTTGCAGTTCAGCTTATGCCGTTGGGTTCTGAATCATCCGGATCAGGCTGCAATCAGGGTCTATGAGCGCCGCTACCCGGCCGCCCCAGGGTTCGAGGCGGGGTGGACCTAGGCGGGGCCAGCCGGTGCGTTGTTCGGGGATGCCGGCTGCTTTGCAGACGGCGTAGAGTGCGTCGAGGTCGTCGACGCGGAAGCAGGCGCTGAACCAGCTGGTAGCAGGGTCAAGTTCGGGATGCGGGATGAATTCGAGCTTGAGCGCACCGCGCGTCATGATCATCCAGCCGTCGTCGCGCCAATCGACGCTGAAGCCGAGCTTTCCGTAGAAGTCGGCGGTAACGTCGAAATTGCGGGATGGCAGGTTGGGCGTGGCGTGGTCGGTCATGGAAGGGTCCTCCTGGCTGCGCTAGGAGAAATCATCGGCGCAGGCTATGCAAGGCCCATGGCAGACACCTATCGCGCCTGGTTGCGCGGCGCTCATACATGGAAAACCATCGCGGTCATCGACCTGCGATCGATCGACGGGCTGGGCAAGTTGCTACAGTCGGCGGGACTGACGACGCTGGGCGAGATCGATCAGATGGACGGCGCCGAACTGCTCAAGCGCGAGGGCATCGGCGTCGGCGTGGTCCGCCGGGTCCGGGGCATCATTCGCCAGTGCAAGGCCGAGGAGCGGCGGCGGAAACCGGTAACGCCGAAGTTGCGCGTTCCGAAGCCGCGGGTTTTTCCGTCCTAGTTCCAGCCATCGAAAACCTGTCGCGCCGCGCCGATACCGGAGTGGTTGCGGCTGGCCCATTCGATCAGGTGGCCGAAGGGGACGATGATGGATTCGCCCATGGGCGTCAGGCGGTATTCGACAGAGGGCGGCTTGGTGTCGAAGACTTGCCGCGCCACCATGCCGTCGCGCTGCAAGTCGCGCAGGGTCTGGGTCAGCATCTTTTGCGAGATGTCGGGCACTTCGCGGCGGAGCTGGTTGAAGCGGCGCGGGCCCGAGGCCAGCGTCATCACCAGCAGCATGCTCCACTTGTCGGAAATCTTGTCCAGGACGCCGCGCACCGGGCAATCGGGCAAGAGGCTCTGGGCATTCTCGTTCCAGCGCTGGACGTAAAGGGCGGCTTCTTCGGCACTGTCACGCATTTTGGCGGTTACTCCAAAGTGCCTCCTTTCGCTCCCGTTCGAAGCCGACTAGATAGCACTCTCCATTCGATACTTACTCTCCATCGGCATTCGCTGCAAGGACGAGTCGGTTTACAACACGGAGAGTGAAGATGACGCAATATGGGGATCAGACCCTGCTGGTGACCGGCGCTGGCGGCAATCTCGGCCGTCTGGCCGTCGAGGAACTGCTGGCGCGCGGCGCGAGCAAGATCGTAGCCGGTACGCGCGACACGGCCAAGCTGGCCGACCTGGCCGCTCGGGGTGTCGAGGTTCGCCACCTCGATTTCGACGATGCCGACAGCGTTGCCAAGGCTTTTGCCGGTGTCGATCGCGTGCTGCTGGTCAGCACCGTGGCGCATAATCGCCTCGAACAGCAGACCAAGGCCGTTGCAGCCGCCAAGGCCGCGGGCGTGAAATACATCGCCTACACCTCTGCACCCAATGCTCGTCCCAATGCCGATGCCGGTGGCATCAATGACCATTACTGGACCGAGCAGGCCATCGCCGCTTCGGGTCTCGACTTCACCCTGCTGCGCAATCACATCTATGCCGACATGACGATCGTCACCGCTGCGCAGACGCTCAGCAGCGGCCAGCTGTTCGACGCCACCAATGGCGGCGGCCGCAACTATGTGTCGCGTCTCGACACCGCCCGCACTGCAGCAGGCGCGCTGCTCTCGGCCGAAGGCAAGGAGATTGTCGATGTGACCGGCCCTGCCCCGGTCACCCAGGAAGAAGTCGCCGCGCTCTATGCCAAGCTGAGCGGCAACCCGATCACCCGCATCGGCCTTACCGGCGAACAGCTTGCCGGTGGCCTTGCCGCAGCCGGCCTGCCGCCCTTCATGGCGACCCTGCTGGTCGCCTTCGATCTCGACGCCGCTGCCGGCCACCATTCCATCGTCACGGACGTCGTCGAGCGCTTCTCCGGCCGCAAGCCCGAGACGCTGGAAAGCTTCATGACCGCCAACAAGGCGGCCATCATCGGCTGACGGACTGGCTCCGCGCTTCGGCGCGGAGCCGCAAAGCCCTGTGCAACCAGCGCTCTGGCGGCTGGACGGGCAAAAGATAAAACCCTACCAATTGGCGGCATTCCCATCATTGCGGAGTTGGGTGTCCCTTGTCTGCCGGTTCTCCTTTCAAGCGTCTGTGGGCGCGGTTCGTCCATGATCGCTCGATCGGCTTCGGGTTGGAGCACATCGGCCTGACCACGCTGCGCTTTCCCCGCCTGGTTGCCATTGTGGTGCTGGCTTTTTCGGTGTTCTGCTTCACGCAGGTGCCCAAGGCCAGCGTCGATGGCGACCTGATGCGGGTCTATGCCCATTCCGGCCAGTATTACGACGCCTACCAGCATCTCTCGGACACGTTCGGCACTTTCGAGAACGACATCTATGTCCTCGTCTCCTCACCGCGGCTGACCGAGCCGGAGACGCTGGAGCGGGTGCGCGAGCTCGCCTTCGATCTCGAGCTCAACGACTATGCCGTGGGCACCATGTCGCCCTTTAGTCTGCGCACGCCGGTGGGCAATGGCGGATCGGTGCCGTCGGTGCCGGAAAATCTCGACAATTTCGGGGATGTGGCGCGGGCGCTGAGCAATCTGCAGCAGAACGACCCGATGATGCGCAATCTCATCACGCCGGACCTTTCCGGCATGGTGCTGATCATGTTCCCCAATCAGCAGAAGGTTCGCGAAGACGGCAGCAAGGCGATGATCGACGCCGTGCGCAAGACGATCGCCTATTATGCTGACGACAATATCTCCATCGAGCTGACCGGGCCGCCACTTTGGACCTCGGAAATGCTGTCGGCCGCCGTCAATGACCAGGTGCAGTTTACCGTCTGGGGCTTTGCACTGGGCGCGCTGATCGCCTTTTTCGCGCTGCGCTCCATTCCGGGAGCGCTCCTGGTCGCGGCAACGCCGTTCCTTGCGGTGATGTGGTCGATGGGCATGGTGCTGCTGCTGTTCGGCTCGTTCTCCTTTCTTACCATCATCGTCACCACGCTGGTGCTGGTGATCAGCTTTGCGGAGTCGATGTTCTTCGTCTTCAACTGGCTGGCCTATTGGCGCGACGGCATGGAGCCCAACAAGGCGGTGGATGCGACGGTCAAGCTTGTCGGCCCGGCCGCGGCGCTGACCATGCTCACGACCTTCGTCAGCTTTGCCTCGCTGGCGCTGACGCCCGGCCAGGGCGTGTGGGAATTTGCCATTTCCGGCGCCATCGGCACCTTTCTGCTGTTCGTGTGCCTCATGACCTTCATGCCGCTGATGCTGAAGGCCGCGATCCGGCTCGGCTTCCAGCCGCCGCGGCGCAATAGTGTCGTGTTGACCGCGCCCCTGCCCGTCAGCTGGGCCATGGCCAGCCGGTTTGGCCGGCCGCTGTCCATTGCGGCGATCGTGGTGACGGTGCTGCTGCTGATCCCCTATGGGCTGATCAAGCCCTATTTCTCCTTCGAGGAATTTCTCGCCAAGGATTCGGCAGCGCTCAACACGGCCGAGCAGATCGACGATGGCGTGGGCGGGGTGGCGCCACTCTATATCCGCGTGCCGCTGGCGGGCGACGATCCGAACATGAACGACGCGGATTTCGAGCGGGTCAAGACAGTGCATCGCATCCTCGAAAGTCATATCGGGGAGAACAAAGTCATCTCCGCGGCCAGCATCACCAATTATGTCGATGCCGGTTTTTCGCGCGAGGAAGTGTTCGAGAGTGTCGGACCGTTCATGCGGCAGCGCTTCGTGACCGATGATGGGTCCCAGGCGCTGATCACCGGCTTCATGCCGGTCATTCTGTCGTCGGACGATCTCAAGGTGCTGGTCGACGACGTGAATGCGGAAATGGCGACGGCTGGCATCGAGAATGCCGAGATCGGCGGCCTGCGGGTGCTGACGACTTTTGGCACCGACCAGATCGTTTCCGGGCTGCATCTCGATCTGACGCTGTCGGTCATCATCAACATTGCGCTGATCGGCTTTGCCTTCCAATCCTACCGGGTGGCGCTGGCCTCGGCCATTCCCAATCTTTTTCCCGTGCTGGGCACGCTGGCCTGGCTCTATTTCACCGGCCAAGGGCTGCAGTTGACCACGGTCATCGCGCTGACCATCGCCTTTGGCATTGCGGTGGATGATACGGTGCATTTCTTGTCGCACTATCTCCACGCCCGGCGCGAGGAAGGCCGGCCGCATCTCGAAGCGGTGCAGCATACGCTGGACCGCATCGGCGGGGCGATCGTCGGCACCACCGTGATCCTGTGCGCCGGGGTGATCATCGTCACCTTCTCGGATCTGCCGCAGGTGGCGCTGTTCGGCTCGCTGTTCATCGCGACGCTGCTGTTTGCGCTGATCGGCGATCTCTTCATCCTGCCCGCCTTGATGGTGGCGGGTGGCAAGTTCTTCCACCCGCTCGGACGCATTCGTGTGGGGACAGTCGATCACGATCCGACGCCCGACGATCCCACTGGCGATACGATCACCGGCGAAGGTGGTACGGAAGGGCATTCGAGCCCTGCTTGAGCCATGCTTGCGGGTCAAACGGGCGACAGATTAGATGCGGCATGCCGATTCGACGGGCGGCCAAGGACAGGCTGGGAGGCCTAAGTGATGAGCATTTCCGGATTTTTGGCGCGTGGTCTGCTTGCCGCCGGTCTCCTTGCCTCCGGCTGCGTCGCGACCTTGCCCGCCTTTGCCGGTCCGGCCGAAGTGGCGCTCATCCAGTCCTATATCGGGGAATGGCGCGGTCGCGGCGTGCTGATCGGCGCCAATACGGAAACCGTGGTCTGCCGCATGACCTTCAGCCAGGGTAACCAGGACAAGGTGAACTACAGCGGTCGCTGTTCGCTGGCCGGCACGCAGCTCTCGGTAGCCGGCACCGTGGCCTATGTGGAAGCGTCGAAGCGCTATGAGGCGGCGATGAGCTCCAATGCGACATTTACCGGCGTGGCTGTCGGCCAGAAGCGCGGCGACGGCATGGTGTTCAACCTGCGCGAACGCGATCAGGACGAAGAGGGCAAGGACCTCAACATCACCGCCCAGATCCATCTCGAACCGGAAGCCATCGGGGTTTCCTTCGAGGTCGTCTATGTCGAAAGCGGTGATTACCTGCGTGCCGAAGTGCCCTTCGAGCGGCAGTGAAACGTTGTAATTTCTTTTTTGATATCAGACGTTTGAGTCTGACGAAGTGTTAACTATCGGGGCCTATCGTTTCCGCACTATCGGGAACGCCTCATTGTCTATCATTACTGTCTCACCCCAGTCGGGCCAGCTTGCCGCGAGCGAGTTGGCGGAACGGCTGCAGCGTCTTTGCGAACTGCTTGGCGTCGCCGGCGGAAGGCTTTCCGTCATAGCGCCCCGCGGCAGTGAGATGGTTGGACACTATGGATCAGGTGCCGGAAATCTCGCGGCGCTTGAAAGCCTGACCATCCGGTCGGGCAAGTCGATGATCATCGCCGACAGCGGTGCCCTGCCCGGTCTCGTGCGGTTTTACGTGGGATTGCTGATCGAGAGCTATTCCGGCCCGGAACGCTATCTGCTCAGCCTGCATGACGACCGTCCCCGCAGCCGGTCGATGGCTGACCACCTTGGCGCCCTGGCGCATGAGGCAACGGTGCTGCACCGGGAAGAACAGCAGGGTCGGCAGATTGCGGCGCAGCAGCGGACGATTGCGGATTTCGAGGCGGTGGAGGAACACCGCCGCAACCTGTTCGATCGCGCATCGGCCACGGCGCGGATCGGCATCTGGCAGTGCAATCTCAGCGACGGCAGCATCATCTGGACCAATGGCGTCTATGACCTGTTCGAGATCGAACGCGACAGCCTGATCACGCGCGAAACCACGCTGCACCATTACACGGATGAATCGCGCAAGCGCATGGAGCTGATCCGCAATTTGGCGATCGCCCATTGCACCGATTTTTCGGTGGATTGCGAAATCATCACCACGAGCGGCAAGCACCGCTGGATGCGGCTGACTGGCGCCGTGGAGAGCCGCGATGGGGTGGCCTATCGCATTTTTGGCATGAAGCAGGACATTACCGAGGAAAAGCTGATGGCGGACCAGACCCGCTATCTGGCGGAGTTCGACGTGATGACGGGCCTCGCCAATCGCAGCCAGTTCCAGGCGCGGCTGTCGGCGCTGGACGAAGGGCGCAGGGCGCTGGGCGCCATGCTGCTGGTCGACCTCGATGGCTTCAAGCAGGTCAATGACACCTATGGCCATGCCATGGGCGACGAATGCCTGCGCCTTGCCGCGCAGAAGCTGACGGAATGCTGCCATCACGCAGAACTCGTGGCGCGCATCGGCGGCGACGAGTTTGCCGTGCTGTTCCCGGCCGGCATTTCGGAGGCCGAGACCAGCGCCGTGGCCGACCAGATCGTCAGCGCGATCGGCAGTCCCTTCCTTCGCCAGGGGCACCGGATGACGCTGGGCGCTTCGGTGGGCGTGGCCCGTTTTGGTGGTGGCTCTTCGGAAGACCTGTTCCGCCAGGCAGACGCAGCGCTTTACGCCGCAAAAGCGGCCGGCCGCAATACTAGTCGCGCCTATGTCGCTGATGCTGCTTGATTTGATTTACTTCGACTTGTGATGCAAATCACAGTAAAGTCGATTCACTGATTTATGTTATTTCTGGCTGTTGGCGCGGCCGGACCATCCCAAATACTATCTCATGTAGCGCGTTGGACGGCGCGCATTCGGGGAGCACCGATGTGCTTGAACTCGTAGAACCGTTCCTGGAATTGAGCAGGCGGATCCGCACAAAGCAGGATGTCCTGGCTGCGCTTGAGAAGGCCTGTGCAACGTTCGGTTTCCGGTCAGCCATCCTTCTCGAATACACACCGGACCTCGAATCCATCGTCGATTATCTGGACACCGACGAGCAGCGCAGGCCGCGCTGGAAAAAGCCGCTGACATCGGAAAGCATCAAGCGGGCTGTGGCGGATTCACGCGTCCTGATCGAGCGCGGGCACGTGGTGCGCTTCGATGCGTCGCGGTTCAAGCCGGACGATCCCTATCGCCGGGTGGCCGAGGAACTGGATCTGCTCGATGGGGTGTCAGCGCCGATCGTGCAGGACAAGGATGTGGCGGGCGCGCTGCATTTTTCAGGCAAGCATGCCTTGCCGCCCAAGCACGAGGCGGGGTTGCATGCCATTGCATACATGCTGTTTGCAAGTTTCCGCACCGTTCGCGACCTCGATGACCCGGCGCATCGCGCAACCCTGACACCACGGGAGAAGGAGGTGATGGTGCAATCGTCGCTGGGTCTAACCTCACCCGAAATCGCCCTCAAGCTCGGGCTTGCCGAGCGGACGGTGAACCAGCACATCGAAAACGTCGCTTTCAAATTCGGCACCAAGAACCGTATCCACACGGTTGCCAATCTGCTGCGCATGAACCTGCTGGACTAGACCGGTTCTGTTGCCTTGTCGCGCGTGACCCAGGCTCCGTCTCGCCATTCGCGGACGGTGACGGTGATCTGTTCGGGTGTGATGTCGATCAGGTTATAGGCGTTGGGTTCTCCACGCAGGCGCGTGGAAATGGCAGACGACGCCTGCACCACCAGGATCGGCGCCACGGTGGACTTGCTGAGGCCCATGGGCTGGCCTTCGCGTTCCTTGGCCTTGGTTTCATGCTTGCGCACATAGGACAGGTGGAAGTGTCCCGAGAGGACCAGCCGCACGCCAAGGCTGGCGAAGGTTTCCAGCGCGTCGTCGGCGCGTTTTACGCGCTTCGTCTTCTGGATCATCGTCTCGGTGGGAAACAGCAGCGGATGATGGGCGACGATGACGCGAACGGCGTTGGGTGAAGCCTTGGCCAGGCGGTCGTCGAGATCTTCGAGCTGGCCACGGGAAATGGTGCCATGGCCCCAGTTCCACTCCAGTCGCGCCCGGCGCGAGGTGCGCATGCCGACCAGCACGACCCCGTCCATTTCAAGGAAGGGCTCGAGGTCGGGCGAGATGAACTTCTTATAGAGCCCATAGGGGTTGAGGAAGCGGCGCAGGATGTTGACCGCCGGCACATCGTGATTGCCCGGCACGGCGAAGACCGGCGCGGTGAGCTTGTCGAGAAACTCCCGTGCCTGCTCGAACTCTTCCTTGGTGCCGATCTGGGTGAAATCACCGCTGGCCACGACCAGGTCAGGCTTTTGCGCATTGATGTCTTCGGCAAAGCCTTCGGCCAGGGCCGGATCGTGATGGCCGAAATGCAGGTCTGAAATGTGGAGGATCTTCATGCTGCAGCCGCCTGCACCACCTCGGCCGGGACGACAACGGACAGAGCTTTGGGTCTGATGGTGAATTTGAGCGGCGTATGCATGGTTTCCACCTCGCCGTCGAACATGACCTTGATCAGGTCCTTGCGCGTGTCGATGGTGACGGAGTTGACGCTTTCGACGGTTAGCGCCTCGTCATTGCGCCAGCGGCCCAGCAGCATGCCAGTGGTCAGGCGGATGAAGTCGCGGGTGGTGAAATGGTGCAGCACATAGAGCGTCAGCGTGCCGCGGTCGAGACTGCCGCGCGAGAAGAACTGGCCTACGCCCTCGTCATAGGCATTTGAGGCCACGGCCATGGCCTGGACCCGCTGAACCCGCCGCTCCCCGTCACCCGGATCGATGACCACGGCCATTTTCTTGGCCCGGGCGATGCGGCGGAAGAAATAGCGCATGAAGCCGATCTTGGCGCCCGGGTCCTGGCGCCCACGGATCTTTTCGCGGCCAGCGGCCATGCCGGGAATGAGGCCGATGACGACCTTGTGGAGGAAAATGCGGCCATTGACCTCGCCTACATCGATACGGTGGGTTTCGCCGGTCGCAAGCGCCGCGACGGCGCCCTTGAGATCGAGCGGGACGTGAAGGTCCTTGGCCAGCGCATTGACGGTGCCCAGTGGCAGGATAGCGAGTTTTCTGTCGGTATCGACCAAGGCTGCCGCCAGCGCCGTGATGGTGCCGTCGCCACCTGCAGCCACGATGGTTGGCGCGCCGCTGGCCAGGGCATCGTCGATGCGTGTTTGCATCGGCTGATCGCTGCGGGCATCGATGGCCGCCGACAGGCCATGGTTCTCGAAAATGACCCGCACGGCATCGGCGTCTATGCCCAAGGCGTTGGCTGTGCCTGCATTGGCGTTGAGAATGACATAGTGGGAAATGTCGGCCATGGTCGCTTGTGCCCCTATATGCAAAATGACGCAGGCGGAACGTGCGGGACGACCATGCGTTGCGTGGCGATACGAGGAAGCGTCAAAATGTTGCAGAACTGGGATAAATCCCGCCATGTCCGCCGCGTGCGGGATTTCGTCACGACGGAAGCGCCACTGCTGGCGGCCATTGCCATCATCAGCGGGCTGATCCTGGCATTCTTGCAGATCGCCGACGAGATGATCGAAGGCGAGATGGAGTTTTTCGACGACACGATCCTGATGTGGTTTCGCGACCCGACCAATATCGACCAGACGATCGGGCCGAGCTGGGTGCATGAAATGGTGCGCGATATCACGGCGCTGGGCAGTTTTTCGCTGCTGGGCCTAATCGTGGCGGTGGTCTGCATCAGCTTGGTCATGGCGCACAAGCGCGGTGCCGCACTGCTGGTGATCATTTCCGTGCTGGGCGGTACGCTGATCAGTACCGTGCTGAAATCAAGCTATGATCGCCCGCGCCCCGAGCTGGCGACCATGTCGGAACAGTTCACCGCCAGCTTTCCGAGCGGCCACGCCATGCTCTCGGCCGTGACCTTTCTCACCCTTGGCGCCGTGCTGGCCCAGCTGGCGCCAACGCGGGCGCTGCGCATCTTCAGCTTCACCATAGCGATCGTCCTGACCGTCATGGTGGGCATGAGCCGCATCTACATGGGCGTGCATTTTCCAAGCGACGTGCTGGCCGGCTGGTGCCTTGGCGCGGCGTGGGCGCTGCTCTGCAGCACCGCGGCGATGATGCTGAAACGGCGCGGCACGGTGGAGCGGATCAACAATGCCGATATCTAGGCAATGGCAGTCACTTCGAGCTCGTCGTCGCCCATGCTGACCACGTCGCCCACTTCCTTTCCGATCAGCCGGCGGGCGATGGGCGAGACATAGGAGATCGAGCCCGAAGCGGGATCCGCCTCGTCTTCGCCGACGATGCGATAGGTCTGTACGCGGCCATCATTGCGGCTGAAGGTGACCGTGCTGCCAAAGGCGACGGCGTCATGGTTTTCCGGCTTGGGCATGAGTTGCGCCGTCCGCAGGCGTTCGGTGAAATAGCGCAGGTCCCGCACCGGACCGGCCGATTGCCGGCGGCGCTCGTTGATATCCTCTACCAGGCTGGCCGTTTCATAGGCCGCCTTGGCCTCGGTCAAATGCTGTTCGAGCGCCTTGAGGCCGTTTTCAGTCACAAGATTGGCGTGTTCGGAGATCGGACGGTCGGGAAGCTGGGTTTCCGCCGCCGTCTCGGCACTGTCTTCCTTGGTGAAAGCGACGCTCATATCCAGGCTCCGTCAATTCGAAAGTCTCAATGAAAAATGGGCCGCATGAGCGGCCCACGATCTGGGTCTCACACCGGAGTGTGGACAATAAGGCTGGAAGCGTCGGAGCCTGCTTATTTGCCGCCCCACCCACGATGTTCACCCCGGCCTTGAGCCGGGGCCCATCCCGATATCGCACCACAGCCGCAAGGTGGTGGTGGCAAACACAAAGCCCTTGCAGCAAGGCGGCCATCTCAGGATGGATCCCGGCTCAAGGCCGGGATGACACCGAGTTTGTGGAAACGCTCTGCAACATCTCGTTGTTAGAACGGGATGTCGTCGTCCATGCCGCCGGGCTCGAAGGCCGGGGCATTGGCGCGCGGGCGCTGGCCGCCACCACCACCATTGCCGCCATTGTCGCGAGCGCCGCGGAAGCCGCCATTGCTATCGCCATAGCCGCCGCCCGAATTGCCGTAGCCGGCATTGTCGCCGCCGCCGCCTTCACCACGGCCGTCGAGCAGGGTCATGTTGGAATTGAAGCCCTGCAACACGATTTCGGTCGAATACTTATCCTGGCCGGACTGGTCCTGCCACTTGCGGGTCTGCAGCTGGCCTTCGAGATAAACCTTGCTGCCCTTCTTGAGATAGCTCTCGGCGACGCGGGCCAGACCTTCCGAGAAGATCACCACGCGATGCCATTCGGTCTTTTCGCGGCGCTCGCCGGTGTTCTTGTCTTTCCAGTTCTCGGAGGTCGCGATGGAGAGGTTGACCACCTTGCCGCCGCTGGGAAGGTTGCGCACTTCCGGATCCGCACCGAGATTGCCGACCAGGATCACCTTGTTGACACTGCCTGCCATCGCTCATTCCTTTCAATTCAGTCCCCGGGCCGCTGCCGCTGGGGACGCTCACTTACGATTGGGCGCACCTTACTCCCGCGCCCCGTCCGGCGTCTCCGCCTCGCATCATTTGTGAACAACTCTTATTTGTTCCCATTATGTTCTCATTCACACAACAGGTCAAGCCGCTGCTGACACGCCTTGTCAGCAGCCCTGCCCCAAGCGAAGGCATCGCTCGGGGGACCGATATGGACTATGCGCAATCGCTGTGGATCTTTTCGATCCTGCTGTTCGGCATCATCGTGGTGCCGGGCATGGACATGTTCTTCGTCATCGCCAATGCGCTGACCGGCGGCCGCAAGGCGGGCCTGTTCGCTGTGGGCGGGATCATGCTGGGCGGCGCGGTGCATGCGCTGTTTGGCGCCATTGCCGTGGGCGCGCTGACGAAAATGCCCACGGTGGTGTTCCAGTCGATGATCCTGGTCGGCGCGGCCTATATGGCCTGGATCGGCTTTACCTTGCTGCGGTCGTCGATCACGGTGCAGGCGATCGGAGCCGCCAGTAGCCGCTCGTCCTGGACCGCGTTTCGCCAAGGCACGGTCACCTGCCTGCTGAACCCCAAGGCCTATCTATTCGTGCTTGCCGTCTACCCGCAGTTCATGCGGCCGGAATATGGGCCGATCTGGCGCCAGGCGGTGGTGTTCGGCCTGCTGTCCGTCACCATGCAGTTCGTGGTCTATGGCGCGCTGGCGCTGGCGGCCAGCAAGGGCCGCGACGCCTTGACCGGCAATCCCGAGGCGACGATCTGGATCGGTCGTGGCGCCGGCGCGTTATTCATCGTCGCGGCCCTCTATACGGCCTGGCATGGAGTGACCCAGCATGTCGGCCCTTGACCGAATCTCGATTGTTCCCATTATGTTCACGCGCAACAAAGCCACTTTGGCAAGACCCTCGGGACACGCTAAGGTGACCTTGACGCCGGGCGGCCATGCGCAGAGCCCGCTTGCGAGAGGGGAAGCGGGTGCCTATTTCAGACGCTTCCCGACCCTATGCCCTTTTCCGACTTCGCCGTCGTGCCGGCCTTCCGGCGCCCCGAGCCATGGACTTCAATGATGACCGCCAAGCCAAGCCTGAACCGTGAGATCATCGTGCGCGGTGCCCGCGAGCACAATCTCAAGGGCATCGACCTCAAGCTGCCGCGCGACAGCCTGATCGTGATGACCGGCCTTTCCGGCTCGGGCAAGTCCTCGCTCGCCTTCGACACGATCTATGCCGAGGGGCAGCGCCGCTATGTGGAGTCGCTGTCAGCCTATGCGCGGCAGTTCCTCGAAATGATGCAGAAGCCCGATGTGGAGCATATCGAAGGCCTCTCGCCCGCGATCTCCATCGAGCAGAAGACCACCTCGCGCAATCCGCGCTCGACGGTGGGCACGGTTACCGAAATCTATGACTATCTGCGCCTGCTCTATGCCCGCGTCGGCGTGCCCTACTCGCCCGCCACCGGTCTGCCGATTGAATCGCAGACCGTGTCGCAGATGGTCGACAAGGTGCTCGAGCTGCCCGAGGGGACGCGGCTGTTTCTCCTCGCCCCGATCGCCCGCGGTCGCAAGGGTGAATACAAGAAGGAACTGGCCGACCTGATGCGCAAGGGCTTCCAGCGCGTCAAGATCGATGGCGAGTATCACGAGATCGAGGAGGCCCCGGCTCTCGACAAGAAGTTCAAGCATGACATCGAAGTCGTGGTGGACCGCGTTGTCGTTGGTCCGGAGATTTCCGGGCGCCTCGCCGAAAGCTTCGAGACGGCGCTGAAGCTGGCCGAGGGCATTGCCCTGGTCGAATTCGCCGACGAGAAGGAAGACAACGGCTCGGCCCGCCAGATCACTTTCTCGGAAAAATTCGCCTGCCCGGTCTCCGGCTTCACCATTGCCGAGATCGAGCCGCGGCTGTTCTCGTTCAACAATCCCTTCGGCGCCTGCCCGGTCTGCGATGGCCTCGGGACCGAGCAGAAGATCGACCCCGACCAGATCGTGCCCGACGCGACGCTGTCGCTGCGCGATGGCGCCATCCTGCCCTGGAGCAAGACCTCGGCGCCCTATTATCAGCAGACGTTGCAGGCCGTGGTGGCCCATTTTGGCGCCTCGACCGGCACCGCCTGGAGCGAGCTGCCCTTCGAGGTCCAGCATGCCGTGCTCTATGGCACGGACAAGACCAAGATCGACTTCGTCTATGATGATGGCTTGCGCCAGTACAAGACCAGCAAGGTCTTCGAAGGCGTGATCGGCAACCTCGAGCGCCGCTACAAGGAAACCGAAAGCGCCGGCATGCGCGAAGAGATCGAGCGCTACATGTCTGCCAAGCCCTGCGTGGCCTGTGGTGGCTATCGCCTCAAGCCGGAAGCCCTGGCGGTCAAGATCGATGGCCTGCATGTCGGCCAGGTCACCCAGAAGTCGATCCGCGACTCCGTGGCCTGGTTCAACCAGCTGACCGACAAGTTCACGCCCACCCAGGCGCAGATCGGCGAACGCATCCTCAAGGAAATTCGCGAGCGGCTGAATTTCCTCGTCGATGTCGGTCTCGATTACCTGTCCATGTCGCGCAATTCCGGAACCCTGTCGGGCGGTGAATCGCAGCGCATTCGTCTGGCCTCGCAGATCGGATCGGGCCTCACCGGCGTGCTCTACGTGCTGGACGAACCGAGCATCGGCCTGCACCAGCGCGACAATGCCAAGCTGCTCGAAACGCTGCGGCGGCTGCGGGATCTGGGCAATACAGTGATCGTCGTCGAGCATGACGAAGATGCCATCATGACCGCCGACTATGTGGTCGACATCGGCCCCGGCGCCGGCGTGCATGGCGGGCATATCGTCGCCGAAGGCACGCCGCAGGACGTGCTCAATCACAAGGATTCTCTGACCGGCCAATATCTCAGCGGTCGCATGGGCATTGCCATGCCGGCCGAGCGCCGCGAAGGCAAGAAGGGCAAGACGCTCTCGGTCAAAGGCGCCACCGGCAACAATCTGAAAAATGTCTCGGTCGACGTGCCGCTGGGCATGTTTGTCGCCATTACCGGTGTGTCGGGCGGCGGCAAGTCGACGCTGATGATCGATACCATGTATCAGGCCATTGCCCGGCGGCTGAACGGCGCCCGCGTGGTCCCTGCCCCGCATGACTCTTTGACCGGCCTCGAATTCCTCGACAAGGTCATCGACATCGACCAGTCCCCGATCGGCCGCACGCCGCGCTCCAACCCGGCCACCTATACCGGCGCCTTCACGCCGCTGCGCGAGTGGTTCGCCGGCCTGCCGGAAGCGAAAACGCGCGGTTACGGACCGGGCCGTTTCTCCTTCAACGTCAAGGGCGGCCGCTGCGAGAAATGCGAGGGCGATGGCGTCCTCAAGATCGAAATGCACTTCCTTCCCGACGTTTACGTCACCTGCGATGTCTGCAAGGGCAAGCGCTACAATCGCGAGACGCTGGAGGTCCAGTTCAAGGGCAAGTCGATCTCGGACGTGCTCGACATGACGATCGACGAAGGCGTCGACTTCTTCTCGGCCGTTCCGGTGATCCGTGACAAGTTCGCCACGCTGCAGCGGGTGGGTCTGGGCTATGTGAAGGTGGGCCAACCGGCCAATACGCTCTCGGGCGGCGAGGCGCAGCGCGTCAAGCTCTCCAAGGAGCTTTCCAAGCGCGCCACCGGCCGCACGCTCTACATGCTGGACGAGCCGACGACGGGCCTTCATTTCCACGACGTGGCCAAGCTGCTCGACGTGCTGCATGAGCTGGTCGATGGCGGCAATACGGTGGTGGTCATCGAGCACAATCTCGAAGTCATCAAGACCGCCGACTGGGTCATCGACATGGGCCCCGAAGGCGGCGATGGCGGCGGCGAAGTCGTTGCCGTCGGCACGCCCGAAGAGGTCGCGCTGGTCAAGCGCTCCTATACCGGCCAGTTCCTCAAGGAAGTCATGGCCAGAAGGCCCCATTTCGCGACGCGGGCGGCGGAATAAGCGCAACGGGCGCAGAGCCCATCCTCCCCCGTTTACGGGGGAGGTGCCGCCCAAAAGGGCGGCGGAGGGGGGAGCCGCTTGCGCAGAATGTAGAATGCCCGCCCCTTCCAGCGCTTTGCTCCCCTCTCCACCACGCTGCGCGTGGTCCCCCTCTCCCGTGAACGGGAGAGGTTGAGTTCCGTGGCTCTCAATCCACCAGATTGCAGATTTATTCTCGCCCCCTCAGCCCCTTACCCATCCAAGTCCCATAAACTTATCCCCGTCCCCATTCACTGGCCTTACTCTCTCCCCATCGCCTGCACACTGAGCCCGGTCATGACGAGTGATGGTTGCAGGGACTGCCGGGGAGCATGGGTCGCCAGGCTCCCGCATGCACGCCGCCGATCTGTCCCGTTTCTGCGTGCCGAACAGGTCTTCTGACAAAAGACCTGGGCGGTGGAGGTTGTCGAAGGCTTGATGCCGCTGGGATCGCTCTGATGAAGCAATCCCACGCTCAGGCCCCTCAGCCTTCAGCGCTCGGTACAAGGGTCCGCCAGGAAAAAACTCGAAAGAGTCGGATCATCGGAGGCTCGTGTGAAAAATCCCGGCTTGGTGGCGAGGCCCTGCCTCACTTCCAACCTTGACTACCCCCGAGGCGGCAAGCCTCGCCACCATGCTCACTGCGCGTGAGCCAGACCGAGGCGAAAACCGCAGTCAGGCGGCGCTTCGGCACGCCTATGCGACAGTCTCAAGAATTTGCCATGCGCTCAATGCATGCGGTGGGTGACGATCCGCGCGTAGCGGCACGGCGCAAATCAGCGCATTCTCACATTACTGCTCAAGGCCACCACAGGAGTAGGACGATGTTTGTACGTGCCGTATGGCGCATCAAGCGCCTCGTAGATGTTAAGCAAACGTTACGAGAAATGGAGGTCCCGTCATCCCGTGACGCAGACCTGCTGGGGCTTACGGGCCCAGACTTCTCCAAGATGACACGTTCGCTATTCGACGCCAAATAGCTTTCGACAAATCGGTTTTTCTCCGGCCGCAGGATCACCATCCGGCGGCCTTCGTTTTGCCGCCTCAATTAACGGCAGATGAACCATGCCTGCCCAAGCCCTGCGCAGAATGCATGACCCATTTGACCAATAGGCCACTGCTCATCTGGCGCGACCTGATCTAAATACATCCTCGTAAACGAAAAGGAGACTTCAAATGGACATCCGCAAGACTTTCAAGAAATGGGCCGCCTACCAGCAGACCGTTCGTGAACTGACCGCTCTCGACAATCGCCAGCTCAACGACCTGGGCATCTCGCGCACCGATATCAATCGTATTGCTCGCGATCATGCAGCCGGCCTCTAAGATTTGCTTCGCTAATCTTACAGTCGACCCAAACCGAACAGCCGCCTCTCTCTGAGATGCGGCTGTTTTGTTTTGCTGCCCACATCCTGACCAGATCAGATTCGTGATGACGACTTCAGCAGTTCACCGAGTCTGCTAAACAAGCGACCAGCCAGCCGCGTCTGTTGTTGCGCCCCCTGATGGCGCTTGCTATTGCCTCGTCATGCAAAACGAACCCATTCATATCATCGGCGGCGGTCTCGCCGGCTCCGAGGCCGCATGGCAGGCAGCCGAAGCTGGCGCCACGGTCATTGTCCACGAAATGCGCGGCGTGCGCGGCACCGATGCCCATAGCACCGACAGCTTTGCCGAGCTGGTCTGTTCCAACAGCTTCCGCTCTGACGATCATGAGCAGAACGCCGTGGGGCTGCTGCATGAGGAAATGCGGCGCCGTGGCTCGCTGATCATGCGCGCGGCCGATCTGCACAAGCTGCCGGCTGGCGGTGCGCTGGCGGTCGATCGCCACGGCTTTTCCGACGAAGTCACCCGCGCCATCCACAACCACGCCAACATCACCGTGTTGCGTGAAGAGATTGCTGGCTGGCCGCCAGAAGACTGGAAGAATGTCATCATCGCCTCGGGGCCGCTGACGTCCCCTGCCCTGGCCGAGGCAATCCTGAGCAAGACTGGCGAAGATTCGCTGGCGTTTTTCGATGCGATTGCGCCGATCGTGCACAAGGACAGTATCGATATGGATATTGTCTGGGCGCAGTCGCGCTATGACAAGGCCGGCCCCGGCGGCACGGGCGCCGACTATCTGAACTGTCCGATGGACAAGGATCAGTATTTTGCCTTTGTCGAGGCGCTGAAGACCGCGCCGCTGCATGAGTTCAAGGACTGGGAACACGTCCCCTATTTCGACGGCTGCCTGCCGATCGAAGTGATGGCCGAGCGCGGCGTCGAAACGCTGCGCCATGGCCCGATGAAGCCGGTGGGCCTGACCAATCCGCGCAACCCGACCGTCAAATGCTATGCCATCGTCCAGCTGCGGCAGGACAATGCGCTGGGCACGCTGTGGAACATGGTCGGTTTCCAGACCAAGATGCGCTACGGCATCCAGGCGGACATTTTCCGCATGATCCCGGGTCTTGAGGAGGCGCAGTTCGCGCGTCTCGGCGGGCTGCATCGCAATACGTTCCTCAATTCACCCAAGGTGCTCGGTCCCGACCTGAAGCTCAAGGCCGATCCGCGCATCCGTTTTGCCGGCCAGGTCACCGGGGTCGAGGGCTATGTGGAGAGCGCCGCCTGCGGGCTGATCACCGGTCGCCTCGCGGCCGCCGAAGCGCGGGGCGAGACCATGGCCGTGCCGCCGATCACCACGGCGCTGGGTGCTCTCGTGTCCCATATCACCGGCGGCCATATGGAAGCCGAAAGCTATAGCGGCGCGCGCAGCTTCCAGCCGATGAATGTCAATTTCGGCCTGTTCCCGGAGGTGACCATCACCAAGCCCGAGGGCGCCGGTCGCTGGCGCGGCACGGAAAAGACGCAGGCCAAGCGCCGGGCAATCACCTCGCGGGCGCTGGCGGATCTGGAGAGCTGGGGCTAACGCCCCCGGCTCATCCCCCACCACATCAGGCGTGCTATCTTGCGCCAGTCAGCATCATCGCTGGCTGGCGCAAATGCATTGGTGCGATGGTTGAGCGCCGCAAGCTGTGGCTTGAGCAGGGCAACGGCGGCAAAAGCGGGTTTGAGTTTTGCGGGCAGCGTGGCAATCGCCGTCTCGGCCTTGGCCAGATGGTCAGCGGCCAGTTCGCTCAATTGACCGATCGCGGCATGGAGGCCTTCGCTGTCGGTGCGGGCAAAGATCTCGCCCTCGCGCACGCCATTGGCCGCAAAGACCGACCAAGGCAGGACGATCCGACCCTGTGACGACACATAGCCGAAAGCGCGCAGATGACCGATCAGCGCATGAGCCACGCCCAGATGGCCGGCTGCGTCACCGGCCTCGATCGTTTCGCCATCATTGAGCACCATGGCGGCAAGCTGGTAGAGCGTCGAGACGGTCTCGCCGGCATAGCCCTCGAAACTTTCGAGGTCGGGCATGGGATCGTCGTAAAGATCGAAGCGCCGCGCGCCGATCAGGCGCAGTAGGGTGCCGGCGGGAATATTGTAGCGGGCGATGGTGTCGAGCAGCGCATCGGCCACCGGATTCTGCCGCACTGCGCCATGGCCCTCGCCGTCAAGCGCGTCATTCCACCACTGCAGGCGGATTTCGCCCGGGGCCGGATCGGAGATGCGGTCGCGGATCGAGGCGACGTCGGCATTGAAGGCGTAGAGCGCCGTCACCGCATCTCGCTGCGCGCCGGTGAGGACAAGGGTCGTGAGGTAGCGCTCGCGATCTTGCTTGCGCAGGGCTTCGGCGGCGTGAACGAAACTGGTGTCGGCCATTCAGCGCACCTTGTCGACGGCGATCAGGGCTGCCGCGACGGCGCGTTCCTCGGCCAGCAGCACATTATAGGTGCGGACGGCGCTGCCGGTATTGATCGCCTCGACGATGATCCTTCGCTCCCGCAGCGCCTCGCGCAGCTCGCGTGGGAAGGCCACGATGTCCATGCCGAGGCCGATCATCAGCACATCGATCTGGTCGGCGACTTCGAAGACCGGGGCCAGGCTTTCCAGCGTGATCTCGGCAATGGTCGTGACCGGCCAGGCCATCATGCCGGTGGGCAGGCAGAGCAGCCCGCCCTTGTGCGACATGTCGGCAAACCGGAACCCGCCATTGCCATAGGCGTCGATCCCGGTCTGCGTCGAAAAGCGCGGCGTTTCGGTCAAAGGCCTTCCTCCGGCTTAGACCGATGCCCCGTCGGCGGTCTTGGCCACCGGCTTGTCCTCGTCGGTCTTCTGCTTGAGACCGAAGTTGATCAGGATCGGGCCGTTGACGATGATCGACGAATACATGCCCACGAGACACCCGAAGGTCATGGCGATGGTGAAGCTGCGGATCACTTCGCCGCCCCAGATCACCAGCGGAATCAGCGCGAGGAACACGGTGAACTGGGTGATGGTGGTGCGGACGATGGTCTGGTTGATCGACAGATCGATCAGCTCCGGCAGCGGCATCTTGCGATGCTTGCGCAGGTTTTCGCGGATACGATCGGACACCACCACGGTCTCGTTCAAACTGAGGCCCACCAGCGTCAGCACGGCGGCGATGGAGGTCAGGTTGAACTCCAGCCCGGTCAGGGAGAAGAGGCCGATGGTCATGATCACGTCATGGGTGGTGGTGGTGACGGCCGCGAGGGCGAACTGCCATTCGAAGCGGAACCAGATGTAGACGAGGATGGCCGCGAGCGCGAGAACGACAGCGAGCGTGCCCTTCCAGACCAGTTCGCCCGAAACCGTGCCACTGACCGCCTCGGTGCTGCGCACGATGTAGTTTTCGGTGGCCAGCGCCTCGGTAATGTTGCGGACAGCGACCTGGTCGGCGTCCTGGCCGCCCTCCTGGGCCTGCACGCGGATCAGCACGTCTTCGGGCGTACCGAAGCCCTGGACCTGGATTTCGCCGAGGTTGAGGCCGTCGAGGGTCTCGCGGACCTGGCCGACATCGGCCGGGCCACCCTCATGCTGGATGACGATGGCAGTGCCACCCACGAAGTCGATGCCGAGATTAAATCCCTTGAAATAGGCCGAGCCGATCGAGCCGATGCTGGCGACGATCGAGAAGGCGATCACATAGCGGGAAATCTTCATGAACGGGATGTTGGTGCCGTCGGGCACGAAGCGGAAATGCTGGATCTTGAGCGTCTTGGGACGAACACGGCGGAACCAGGCCTGCACCTGATAAGAGGTGACGGTGTAGGAGGTAAAGAGCGAGGTCAAAATGCCCAGCGCCAAGGTGACGGCAAAGCCCTGCACCGGCCCCGAGCCCATGAAATACAGCACGATGGCCGTGATGAGCTGAGTCAGGTGCGAGTCAACGATCGTGCCCCAGGCGCGTTCGAAACCGGCATTGATGGCCTGAATCGGCGATTTGCCGAGGCGCTGTTCTTCGCGCATACGTTCGTAGATCAGCACGTTGGCGTCCACGGCCATGCCGATGGTCAGCACGATACCGGCGATGCCCGGCAGGGTCAGCGTCGCGCCGAGGGCCGCGAGGGCGGCAAAGATCAGCAGGATGTTGAGGATCAGCGAGACATTGGCGAAGACGCCCCACAGGCCATAGGCGGCAATCATGAAGCCGACAACGAGCACGGCCGCAATCACGCCGGCGGTGAGGCCGTGCTGGATCGAGTCGGCGCCGAGGCTGGCATCAACGGTGCGTTCCTCGACCACGTCGAGCGAGGCCGGCAGAGCGCCGGCGCGCAGCAGGACGGCAAGGTCGTTGGCGGTCGCCGTGGTGAAGCTGCCGCTGATCTGGCCCGAGCCGCCGGTGATCGGCTGCTGGATGACCGGGGCGGTGATGACCTGGTTGTCGAGCACGATGGCAAAGCGCTGGCCGACATTCTGGCCGGTGATGCGACCGAAGGTGATGGCGCCCTGGGTGTCGAACTTGAAGCTGACCACGGGCATGGCGCGCTGCTGGTCATAGCTGGGCTGGGCATCGACGAGGGATTCGCCGCCAAGGGCGATGTCTTCGTAGAGCAGTTCCTGGCCGCCATCATTGCTGGGCAGGATCATGGTGCCGGCTGGCAGGCCCTGGGCCTCGGCCTGACCGGCGGTCATGCCGGGATACACCATGTGGAAGGTCAGGCGCGCGGTCTGGGAGATGATGTCCTTGAGGCGTTCGCTGTCGCCGAAACCGGGAACCTGCACCAGCACGCGATTGGTGCCCTGGCGCTGAATCGACGGCTCGGTGGTGCCCAGCTCGTCGACGCGTTTGCGGATGACTTCGATGGACTGCGCGACCAGCGAGGACATGCGTTCGTTGACGCCGTCTTCTGTCAGCTGCACGGTCAGCTTGCCATCGGTGGTTTCGCCGAAGGCCAGCTCATTGGTACCGCCAACGGCCATCACCGAATTGCTGATGGTGTTCTGCAGCGCAGCGATTGCGGTGCGCGCGGCTTCCTTTTGCGTCGGATCGGTCAGTTCGACCGAGAGCGTGCGGGTTGCCGCATCGGTGGTGATGAGATTGCCGATGCCGTTCTGGTTGGCCAGCGTATTGCGGACGTCGCGACGCAGGGTCTGCAGGCGTTCGCTGATGATGCCATCTTCGTTGACCTGGAGCAGCAGATGCGAGCCGCCTTGCAGGTCAAGGCCGAGAACGACGGTCTGCTTGGGCAGGAAGCTGGGCCATGATTCACGCAGCTCCGGCGACAGGAAGCTGGGTACGGCAAAGAGCACACCCAGAACAGCGACGAGAGCGATGATGATGGAACGGATCGGCGAAGACTGCATGAAGGTCGTCCTGAAAGCAGAAAACCGGCGCTCGTGAGCGCCGGTGAAAGTCAGTTGCCGCGCTTAGGCAGGCTTGTTGTCGTTGACCGGTTCGCCCTTGGAGCGGACATCGGCCACCATGGAGCGGACCAGCTTGACCTTGACGCCGGTGGCGATCTCGACTTCGAGGTCTTCGCCGTCGACGGCCTTGGTCACCTTGCCGACGATGCCGCCGGTCGAAACCACGGTATCACCGCGCTTGATGGCGCCGAGCATGGCCTGCTGGGCTTTCAGACGCTTCTGCTGCGGGCGGAAGATGAGGAACCAGAAAATCACCACCAGAAGCAGGATCGGCATCAGCTGGATGAAGATGTCGGCCATGCCACCGGTCGGGGCAGCGGCGCCGGCGGCCTGGGCATAAGCGGGTGTTACAAACATGGGGCGAAGCTCCTATCGTTTCTTCTTTTGGCTTTTGGAGGGTCGGGCGCCAGATCCAGCATCAGTATCGAGACGCTACTGGACGCATCTGGGGCTCGTAGCACTTGCACCCCGGTCAAAATCGGGCGGACTATACATTTGCACCCTTGCGAATGCAAAGGCATTAAAAGAGCCGCAAATTGCCGCGCCAAGCCCGGGAAATACTGACTTTGAAGAGCAAAGACTATCTCGCCCAAATCGCCGTTTCGCTTGGCGAAATCGCCCGTTCGCTCCATGCCATGGCACCGGCAGATTCGAGTGCCCAAGCCGTATTGGGCAGCGAGGATGCCTATCACTGGGATGGTGATCGCGAAAAGCTGATCGCCGTGCCGCGCGTCGCCAGGGTGCCCCTGGCCATGCTCAAGGGCATCGACGCCGTGCAGGACATCCTGCTGCGCAATACCGAGCAGTTCGCCCGCGGCCATGGCGCCAACAATGCGCTGCTTTGGGGGGCACGGGGCATGGGCAAGTCGTCGCTGGTCAAGGCCATTCATGGCGACATTACTTCACGTGATGGATTCGATAGACTTGTGCTGATCGAAATTGCGCGGGAAGACCTCGAAACCCTCCCTGCCCTGATGCGCCGCATCGGCCACGAGCCGGCGCGCTTCATCATCTTTTGCGACGACCTCAGCTTTGACAATGGCGAGACCAGCTACAAGTCGCTCAAGACCATTCTGGACGGCGGCCTCGAGGGCCGGCCGGACAATGTGCTGTTCTATGCCACCTCCAACCGCCGACACCTGATGCCGCGGGACATGATCGAGAACGAGCGTTCGACGGCGATCAATCCGGGCGAGGCAGTCGAGGAAAAGGTGTCGCTGTCGGATCGCTTCGGGCTGTGGCTGGGCTTCCACAATTGCGACCAGCCGACGTTTCTCAGCATGGTCCGGGCCTATGCCGACCACTATAGGCTTGATCTCGACGAGGAGACATTGCGGGCTCGGGCCGTGGAATGGGCCGCGACTCGCGGCGCGCGGTCGGGCCGCGTGGCGATCCAGCTGGTGCGGACGCTGGCCGGCGAGCAGGGCAAGACGGTTTAGTCGACCTGCTATAAACCAGTTTCTCAACACCCACGGTGTCACCCCGGCCATGAGCCGGGGCCCATCTCGAGATCACGCCACTGCCGCAAGGTGGTGGGGATGTGCATGTCCACCTTGCGGCAGAACAGACATCTCGGGATGGGTCCCGGCTCAAGGCCGGGATGACATCGAGTTTGACGGACTTTCATCGCACCTAACGCCTGAACAAAAAACCCCCGCTTTCGCGGGGGTTTTCAATTCTCGGATCAGTTCAACTCAGCTGGCCAGCAGCGGGACCGGGTCGACCGGGGTTGCGCCCTTGCGGAGTTCGAAGTGGAGCTGCGGCTTGGTCACCGAGCCGGTCATGCCGGCGGCGCCGATCGAGTCACCGCGATTGACGGTGGCGCCCTTGGCAACGCTCATCGAGGAGAGATGGGCATAGGCAGAGACAAAGCCGTTCTGGTGACGGATCAGCACGAGATTGCCGTAACCTTCGACGCCCGAACCGACATAGATCACGGTACCGGCTTCAGCGGCCTTGACGGCAGAGCCCTCCGGCACTTCGATATTGATACCGGTGCCCTTGGACGAGGCGAAATCGGTGATGACGCGGCCGCTGGCGGGCCAGCGGAACTTGTCGCCGCCAGTGGATTTGACTTCAGCCGGTGCAACCGAAGCAGTCTGGGCCGGAGCGGCGGCAGGCGCGACCTGGGCCTGGGCTGGCGTCACGGCCGGCTGTGCCGGTGCGACGGGCGTTGCAGCCTGGAGGGCATTGGCACCCTGCGGCAGGGTCTGCTGGACAGGCGCGGGTGCGGTCTGCGGCGCGAGGCTTGCGACCTGGGTCGGCGCCTTGGTGGCGAGCAGATCGGCACGACCTGGAATGATGATCGACTGGCCGACGACGATCTTGTCCGGCGAGGACAGGCCGTTGGCCTGAACCAGCGACTGGGTGGTCACTTCGTAGCGGCGGGCGATCGTATAGAGCGATTCACCGCCAGCAATCGTGTGCTTGAACTGACCGCCTGCGGCTGCAGCGGCCGGAGCCGGCGTCGTCGCGGCCATGGTCGGCACGGAATTGTTGGTCGGCAGGCTACCCAGAACGGCGGGCGACGGCATCGGAGTGGCGGAGGCGAAAGCGGGCTGGGCTTGCATGGCGGGCGTTCCCTGGGAAGCTTGGTTACTCAATACGGGAAGAGCTTGGGACTGGACGCCGGGTGTCTGGATCGGCTGGTTCCAGGAATTCTGCGCGGGCTGGATCAGCGGCTGGCTGGCCGACTGGTTCCATGCCTGCTGGGCGGGCGGACTGTTCCAGCCGCCAGCACCACCGACATTGGCCGGGGGCATGTACTGGTTTTCCGCCACCATGGCCTGCGGCGACCCCACACTTGCGGGCATCGGCTGGCTGAAGCTGGAGGGCGAACTGGACGGCAGCGAACTGGTCGTCGTCGAGTCACCGAAGGTACGGCTACCAAGACTCGAACATCCAGAAAGGGCCAGGGCTGCAACCAAAAGGCCAGCCATTGCAACGGCACCTTTGGGCGCCCGACGGGTTAGGCGGATACTCATCAGCTCACTCGTACGCAGGTACTCAACACAAGTTCGAAACTAGGCGAGTAAGGTAAAGACGAGTTTAAAGCCGATGCGATTTGAGCAAAATCAGGACGATAAGATTCTGAATTGGGTAAGGTTAAGAGGTGGGCGGATGGATGCACCCGGTGCTTTCACCAGAGCCTCCACCCCCACGGTGTCACCCCGGCCCTGAGCCGGGGCCCATCCCGAGATCGCGCCGCTGCCGCAAGGTGGCGCTGACGGTCTGACGATCTTGCGGCTGTTGGAAAAATCTCAAGATGGATCCCGGCTCAGGGCCGGGATGACATCGCGTGTGGGAATGGTTTGGAGGGCATACGCAGCCTTCCGAAGAGTCAGAGACTCAGCGTCCCTTTGAGCCGCGCCACCACATCCATGTCCGTCTGCTGCAGGCGCATCGGGGTGACCGTCACAAACTCCTTGCGCCGCATCACCTCGAAATCGGATTCGGGGTCCAGCGGCATGGGTGTTTCGGGAATCGCCACGAAGAATTTGCCCGCATTGTCGCTGGGGTAGTGCCGGAAGGGCGAGCGGGAGAATCGCTGGTGCGGAACGACGGCTATACCCCTGGTCGTGTCAGGGTCGCAGAAGGGGAAATTGACGTTGTAATAGTGCTCGCGGCCCTCGGCGGCGGCGATGATGGCGCGGGCAACGGCGGCGCCGTGGCGAATGGAGTTCTTCCAGTTCACTTCGCGGCCATGCTCGTAGTTGATGCCCTGGCTCATGGCGATGCCGATGGCGCCCTGCAGCGCGCCCTCGCGGGCACCGGCAGCGGTGCCGGAGCAATTGATGATGTCGCCCAGATTCTGGCCGGCATTGACGCCAGAGAGCACCACATCGGCGGGCTTGTCGCCCAGGAGATGGGTCATGCCGGCGACGACGCAGTCAGCAGGAGAACCGCCGACCACGGCAAAGGTGCGGGCGTCGCGCTGATCGAGCTCGAGTTCGCGGCCCAGGGTAAAGCGATGCCCTGCCCCGGACTGATTGCCATCGGGCGCAACGATCCACACATCGTCGCTGAGGGCGCGCGCAATGTCGGCCATGATGGCGATGCCGGGCGCATCCACACCATCGTCATTGGTGATGAGGATGCGCAAGGACATCAGCGGCCACCGATCGCAGTCAGGCCACCCATATAGGGCTGCAGCACCGGCGGGATGGCGATCGAGCCATCTTCCTGCTGGTAGTTTTCCATCACGGCAATCAGGCAGCGGCCGACAGCCGTGCCCGAGCCATTGAGCGTGTGGACATAGCGCGGCGCCTGCTTTTCGCCGGCCGGACGATAGCGCGCCTCCATGCGGCGAGCCTGAAAGTCACCGCAGACCGAAACCGAGGAGATTTCGCGATAGGTGTCCTGACCCGGCAGCCAGACCTCGAGATCATAGGTCTTCTTGGCACCGAAGCCGATGTCGCCGGTGCAGAGGTTCATGACGCGGTAGTGCAGACCCAGCTTCTGCAAGACGGCCTCGGCACAACCGAGCATGCGCTCATGTTCGTCGGTCGAGGTCTCGGGCGTGGTGATCGACACCATTTCCACCTTGTTGAACTGGTGCTGGCGCAGCATGCCGCGCGTATCGCGACCGGCCGAACCGGCTTCCGAGCGGAAGCAGGGCGTCAGCGCCGTCAGGCGCAGCGGCAGTTCTTCTTCCGACAGGATGGATTCGCGGACGAAATTGGTCAGCGGCACTTCAGCGGTCGGGATCAGCGCCAGACGGCCGTCGCCATGCGGGGTGAAGAACAGGTCTTCCTCGAACTTGGGCAGCTGGTTGGTGCCGTAGAGGGCCTCGTCGCGCACCAGCAGGGGTGGCTGGACTTCGGTATAACCGTGCTCGGTCGTGTGCAGGTCGAGCATGAACTGGCCGAGGGCGCGTTCGAGACGAGCCACCTGCCCTTTCAGCACCACGAAGCGGCTGCCGGAGAGCTTGGCCGCCGTTTCGAAATCCATCTGGCCCATGGCTTCGCCCAGCTCGTAATGCTCCCTGGGGGCAAACGAGAGGGTGGGCCGGGGCGCGCGGCTCTGCGCGGCGGTTTCGGGCGAACCATTGCGGCCGAAATATTCCACATTGCCGCTTTCATCGGTGCCATCGGGCACGTCTTCGAAGACGAGATTGGGAATGACCGAGAGCGCATTGCGCAATTCGAGTTCGACGGCGCGCTCGTCGGCCTCACCCTGGGGGATGAACTCCTTGAGCGAAGCCACTTCGGCCATCAGCTCGGCGGCCTTGGCCTCGTCCTTCTGGGCCTTGGCCTGGCCAATCTGCTTGGACAGCGCATTGCGCTTTTCCTGGGCCTCGTTGAGCCGGGCGATGATGTCGCGGCGCCGGTCGTCGATGGCGAGCAGATCGGAGGAGCGTACCGAAATCCCCTTGCGCCGCGATACGGCGACGTTAAAGGCTTCAGGATTGGCTCGGATCCACTTGATATCGAACATCGGTTGCTACGGGTCGCTGCCCGCCTCTCTATTGACGCAGGCTCGAAGCACCCAAGGTCAGCCTGCGGGACCAGGGGCGGGCGGCAGAGCCGCCACATTCGCCTCGCCCGCTGTGGGGAGAGGCGTTATTCGGAGGAGGAGCCGGTAAGCTCTGCTTCCTGAGCGGCCAGTGTGGCAGCGCGACGCTTTTCGACGATGCGCACCGACCAGATGGCCAGTTCGTAGAGCAAATAGATCGGAACTGCGAGGCCGATCTGGGAAATCGGATCGGGCGGCGTGATGAAAGCGGCAAAGATCAGGATGCCGACGATAGCGTAGCGGCGGCCCTTCTTGAGCGCCTCGACACCAACCAGGTCGATCTGCGCCAGCAGCGTCAGGATGACCGGCAGCTGGAAGCTGACGCCAAAGGCCAGAATCAGCACCATGGCAAAGCCGAGATATTCGCTGACGGCGGTCAGCATCTCGATATCGGCGGTCTGCATGCCGGCGAAGAAATGCAGCGCCATGGGCAGGATGAGGAAATAGACCATGGCCGCGCCGGCAACGAAGAAGATCGGCGTGGCAATCAGATAGGGCACGAAGGCCTTGCGCTCGTGCTTGTAGAGGCCCGGCGCCACGAACATGTAGATCTGGCTGGCGATCATCGGGAAGCCGAGAAAGATCGCGCCGAAGAAGGCCACGTTCAGATAGGTGAAGAACAGCTCCTGGGGCGCCGTGAAGATCAGCTTGGTGTCCGGAACCGCGTTGCGATAGGGGATCAGCAACCAGTCATAGATGGTGCTGGCGAAGATGAAGCAGAAGGCCATCAGCGCCACGACGGTCACGGCCGAATAGATCAGCCGCTTGCGCAGCTCGATCAGGTGTTCGAGCAATGGCGCTTCGCTGCCGGCGAGTTCGTCGACCGGTTCCGCGCTTTTATCTTTGAGCTTGGCGTCGGCCATGGCTTAGTTGTCCCCGGCCGTGGCGGCTGGCTTCTTTGCGGCAGGCTTGCGCGGCGCGCGGGCCTTGGGCGTCTTGGTGGCCGGCGAATCCGCGGGCTCGCTCGGCAGAGCCGGTACCGGCTTGGGATCAACAACCTTGGGCGTGCGCGGCTTGCGGGCTGGCTTGGCGACAGGTGCGGTTTCAGCGGGCGCCGGAACAGCTTCGATCGGCGGCAGGTCGGCGGCGACGACCTTGGCGGTCGGTGCAGCCTTGGCGCGCGCTGGAGCCTTGGCCTTGGCCGCTGTCTTTGGCTTGATGGCGGCCTTGACCGGCGCTGACTTGGCAGGTTCGGCAACTGCCGGTGGTGTCGTCGCCATACCGGCCTGGGCCTTGATCGCGTCGACGACGCTTTCCTTGCTGGGATCGGTCGGCTTTATCAGCCCGCTCGGCTTGGGGCCGGTCGGGGTCATGGCGTTGAACTCGCGCCGAATTTCGTCGCTTGTCTTCTTGAGCGGCTGGGTGATCGAATTGCGCAGGTTGCGCACCTCATCAAGACCGGTGGTCTTGTTGATCTCGCGCTGGAACTCACTGCCCATGCGCCGGATCTGACCGACGATCTTGCCAACGCGGTTCATCACCACCGGCAAGTCCTTGGGGCCGATGACGATCAGCGCCACGACGCCGATCACCAGCATTTCTGTCCAGCCCAAGCCGAGCATAGTCTATTCCTTCACAGCAGCAGCGCAGGCGGCAGGACGTCGATCAGACGTCCTTCTTTTCCGTCTCGCGGATCACTTCGCCATCGGCGGTGGTGACGCGCTGCACTGGCTTGTCGTCGTCGTCCTTCATGCCCTTCTGGAAGGCTTTGATGCCCGAGGCGACTTCGCCCATCATGCCGGAGATCTTGCCGCGGCCAAACAGCAGGACCACAACAACGGCGACGACGAGGATGCCCCAAATTCCTGGCGCGTGCATTTTGAACTCCTAAGTATTCGTCAGAACGCGTTACACGCGAAAGATGGGTCAGAAATAGGGTCAATCGCGCGGGAACACAAGAACGTGCTCTGGATTGAGGGTCACGAAGACATCTTGTCCCACGGTGATTGAACTGTTCGAGGGCTGACGCAGGCCCAGCGGAGCATCGAGGCCATCCACCGAGACCTCGCAGATATCGATGCCGATGGCGTCGCGCTTGCCGATGACGCGTCCCTTGGTGCCCCCTCCATGCAAGGCAACGCTGGCGCCTCCGGCGGGGCGGATGGCCACGGTTACCTGCGCGCCATCGGCGAGGCCGGGCGTGGCGACGGGTCCGAGCGGCGTTGCGGCATGGTGCCCTGAAACGATGGTTTCCACTTCGCTCAGCGGGGAGAAGAAGCGCGCCGCATTGAGGTCGACGGGGCTGCGGTAGATTTCGGCAGGCGTGCCGATCTGGGCGATGCGGCCGTGGCGCAGGAGCGCGACGCGATCGCCCAGCAGCATGGCTTCCTCGGGGTCGTGCGTCACCATCAGGCTGGTGACATGGGTTTCGCGCAGCACGGCGAGGGTTTCCTCGCGAACGCCTTCACGCATGCGGGCATCGAGGCTGGAGAATGGCTCGTCGAGCAGGAGCACGCCAGGACGCGGGGCAACGGAACGGGCGAGCGCCAGGCGCTGCTGCTGCCCACCCGACAGCATGTGCGGAAAGTCCTTTTCGCGATCGGCGAGGCCGACACGGCGGAGCGCGGTGCGTGCCTGGCCGAGGGCGGCATCACGGCTCAGGCGGCGGAGGCCGAAAAGAACATTCTGCAGCACGGTCAGATGCGGAAAGAGGGCGAAATCCTGGAACATCAAGCCAATGCCGCGCTTGTCGGGCGGCATGGTCTTGCCCGGTGCCGACACCGCCTCGCCATTGATCCGCACCGCGCCGGCATGGACGGGCTGGATGCCGGCGGCGACGCGCAGGGCCGTGGACTTGCCGGAGCCGGATTCGCCGAGGAGGCACACGATCTCGCCGGGCTTGAGGCTCAGGCTGAACCGGTCGAGCACCACCCTGCCCCCAAGCCTGACCTCGACCGAATCGAAGTCGAGCGTGGCGGCGAAGCTGACGCCGGCCGTGCCGCGCGAGCCCCAGGGATTGGCATCACTCATCGGTTTCATCCTCGTCGGCGCCCAGATCGTCGGGATCGAGCGGGTCTTCGTCGTCGCGCAGGGTGCCGTCGAAGGGCAGCGGGATCTGCATATTAGGCGGCAGGCGGTTGGACAGCAGGCCGGAACCCTTGAGTTCGTCCATGCCCGGCAGGTCGCTCAGGCTTTCGAGGCCAAAGTGATCAAGGAAGGCGTCGGTCGTGCCGTAAGTCACTGGCCGCCCAGGCGTTCTGCGGCGGCCGCGCATGCGGATCCAGCCGGCTTCCATCAGGATATCCAGCGTCCCCTTGCCGGTGGCGACGCCGCGGACATCCTCGATCTCGGCGCGGGTGGCGGGCTGGTGATAGGCAATGATGGAGAGCGTTTCGAGCGATGCGCGCGACAGCGGACGGGTTTCGTGCTCCTCGCGGCGCAGCAGCAGGCCCAGGTCTTCAGCGGTGCGGAAAGCCCACTTGTCGCCCCGTCGGACCAGGTTCACCCCGCGTGGGGCGTAGCGCTGCTGCAGTGTCAGCAAGAGGCCACCAATGTCGGCTTCCGGCCCCACATAGGCTGACAGACTGTTCGCATCGACGGGCTCGCTGGAGGCGAAAATGATCGCCTCGATGATGCGCAGGTGGCGCTCCAGCACTTCAGTCGTTTCCCGGGTCTCGTCGCTCATGTCGGGCTCGCCTTGTGGCGGCGCATGAACAGCGGGCCGAAGGTTTCGGTCTGGCGCAGGTCGATCTGGCCGAGGCGGACCAGTTCGAGGCTCGAAGCAAAGCTCGACGCGCGAACCGTGGCGCGCTCGGTTGGCGTCGCCAGATATTGGGCCAGATAGGTGTCCATCGGCACCCATTCAAAACTATCGCCGATCAGGCGCTGGAGGATATCGCGGGCGTCCTGCAGCGACCAGACCGTGCGCAGGTGGGGCGAATATTCGACCGTCGCGCCGCGCTCGCGCTGTCCGGCATAGGCCTTCAGCAGATCATAGAGCGAGGCCTCCCAGAGGCTCTTGCGGGCAATCTGGACCGGCTCGGGCATGCCACGGGCATAGACCTGCAATCCGAGGCGCGGCCGGTTCATCAGACGGCTGGCGGCCAGGCGCATGGCTTCGAGGCGCTTGAGGCGGAATTGCAGCATTGCAGCCAGCATCTCGCCACTCGGCTCGTCGTCATTGGCGACCTGCGGCACCATGAGGCGGCTCTTGAGATAGGCCAGCCAGGCGGCCATCACGAGATAGTCGGCGGCGACTTCGATGCGCTTTTCGCGCACGGTCTCGATGAAGGCCAAGTATTGCTCAGCCAGGGCCAGCACGGAAATGGACGCCAGATCGACCTTCTGCTTGCGGGCGAGATCGAGAAGCAGATCGAGCGGGCCTTCGTAGCCATTGACGTCGACATGCATGACCTCTTCGGCCGCGGGCGGGGCCGGTGTGTCAAACCAGTCGGTCTGGGCTGTGGTCATGGTAGCTGCCGCGCAAAAAGTTTGCGCCATCCTTGGCCGCTGGGTGATCCAGCGTCAAGCATGGCGCAAAAGCCTGTGACGATCCGCGCCGACAGCGCGGGCGGCTACATCGTGAAACAGTCGCCGCCGGCGGATTTCACGTTGTTGCAGATGGTGTTGGCTTCCGACATCGAACCGGCGGGCACGCGGACGCGATAGTAGATGCCGCGCTCGCCCAGATCGACGCGCTGGACCTCGAGGTTCGCGCCATTGAACAGCGGACCAAAGCGTCCAACCATGGCCTGGGCCGTGGTGCGAGCCTCGTTTTCGCTGCGCTGCGAGGCGAGCTGGACATAGGCTGGTGCGGTATTGCCCAGTGCCTCGACTTCGGTGGCGCCGGGTACGGCGATGGCCGCGCGTTCGGCAGCCGGCGCGACAGCCTGATTGGTCTGCGTCGCCGGCACGGGCGTCGCCGGCACGGGCGTGGACGCCGCGGGAGCGGAGCCGCCCAGCAGATTGTTGGTCGGCGGCGGCGGCAGCATGTTGCCATTGGCGACGCCGGAATCGACTACGGCGTTGACCGGACGCGATGCTGCAACCTCGGCAGCACCGGGACCGGACAGGCCGGCCGGACGCTGCAGGGGCACCACGATGGTGCGGCCCGAGATCGGGTTGCCGGAGGTGTCGAAGGCCGGGACAGTAGCGCCGGGCGTGACCGGCGTCACGGCAGGCGTTGCCGCGGCGGCTGGGGTTTCGGCAGTTGGCGTCTGGCTTGCGGCGGCATTTGCCTGCGGTGTTACCGTTGCGGGCGCCGTGGTCGTTGACGACGGCGTTGCGGTATCGCCTGCAGCAGCGGCGAGCAGTTCGGGGCTGGCGGTTGCGGCGCCCGGAACTTCGGGAACATTGGGACGGGCCACGGGCAGAATATTGCTGCCGGCAACGGCGTCGTCGCCGCTGACGATTGTGCCGTCAGGCCGCACGGTGACCGTACGGACCTTGCGATTGGCAAGGCCTTCGTCGCTCGTCTCGGTCGTCGGCGGAACCTGGGTGACTTCGTTGACATCGGCCTGGTCGCGCGAAACCAGCTGCTCTTCAGCCCCCGGAACGACGCCGTCGATCTCGTTGAAGACGACGGACTGCTGCGGGGTCTCCGCTTCAGGATCGACCTCGGGCACGGTTTTGACCGGCGTTGCATCGGCGGTCAAAACCGGCGCGGGACCGGTTTCGCGGCCAAGACCAAGCACCCAGTAGAGGCCAAAGCCCGCGGCCAGCAGCAGCGTTACGGCAACCAGCGGGCCGGCGACCGAGCGCGACAGCCGGAACGAGCGCGGTGCACGTTCGGGACGCGGGGCCCGCTCCGGGCGCGACTTCTTTGTCTTTTTGGGACTGAGGACTTCGTCGACCTCGGGCGTATCCACCCAGCCGATCTGAACGCCCGTTGCCTGGGCAGCGGCAAGAATGGCTTCGTCTGCACCGGACAGATTGCGGGATTCGGGCGCATGCTGGGGCAAGGTTGGGGTGGCAAGGCTGCGCAGGGACGGCGCCGGGGTCGGCTGGTGCCGCGGCTCGGGATCTTCCGGCACGTCGAGGCCAACGCGCATAGCGCGACCGATCAGGCTTTCGATCTCGTCGATCGGATCGCGTCCAAGCGCGTCATCGTCGGCCATCGGCGAGGACGGCGCTATGGACGGGGTTGGCTTGGGCGCAGGCTGACTCCACTCCAGGCTCGGCTCGGAACGAGATGGAACCGGCGCTGGTGCAGTGGGCTGCGGGGCCATGACCGGCGCTGCGACCGGAGGCGTCGGGGCCGGTTCGGCGCTGTGCGAGGCGAGACCAAACACCGGAGCGACCTTGAAGCGATCCTGTTCAGTCTTGGACTCGGCAGGAACGGGTGTCGATGGCGCCTGTTCGGGTGCCGGACGCTGCGACGGCGGCAGGCCCCAGTTGCCCTTGGGCTGGGGTGAGCTCGCGACAGGTTCTGGCGCAGGCGCCGCAGGCTCTGCCGGTGCGGCAGGCTTGGGCGCAACATCGGCGCCCAGTTCGGCAGCGATCAGGTCGGCAATGCTGTCATGGTCGACCGGGGTGAATTCGGGGTCGGCCGGCGGACGGATCGGCGAGGTCGGCGCATCAGGCTGCGTGCGCAGCGGCACGGCCGGTGCAGCAACGACGGGCGCAGCTGTGGCGGATTTGGGCGCACCGAAGTCGAAATCGAAATTGAAGGTCTCGGCAGGGATCGGCGCCGGCTTGGCCGCGATGGGTTCCTGCACTGCAGGCTCGGCCGGCTTGGCTTCAGGTACCTTCGGCTCGGGAACTACCGGCTCGGAAACGCGGGCAGCAGCGGGCGCCGGAGCGCGAGCGAAATCGAAGCGCGGCGGTGGCGCTGCTGGCGCAGGGGCCTGCGGCGCCGGGCTGTTGGGAAGGACCAAAGGTGCCGTATCGCCACCCGGAATGCGCACGGGGAATGTCGCATTGGCTGGCGCTGCAGGCTTGTCGCTCCTGGCATCCTGCGCCATGAGCTTTGCCAGTTCGGCAATCAGGTCGTCTGAAGTATCTGATTGTCCGGACATGGCTATGATTTCGCTGTCATAAAAGCAGCGCCCTCTCGGTTACGACTTCGGCATAATGTTTTGAGGACATTATGCCCGGAGTCATCACAGTATTGCGCCCGAATTATGAAAGCTCTTCGGGGGCGGAGACGCCCAGAATTGCTAGCGCGTTGGCGATAACCTGACGCACGGCATCGACGAGCGCGAGTCGAGCCAAAGTCAGCTTTGGATCCTCAGGGTTAACAAACCGTAACGACACGTCATCCTTGCCCTTGGCCCAGAAGCCGTGGAAGGCCGCAGCCAGCTCGTGAACATAGAAGGCGATGCGGTGCGGTTCGTGCGCGACGGCGGCTGCTGTGACGGTGCGCGGCCAGGCAGCCAGCACCCGAACGAGGTCGAGTTCGGCCGGGGTCACGATCCGGTCAACTTCAGCCGCGGCCAGCGCTGGAGCCGAGACATCGAGGTCCGGCATGTCGCGCCGGGCGGTCTTGAAGATCGAATGCGTGCGGGCATGGGCATATTGCACGTAGAAGACAGGATTGTCCTTGGACTGCTCCTTGACTACGGCAAAGTCGAAATCCATGGACGCGTCATTGCGCCGATACATCAGCATGAAGCGGGTGGCATCGACACCCACTTCCTCGACGACATCGGACAGCAGGACGAGGTCACCGGAGCGCTTGGACATCTTGAACGGCTCGCCGTTCTTGAGCAGGCGCACCAGCTGACAGATACGAACGTCCATGTCGGCAGCATCAAGCGAGACGGCCTTCACGGCGGCCTGCAGGCGCTTGACGTAGCCGGAGTGATCGGCGCCCAACACATTGATCATGTGGTTGAAGCCGCGCAGGAACTTGTTGCGGTGATAGGCGATGTCAGCGGCGAAATAAGTATAGGAGCCGTCGGACTTGACCAGCGCACGATCAGTGTCGTCGCCATAGTCGGTGGCGCGGAACAGGGTTTGCTCGCGGTCTTCCCATTCCTCGGGCGTCTTGCCCTTGGGCGCTTCGAGCCGGCCTTCATAGACCATGCCCTTTTCGCGCAGCCAGGCCAGGGTCAGCTCGATGTCGCCGCCGGGTCCGTGCAGCACACGCTCGGAGAAGAAGGTGTCGTGATGGATATTGAGCTGCGCCAGATCGGCCTTGATCAGCTCCATCATGGCGGCAAGGACGCGGTCCTTGAGCAGCGGCAGGTATTCGGCTTCCGACTGCGCCAGCAGGCTATCACCGAACTCGGCCTTGAGCGCCTCGCCGACCGGAATGAGATAGGGGCCGGGATAGAGGCCCGACGGGATTTCGATCGTTTCGCCCAGCGCCTCGCGGTAGCGCAGGAAGGCCGACTTGGCGAGGACGTCGATCTGGCCACCGGCGTCGTTGATGTAATATTCACGCGTCACTTCAAAGCCGGAATAGGCCATGAGCGAAGCGAGCGTGTCGCCGAAGACGGCGCCACGGGTATGGCCGACATGCATGGGGCCGGTCGGATTGGCCGAGACATATTCGATGTTGACGGCTTCGCCGCCACCCAGGGTCGAGCGGCCGTAGTCGGCGCCCTGCTCTGCCACGGACTTCAGCACCTGATGCCAGATCGGCGTGACCAGGCGGAAGTTGATGAAGCCGGGACCGGCGACCTCGACCGAGGTCACGTCGGTATCGTGCCGGAAATGCTCGACCAGCGTATTGGCGATTTCGCGTGGGTTCTTGCCGAGCGGCTTGGCGACGATCATGGCCGCATTGGTCGACAGGTCGCCATGGGAGGCATCTCGCGGCGGCTCGACCACGATGCGGGCGAGCAGGTCGGCACCGACTTCGGGGAAGAGAACCTGCATCGCATTGGCAATGCGCGCGGAGAAAAGGGCAAAAACGTCCATGATAGACCTGACTATTGAGGTGTGCTGGCCCTAACGGAATTCAGGGCGAGCGTCAAACAGGCGGCTGTATTCGTCGAGCGCATAGGGGTCGGTCATGCCGGCGATATAGTCGGCGACGATGCGGGCCAGTTCGTTTTCGTCACCTGCCCGCTCGGCGCGCTCGCGCCAGTCGCCCGGGAGGTCGCGTGTGGACATGTAACGGTCGAAGAGATCAGCCACGATCTTTTCGCTTTGGCGGACGGGGACCATGACCGTTTCGTGGCGATAGACCCGTTCGAACAGGAACTTCTTGAGGCCTTTCTCGGCTTCGGCAGCAGCGGGCGAGAAGGTCACAAGAAGTCGTCCAGCATGCCGCACGTCTTCCGGCGACTGAATGAAGGCCTCGTGGATATTGGAGAAGGTGGTGGCGATGACGTCCTCGATGCTGCGGGTGATCAGCCGGCGCTGGACTTCATGGGCCTGCCGCTTGGGGTGGATGTCGGGATAAAGCTCGAGCACCTCGCGGACGATGGGCCCTGCAAGCGGCACATCCTTGAGGTCTGACAAGGTGATCAGACCGGCGCGGAGGGCGTCGTCGATGTCATGGGCATTGTAGGCGCAGTCATCGGCAATGGCAGCGGTCTGCGCTTCCAGCGAGGCAAAGCTCGAAATCCGCAGGTCGGCGGGCGACGGAATGTCATCGAGCCCGGCGGGCAGACCTTCTTCGGCATATTTGCCGTAAGGCGTGCCATCCTCGTTCACCAAAGGCCCGTTGTGCTTGAGAATTCCTTCAAGCGTCTCCCAGGTGAGATTGAGGCCGTCGTGCTCGGCGTAGCGATTCTCGAGCCGAGTCACGACGCGCATGGCCTGGATATTGTGGTCGAAGCCGCCGTAAGGCGCCATGGCCGCATGCAGCGCCCGTTCGCCGGCATGGCCGAAAGGCGTGTGACCGAGATCGTGGCTGAGGGCGACAGCCTCGGCCAGATCCTCGTCGAGACGCAGGGCCCGGGCCATGGAGCGTGCCATCTGGCTAACCTCGAGCGTATGGGTCAGCCGATTGCGGAAATGGCCGCCAAACTGCAGGAAAACCTGGGTCTTGTGCTGCAGGCGGCGGAAAGCAGTGGAGTGGATGATGCGGTCGCGGTCGCGCTGGAATTCGTTGCGGGTCGGGCTGGGGCCCGTGCCGTGGAGGCGGCCTCGCGAGAATTCAGGGCGGCTGGCATAGGACGCGGGATCGCTCATCGGTGATCTCTTTTTGTGATTTGTCTTTGTGATCTCTTGGCCCTTTTCAAGAGCACCAAGAGTTACTATTTTAGCCTGACCGTTATGTCATTACGGCTTGGAAGTTTGATGACCGCCACTGCTCTTGCCCCCCATGATGTCGTCCTGACCGATCGCGCTGCCAAGCGCGTGTCGCGGATTTTGTCCAAGGAGCCGGAAGGTACGGTGTTGCGGATTTCGGTGGCGGGCGGCGGCTGCTCGGGATTTCAGTACGAATACAATCTCGTACAGGAAAAGCCGGCCAGCGACGACATCGTTCTGAGCAAGGGCGATGCGACGGTTCTCATTGACTCGATGAGCCTTGAATTCATGGGCGGGGCGGAGATCGACTTCGTCGATGATTTGATCGGACAAGCGTTCCAGATCAAGAATCCGAACGCCGTGGCGTCCTGCGGCTGCGGCACGAGTTTCGCCGTCTAAATCGTTGAAATTTCAGTCGTGATTTTCTAGCCTCTCTCCAGATGGAGGAGAGCGGGATGGAAAAGCAACTCGACGCGGTGACCGAACAGGCTGTTGCGGACCGGCGCATTGTCGGCGGTGTGCTGATGGTTCGGTGCAATGGCGCGGTGCTTTACGAAAAGGCATTCGGGCTGGCGGATCGGGAAGCCGGCCGGGCCATGGAGGCGGATGCGATTTTCCGCCTGTCTTCGCTGACCAAGCCAATCGTGGCAGCGTCAGTGCTGGCGCTGGTGGATGCGAGCAAGCTGCGTCTTGACGATCGGGCGGTTGACTACCTGCCCGGATTTTCGCCGGAGATCACTCTACATCATCTGTTGACGCACACGTCCGGGCTGGCCGCCGGCTCGTTCATTTCCGAAGCGGAACAGGCGGCGGGCGTCAATCGCTGGCACCTGTCGAGCGCGGACATCATGGCACGTCTTGCCGCCAAGCCGCTGCTGTTCGCCCCTGGCACGGGATGGTCCTATGGGCCGGGCCTTGATGTGCTGGCCGTGATTGCGGGGCGGATTGTCGGCGGGACACCCGAAGACGCGATCCGGCGCCATGTGGCCGATCCGCTGGGCATGGCGGATACGCGCTTTACCGTGACAGACAGGAGCCGGCTGGCGGCGGCCTATGCCGATAGCGCGGATGGCGCCGTGCTGATGGATGACCCGCATCATGTGCCCAATGCCTTTGGTGGCATCACGACCTATGATCCGGGCCGGATTTTCGACGCCAAAGCCTTCCAGGCGGGCGGCGGCGGCATGGCAGGCACGGCGGGCGATTTCATGGCGCTGCTGGAGATGTTGCGGACGGGTGGCGGCACAGTGTTGAAGCCAGAGACGGTGGAAATGGCATTGGCCAACCAGACGGCGCAATTGAAGTATGCACAGGGACCGGGCTGTCAGTTCAGCTATATGGGGGCCTGGCTGGATGATCCGGCATTGGGTCAGTCGCCAGCATCGCGCGGAACCAATCGCTGGGGCGGCATCTATGGGCACAACTGGTTCATCGACCGCGACAATGGTCTGACGGTGCTGTCGATGAGCAATACGGGGCTTGAGGGTTCGGACGGCGCCTATGTCAACGAAGTCCGGGACGCGGTTTACGACGCGCTGCGGCGGGGTTAGTTTGCGGCAACGGAGACTCGACCATGCGTATCGCGACCTGGAATATCAACGGCATCAAGGCAAGGATCGAGTTGCTGGTGACCTGGCTGGCGCAGGAAAAGCCGGACATCGTGGTGCTGCAGGAGATCAAGACGGTCGACGAGGGCTTTCCACGGGCCGAGATCGAGGCGCTGGGCTATAATGTCGAGACGCATGGGCAAAAGAGCTGGAATGGCGTTGCCATTCTGTCGCTGCTGCCGTTCGACGAAGTGTCGCGCGGGCTGCCGGGCGATGACAGCGACGAGCAGGCACGGCTGATAGAGGGCGTGTTCTCGGTCGAGGCCGGCGCGATCCGGGTCTGCGGCATCTATCTGCCCAATGGCAATCCGGTCGATAGCGAGAAATTCCCCTACAAGCTCAACTGGATGCGACGGCTGGAGAGCTATGTCGAGGACCGGTTGGCGCTGGAGGAGCCTTTCGTGCTGCTGGGCGATTTCAACATCATCCCGGCACCGATCGACGCCCATGATCCGCAAGCCTGGTGGGGCGATGCGCTGTTCCGGCCGGAGAGCCAGGAACGCTGGCGCACGCTGGTCAACCTGGGGCTGACAGATGCGCTGCGGGCAACCACAGCGGGCGAGGCCTATACGTTCTGGGATTTCCAGGCCGGGGCCTGGCGGCGCAATGCTGGCATCCGGATCGACCACCTGCTGCTGTCGCCACAGGCGGCGGACCGGCTTGAGGACGTTACGGTGCACAAGGATGTCCGCGGCTGGGACAAGCCGAGCGACCATGTGCCGGTCGAGGGACGGTTCAGTTTCTAGTTTCTGAGAGAGCGCCACACCCACGGTGTAACCCCGGCCTTGAGCCGGGGCCGATCTCGATATCGCTCCACAGCCGCCAGGTGGTGGTGGCCCGTATAACGACCTTGCGGCAGGACAACCATCTCGGGATGGATCCGGGCTCAAGGCCGGGATGACATCGAGTGTGTGGGCCGTTCAGTGGTAGACATTTCAAGCTGCCAATGCGGCCGCAGCCGCCGGACCGTAGTCAAAATCCAGCAAACTGCGGCGTGATGGTGTCGGCCAGGCTGTAGGCTTCGGTGGTCTGCTGGGGGTCAGCCATGGCGATGGCCTTGTTGAGCTTTTCGTCGATCCAGCCGGCATCTGCGGTGGTGGCGCAGCGGTTGTGAGAGACGATGAGCCACATCAGACCTTCGACGGGCTGAGCCTCGATGCCAGCGACGCCGTTGAAAAGCAGGTCGCCGAGCTGGGCCTGCGCCGGGCAATTGCCCTTGCGGGCGGCCAGCGAGAACCAGCGGGCACTCTGCAGCGGATTGATGCCGAGACCATCTTCGCTCATGTAGAGCATGCCCACGCGATATTGCGCATCGGCGTCACCGAAATAGGTGGCGGCGTGCAGCAACAGGGCCTTGGACCGTGCGGCGTCGGCCGGAATGCCGGCATCGGGTACGCCCTCGCGATAATACTCACCGACCTTGACGAAGGACTGGGCAACGATATCAGCCTCGACGCCCTTGGGCGCGGCATCGGCGTGCTGATTGGCAATCTGCGCAAAATAGCCGAAGGCCTTGGCCGGATCGCGATCCACGCCCTCGCCGTTTTCATACATGGTGCCCAATTGCCACATGGCCATGGGCTGGCCGGCCTCGGCCGCATCTTCGAGCGCCGCAAGCAGGTCGTCACCTGACACGCCCCCACCCGCTCCATCGAGCATGTTGGCCATGTCGAGGGCAGCATCGGCTGCCGTCTGGGCGTGAACGGGCAGAATGGACGCAGCAAGCGTCAAGACAACTGCCGTAGTCACGGAAATCAGGGAATAGTCCCTAAAAGTCCGCATCTTGCTCCTTCTTGCCCGCTTTCTTGCGGACGAACTCTGTTAAGGACCTATTCTGGCCCAGCACTCGCCTGTTTCCACTTTGCCGGGGACAATCTGCCCCGCAAAGTGTTTGTTAATCTTTCGGTAAACTCTGTTTGTGACCGGAATCCGCCGACGGCATGGCGCCGCCAAGGATTCATCACAAGCTCGCTTCACCGATTGGCGACAAGACAAATGCCTGCCGCCGACCCGGGCCTAAAGGGGAGAGAACGTGCAAGCGCGCGGACTTCTCCACACTGCTCACAGTCATCCGCCCCCAGATGCCTATGCCGTCTCGTTTACGGGTAGATTGTGGCGACAAACATCGCCAAATCGTTGCGCCAGGTCACCGTGATCTGGATTCAGAAGCGTTGTTGCTGTTTCGTCACACAGCCGCAATGGTTGCAGGTATCAGCGCTGTTCCTGCCTTATTGAGCAGCCGAAATAGTTAAAGGAGGAAGCAAGCTTAGCGTTGATGACTGTGCAAACGCCGGTGCGGTCTGGCTTTGGGCTTGGGCCGAAGGTTTTCCACCGATTGTCCCGCATGAACGCACAAATCCGGGCTCATCCACGCCAACCGGAAAATGTCGGCGGGCTGAGTGCTTGTTTCACGATGCGGTGAACGGCATAGTGCCAGGACCGCAAGCTCAGGAGCGCGAAGATGAAAGCCTTGTCCGCAGTGAAAGGAGACACAATTCAACGGGACATGATTTCTCATGCATTCGCAAAAACCGCGGCGGGAACAGCGCGACGACGCTAGCCGCAACACTTCCCTTTTCCAGTATTTCGTCAGGCTGACGCACGGCCAGAGTGCCGACCGATCCCGCGCGATGGCGCGGGCGCGCAAGTTTGTCAGCTACTACCGGCCCTATCTGCCGCTGGTGCTGGCCGATCTGGCTTGCGCAGCACTGATCGCGGCCACGGCCGTCGCCCTGCCACTTTGCGCCAGCTACATCACGACACGGTTGCCTGAACTGGCCGCGGCCGATGACGGCTTGCTGCAGATATGCATCATGGGCGCCATCATGCTGGGCGTGATCGCGGTGCAGGCACTCGCCACGCTGGTCGTGGACTATCAGGGCCACATGATGGGGGCCCGGATCGAGACCGATCTGCGCAGCGAGCTTTTCGAGCACTGCCAGCGTCTGTCATTTGGCTTCTACGATCGCCAGCGGACCGGCCAGCTGATGAGCCGCATCACCAATGACACCTTTGCGCTGGGCGAGTTGTTCCATCATGGGCCGGAAGACATGGCCATTGGCCTGCTCAAGTGTTTCGGCGCCCTGGCGGTGCTGTTCTTCATCGACCCGGTATTGGCAGGCACCATAGGCGTCATGCTGCCTTTTGCAGTCATTTATGCGCTGTATTTCAACCGTCGCATGAACCGCGCACTAAACAGCAGCCGTGAGCAGATCGCGGCCGTCAACGAGCGAGTGGAGGATGCGCTGTCCGGCATTCGCGTGGTGCAGAGCTTTGCCAACGAGGCGCTGGAGCTCGGTCGGTTCAATGGCGAGAATGGCCGGTTCCTCCAGAGCCGCAGCGATGGCTACAAGAGCGAGCCGTGGTTTTCGATCGGCATGGATGTGTTTGCCCAGCTGGTGCTTGTGACCGTCATCATCCTTGGCTCGATCCGTATCCTGACCGCGGGCCTGTCGGTGCCGGAACTGCTGACTTTCCTGCTCTGCGTAGGCGTGCTGGTCGATCCGGTGCAAAGGCTCGCCAATGTCGCCCGCGTCTGGCAGGAGGGTTATACCGGCTTCGTCCGCGCCATGGAGCTGCTGGAGGAAGAGCCGGACATTGCCGATGCGCCGGAAGCCAGGGACATCGGCAAGGTGGTGGGAGCGATCAGCTTCCGCCATGTGAGCTTCGGCTATGGCGAGGGCCTTGCGCCGGTGTTCAGCCGCCTGTCGCTCGATATCAAGCCGGGAGAGTTCGTGGCACTGGTTGGCCCGTCTGGGGTGGGCAAGAGCACGCTCTGTGCGCTGATCCCGCGCTTCTATGAGGTGACGGGCGGGGCGATCAGCATTGACGGGACGGATGTCCGCGACGTCACGCTGTCGTCTCTGCGACGAAGCGTGGGCGTGGTGCAGCAGGATGTGTATCTGTTTGCCGGCACGGTGGAGGAGAACCTGCGCTACGGACGGCCCGAGGCGACGGACGAGGAACTGGTTGCGGCGGCACAAGCGGCCAATGCGCATGACTTCATTCTCGGCCTGCCGAATGGCTATCAATCTGAAATTGGCCAGCGTGGGGTCAAGCTTTCCGGCGGGCAGAAGCAGCGGCTGACCATTGCACGGGCGTTTCTCAAAAATCCCAGCGTGCTGATCTTTGACGAGGCGACCAGTGCCCTGGACAATGAGAGCGAAAGGGCGGTGCAGGAGGCGCTGCTGACGCTGGCGGAGGGGCGGACGACGATCGTCATCGCTCACCGGCTATCGACGGTAAGGCATGCGGACCGCATCCTGGTGCTGACGCCGGACGGGATTGGCGAGGAAGGCACGCATGAAGAGTTGATGGCGCGCGACGGGTTGTATGCGGGGCTGCATCGGGTATCGGGGAGGATTTAGCGGCCAAGAGAGTCTTTGTGGGGGTATTCTTGCTTTGGGAAAGAGCCCGCCATTCGGCCATAGGCCTCATGGCCTTTGAACCTAAAATCGCTCCACTGGAGCGATTTTGCCTCCGGCCGGTTCAAAGCCAATGTTTCTTCCTCATCCACCAGACGATGCCAAGTGACAACACCATCAACCCGATGCAGACGCTCCAGAAGGCGTGGGGGCTATCGGAGAAGGGGATGCCGGAGACGTTGATGCCGAGGACACCGGTGATCAGGGTCAGCGGCATGAAGACGACGGTGACGGCGGCCAGCAGCAGCATGGTACGGTTCAGCTTTTCGGCGCGCTCGTCCATGATCTGCTCGCGCACCAGGACCGCGCGTTCGGAAAGCGCCTGCAACTCGTCGCCGATGCGGGAAGAGCGGGCGGCGGCCTCGCGCAGACGCAGACGGTCCTTTTCGGTGAAGAAGCTGAGGTCTTCGATTTCGAGCGTGTTGAGCACGTCGCGCTGCGGCCAGACAAGGCGGCGGAAATTGATCAGTGTACGGCGCAGGTGCTCGAGCCGATCCTGCGCCTTCTCGGTCTGCTGGGTGATGAGGGTTTCCTCGATCTCGTCGAGCTTGTCGCCAAGCATTTCGAGCAGAGGCTCAAGCCGGTCGGCAGCGCGCAGGCCAAGGCGGGCGACCAGATCGGCCGGCGAGACGGGCGCGTAATTGGACACTTCCCAGCGGGCGAGGCCGAGGAAATCGACGACATTGAGCTCGGAGGCGATGATGACGCGGCCCTTTTCGAGCCAGAGCGTCAGCAGCTGGCGACCCAGGTCATCCGGTGCAGCGCTGGGGCGAACCACGCGCAGCATGACCAGCGCCTTGTCCTCCATGATAGTGCAGCGGGCTCGCGTGGTCGGCGCGGTCAGCATGTCGGCATAGAAGGGGCCGAGTTCCTCGCGCAGCCAGATCTTGAAATCGGGCGACTTGGAATTGCCGGCGACGAGCTTGAAGCCCCTGGCCGGGATGGTGGGATGTTCGGCGCTGTTCTCGTGGCGGGTGACACCACCCTTGCCATCGAAAACCAGGATGGTGCCGAGGCCCACCATGCCATTGCGTTTGGCGCGATCGGTGGGCTGGTGTGCGATGTCGTCCATGCTCAATCCCTTGGGAATAGGGACAATCTAGCGCTGGCAGCGATCCGGCGAAAGCGGGAACCCTGCTTTGAGTGAAGCAGAAGTTCCCGATTTCATTTTTGGGTATACTAGCTCAAGCGCTTCAGGGCTTCGAGGATATGGTGACGCCGCTCGATGGCAGCTTCACGACGGGCCTTCTGCTCCTCGATCACTTCTTCCGGTGCCTTGGCGACGAATTGCTCGTTGCCGAGTTTCTTGTCGATCTGGGCGATTTCGGCGTCGAGCTTGCCGACCTCTTTTTCGAGGCGGGCCTTTTCGACGGCGATATCGATCACGCCAGCCAGTGGCAGGGCCCAGGTGGCTTCGCCGACGACGAATTGCGCGGATTCGCCGGGCACCACATTGGTGGGCGAAATCTGCTCGAGGCGGGCCAGACGGGTGATCAGCGACGTGCCGGCGACGAGGCGGCGGAGGGTTTCCTCCCCTGCCCCGACCACGACGATCGGCAGCTTGGCGCCGGCCGGGACGTTCATTTCGCTGCGCACCGAGCGCACATTGGTGATGACGTCGATCAGCCAGGTCAGCTCGGCGTCGGCCTGCGGGTCTTCAAGGCCCGACAAGTTTGGCCATTCGGTGAGGATCAGCATGCTTTCGCGCGGAGCGCCGAACTTGCCGGTCTCGGCCCAGAGCTCTTCGGTGACGAATGGCATGAAGGGGTGGAGGAAGGTCAGGATCTGGTCAAGCGCCCAGGCAGCCGTGGCGCGGGTCTCGGCCTTGGCAACCTCATCCTCGCCCATGAAAACGGGCTTGGCAAATTCCACATACCAGTCGCAGAAGGTGCCCCAGACGAAATCATAAGCGCTGTTGGCGGCTTCGTTGAACTTGTAGTCGACGATGCCCTGGGTAACGGCAGCAGCAGCGCGGGCTGTGGCGCCGACGATCCAGCGATTGAGCGGCAACTTGTTCGCCTTGGGGTCATAGCCCTCGACGCGGCGGCATTCGTTCATCTCGAGGAAGCGCGCGGCATTCCAGATCTTGGTGACGAAGTTGCGATAGCCTTCCACGCGCTGCAGCGAGAGCTTCAGGTCGCGGCCTTGCGCGGCCATGGCGGCCAAGGTGAAGCGGGTGGCGTCGGCGCCGTATTCATCGATCAGCTTGAGCGGATCGATGACATTGCCCTTGGTCTTGCTCATCTTCTGGCCCTTTTCGTCGCGGACCAGGGCGTGCATGTAGACGGTGTGGAAGGGCTCTTCGTCGAGGAATTCGAGGCCCATCATCATCATGCGGGCAACCCAGAAGAAGATGATGTCGAAGCCGGTGACGAGGACGTCGGTCGGATAATAGCGCTTGAGCTCGGCGGTGTCATTGGGCCAGCCGAGGGTCGAGAAGGGCCAAAGCGCAGAAGAGAACCAGGTATCGAGCACGTCTTCGTCGCGCTTGATCACCGTCGGCTGGCCATAATGGGCGTCGGCCGCGGCCTGGGCCTCGGCTTCGTCATAGGCGACAAAAGCCTGGTTGTCCGGGCCATACCAGGCCGGGATCTGGTGGCCCCACCAAAGCTGGCGCGAAATGCACCAGGGCTTGATGTTTTCCAGCCAGGCGAAATAGGTGTTTTCGTATTGCTGGGGCACGAATTTGGTGCGGCCTTCGCGCACGGCGGCGAGCGCCGGCTGGGCCAGGACGTCGGCCTTGACCCACCATTGGTCGGTCAAGAAGGGCTCGATGACGACGAGCTTTGACTTCTCGTCGTGCGGGACCATGATCTTCTTGTCTTCGATATGGTCGAGCCCGAGGGTCTCGTTGTCTTCGGCCAGAGCCGTCATGTCGGCGACGATGGCCTTGCGCGCGGCAAAGCGATCGAGGCCACGATAGGCAACGGGGATGAAGTCGTCAGAGATGATCGACCCATTGGTGGTGAAGACGTTGATCTGGTCGAGATTGTTGCGGACGCCGACTTCGAAGTCGTTGAAGTCATGCGCCGGGGTGATCTTGACGGCGCCGGTGCCTAGGGTCGGGTCGGCGTATTCGTCGGCGACGATGGGGATGCGGCGGCCAACCAGCGGCAGGTCGACGAACTTGCCGACGAGCGAGGCGTAGCGCTCGTCTTCGGGATGCACGGCAATGCCGCTATCTCCCAGCATGGTTTCGGGTCGCGTGGTGGCGACCATGATATAGTCGCGGGTCTCGTGGCCGGTGACATTGCCCTCCTCGTCCTTGAGGGGGAAGTCATAGGTCACGCCATCGGCCAGCGGATAGCGCAGGTGCCACATGTGGCCCTTGATCTCGATATTTTCGACTTCGAGGTCGGAGATGGCGGTTTCGAGGCCGGGATGCCAGTTGACCAGGCGCTTGGCGCGATAGATCAGGCCGCGCTTGTGCAGCTCGACAAAAACCTTGATGACGGCCTGGACCATCTGGTCGTCGGGCGCGCCATTCTGGCCCATGGTGAAGCGTTCGCGGGAAAAGTCAGCCGAAGCACCGAGGCGCTTGAGCTGGTTCATGATGGTGCCGCCGCTTTCAGCCTTCCAGTCCCAGACGCGTTCGACAAATTTCTCGCGGCCCATGTCGCGGCGTCCAGGTTCCTGGCGCTCCATCAACTGACGCTCGACGATCATCTGCGTAGCAATACCGGCGTGGTCGGTGCCGGGCTGCCAGAGCACGTCCTTTTTTAGCATGCGGTTGAAACGGATCAGGATGTCCTGGATCGTGTTGTTCAGCGCATGGCCGATATGGAGCGACCCGGTAACGTTGGGCGGCGGAATGACGATGGTGAAGGTCTCGGCGCCGGGCGCGGCCCCTGCCCCGGCAGCAAAGGCATTGGCCTTGAGCCAGTCGGCATAGACGCGGTCCTCGACGGCGCTGGGCTCATAGGACTTTTCAAGCATAGGTCACTCGCAACGGAAAGCGCCCGGCGGGAAAGGTCCGGGCGAAAGAGGTTGGCAGTCTTCAAGCAAATGCTGCCCGCAAGGTCAATGGCGAGGGGCGCTACGCCGTGACCTTTGGATCGCCGCTACGGAGGAATAGATAGTGCTCGTGGAGTAGCTGTGCCATTCGGGCATCGCCCTCATGGCCTTCTTGACTTGAAAGGCTCCACTGGAGCCTTTCATCTGCTGCGCAGACCGTCGGCGAAGACTTCAAGCAAATGCGAGGTGCGGGGTCAACAGGGAGCCGCTAAGCTCCTCGCGCGTTTGACTGTCAGTGGAGACGGTAATGAAGCAGATAATGTTTGCGGCAGTGATTGCAATGCTGGCCGGAGCGCCGGCGATGGCGGCGTGCCCGCCAGCCGCGACGGGCAGCGACGCCGAGGCGGTGGCGGCCAATCAGCGCCGGCTGGTTTGCCTGCAGCAGGAGATTTCGACGGACGCGCGCATGCGCAGCCTTGAGATGGACATCCAGATGCTGGAGATGAAACAGGACCAGATGCAATTGCAGCGGCGCCTCGATGCCATACCGAAGCCGCCGCCGCCACCTGTTATTCCAAAGATCGTCGTGCCTTAGGCGCGTCGATTATTCGCCGCGCGAAACGCGGGCGATTTCCTTTTCCACCATGCGCTCGACGACGGAAGGCAGATTTTCGTCCAGCCATTCCTTGAGCATGGGGCGCAGCATGTCGCGCATCAGCGACTCGATGGTAGCGCCGGTGTTGCCAAGACCGAGATTGTTGAGCTTGCTGATCGATCCGCGCACAGCGGCCTGCGTCGCCGGCTCGAGCAGTTGCTCTGCCATGCTGGACGACAGGGTCGGATCGGGAAGCGGAGCCGCCTGGGCGACGGAAGGCTGAGGCGGCGGGGTAAACACGGGCTCGGGCCGTGGTGCAGGCGCGAAAACCGGCTCGGGCTCCGGTTCAGGCTCGACAGCGGCCAGCGACGGCGGATCGAATGAAGGAAGCTCTTCTTCCTCTTCGGGCTCCGGTTCGCTCATGTCGAAGGCGACATCTTCGGGCTCGACGAGATTTGGCGCTGCAGCCGCCATGGGCGTGTCGGAACTGGTGGTATCGGCCAAGATGGAGTCGAAGCTGAAACCAGCAATGTCGTCGTCATCATCCTTGTCGACGATCTGCGAGGGCGACAGCGCCAGGGGCTCGATATCGTCAAGCATGTCGCTCAGGTCGCGATCAAGAGAGTTCGCTGAGGGCGTGGCCTGCATCGGCGGGGGAGCCGAGCGGCGCGGCGGCGCGCCAGCGGCATCGTCGTCGGCGATGATCTGCCGGATGGACGACAGGATCTCATCCATCGATGGTTCTTTTGGTGCCGGCTTGTTCATCAGTGCCTCATACTCATGCGCGCCCAAACCAGGATGCACCTCCGCTGGCACAACTCACCCGATTCGTTACCAACACCTTAGCGACAGCCGCGCCAATGGGGAATCACCCTTCAGCCCGCACTTGGCTTCTTCCACTAAAACTTGTGGCCGGGCATTGCCCGGCCACAAGAAGTGGGTTTGCGAGGTAACCGGGTTATTCGGCGACGGTGCGCAATTCCTGCCAGACGTCCTCGACGGCCTGGTTGTAGCGCACGGCGGACTTCACCTCGACCGCAAGGCCAAGATCCTGCGCCGTGAGGTGACCCATGGCCGAAAGCAAGGTGAAGGTCGCTACGACCTTGTTGGACGATGCGGTGATCAGCGTCTCGCGAGCGGCGGTCAGATCGGCTTGCGCGTCCAGAACGTCCAGCGTGGTCCGGGTGCCAAGGTCGCGCTCCTGCACGACGCCGTCAACGACGGTGCGGTTGGCGGACACGCCGGCGTTGGCCGCAGAAATCTGGGCATCGGCAGACTGGATACCGGCCCAGGCCGCAATCACCGAGGCACGAATTTGATCGTAGGACGACATGGCCGTCACTTCAGAGCGAATCTGCTGGATGTTGGCCTTGCGGACGGCAGAACCGATGGCACCACCCGAGTAGATCGGCACGGTGATAGAAACACCAACGGATGCGGTGAGACGGCTATTGGTGGCCCAACCCGTTTCCGTGTTGTAGCCAGTGCCTAGGCTTCCGGTCAAATCTGCACTCGGACCACCAGCGGCCTCGGCAGCATCACTGCCTGCCTGAGCAGCACGGATGCCTGCCTTCGCAGCCAGAATGGCGGGGTGACCAACTTCGGCTTCGGAGATCGCAGTCTGGAGGCTAGCCGGGATCAATCGCGAGAAATTATGGCCGGCATCAAGGCTGCCGGGAGGTGCACCAACGAGACGCTGGAATGTCGCCTGGCTGATTTCAAGGCTGGCCTGGGCTGCGCGATAGCTCGCATCACCGCTGGCCAGACGAGCCTGAGCCTGGGCGACGTCGATGCGGGTGCCCTCACCAACATCGAGGCGATCTTCGGACGACTGCAGCTGGGCGCGATAGAAATCCAGGTTTTCCTGACGCAATGCCAGAAGCTGGCGACCGCTCAGCACATCCATATAGGCCTGCACCACATCGAGCAGAACAGTCTGCTCGGTGACGCGAATATTGTGTTCTGCAGCTTCTGCAGCGGCGCGAGCCGCTTCGATCTGCGCGTCGGTCAGATAATTGTCGAATATGTTCTGACTGTAACCAAGGCGGGCAGTCAAATCGACGCCACCATTGACCCAGTCACCCGTGGTCAACATTGCACCCGACTGGGTCCCGCCAAAGGTGGCACCGATTACCGGGCGCTTCCCTGCCAATGCGCCGGCCACATCTTCGCCGGAAGCCTTGGCGTCAAGCAGCGCAGCCTGCAGATCGGGCGCGTGCTCGTAGGCCTGGGTCAGCGCCTGGGTGATCGACTGACCATGGGCCGTACCAACCGCGCTCGCGGCCACAGCTAGCGCCAGAAAACTGGCGACCAAGTTAACCCGTAAACGCATTGCCCGACTCCAAAAACCCCGTAACCATAAGCTGCGCATCCGGGGTTAACAACCTGCCGCAGCAATACCTATCAAACTTTAACGCACGGTTCATCCTGATTTGTGCTCGAAGAGCAACACTGAATTCTTGTGCGTCAGAATATGAATGTCTGTTCTTTCTGCTGACCGGGTAAATCCGGCAGCACGGCATTGAAATCGGAACGTTCCGTGACTTTACCGTCGGCCTTACTGAAAAGATGCGCGGTGCCGACCGCTCCCCTGCGGATCAGCGTCACGAGACGGCCACCATCACGGAGCAGGTCCAACCACTCCGCAGGCACGGCATCAACCATGCCTTGCAGGATGATGACATCGAAAGACTGGGCCTTAAGCGATGTCAGGTCACTCAAAATAGCGACATTGGTCAATCCGAGCGCCGCCAGATTGCCGACGGCCGCGCTGGCAAGGGCCGCATCGCCTTCGATGCCAAGCACGGAAGCAGCAAGTCCAGCAATGATGGCCGTGCCGTATCCACTACTGGCGCCAATATCGAGCACCTCGTCCGTGGGTTGGATCTCGGCGAGATGGAGAAGCTTCCCCAAGGTCGCGGGCGCGGGCATGAAACGGCTCGATCCCGCGGGGCCAAACCATTGCACATCATCGATATAGGCTAGTGACTGGCGGGCCTGTGGCACGAAGACTTCGCGCGGCACGGCGGAGAAGCGCGCCAGCAGACGAGGCTCGAATACGCCGCCCGCCCGCAACTGCCCGTCAATCATCACCTGTCGCGCCTGACCGAAATCGACCATGATGCCTCTATCTTCAAGCTATCTCGGCAAGCTCAATATCGCTCGACCAGACCTCTGACAAGCCACGATTTTCACACGAACCCAGACGACCCGGCCTTGCAGACCATTCGAGAACAAGCATTCAAAACGCTTTCCTAACCAAACCTTTACGCTAAGAGCATGAGCCCGGAAACGCCCTCTGGCCCGATCCGTTGTGACTTTATCCCTTGGGAGCAAGCACTATGGAAGCGGGCAGACACGGTCAGGACATCATCGCCAAATCCCGTAGCACACTGGCTGCATGGGACTGGATGTCGACACTATCGCGGCGACCCGAGGAGGTTCTCCGGCTGCTGCAGGACGAAGTGCATGCGTTGGAAACGCTGGCGATGGAGGCCCCGAGAAACGCGCCTGCGGCAGCGCAGCTGATCGCAGCCTATTCGGAACTGACCGCGAAGGTCCGCCAACGCGCAGATCAGCGCCACGCGGCTTGAGTTATGACCTGTTTGACAGAAACTGACCGACCTGGGCGCTGATGGCGTGCAAAGCGGCAGGATTGTTCCACAGATAGACACCGCCGATCACCACGGCCGCGAGGAAAACCAGGCCAACGACCTTCTTGAGCACTGAAAAGACAAGCCAGACCAGAACGATCGCAGCGACGCCCAAGCCAACAAGGGTAAGTGAATCAGCAGGAATCGGCTTTCTCCTCGGAAACAGATCGGGTCGCCCCCCCCTGTCACCGAACCACGCCCAAAGCGAGGCGGACCGGAAAGGGGCCGTGCGTCAGGATTTCAGGTCATAGTGGAATATGGAGGCCTCGTCCGGAATTGAACCGGAGTACACGGATTTGCAATCCGCTGCGTAACCACTCCGCCACGAGGCCTCACAGGCGCCTTTCTAGGGGTTTGCCGGTTCCTGTCAAGGCGCACATGCGCAGCACGGCTGATGAGTGTGCAAAATCGTGGCGCTGCCTAGTCGCGCCAGAGATCGCGCGCCAGCGCCTTCAGCATCAGCGCCTCTTCCCAGCGATCGCTGAGATCGCGACCATCGGCACCGGCAATGGCGTAATAGGGCTGGGGGCCGAGTTCGGTGACGAAGGTCAGGGTGTCGTTCTCCCCTGCCCGTTCACGCCAGCTCCGGAAGCCGCGCTGCCACCAGGCGGTGAACAGGTCGAGGTAGGGTTTGTGCTGGGGGAAGCTCAGCGGCAGCTGCACCTGACCGGCACCGGCAACGCGGCCGTGGAAGGCCCAGGCGTGCTGAAGAATGCTGGCGATCTGCTGGTCGACTTCCTGCGCGACGGGCAATTCGATCTCGCGGGCGGCAACATAGTGGCTGAGATCGGCGAGGAGTTTCAGGTCGGGGCGCGCGTCGAGGATATCGAGCATGAAATGGAGGTCATTGGTCAGCCGACCGCGGTGGGTTTCGACATAGACCGGAAAATCGGCCTGGGCGGTCAGTTCGGTCAGCCGATCGAGAATGACCAGGGCCTCGCCCAAGGTGCGGGGACGCATGTTGAGCTGGAGGTTAAGGTGGTGAAGGTCGAACTTGTGGCCCCAATCGAGATAGTCGGCGACCTGCCCGATATCGGTGGGGAGGCAGGTGCCCTCCACCACCAGGTTTTCAGCGCGGGCGAGCGTGCCGGCTTGGCGCGCCACGGCTTCGCTGTCCCACATCGTGCTGATGCCATCGAAGCCGGCCTGCTTAATGAGCGCGACATTGTCCTCGAAGGAGCGTTCCTCAGGAGCGTTGCGGAGGTTTTGCATCGCCCAGAGCGATTGCAGGACAAGAAATTTCTGCATCAGGGAATGTGGATCCAGCGCTGTTCGTGATGGCTCTGTGCCATGGCATGTACGACGCGTTCGATGCCAAGGCCAGTGTCGAAATCGATGACACGGGCGTCCTGGCCGGCGATGCGGTTGAGGAGTTCATGGCATTCGATGATTTTCAGATCATTGAAGCCGAGGCCGTGCCCAGGCGCAGGAATGAAGCGGTCGTACGGGGCGTGCTGGGGCGCCGAGAGAATGGTGCGGAAGCCCTGCTCGGTCGGCTTGTCGGAGGTGACATAGAGCTGGAGTTCGTTGAAACGTTCCTGGTCGAAAACCAGCGTGCCCTTGCTGCCGAAGATCTGCAGGGCGATGCGGCCCTTGCGGCCCCATGCGGAGCGGTCGAGGGCCATGACGCCGGATATGGTATCGCCCAGCTCGAAAAGGACGCTGGCGATGTCATAGGTTTCGACCTGGCGTTGCGTACCCTCCTTTGTCGGGCGGGTGGCGTAGGGCTTGGAGAGGTGGGTGAAGACTCTTGTCGGCTGGCCGAAGAGGACTTGCAGCAGGCTCAGCGGGTGGACGCCAAAATCGTCGAGCGCGCCATAGCCGGAGCTGGCCTCGCTTTTCCAGTAAAAGAGTGCTTCGGGATCGGCCATGAAATCTTCGTCCATCTCGAGGCGGACGTGGTTGACGTCGCCGATAGTGCCTGCCGCGAGGATGGCGCCGATCTGCCGGATCAGCGGGTTCTGTATGTAATTGTAGCCGAGCACGGCCACCCTGCCCGCCTTTTTGGCCGCAGCGGCCATGCGTTCGGCATCGGCCAGCGCGACGGCCATGGGCTTTTCGCACCAGACATGCTTGCCCGCTTGCAGCGCGGCAATGGCCATTTCGGCATGGAAGGCATTGGGGGTGGTGACGGAGACGATCTCCACGGCGGGATCGGCGATCAGTTCACGCCAGTCGCCGGTGGATTTTTCGAAGCCAAACTCATCGGCTTTCTTACCCGCGATTTCGGCATTGACCTCGGCCAGATGGGCAAGGACTGGTTTGGGACCGTCGCCGAAGACAGCCTTCACGCCATTCCAGGCCAACGCATGGCACTTGCCCATATAGCCGGTGCCGATCAGACCAACACCAATTGTCGATTTCATTCCATCCTCCACTCACTACGAAATGAATAGTCCATTCATTCCGTTTTCGGAATAGACTTTCTAGCAAGACTTGATTGGTGGGCGATATTGGGGATTATGGGCGGCAGAGAATGGGGATGAGCATGGCCGAGACAGACGCGAAGATGCAGGTGCCGCAGGATTTCGATGCGCTGCGCGCCGCGATCCTCGAGCGGAAGGGCGAATTGCCGAAGCGGCTGACGCAGGTGGCGGCCTATGCGCTGGACAATCCCGACGAGATCGCTTTCGGCACGGCGGCAAGCATTGCCGTTTCGGCCGACGTGCAGCCGTCGACGCTGGTGCGCTTTGCGCAGCATTTTGGTTTCGACGGCTTTTCCGGGCTGCAATTGCTGTTCCGGGCGCGGCTGCGGGAGCGGACCTCTTCTTATGAGGAGCGGTTGCGGACGCTGGAGCAGAACGGGGCGGCGCTGGCCGAAAGCACGACAATCCTCAATGGGTTTGTCACAGCCGCCCATCGCTCGATCGATACGATTGCGGCGGCGGTGGATCCCGACGGTTTCGAGCGGGCGGTGACGCTTTTGGCCAAGGCGGAGACGATCTATCTCATTGCCAAACGGCGCTCCTATCCGATCAGCAGCTATATGGCCTATGCGTTCGGCAAGCTGAAGGTGCGCTGCCAGCTGGTGGGGACGTCGGCGGGAATCGATGATGACCTGCTGGCCATGGCGACGCCGCGGGATGCGGCTTTTGCGATCAGCTTTTCGCCCTATGCCTCGGAAAGCGCGGCCCAGGCGCGTGCCATGGCGTCGCGCGGCATTCCGGTGGTGTCACTCACCGATTCGGCATTTTCGCCCTTGGCGGAGTGTTCCAAGGAATGGTTCGAGGTGGTCGAGGCCGACCATGCCGGGTTCCGCTCGCTCTCGGCCAGCATGGCCTTTGCCATGGCGCTCACTGTTTCCATCGCAGAGAAGCGGCGTCGCGGATGAACGATTTCTGAACGCCGTCGGCACCCCAATGGCCAATTCCGTTGTTGGAATGAACATTCCATATTGACGAATTGCCGGAACCCATGTTTCATGATTGCAACCAGCCAGGCTGGATGACTGCATATCGGCCCAAGGCCGCATGGGAGAGACATTGTGAGCAATCCGCATCCCGTCGACGGGACGAAGACACTCGACGTCATCACCATTGGCCGTGCCTCGGTTGACCTTTACGGCCAGCAGATCGGCACGCGGCTGGAAGACATTGGCAGCTTTGCCAAGTCGGTTGGCGGTTGTCCCACCAATATTTCCGTCGGCACGGCGCGGCTTGGCCTCAAGTCGGCACTGATCACCCGCGTCGGCAATGAGCAGATGGGGCGGTTCATCCGTGAACAGCTCGCTCGCGAAGGCGTGGAAACGCGCGGCATCGCCACGGACAAGGACCGGCTGACGGCCCTTGTGCTGCTGTCGGTCGAGGCCGAAGGCGTATCGCCGATGATCTTTTATCGCAGCGACTGCGCCGATATGGCGCTGGACGAGAGCAATATCGACGAGACGCTGATCGCCTCGTCGCGGTCGATCGTGGTGACCGGCACGCATTTTTCGCGACCAGCCGCGGAGGCGGCGCAGAAAAAGGCCATTCGCCTCGCCAAGGCCCACGGCGGCAAGGTGGCTTTCGATATCGACTACCGTCCCAACCTCTGGGGCTTGGCGGGACACGAAGAGGGCTTTTCACGCTATGTCGCCTCCGAGCATGTGTCGGAGACATACAAGTCGGTCCTGCCCGATTGCGACCTGATTGTCGGCACCGAGGAAGAGGTGCTCATCGCCTCTGGCGAAGCCGACCTGCTTTCCGCGCTCAGGACAATCCGCGGCCTGTCCTCCGCCACGATTGTCCTGAAGCGCGGGCCCATGGGGTGTATCGTCTATGACGGCGCCATTCCGGACAATCTCGAGGACGGGATTGTCGGCAAGGGCTTTCCCATCGAGGTCTATAATGTGCTGGGCGCGGGCGACGCCTTCATGAGCGGCTGGCTGCGTGGTTGGCTCAAGGGTGAAAGCCATGCGACGAGCGCCACCTGGGCCAATGCCTGTGGGGCGTTTGCCGTGTCACGCCTGCTCTGCGCGCCGGAATATCCGAGCTGGACGGAGCTGGAGCATTTCCTCAGCAAGGGCAGTTCCAAGCGTGCGTTGCGCAATGACGACGACCTCAACCACATTCACTGGGCGACCACGCGCCGCCGCGAGTGGCCGACCCTGACGGCGCTGGCCATCGACCATCGCTCCCAGCTCGAGGAGTTGCCCGGCGCAACAGAAGAAAAGATCGCCGACTTCAAGGTGCTTGCCGTAGAAGCTGCGGCCCGCGTAGCCAATGGCCGGCCGGGATTTGGCATGCTGCTGGATGACAAGCATGGTCGCCGGGCGCTGTTTGCCGCCGAAGCCAAAGGCTTCTGGCTGGCGCGACCGATCGAGCTGCCGGGTTCGCGGCCGCTGCGCTTCGAATTCACCCAGGATGTGGGCGGGCGAATCACGGACTGGCCGGTGGAACATGCGATCAAGGTGCTGTGCTTCTTTCATCCGGACGATCCATCCGAGCTCCGGGCGCAACAGATCGACAAGCTGCAGGTGGCCCATGATGCCGCCCGCAAGGTGGGCCGGGACATCCTGATCGAGATCATTGCGTCCAAGCATGGTCCGCTCAAGTCTGACACCACGGCGCGGGCACTGACCGAGCTTTATGATGCGAGCCTGCGCCCCGACTGGTGGAAGCTGGAGCCGCAGGCCGATGTCGCTGCCTGGGCGGCGATCGACGCGGTGATCGAAGCGCGCGACCCGTTCTGCCGCGGTGTGGTGCTGCTGGGGCTGGAGGCGCCGCATGATGTGTTGGAAGCAGGGTTTGCGGCGGCGCGCAACTCGCGCAGCGTCAAGGGCTTTGCCGTGGGCCGGACGATTTTTGCAGAGTCGGCGAAGGGCTGGCTTGCAGGTAACGTGAGTGACGAACAGGCCGTGGACGAGATGGCGCGAAAATTCGGAGCGCTGGTCGAGGTCTGGGAACGGCTCGGCGACAGCAAGGCTGCATAAGCGTGCTACACCCTCGTGGTTCGAGGCTTTGCTTTGCAAAGCACCTCACCATGAGGGTTACTGTGACATAGATTAATTTGAGACCTCATTGTGAGGTGCGAGCGCTTGCGAGCCTCGAACCACGAGGTCGGGTACGGAGGAATGGGCCACATGAGCCAAAAGACGATCCGCCTGACGATGGCCCAGGCCGTTGCCAAATTCCTGACGATGCAGAAGACAGTCATCGACGACGAGGTCGTGCCGATCTTTGGCGGTGTCTTCGCGATCTTCGGTCATGGCAATGTGGCCGGCGTTGGCGAGGCGCTACATGGCATCAAGGATGTGTTGCCGACCTATCGGGCGCAGAACGAACAGGGCATGGCCAATGCGGCTGTGGCTTATGCCAAGGCGAGCTTCCGTCGCCGCTTCATGGCCTGCACGACATCCATTGGTCCGGGCGCGCTGAACATGGTGACAGCCGCGGCCATGGCGCATGTGAACCGCCTGCCAGTACTGCTGCTGCCGGGCGACGTTTTTGCCAACCGCGTGCCGGACCCGGTGCTGCAGCAGATGGAGGATTTTGGCGACGGCACGGCAACGGTCAACGACTGTTTCAAGCCGGTGAGCCGCTATTTCGACCGCATCACCCGGCCCGAGCAGATCGTGCCCGCGCTGCGCCGCGCCATGGCGGTGCTGACCGATCCGGCCGAATGCGGGCCAGTGACGCTGTCGCTGTGCCAGGACGTGCAGGCGGAAGCCTATGACTACCCCGAGAGCTTTTTCGAGGAAAAGGTCTGGCATATCCGCCGCGTGATGCCTGACGCCGAGGAATTCACCCAGGCTGCGGCGGCGCTGATTGGCGCCAGGAAGCCGGTGATCATCGCCGGTGGCGGCGTGCTCTACTCCGGTGCCTCCAAGGCGCTGGCGACTTTTGCCGAGCGCTATGGCGTGCCGGTACTGGAAACGCAGGCGGGCAAGTCCGCCCTGCCCGACGATCATCCGCTCAACATGGGTTCGGTTGGCGTTACCGGTACGTCGGCATCGAACCGACTGGCCGAAGAGGCTGACGTGGTGTTGGCCGTGGGAACGCGGCTGCAGGATTTTACCACGGGGTCCTGGGCGCTGTTCAAGAACGAAGACCTGCAAATCGTGGGGCTCAATGTGCAGGTGTTCGATGCGCACAAGCATCGTGCGCTGCCGCTGGTGGGTGATGCACGGATCGGGCTCGAGGCGCTGAACGCCGCGCTGACCGGCTGGCAGGTCGATGGCGAATGGACCGACAAGGCCAAGGGCGGCAAGGACGACTGGCAGGTTGCGGCCAGCGATGCGACCGCGGCCAGCAATGCCGAACTACCTTCGGATGCACAGGTGATCGGCGCGGTACAACGGGCGCGACCAGAATCGACCGTGGTCTGTGCCGCCGGCGGGTTGCCGGGCGAGCTGCACAAGCTGTGGAAGGCGCGTGGCCCGGGCAGCTATCACATGGAATATGGCTTCTCGACCATGGGCTACGAGATTGCCGGCGGGTTGGGCGTGAAACTGGCGCGACCGGAGCAGGATGTGATCGTCATGGTCGGCGACGGCAGTTACATGATGCTCAATTCCGAGATCGCCAGTTCGGTGATGCTGGGTGCCAAGATCACCATCGTGCTGCTGGACAATGCCGGCTACGGCTGCATCAACCGGCTGCAGATGGCAACCGGTGGGGCGAATTTCAACAATCTGCTCAAGGACACGCATCACGTAACGCTGCCGGGTATCGACTTTGCTGCGCACGCCGGAGCGATGGGCGCGATCTCGCGCAAGGTGAGCTCACTGGCGGAGCTGGAAACGGCGCTGCAGGAGACTGAGGACAATGACCGCACGACGGTGATCGTGATCGACACCGACCCGCTGATCACCACGGACGAAGGTGGCCATTGGTGGGACGTGGCGGTGCCGGAGGTCAGCGACCGGCCGCAGGTCAATGCGGCGCGCGAGGCCTATGTGACGGCGCTCAAGGCGCAGCGGGTGGGGTAGAGTTTCTTAGCGGATACCCCCTCCTAGCCTCCCCCTGATAGGGGGAGGAACCGCTCGGTGGGAGCGGCAAGATTTGTGAAAGCCCTAATCTGTCCCTACCCCTTTTCAGGGCGAGGCTAGGTGGGGCTACGGAGCGCCCAAGGCGCGGGAGAGAAGAAGTGAAAGCCAAACTTGGCATGTCGCCGATTGCGTGGTGGAACGACGATCTGGTCGAACTCAGCGATGACGTATCCCTGGAGGAATGCCTGCGGCAGTCGCGCTCGGCGGGCTTTACCGGCATGGAAAAGGGCCGGCGCTTCCCTGACGATCCGGCGGTGATGCTGCCCATTCTCAAGGCGGCAGACGTGACGCTGTGTGGCGGCTGGTTTTCGGGCACGCTGGTCGACGAGGATCTGTCGGTCAACAAGGACCGCATCGCGCCGATGGTGGAACTGTTCAAGGCGGTCAACGCGCCATGCATCGTTTATGGCGAAGTGGGCCGCTCGGTGCAGGGCAAGCGCGACGTGCCGCTGGCGCAGAAGCCAAAGCTCAGCGATGACGAGATGAAGGCGTATGCCCGCAAGGTCACCGAATTTGGCGAGTGGTGCGCCGACCAGGGCATGCCCTTGTCCTATCACCATCATATGGCGGCCGTGGTGGAGACCGAGCCGGAGCTCGACGCCTTCATGAAGCACTCCGGCGAAGGCATTCCGCTGTTGCTGGACGCGGGGCACCTGGCCTTTGCCGGTGGCGACGTATTGCGCGCGATCGACAATCACCACGCCCGTATCAACCATGTGCATGTGAAGGACATTCGCCGGTCGGTGGTGGATGGGCTGGATCGCAGCAAGCAGAGCTTTCTCGATGCGGTTGCGCTGGGTGCCTTTACCGTGCCGGGCGATGGGTCGCTCGATTTCGGCGCCATTGTGCAGCGGCTGGCCGATTATGGCTACGAGGGGTGGTTTGTCGTCGAGGCCGAGCAGGACCCCGTCGCCAATCCGCCGCTCAGGATGGCGCAGGTGGGCCACAAGGAGCTGATGCGCGTGATGACGGCGGCCGGCTATACTGTCGAGACGCAGGGCTTCCCCAAAGCCTAGTATTTGGTAGAAGGGCCGCATTCATCTGGAGGATAGAGCGTGGCCCTCAAGCCCAATGACGTGACCTGGTTCAAGCCCCTGTGGCGACGCGTTGCCGTGACGGCGTTTCTTTCCGTGTGGTGCGCATGGGAATGGCTGTGGAACCAGGAGCCGTTCTGGGGCGTGCTGGTCGGCGCGGCGCTGGCCTACTCGCTCTATAATTTCTTCTACGCCTTCCCCAAAGAGGAGACCGCCGATGAGCCAATCCCACCTGCTGAGCAAGCCGACAGCGAAGACGGGCCTCGTACATGACATAACGCCCGCCTCGGCCGGCTGGGCCCATGTCGGATTCGCGCTGCACAGACTGAGCGAAGGCGAAGTGACGGGCGGATCTGCCGGCGATCAGGAGTTGTGCCTGGTGCTGGTCAGTGGCAAGGCGCGGATTTGCGTCGATGGGCAGGATTTCGGAGAACTGGGCGAACGCATGTCGCCTTTCGAGGGCGCACCCTGGGCGGTCTATGTGCCCAAGGGCAGCCAATGGGCGGCCGATGCAACGACGGCGCTGGAACTGGCCGTTTGCGCGGCGCCGGGCGCTGGCGACTACACGGCGCAGGTTATTGCGCCGGGCCGGCATCCGCGCATCACTCGCGGCAAGGGCGCCAATGTGCGCCATGTCTACAACATCATGCCGGAAGACGACGGCGCGGCGCATTCCCTGCTGGTGGTAGAAGTGATCACGCCGCAGGGCAATACTTCGTCCTATCCGCCGCACAAGCATGACCAGGACGACCTGCCCAATGAGAGTTTCCTGGAAGAAACCTACTATCACCGGCTGAACCCGCCGCAAGGCTTTGCCTTCCAGCGCGTCTACACCGATGATCGCTCGCTGGATGAAGCCATGGCGGTAGAGGATGGCGACGTGACACTGGTGCCGCGGGGCTATCATCCGGTGGCGACGACGGCAGGCTATGACCTTTATTATCTCAACGTGATGGCCGGGCCAAAGCGGGTGTGGAAATTCCACAATGCGGCCGAGCATGAATGGCTGCTGAAGTAGTCAGGCGAAGGCACTCTTCCTATCGAGAGTTGGCTTCGTCCCGATCAAACTTATAGTCGGCTGGCAGCAAAAAGGGCGCTCTTGGCGCCCTTTTCGTTGGACTGCTGCGGGAGGATCAGCGGCCCTGGAAGGTGGATTTGTCGGCGAGGGCGCCAGTGATTTCGCTGACTTTGACCGCGCGGCCTTCCCCGGCGGATTTGACTGCCGCGTCGGCGAGGGCGAGCGCGATGAGGCCGTCGAGGCCGCTGGGGGATGCCGGGGACTTGGCTTGCACGGCATCGATGAAGGTCGCGATTTCGCGGGCATAGGCCTCGGTGTAGCGGGTCATGAAGAAATCGTGCAGCGGCGGGCGGGTGTAGCCGGCGGCATTGGCGACTTCGATGGAGACCGGACGCTGGTTCTCGGCGGAGACGGCGCCCTTCGAGCCATGCACCTCGATACGCTGGTCGTAGCCATAGGTGGCGCGGCGGGAGTTGGAGATGGTGGCGTGCTTGCCCGAGGCGGTGGAGAGCATGACCGAGACCGAGTCATAGTCGCCGGCATCGCCGATGGCCTTGTCGACAAGGACAGAAGCCTGGGCGGAGACGGTGTCGATTTCTTCGCCGAGCAGGAAGCGCGCCATGTCGAAATCGTGGATGGTCATGTCGCGGAAAATGCCGCCGGAGCGCTTTATATAGTCGACCGGGGGGGCGCCGGGATCGCGCGAGACGATGGTGACCATTTCCACGGTGCCGATCTCGCCCTTGCTGATGACGTCGTGGACGGCCTGGAAATGGGGATCGAAGCGCCGGTTAAAGCCAACCATCAGCGTGGCGCCTTCGGCATCGACCACCTTGAGGCAGGCTTTCACGCGCTCGACATCGAGGTCGATCGGCTTTTCGCAGAAGATCGCCTTGCCGGCCCTGGCGAACTGCTCGATCAGATCGGCATGGGTATCGGTGGGTGTGCAGATGACGACCGCGTCGATATCGGACGCCTTGAGGATGGCATCGATGCTGCGCACTTCGGCGCCATATTGAGTGGCGAGGTCGGTGGCAGCCTTCTCAAAGGCATCGGCCACGGCAACGAGTTGGGCCTTGTTGCTGGAAGTGATGGCCTTGGCATGCACCTTGCCGATGCGGCCGGCGCCGAGCAGGCCGAAACGAACAGTCATTTTAGTCTCCGATAGAAGCGCCGGGAGGGGCGCGGTAAATAAGGATCAGACCTTCTTGCGCTTGTTCTGGCGGTATTGGTCGGCCACCACGGCAGCAACGATGATCATGCCCTTGATGATTTCCTGATAGTAGGCATCGATGCGCAGGAAGGTGAAGCCCGAGGTCATGGTACCCAGGATCACCGTACCGATGACTGTGCCGGTAATGCGGCCCTTGCCACCCGAAAGCGAGGTGCCGCCGATGACGGCAGCGGCGATGGCGTCGAGTTCATACATGACACCCATGCCCGCCTGAGCCGTCTGGGCGCGGGCTGCGGTGACGAGACCGGCGAGGCCCGCCAGCATGCCGGCGATCGCATAGACCTTGATCAGGTGCTTTTCGATATTGATGCCGGAGACGCGGGCGGCCTGCAGGTTGGCGCCGATGGCATAAGTGAACTTGCCATAGCGGGTGTAGCGCAGGGCGATGTGGAAGATCAGCGCGACGCCGAGGAAGATGACCACGGGCCAGATGGAATAGCCAATGGCGTTGAATTCTGGCGTGAGACCGGAGACCGGCTGGCCCTTGGTGTACCATTTGGCGACGCCACGGGCCGAGACCATCATGCCCAGCGTGGCGATGAAGGGCGGGATCTTGGTGTAGGAAATCAGCGAGCCATTGACGATGCCGGCAAGAGTGCCGATGGCGAGACCGATGGCGATCGGGATGACCACCGGCAGACCGACGAGAGCCGGATAGACCGGCCGCGCCCAGTCGGCGCTCTGGGCAAAGCTGGCGGCGATCATGGCCGTCATGCCAACGACCGAGCCAGAGCTGAGATCAATGCCGCCGGTGATGATCACCTGGGTGACGCCCACGGCGATGATGCCAACCACCGACACCTGCAGGATCATGATGGTCAGGCGCTGCTGGTTCATCAGGAAGGACTGGCCAACAAAGATCCAGCCAAGGGCCTCGAAGGTAAGGGCGATGCCGGCGAGGACGAGAAGGATGGACAACTCGGTCGGCAGCTTCCGCTTGCGGGTGCGCGGGGGTGCGAGGCTTTCGGAAGTGGTGGTCATGCTTGGGTCCTCCCCGCAGCGAATGTGAATTTTTGGGTCATTGTGCGGCCAGATCCATGATCTTGACCTGGTCGGCCTCGGCACGATCGAGGAAGCCGGTGGCGCGGCCATGATGCATGACCATGATGCGGTCGCTCATGCCGAGCACTTCGGGCAGTTCCGAGGAGATCATGATGACAGCCACGCCCTGGCGGGCCAGCTGGGTGACGAGACGATGGATTTCGGCCTTGGCACCGACGTCGATACCGCGGGTCGGCTCGTCGAGGATCAACACTTTCGGATTGGTCAGCAGCCAGCGGCCGATCAGCACTTTCTGCTGATTGCCGCCCGAGAGGTTTTCAACCCGTTCGGAGAGGTTGGGCGTCTTGACGCGCAGCTTGGCGCTCATCTCCTCGCAGGCACGATCGAGCGCGCCCTGGCGGACAAAGCCGGAGCGCAGATTGTCGCCCTTCAGGACGGCCATCTGCATGTTTTCCTGAATGTCGAGCGAAAGGAAACAGCCGGTGTCCTTGCGGTCTTCGGTCAGGAAAGCCATGCCGTGGCTGATGGCCACCTGCGGATTGGTGACAGCCAGTTGCTTGCCGAACAGGGTGATGGTGCCCGACGACGCCGGGGTCACGCCAAACAGGGTTTCGGCGACGTTGGACCGGCCGGAACCGACGAGGCCGGCAATGCCGAGGATTTCGCCGGCGCGGACATCGAAGGAAATGTCAGAGAAGACGCCGTTGAGCGTGAGGTTCTTGACCGACAGCACAACGTCGCCGATCGGCACCTCTTCCTTGGGGAACATCTGGGTGATTTCGCGCCCAACCATCATGCGGATGATCTCGTCGCGGGTCACGTCGGTCGATGCGTGGGTGCCGATGTAGCGGCCGTCACGGAAGACCGAGACTTCGTCGGCGATCTCGAACAGCTCGCTCATCTTGTGTGTGATGTAGACAATGCCCTTACCCTCAGCCCGCAGGTCGCGGATGATACGGAACAGGTGGGACACCTCCGTCTCGGTGAGGGCCGAGGTCGGCTCATCCATGATCAGCACATCGCTTTCATAGGACACCGCCTTGGCGATCTCGACCATCTGGCGGCTGGCGACAGAGAGCGTTGAGATCAAGACTTCCGGGTCGATATCGATATTGAGCCGCGCGAACAATTCTTCGGTCTGGCGATTGAGTTGGCGGTGATCGACCAGGCCCAGACGATTGAGCGGCTCGCGGCGGATCCAGATGTTTTCGGCCACGGTCATGGACGGCATCAGGTTGAGTTCCTGATGGATCATGGCGATGCCGTTTTCGAGCGCATCGAGCGGCGACTTGAGACGAATGGGCTGGCCGCGCAGCACGACCGTGCCGCTGTCGGGCGTGTAGATGCCGGCGATGATCTTCATCAGTGTCGACTTGCCGGCGCCGTTCTCGCCCATCAGCGCATGCACGGTACCGCGCTGCAGCTTGAGCGAAACGTCGTCCAAGGCTACGACACCGGGGAATTCCTTGCGGGCATTGGCGATTTCAAGAAGATACGGCGCGTTCGGGACTGCCCCGCTTTCGCGGACCGCACGCATTGTCTGCGGGCTTACCATGGCCAGCCTCCCTGCCCTGTTCGGGCTGTGTGGTGAGGGATGCGCCGATTATCCGGCGCATCCAAGTGGTGTTGATCAGTTGGCGTATTCAGCCATATTTTCCGGGGTCACCAGTTCGAAGGGCACCCAGATTTTCTGTTCGCTCGGCTCACCTCGCGCCAGGGCGAGAGCTGCGTCGATGGATGCGGCGCCCTGGGCGTGAGCATTCTGGAAAATGGTGACATCCAGGTCACCAGCAGCCATGGCCGCCAAGCCATCGGGCGTGGCATCGACACCGGCGACGACGACGCTACCCATGTCACGGCCGACCGATTTCAGCGCCTGAATGGCGCCAATTGCCATCTCGTCATTGTTGGCGATGACGGCATCGAATTCGAGCGACGACGAGAGCCAGTTGGTCATCAGGTTCTGTGCCTCGAGGCGATCCCAATTGGCGGTCTGCTCCTCGATGACGCTCATGCCCTTGCAGTCATCGATGGCGATGACGTCATGCACATCCTTGGTGCGCTGCAGTGCCGAGTGGTTGTTGAGCGGGCCCATCATGATGAGCACATTGCCCTCGCCACCCAGCAGGCGGCAGACTTCCTTGGTCTGAAGCGTGCCGGAGTCGATTTCATTGGAGCCAACAAAGGCAGCCTTGGCGGGCAGCGCATCGAGATCGGCCGGCGGGTGATTGGCGTAGATAATCGGGATGCCAGCGGCATCTGCCAATGCCGTCATCGCCGGCGTGCTGTCGGCATCGACCGCTGCAATGACAATCGCATCGACGCCCGACGCGATGAAATTGCTGACCTGGTTGAGCTGGTTGCTCGGGTCGTTGATTGCGTCCTCCACCTGCATGGTGACATCGCCCAACTCGGCGGCGCGGGCTTCCATGCCGTTGCGAAGGAGGGTCAGAAAAGTGCTGTCAAAGCGCGCCATGGAGACGCCGATGTTTTCGGCGTGAGCAGGAACACTGAACATGAGAGGCAGCGCGGTAGCCGCCAGCAATGCTGTCGTCAGTTTCATTGATCTGATCCGAAGTGAGAGTACCGGCGCATCGCAGCGATGCGCCGGAATGGTATTAGTTGCTGCCCTGGTAGTCGGCGAGGTTGGCCGGGGTCACCAGTTCGAAGGGCACCCAGACTTCGCGTTCGACGGTTTCACCGCGCGAGAGAGCGAGAGCCGCGTCGAGTGCGCCCTGGCCCTGGCCGGCAGCGTTCTGGAAAACGGTGACATCGAGGTCGCCGGCTTCCATCGCGGCAAGGGCGTCAGCGGTGGCATCGACACCAGCAACGATGACCTGATCCATGGCAATGCCCGAGGATTTCAGGGCCTGGATGGCGCCGATGGCCATTTCGTCATTGTTGGCAACGACGGCATCAAAGGCGAGGCCGGCCGAGAGCCAGTTGGTGACGAGGTCGGCGCCCTGCTGGCGCGACCAGTTGCCGGTCTGCTCTTCGACGATCTTCATGAACGAGCACTCGGGCGTGGCGATCACGTCATGGACGTCCTGGGTGCGCTGGCGCGCGGCCTGGTTGGACAGTTCGCCCATCAGCACGACGATATTGGCTTCGGTCTTGCCGGCTTCGGTCAGGAGACGGCAGACTTCCTTGGTTTCGAGCGTGCCGGAGTCGACTTCGTTGGACGCGACGAAAGCCTGCTTTTCCGGCAGGGCATCGAGGTTGACCGGCTGGCGGTTGACATAGACCAGCGGAATGCCGGCATCGGCGGCGAGCTGGGACATGGGCGCGGTGGCGTCGGTATCCACGGCATTGATGATGATGGCATCGACGCCCGAAGCGATGAAGTTCTGAATCTGGCTCATCTGCTTGGAGACGTCATTCTGGGCGTCTTCCACCTGCAGCTCGACGCCATCGAGGGTGGCGGCATAGTCGCCCATGCCGTTGCGCAGCACGGTCAGGAAATTGTCGTCGAAGGCGGCCATGGAAACGCCGACGGTTTCGGCATAGGCAGCGCCGGCGAAGCCGGTCGAGAGCATGGTGGTGGCCAGTGCGGCCAGCGCAAGTTTCTTCATTTCGTTTTCTCCTCCACGAGCGGGCGTCCGGCTGCGCCCCTTATGTTCCGGATTTCCCTTTTGCGGGAATGGTTTGCGCTCAGGCCGCCCGGGCCTTGAGCGCATCGGATATGAATTGCATAGAGGTCCTCACCGCCGCTGCCGGATCCGGCAGATGGCGCAGGTCTTCGGCGAAGGGCTCGAAGGACAGTGGGCCGGTGTAGCCGCCGCGGCGCAGGGCAGCGATCTGGCCGATATTGTCGAGACGGTCTTTGGGGCCAACGAGGACACGGTGGCTGTCGCGCATGTCGCGGACGGCAACGGCAGGGTCTTCGACGCCAGAAATATGAATGAGGCCAGTCAGTTCGGGGAAGAGGTCGGCCTCGCCGGCGAGGTGGTGATGGAAAGTGTCGTGCGTCAGGCGCAGCACGTCTCGCCCGCCGGCAGCGTCGATGGCTGCCACGGCTTCCTTTTTCGAGCGTAGGGTGCAGGTTTCGAAACCCAGACACTCGACGAGGCCAATGATACCATGCCGGCGCAGGATGGGGACAAGGCCCTTCAAAGCCTCGGTGGCGTGGGCAATTCGCGTTGCGCTGTCAAAGGTTTGGCCGGAGTTGTCGGCGACGAGGACAAGCGCCTTGGCGCCGCTCTCCGCGCAGTAACGGGCGAGGGTTTCGGCCTCTGCGGCACGGGTGTCGGACCAGAGGTTGAACTTCTGCAGGGCATTGATGGAAATGATGGTTACATCATTTTCGGCAGCGAGGCGCTTGACCTCGGAAGCCGGCGTGCCGTCGAGGATGGCTTCGCCCGAAATGTCGTTGCGGATTTCGACGCGCGGGACCAGCAAATCAGCAGCAAGCTGCAAGAAATCGGCCAGCGAAAGCTGGGGCGCCGTCATGTGATTGACCGCAAATTCGAGCGACACGATCGCACCCTCCCATAAGCGCCAGACCTGGGCACTGGGCCGGCCTGATCATTCGCTGGGACAAATGAAACACAGGTTCTGCACTTGTGTCAATGCGGAATGTTCATTCCAAAATTGGATGGAATGGACCGGAAATTCGGCAGAATGCGCCGATCAAATATTCTCCGATACGTAGATATCGAATGGCACAAAGCTCTGTCCGACCGAATCTGCATGCGGATTGGCGATGGCACCGGCCATGAGATCCATGAGCTGGCGCGACAGCGCTGTAAGGGGTGTACCAATCAGTGCGGTGGCGATGTCTTCGGCCAAGGCTGCATGAGTCAGAATGTTGAGTTCGTTGCAAACCAAGGCGATGCGGCCCGCCATGTTTTCCTCGCGCAGGGCGGCGATGACGCCCTCGGTGCCGCCGCCGGCCACATAGATGGCCGTTAGATCGGGATAGCGGCGGAGCAGGTCAAGCGTTGCTTCATGAGCCAAGGCGGCATCTTCGAGGCTGACCTGGGTATCGAGAATCGTCAGGTGTGGCGCGGCTTCGCGGAGATAGGAGCGGAAGCCGATTTCGCGCATTTCGTGGCCGTGAAACCGGTAACTCCCGACGAACACGACCACCCTGCCCGCCCCTTTGGCGGTTTTGGCAATCAACCAGCCGGCCGTGCGGCCAACCTTGCGATTGTTGGTGCCGATATAGCCGTGACGGACGCCCGGCGCGAAGTCGGAGAGGAGCGAGAAGACTGGCGTGCCGGCGGCCTGCACTTCGGCAACGGCGGCGGTGACGGCAGGATGATCGACAGCCACCATGGCAATGGCATCGGTGTGGCGCGCCATCTGCTTGAGACGTGCCGAGATTTCACCTGGGGTCTGGCTGGCAAGGAATTCAATGGTGGGCGCGACACGATATTGGGTGGGCTCGGTTGTGGCCTGTTCCAGCGCCTTGGCGAAATCCTGATAGAATGTCTGGTCCGGTCGCTGCAGCAAAAAGCCGAAGCGATGATGCGGCAGGCTTTGCTCGAGGCGACGACGGATCAGGCCGGTGCCATGGTAGCCCAATTCCTGCGCGGCATTGAAGACGCGCTCGGCCGTTTCCTTGCGGACCGGCAGCCTAGCATTGAGCACGCGATCGACGGTGGCGACGCTGAGGCCGGAGAGGCGGGCGATATCGGCGACGGTGGGACGGGCGGGCATGGCGGCTCCTTGCCAGAAACCATCAGCGCTCAACCCGCATGATGATGCAAATGATAGAAACCATCATGCGCTGATTGCCCGGAATCCGCAACTGCCGTAGCAACATGACATTCGATCCGGAACAACACTTGCAGCCAAAGCGGTGACATCTGGATACCCTTGGGAGTAGCACATGAGCCAATCTGCCAAACGCGACTACAATTTGCTGGGCAAGAGCTCGGAAGCGGCGCTGACCAATGGGCTGGCGGCGGCCGAATGGTATCACAGCGACGTCGAGCGCAAGACGATGAAGGCGCTGATGCAGCGCTCCGATGGTCCGGCAATCCGCGATACGGCGATCTGGCTCGGCTCGATGCTGGTGCTGGCGCTTGCAGGGATTTTGCTCTGGGGCACGTGGTGGGCGGTGCCGGTGTTTCTGGCCTATGGCGTGCTCTACGGCTCGGCCTCGGATTCGCGCTGGCATGAATGCGGCCATGGCACGGCGTTCAAGACGCGCTGGATGAACGACGCGGTCTATCAGATCGCCTGCTTCATGATCATGCGCAATCCGGTGACCTGGCGCTGGAGCCATGCACGGCACCATACCGACACGGTGATCGTCGGGCGCGATCCGGAAATCGCCGTGATGCGGCCGCCCGATCTGTTCCGGCTGGTGCTGAACTTCTTCGGCATTCTCGACGCCAGCTATGCCGTGATCGACATGGTGCGCAATGCGGCCGGGGTGATCAGCAAGGAAGAGCAGAGCTTCATTCCGGAAATGGAGCGGCACAAGGTGATCCGCGTGGCCCGCATCTGGCTGGCGATCTATGCCGTGACCATCGGTCTATCGGTGTGGCTGGGTTCCATCCTGCCGCTGATGCTGGTGGGTCTGCCGCGGCTCTATGGCGCCTGGCACCATGTGATGACCGGCCTGCTGCAGCACGGCGGGCTGGCCGACAATGTGATCGACCACAGGCTCAATTCGCGCTCGGTGCTGATGAACCCGGTCAGCCGTTTCATCTACTGGAACATGAACTATCACGTCGAGCATCACATGTTCCCGATGGTGCCCTATCACGCGCTGCCGCAGCTGCATGCGCTGATCAAGCATGACCTGCCGGCGCCCAACCGCTCGATCTGGGCGGGCTACAGGGAAATGATCCCGGCCTTCCTGCGGCAGTTGCGCAACGAGGACTTCTACCTGCGCCGCGATCTGCCGGCGACGGCCAAGCCCTACAAGGAAGAATTCCACAATGGCGGCGACGCGGTCGCGGCCGAATAGAAGAGTTGAGGAGAGAAAAATGGGCCAGTGGATCGAAGCCTGTGGGGCCGATGATGTGGACGAGGAGGATGTGATCCGTTTCGACCATGAGGGCAAGGTGTTTGCCATCTATCGCAGCCCCGATGACCGGTATTACGCCACGGATGGGTTGTGCACGCATGAGCAGATCAGTCTGGCCGACGGGCTGGTCATGGAGGACATCATCGAGTGCCCCAAGCATAACGGACGGTTCAACTACAAGACGGGCGAGGCCAAGGGCGCGCCGGTGTGCGTGAATTTGCGGACCTATCCGGTGAAGGTGGAAGGCGGAGCGGTGTTCGTCGAAGTGTAGTGGCACGCCCTCGTGGTTCGAGGCTTTGCTTCGCAAAGCGCCTCACCATGAGGGCTACTCGCAGATGGGGAGGAATACATGGCACAGCATTGTGTGATCGTGGGCGCCGGGGAATGCGGGGCGCGGGCGGCGATGGCGCTGCGCGAAGAGGGGTTTGACGGAGATGTCACCATGATCGGCGGCGAGACCCACCTGCCCTATGAGCGGCCGCCGCTGAGCAAGGAAGGCATGCTGGCGGAGGTGTTTGCCGCCAAGACCATCAATACGGCAGAGCGGATGGCCGAGGCCGGCGTGGTGTTTCGGGGCGGCGCCGAAGTTTCCGGGATCGACCGCAGCACCAAGTCGCTGGCGATGGGGAATGGCAGTGCCCTGCCCTATGACAAATTGTTGCTGGCGACCGGTGCGGCGCCGCGGCGACTGCCGGATGTGGCGGGCCAGCATATCGCCTACCTGAGGACGCTGGAGGATGCGCAGCGCTTGCGGGGCGTGCTTGGTCCCGGCAAGCGGCTGGTGATTGTCGGTGGCGGGTTCATCGGGCTGGAACTGGCAGCTTCGGCGCGGGCGCGCGGGGCGGAGGTGGTGCTGATGGAGGCCCTGCCGCGGCTCTTGTCGCGGGCGGTGCCCGAGGCAATCGCAGCGCAGATCCAGGCGCGGCACGAGCTGGCCGGTGTGGAGCTGGTGTTTGGCGACGGCCTAGCCGGGATCGAGGATGGCGCCAGTGGCGCCATTGTGCGGCTGAAAAGCGGGCGCGTGATCGAGGCGAATCTGGTGCTGGTGGGTATCGGGTCGGTTCCCAATGTGGGGCTGGCGAGCGCGGCCGGGCTGACGGTCGACAATGGCATTGCGGTGGACCGGCATCTGGCGACGGATGATGCCGATATCTTTGCGGCGGGCGATTGCTGCTCGTTTCCGCTGGAGATTTACGGCGGGCGACGGGTGCGGCTGGAAAGCTGGCGCAATGCGCAGGACCAGGGCGCGCTGGCGGCGAAGAACATGCTGGGTGCGGGCGCGGCCGTGGGGCATGTGCCGTGGTTCTGGTCGGATCAGTATGAATTGACGCTGCAGATTGCCGGGCTTTCGGATGAAGGCGCGACCACGGTGCGGCGGGATCTGGGGGATGGGGCGGTGATCCTGTTCCACCTCAGCGCCGATGGACGGCTGGTGGCAGCCAGCGGGATTGGCGTGGGAAATGTGGTGGCCAAGGATATCAGGCTGGCGGAGATGCTGATTGGTCGAGGGGCTCGGCCAGAGGCGGGTGCGCTGGAGGATGCCGGGGTGAAGCTCAAGGCATTGTTGGCGGCTTAGGACATTTCACCGGAGCAGGTCCCAACCACGATGTCATCCCGGCCTTGAGCCGGGATCCATCTTGAGATTCACCACGGCCGCAAGGTGGCAATCACAACTACCTTGCGGCAGGACATGGATCTCGGGATGGGTCCCGGCTCAAGGCCGGGATGACACCGAGTTTGTGGACGTTCCTGGTGAATACACGGTGGTCCGCCTAAGCGTAAGTCACCGCAACCTTGGCGCTGCCTTTGAGCCTGGGGAGCACGAAGGAGATGCCGGAGCCGATCTGGGCGTAGTCGAGGGATTCGCCGCTGGGGACCAGTTGGACCGAGGCGACGGGTTTTCCGGCCGTGTTGAGGGCGACGCTGATGTTGGTCAGGGGCACGAAGTCCTGAATGGGCTGGACGTTGTCGCCGCGCAACTGGCCGCGCAGGGATGGCTGGGCGAAGAGCAGGTGTACCACGTCGCGGTTTTCGGCCGGCTGGTGGCGGACGGTGACGCGGCCGGCGCGTGGCAGGCCGGCGCGGACCAGAGGCGCGTCGTCGAGCAGGCCGGCGATGATCTTTTCGAGCAGTTCGAGAATGGCGACGGCGCCGGAGACGCGATAGGCCGAGAAAGCCTTGTGCGCCAGATAGGTCACCGGGCCTTTACGCGATCCAGCAGAAAAGCCCGAGGGATCGGACTTGCGGGGCGTGTGGACGTGGCCTGAGAAGTGTTTCGGGCTGCGCTCGAAATAGGGATCGTAGATCTGGCCGAGGCTCGTGCCATCGGTGACGGTGATCTGCTCGGAGCCGACATACATGTAGATCGGATCGTCGACGAAGCTGGCGCGGATCGCCTTGTCATGCAGGGCGTAGTCGCCAGTGAAGGGATTGGTGCCTTCCCACCGGGCGCCGGTGTCGAAAATGAAGCCCTTGTCGTCAAGGCCGCTCCTGCCGCTCAAGAGCAGCTTGCCGCCCTGGGCGAGATAGGCGTCGAGTGACGCCTTGAGCGCAGTGTCGATCACCACTTCGTCGGGCAGGATCAGCAGGCGATAGGCCGAAAAATCATGTTCGGGGTCGAGCACGTCGAAGGTGAATTTTGCTTCCAGCAGGACGCGGGCGGCACCTTCGTCGGCATGGTTGGAAGTGCCGGGCGTGCCGACGAAACGCGGGCGACGCGAGCCTTCCACGCTGACGAGGCCGATATCGGCGCGATTGCGGCTGGCTTTGGTAAAGGGCTCGGCGGCTTCGGCCTCGGCATAGGCAGCGCCGATGGATTTGTAGCTGGTGAGGTCCACCGCGCAATTGGGATGCAGGTGATCGCCGATCGAAGCGCCAGCGCCATTTGCCTGCATGGCGGCCACTTCGTAGCTGAGTGCCTCGGGCGTCTTGTAGCTGCCGATTTCGCCCCAGAGATGGTGGAACTTGCCGGTCATGCCGATGAAGTCTTCGCCGAAGACGTCGACATAGCGGGCCGAGAGCGGGAAATGGTCATAGCCCCATTTGGCAGTGGGGAGGGATTCGAGTTCGAGGTGGCTGTAGTAGCGCTTGTAGACATCGCGGCGGCCGCGACGAACGTGGCCGGAATTGAAGAACAGCGGCATGTCTGGATCGTGCTTGACCACCGCCTGCTGGATGCCTTCGAAGAGTTCGAAATTGACCTGTTCGGCAAAGTCGGCGCGCTGGGCGGGGTTTTCCCAATCCATGCCCTGGGCCGTCATGCGCTGTTGCGTCCAGGGGCCGGAGGAGAGCTGCTGGTAGGGAATGTCGATGAAGATGCCGTCGCCGTCGGGATAGTTGACCATGACCTCCTCGACCTGGCGGCAGAGGTAGTCGAGATAGGGCGAGGCGAAATCGAGATAGGCCCAGCCATCGCCGAGCGGATCGCCATCGACGCGCTTGGGCAGGCCCTTTTCGTCCATCAGGCGCCAGCCGGGCTGCGCATTGGCGGCATATTCGTCCCAGCCGGCCGACAGATAGATCGGCGCCTTGATATCGTGGGCATGGAGAGCATCGAGCTGGGCGCGCAGCAAGTCGAACTTCAGATGCGGATGCATCCGGCCGATTTTGGTCGGGTGGTAGGAATGACCATGGTGGCATTTGGAGAAGATGGTGACCGAATCCACATGGGCGTCGGCGAAAGCCTGGCCGAAGGCCTTGGCGTCGAAGCGCGAGCCGATGTCGGTGATCAGTTCGGACGTGTGGAAGTCGAGATGGACCTGGCGGAGCCGCATGAATTTAGGCCTTGGGGCAAGAGAAGTGGTGGATCAGGCGGAGCGGCGGGCGTAGCGCCGCGTCTTGCCGGAGGCATCGAAGAGGTAGAGGGCGTCGGCGGGCACGGTGATGTCGAAGGGCGCGTCATAGTCGAAGCGCAATTGCTCGGACTGGTGCACGGCAAAGAAGCCGTCCTGCGACTCGGAATCGATGGAGCGGATATCGCCGGCATCGGCATAGACCAGGGTCTCGCGACCGAGGCTTTCCACCACGCGGACGCGGGCGGGCAAGGTGAGCCCGTCGCCGCCGTTGCGATGGGCTGTCTCCGGGCGGAAGCCGAGGCGGACCACGTCGCCCACGGCAAGGCCGGCGCTGGTTTCGTCGGTCGACAGTGTCATCGGGGCGGCGATGGCGTCGATCTTGAGGGTGACGGCGGTGTCGGCAGTGGCGGTGACCGTGGCGCTCAAGAAGTTCATGCGCGGGGAGCCGAGGAAGCCGGCGACGAATTGATTGGCGGGGCGATTGTAGAGATCGAGCGGCGAGCCGACCTGTTCGATGATGCCATCGCGCATGACGACGATGCGGTCGGCCATGGTCATGGCTTCGACCTGGTCGTGGGTGACGTAGATCATGGTGGTGCCGAGCTCGGCGTGGAGGCGCCCGAGTTCGACGCGCATCTGGGTGCGCAGCGCCGCATCGAGATTGGAGAGCGGTTCATCGAAGAGGAAGACGTCGGGCGAGCGGGTGATGGCGCGGCCGATGGCGACGCGCTGCTTCTGGCCGCCGGACAGGGCCTTGGGGAATTTGTGCAGGTGGTCGGTGATGCGCAGGATCTTTGCGGCGCGCTCGACGGCGGCTGATATCTCGGCTTTCGGGCGGCCGGCGATCTGGAGATTGAAGCCCATGTTCTGGGCGACCGTCATATGCGGGTAAAGCGCGTAGTTCTGGAAGACCATGGCGACGCCGCGGTCCGACGGTTCCTGGTGGGTGACATCGCGGCCCTTGATGGTGATCTTGCCGCTATCGACGGTTTCGAGCCCGGCAATGGAGCGGAGAAGCGTCGATTTTCCGCAGCCCGAGGGGCCGACCATGACGACGAATTCGCCATCTTCGATATCGAGCGAGATCGCCTTGAGGGCGTGGAAGCTCTGGTAGTGCTTTTCGAGATTGGTGATCTGGAGACTGGGCATGGACCTGTCCTATTTGCCGAGGCCGGCGAGGCTGCGCACGAAATAGCGCTGGGCCAGGATGAAAAGGATGAGCATGGGGGCGGTGACGATGGTGACGCCGGCCATGATGGCGGGCCAGTCGGAGCTGAACTGGCCGCGCAGATTGAGCATGCCGAGCGGCAGGGTCTTGATCGAGGTATCGGTCAGCAGCAGCAGGGCAAGGAGGAATTCGTTCCAGATGAAGACCGCCTGGAAAATGGCGGCGCTGGCAATGGCCGAGCCCGAGAGCGGCAGAACGATGCGGGTGATGACCTGGAGGCGCGAGCAGCCGTCGAGCCGCGCCGCTTCTTCGAGCTCGCGCGGGAATTCGAGGAAGAAGGCGTAGAACAGCACCGTGGTGAAGGGGATGCCATAGGCGGCATAGGGCAGCACGATGGCAAAGAGCGAATTGAGCAGCCCTGCCCCGGAAATGATCTGGTAGAGCGGCACCAGCACCGACTGGCTGGGCACGGCAAAGCTCGCCACGATCAGCACATAGATGAGTTTGAGCGCCTTGCTGTCGGATCGCGCCAGCACATAGGCGGCAATGCCGCTGGTGACGACGATCAGGATCACCGAGATCACGGTGACGAAGACCGAGTTCAGGATAAAATTGGCAATGCCGGTATTCCAGGCGCGGACAAAGGCATCGAAATTGAGCCCTGTCGGCAGGCCCAGCGGGTCCTTGAACAGTTCGAGGCGGTTGCGGAAACCGGCCATGACCATCCAGAGAACAGGCGCCAGGACGAAAAGCGCCCAGACGGAAACGAAGAGGTGAAGGCCGATCGAGACGGCGCGGAAGCGTTTCATGGTTCTAGCCCCGACGCGACAGCTTGAGCTGTGCGACGCCCATGAGCAGCGCGATCAGCAGGAGAATGATGGAGAGGGCATTGGCATAGCCCATGTTTCCGAGGTTGAAGGCCTGGAGATAGATATAGGTGCCCATGACCTGGGTGGCATTGGCGGGTCCGCCGCCGGTCATGACGAAGATCAGGTCGAAGACTTTCAACCCGCCGATGGTGGTGATCAGCACGCCGACGATCAGGATATTGCGGATGCCCGGCAGGGTGATGTGCCAGAAGGCTTTCAACCCCTTGGCGCCATCGAGGGCTGCTGCCTCGTAGAGTTCCCTGGGAATGGCCTGCAGGCCGGCAAGGATCAGCACCATCTGGAAGCCGACATTGGCCCAGGCGGCGGTGACGAGAACCATCCAGATGGAAATGGAGGGATCGCCGAGCCAGCCCAGCTTGGGCGGGGTGAGGCCGATGGCCTTCACCAGGGCGTTGAGCGAGCCGACATTGGGATCGTAGATCAGCATCCAGATCAGCGAGACGGCGACCGAGGAGATGACCACCGGCATGAAGATAATGGTGCGATAGGCCGTGGTGCCGCGCTTGATGCCGCGGTCGAGAATGGCAGCGATGATCGCGCCAAGACCGACCTGCGACAGGATCGAGCCGAAGATGATGATGAGATTGTTCTTGAGCGCGACCCAGAAGATGGGGTCGGCAAAGGCGCGGGTATAATTGCCCATCCCCGCCCAGGTCCAGGCGCTCGAGGTGATGCCGAAGGAAAAAAACGAGCCGACGAAGGTGATCGCGGCCGGCAGGAGGACAAAGACCAGCACCAGGGTCAGGGCCGGGGCGAGCAGCGCGCCGTTGAGGCCGGCATTGCGCAGATTGCGGCTCGTCTTGAGGCTTATGGCGCCCGGTGATGCAGAAGATTGGCTCATTGAAAAAGACAGCCCCTCGGCTCGGAATAATATCCCGCCGGAACAAACAGGTTCCGGCGGGCTGCTTGGGCGTTAGAGACCGGCGGCCGACTTGGCAGCGAGCGCTGCGGTGCGGATGGCTTCAGCCGCCTGTTCCGGGGTCTGGGTGCGGTTCAGCACTTCAACCGTGGCGTTGAGATAGGCTTCGGCAACGCTGGCTTCGAGCGCGACGTCGAGCACATTGACGCCGGCCGAATAGCTGGCCATGTCGGCAGCGGCCCACTTGAAGTGATCGGTCGCGCCATCGACCTGGTCGATATTGGCGGCATTGGACGGCAGGAACTTCAGGATTTCCGAGAACTTCTCGGCCTGGGCGTCGGACACGAGGAAGCTGACGAAGGCGGCAGCCAGTTCCGGATTGGCCGTCTTGGCCGAGACCTGATAGCCTTCGGGGACCATGAAATAGGCACCCGGATCGCCCTTGCCGTCTTCCATGACGGGGAAGCGCGTCAGGTCATAGGTGATGCCGGCAGCATCCATGTCAGTCATGCACCAGGTGCCGCACCAGGAAATCGGCGAAGCGCCGGTCTGGAACATCACGTCGGCCAGTTCGGCGTCGGTGGCATTGGGGGCGTCTTCAAAGCAGCCGGCATCCTGCATTTCGAGCAGTTTGCCGAAGGCGCCGGCATAGCCGGGATCGGTGAAGAGCGCATCGGCATCGCGGGTCAGGTCATAGTCGGCGGCAGTGGCATCCTGACCGAGCAGGCGCTCGTTGAGCATGGTCATCAGGTGGATGCCCTTCCAGCGGCCGGCATTGCCAAGCGGCAGCGGGACCGTGGAGGCGTCGATGGTGCGGATCGCCTTGCACAGCCCGGTGAGCTCGGTGAAGGTGGTCGGCGGGGTCAGGTTGTTTTCGGCGAAATAGTTCTTGTTGGTATAGAGATAGACTGAAACGGCATCGACCGGGACGCCATAGATCTTGTCGTCATACTTGAAGGTGTCCTGCCAGCCTTCGGACAGGGTGGTGCGGAAGCCGCCTTCGGCATTGCCCAGGTCGGTCAGGTCGAGCACCAGGCCATCGCCGACGAGGCGCTTGGCGTCTTCACCGGCCCAGTTGAAGAAAACGTCCGGCGGGGACGAGCCGACCAGGGCGACCTGAATGCCGGTCTTGTACTGGTCGCCCGGGAATGTCTCGTGGACGATATTGACCTCGGGGTGGAGCTTCTTGAACTCCTCGGCGGCCTGGGCGACGAATTCGGGATAGCCGGTATTGTCGAGCGTCCACATCTTGAGCGTGACGTCCTGCGCCATGGCGGGCGCGGCCAGGCCGGCCAGGAGCAGGGTTGCAGCAGATATGCTGCGCAAATTGATATGCTTCATGAAAAAAATCCTTCCCTTCAAACGGATGTGGCGAACCACACCTGACCTGCGGCCCCTCCGCGGTCGAACCGTTTCAATGAACAAAGCAGCGAGAAATCCGACTGACAAGCATCGAACAGAATTCGAACATCATGAAACTGACAGAAACAGCTTGCAAGCCCCGGATATCCGGGGGCAGATTGCCCGAGAAAGCAGCAAGGTGAGAACACCTTGGGCAGAAAAATCGTTTCGATAGATTTCGACAGGATGCCATGGCCACGATCCGGGACGTCGCGAGCAAAGCGGGTGTTGCCATCTCCACGGTGTCGCTGGCGCTCAACGGCAAGGGGCCGATCAGTCCCGAGACGCTGACGCGAATCCAGCAGGCCGCCGACGCGTTGGGCTATCGCCCCAGCGCCATGGCGCAGAGCCTCAAGCGTGGCCACAACAAGCTGATCGGGCTGGTGCTGGGCGACATTGCCAACCCGTTCTTCGGGCGGCTGCAACAGGGCATCGATCACTTGGTGTTCGAGGCCGATCACATGCTGATCGTGGCGGCGACGGCGCCGCATGTGGACCGCGAGATGCAGACGCTGGAACAGCTGCGACGGCACCGGGTGGGCGGGATCATCATGGCGCCGCTGAGCAATGACCCGAAGTTTTCCGCATACCTGCGGCAGATCGATGTGCCGGTGGTGCTGGTCGATCAATATGTCGACGGGGTGAAGTTCGATTTCGTCCGCTCGGACAATGAGCTGACGACGGTGATGCTGACCGAATATCTGATCCGGCTTGGACACAGGCGCATCTGCTACATCGGTGGCCAGCGCGACTGGTGGACGGCGCGGCTGCGGCACAAGGGATTTCACGATGCCATGGCGCGACATGGCGTGGAGGTCGATCCGGAACTCGATGTCGAGGCCGATTTCCACGGCGAGACGGCCTATAACCAGGTGACGCGGCTGTTGTCGCGGGCAGACCGGCCGACGGCGATCGTGGCTGCCAACAACTGGATGGCGCTGGGTGCGCTGCAGGCGATCAATGACCTGGGGTTCAACTGTCCGGGCGATATTTCGCTGACCGGCGTCGACGACGTGCCCTGGGGTAGCGTGATCAAGCCGCGCATCACCAGCGTGGTGCAGCCGGTGGAGGAGTTGGCGCAGGTGGCCGCAACATGGATCCTCGAGCGGATCAGCACGCGGGGCGGCGCGGCGATACCGCCGCGCAACCATGTGGCGATTCCGCGGCTGGTGATCGGTGAGTCCTGTGCGCGGGTTTAGCCGCGCATCAGGGCTTTCATTGCCCGCACATTATCCGAGCTGGTGGCCTTGCGGTTGGGACTGTCGAAGCCTAGCCGCGCGGCTGGGGCGCTGGCGGGTTGGGCGGGCTCGGAGCCGGAACCGTGCAGGGCTTCAAGGTTGACCCGGGCGAGAATGGCCGGCGCGGTCTGGGCATTGACGCCGGAGCCAGCCATGATGGTGATGCGGCTGGCCGCGACCTGGTGAGCCAGTGCAAGATTGTCGAGGCCTTCGGCCGCGGTGCGTGCGCCGCCTGAGGTTAGGATGGTGTCGAAACCCAGCTCCACCGCCTGCTCTACAGCCTGAGCAAAGTCGGGCACGAGGTCGAAGGCACGGTGCAGCGTCAGGCACAGGCCGGCGGATGCCGCAACCAGAACGCGTAACATCTCGGTATCGAGACGTCCGTCCGGCAGGCTGGTGCCAAGAACGACGCCTTCGAGGCCCGCAGCGCGGATGGCGGCGATGTCGCCCAGCATGGCATCGAGGTCGGCGGCGTCGAAGACGAAATCGCCGGGGCGCGGGCGGACCATGGCGCGGGTCGGGATTTTGGCCTTTGCCGCAAGCGCGATCAGGCCCGGCGTGGGCGTCAGGCCGCCGAGTTCGAGGGCCGAGCAGAGTTCGATGCGGTCGGCGCCGCCATCAATGGCCGCGGCCAGTCCCCTCGCGTCATCGACGCAGATTTCGAGCAGCATCAGTTCCAGCCTTCCGAAAAGCCGAGATTGGCGGCGCCGATCAGGCCGGCATCGACGGTGAGTTGCGCCGGCACCACGAGGGGCCGGTCGGTGTTGCGCAGGATCCTCTCGCGCACGGCAGCGTCAAGCCGGGCGATCAATGGCGCGCTGTTGCCGAGGCCACCGCCGACGGGGATGATGTCGGGACCCACGATATTGGCCACCAGCGCCAGAGGCTGGGCGACGAGCTCGATGTAGAGGTCGACGGTCTGGGCGGCAGCGGCATCGCCCTGGGTCCAGTTGTCGATGATGGCGGTGCTGGCGAGGTCGGTGTCATGCAGGCGCTTGTGCAGCTTTTCGATGCCACGGGCGCCGCCAACGGTATCGAGGCACCCCATGCGGCCGCAGCCGCAGGGGAAATGCGGTAGATCATAGGGCGGGACGGAGACTTTGGTGGCGGTGATGGTGCCGTGACCCCATTCGCCGGACCAGCCGCCTGCGCCCTGGTGCAGCTTGCCATCGACGACCATGGCGCCACCGACGCCGGTGCCCAGGATGGCGCCGAAGACGACGCGATGCCCCCTGCCCGCCCCGGCATGGGCCTCGGCCAGCACGAAGCAATCGGCGTCATTGGCGACAAGGACCGGCCGGCCGAGATGGGCGCCGAGGTCGCCCGCGAGATTGCGGCCATCGAGCGAGGCAATATTGGCGACCGTAGCAATGCCCGTTGCCGGATCGACGACACCGGTGATGGAAATGGCGACGGGCGAGCCGGCCGGTGCACCACCGCGCTCGACCAGCTGCGCAATGGCCGCGGCAAAGGCCGAAAAGTCCGTGAGGGGCGTCGGGACGCGACCGACAGGCTGAATGGCGTCGGGACTGGTGGCCGTGGCGGCCTTGATGGCGGAACCGCCAATATCGAAACAGGTGATCATGCGGGTGTGGTCTGGGTGGTTGGGTGATCTCGGGTGCAAGATAAAGCATCGAAACGTTTCGAGGCCAAGGGCTTCGTGCGAATTGCCGAGCGACCCACGCTTTTTGCTTCACCGCTGGGGGCATCGCGCATAGCCTGCGCCGCAACGAATGGGGGCCTGAGTGAGCGAGATGTCCATGACCGGCGGGAGCCAGCGCGAATTTGTGCAGCCCGTGATGGCCGGGGCGCTGGCGGCCATCGTCGGTTACGCCAGCACATTCACGCTTGTGCTCGCTGCCCTCACCGCATCGGGCGCCTCGCCGCAGCAGGCAGGATCGGGGCTGATGACGGTCTGCATCGCCATCGGCATTCTCAATATTGTCGTCAGCAGCCGGCTGAAAGTGCCGGTGAGCTTTGCCTGGTCGACACCGGGCGTGGCCTTCCTGCTGACCGTCGGCCAGCCGGTGGGCGGATTTCCCGCCGTGGCCGGGGCCTTTCTGGTGGCGGCCGGGCTGATCGTGCTGACGGGGCTGATCAAGCCGCTGGCGCGGGCGGTGGCAGCGATTCCCGCGCCGATCGCCAATGCCATGCTGGCGGGCATGCTGCTGACGCTCTGCCTCGCGCCGATCACCGCCGTGGCGGAAATGCCGGCGCTGGCGCTGCCGATCCTGTTGGCGTGGATCGTGGGCATGCGCTTTGCCCGGCGCTATGCGGTGCCGATCGCCGTGGTGGTGACCGGGATCATGCTGGGCTTTTCCACCCATCTGCCGCCGCATGCGCTGGATGGCAGCTTCCCGGCCTTCGTGCCGGTGATGCCGGTGTTCACGCTTGATTCGATCATCCGCATCGGCCTGCCGCTTTATATCGTCACCATGGCGTCGCAGAACCTGCCGGGGCTCGCGGTGATGCAGGCCAATGGCTTTACGCTGCAGCCGGCGCCGCTGTTTGTCATCACCGGCATTGCCAGCGCCGTGACCGCCTTCTTTGGCGGGCATACCAGCAATCTGGCGGCGATCACGGCGGCGATCTGCGCCGGACCGGAAGCGCATCCCGATCGGGAAAAGCGCTGGGTGGCGCCGGTTTCGGCGGGCGTGGTCTATCTGCTGATGGCGCCGGGGGCGAGTCTGGCCGCGGCCTTCATCGCCGCCTCGCCGCCGCTGCTGATCCAGGCGGTGGCGGGTCTGGCGCTGCTGTCGAGCCTTGCGGCGGCGCTGTCGGGTGCACTGGCAGCGGAAGAGACGCGGCTGCCGGCGGTCTTGACCTTTGTCACCACGGCGTCGGGCATCACCATCGTCGGGGTCGGCGCGCCGTTCTGGGGGCTGGTGGCCGGCATCGGCATGCTGTTGCTGCTGCGGTTCGGCATCAAGCACGACGCATGAGCCCGATCCACGCCGTCATCATTGCCGGCGGCACAGGCCAGCGGCTGGGCGGCGTGCGCAAGGGGGACATCCGCATTGGAGGGTTGCGGCTGATCGAACGCGTGGCAGCGGCCATGGGCCCGGTGGAAACACTGCTGGTGGCGGTGGGGCCTACCCCAAACGAAACAAGGATACCCCCACCTAACCTCCCCCTGAAAAGGGGGAGGGACGCGACCGGCGCGTTCGGCGAAATCGCAATTCCTGACCTCGATGCGCCCGTCGGCGGGCCGCTGGCCGGGCTGGCGGCGGCGGTGGACTATCTTGCTCGGGGCGGAGTCACCGACGGGCTGCTGTTGTCGTCTTCGGTCGATACGCCCTTCCTGCCGGACGACTATGCTTCCGTACTTGCACAAGCGCTTGAGGATGCGGCGGCGGGTTATGCCGCTTGGGGCGATCAGTTCTATCCGCCCAATGCGCTGTGGCGGCTGTCGGCCTTGCAGGCGCTGCCGGACAAGGTGCGGGCCAATGCGGCGCCGGCCAGTCTCAAGGCGCTGTTGCGCATGCTGGGTGCCGTGGAAGTGGACTGGCAGGCGCGCGCGACGGAAAATCCCTTTGCCAATCTCAACACGGTCGGGGACCTCGTTTCGCTCGGCCGACGGGCAAAAAATGCGCCCCTGTCACGACTTATTCACAAGCGCGATGATTGAGGGCTTGGCAAAGCAAAATTCATCGGCTAAACGGACCTCGCTTTCGCAAGAAGGCATCGGTGTTCCGCGATAGCTCAGTTGGTAGAGCAAGCGACTGTTAATCGCTGGGTCGTAGGTTCGAGTCCTACTCGCGGAGCCATTTCCCTGAAATCGTTAGACAATCCAACGCCGCCACAGGGTTGCGCCACGCACAGATGCGCGCCGCCATTGCCAGCCTGATTGTGGCGCGATAGGGGTTTGGCAAATCCCCTTCTGGACTTCCCCACATGGACGCCGTTGCAAGCAAGGCCAAGCCGGCCGTGCGTACCTCCTACAACATCATTTTTGCGGTCAGCGCAGCGCATCTGGTCAATGACCTGATCCAGTTCCTGCTGCCGGCGCTCTATCCGCTGCTCAAGCCCGCCTATCAGCTGGATTATTTTCAGATCGGCCTCCTCGCCCTGGCGCAGCAGATCACCGCATGCATCCTCCAGCCGATGCTGGGCCTTTATGGCGACATGCGGCCCAAGCCCTATATGCTGGCACTGTCGCTGGCCGTGGTGGCCGGCGGCGTGGTGCTGCTGGCGGTGGCCAACAGTTTTCCGCTGCTGTTGCTGGCGGCGGCCGTGCTGGGGACTGGCGCAGCGCTGTTCCATCCCGAAGCGTCGCGCGTGGCGCGCGCCGCGTCGGGCGGACGGCTGGGCTTTGCGCAATCGACCTTCCAGGTGGGCGGCAATGCGGGAACGGCGCTGGGGCCGCTGGCTGCGGCGCTGATCGTCCTGCCGATCGGCCAGATCAGCACGATCTGGTTTGGACTGGTGGCCGTACTGGGTTGCCTGATGCTGACCTATGTCAGCCGCTGGTATGCGGCGCATCAGCGTGACCTGGCGACGCGGCCAAAGGTTGTCGTCACCAGGCCGGCGGTAACGCGCCAGCGGCTCACGGTGGCCTTTGCGGTGATCGGGGCGCTGCTGCTGAGCAAGTATGTCTATATCGACATGTTCAAGAGCTACTATGCCTTCTACCTGATCGAGAAGTTCCAGCTGCCGGTGGAGCAGGCGCAATATCTGCTGTTTGCCTTTCTGGGCGCGATCGCGGTGGGCACATTCTTTGGCGGCCCGCTGGGCGATCGTTTCGGGCGACTGGCGGTGATCTGGGGATCGATCGTGGGCGCCCTGCCCTTCACGCTGCTGATCCCCTATGCCGACCTGACCTTTACCGTGGTGCTGAGCATCATGGTGGGGCTGATCCTCTCCTCGGCCTTTTCGGCGATCGTGGTCTATGCCCAGGAACTGGTGCCGGGCAAGGTCGGGCTGGTGTCGGGTTTTGTCTTCGGCTTTGCCTTTGGCATCGGGGCGCTGGGGGCGGCGGCGCTGGGCGGCCTTGCCGACCAGATCGGCATGACCAATGTCTTTGCCATCGGCGCCTTCTTGCCCGTATTGGGTTTCCTCACCATCTTGCTGCCGAAAACGGCAGAACTACACAGCAAGGATCCATCATGACTGACGGCATGGATATCGACGGCGAAAGCCAGATCACCATCACCCGCACGATCGACGCCAATGTGAGCGACGTGTTTTCGGCCTGGACCGATCCGGCGCTGATCGAGCAGTGGCAGGCCGACGAAGCCGAGTTCGACCGTTTCGAGGGCGGCGAATATACGTTCACCACCTTTGGCGATGACGAAGACCCCGAGGACCATACGGTCAGCGGCGACATCATGAGCTTTGTGGAAAACGAGAAGCTGGTGATGAGCTGGCTGCACAAGGGCGATGACGAGGACGACGAAGACCTGATCTTCGTGCTCGAAGTGCTGTTCCAGGCCGTTGGCGACGACCAGACCAAAGTGACGCTGACCGAGCAGGGCCTCGCCCATTCCGACCCGCAGACGCGCATCTTTTCGATGGAAGCGTGGAGCGCGGCACTCGAACAATTGGCCGAAGTGCTGGAATGAATTGAACCATTTCCGTTCTCCCGACGTATGGCGTTGGGAGAACGCATAATGCCCAAGACCAATATCGCCTGGCTGAGAAACGATTTGCGCATTGCCGACAATCCGGCATTGCGCGCAGCCAGCGTCGGCGACAGCCCCGTAACCGCCCTCTATATCCACGAAACCACCAAAGGCGTGCGCCCACCCGGCGCGGCAGCGCGCTGGTGGCTCAATGCCAGCCTCAATATGCTGGGCGAGGCGCTGGCGGAGCGCGGCATCCGGCTGATCGTGCGCTCGGGCGATGCGCGGCAGGTGGTGCCCCATGTCGCCAAGGAGCTCGACGCGGGCCATGTGGTGTGGAACCGCCGCTATGCCAAGCCGGAACGCGAGGCCGATGCCGCGATCAAGACGGAGTTGCGCGAGCGGGGCTTCGAGGCCAGTTCGTGCCCCGGCAATGTTCTCATAGAGCCCTGGGACATCGCGACGCTGCAGGGCAAGCCCTATTCGGTGTTCACGCCATTCTGGAAGAATTTGCGCAACATGCCGATCGCCAACCCGCAGCGGCGGCCGGATGGGCAGGAGGCGGTGACATTCTCCTGGGTGGACAAGGACTATCACGCGCCCAAATGGAGCGAGAAGCTCGGCGAGCATTGGAGCATCGGCGAGGCCGGCGCCGCCAAGGTGCTCGGCGATTTTCTCGACGACAATCTCGATGATTATCCCGAGGGACGCGACTTTCCGCGCAAGGACGTGACCTCGCGCCTCTCGCCGCATCTGCGCTTTGGCGAGATCAGCCCGCGCCAGGTCTGGCATGCCGCGCAGCATGTGGCGCATGGCGATCACGCCAAGCAGGCGGCGGTGGACAAGTTTCTGTCCGAACTGGCCTGGCGCGACTTCAACTATCACCAGCTCTACCATCGCGACGATATCGCGACGGTGCCGATGCAGCCCAAGTACGCCGGCATGGACTGGCGGCAGGCGACGGGCGAACTGCATGCCTGGCAGCAGGGGCGGACCGGGCTGCCGATCGTCGACGCGGGCATGCGTGAGCTTTGGGCGACGGGCTATATGCAGAACCGGGTGCGGATGCTGACGGCATCGCTGCTGGCCAAGAACCTGCTCATCGACTGGCGCAAGGGCGAGCAATGGTTCTGGGACTGCCTAGTGGATGGCGACGTCGCCAGCAATCCGGGCAATTGGCAATGGGTGGCGGGTAGCGGGCTTGATGCCTCGCCCTATTTCCGCATCTTCAATCCGGTCACGCAGGGCGAACGCTTTGACGGTGCGGGCGACTATGTGCGGCGCTGGGTGCCGGAGCTGGCCGATTTGCCGGACAAGTGGATCCACGAGCCGGCCGCGGCACCAAGGGATGCGCTGGACAAGGCGGGCGTGGTGATCGGCAAGACCTATCCGGCGCCGATCGTCGACCTCAAGAGCAGCCGTGTGCGCGCGCTGGAGGCGGCGGGGCGGTTGTAGGTCGATGCGACCTTTGAGCATGAATTTGCGTTGGATGCTTACGCCGGACAAAAGCCTTCCAGCGGGACTGGATCACCCTTGTTCGGGCTACGCCGCACACCTAACATAAGTCCTTAGAAAAACTCACAGATCGAGCCATGGCCAATCATCAAGACCTCATCGGCGCAATCGGCAATACGCCGCTGATCCGCCTGAACCGCGTCTCCCAGCTCACGGGCTGCGATATCTGGGGCAAGGCCGAGTTTCTCAACCCGGGGCAGTCGGTCAAGGATCGTGCCGCCCTGTTCATCATCCACGATGCGGTCAAGTCCGGCGCCCTCAAGCCCGGTGGCACCATCGTCGAAGGGACTGCGGGCAATACCGGCATCGGGCTGACGCTGGTGGCCAACTCGCTGGGCTTCAAGTCGGTGATCGTCATCCCCGAGACGCAGAGCCAGGAAAAGAAGGACGCGTTGCGCCTCTATGGCGCCGAGCTGATCGAGGTTCCGGCCAAGCCCTACAAGAACCCCAACAATTACATCAAGATTTCCGGCCGCCTTGCCGAAAAGCTCAATCGCGAGCTGCCAGAAGGCGCGATCTGGGCCAATCAGTTCGACAATGTGTCCAACAAGCGGGCCCATATCGAGACCACCGGGCCCGAAATCTGGCAACAGCTGAAGGGCCGCATCGACGGCTTCATCTGCGCCGTTGGCTCGGGCGGCACGCTGGCCGGCGTCGCCGAGGCGCTCCGCGCGCGCAACCCCGACATCAAGATCGGCCTTGCCGATCCGGAAGGGGCCGCGCTCTACAATTACTATGCCCATGGCGAGCTCAAATCCTCGGGCAATTCCATCACCGAGGGCATTGGCCAGGGGCGCATTACCGCCAATCTGGAAGGCCTGACGATCGACAATCCCTATCAGATCCCCGATAGCGAGGCCCTGCCCTATATCTTCGACCTGCTCGAGCACGAGGGCCTGTGCCTGGGTGGTTCTAGCGCGATCAATATCGCCGGCGCCGTCCGCATGGCGCGTGACCTCGGGCCGGGCAAGACGATCGTCACCGTGCTTTGCGACTATGGCAACCGCTATGCCAGCAAGATCTTCAACCCGGAATTCCTCACCAGGCAGGGCCTGCCGGTTCCCAACTGGATGGACGGACGCGCCCCGATCGATATTTCGAGCGTGATCGAGGCGGAACCGGTCTAGGGGCGGACAATTTCCACGAGTCTATCCACAAACACGATGTCATCCCGGCCTTGAGCCGGGGTGACACCGAGGATGTGGTGTGCCCGGTGGAACCAGCAGGATTGTCTAAGACTCGCTTGCTGATACAGTGCGCTCGCACAAATCGGGCGAGGCGCTTTGATCGGTATCGATGATCTTCTGAAGGCGGTGATCGCCGACTTCCATATCGTGGCAGCGATCACGCTGGCGATCTATCTGCTCGCCTTTGTCTGCGCAGTGCGCGAGGTGATGAATTCTCGCACCTCGCAGGGGTCCATTGCCTGGATCCTGGCGCTGGCGCTGCTTCCCTTTCCTACGGCTTTTCTCTACCTGGTGCTGGGCTGGAAGGCGTTTGACGACTATGCGACCGACCGCATCCGCAATGGCCGCGCGGCGCGTCCGCTGCGCGCGAAGGACCTGGCGCTGATCGACCGCGAGACCAGCCACAAATGGCCGGTGCAGGTGAAGGTATCGGAAGTGCCCTTCCTCAAGGGCAATGAGGTGGAAATCCTCGTCGATGGCCGGGCGACCTTCGATTCGATCTTCGAGGGTATCGCGCGGGCCAGAAAATACCTGCTGGTGCAGTTCTACATCGTGCGCGACGACGCCTTGGGCAAGGAGCTGGCCGAGCGGCTGATCGAGCGGGCCAAGGCGGGCGTCGAAGTCTTCCTGCTCTATGACGACATCGGCAGCACCGGCATGCCCAAGCGCTACCGGACGCAATTGCGCGAGGCCGGGATCAAGGTCGCCGGCTTCAACCAGCGCCACAAGTTTATGCGGCTCTATGGCCCCAGCCGGATCAACTATCGAAACCATCGCAAGATCGTGGTGGTGGATGGCGAGCATGCCTGGGTGGGCGGGCATAATGTCGGCGTCGAATATTTGGGCGAAGACCCCAAGTTCGGCCATTGGCGCGATACCCATGTCCGGGTGTCCGGCCCGGCGGCACTGGGCTGTGCGCTGCTGTTCCGCGAGGACTGGGAATGGGCGACGGGCGATGCCCTGCCCTCGGCGCCGCCCGAGAGCGTGGCGACGCCCGGCGATCAGTCGGTGCTGGTGATGGGCAGCGGGCCGGCCGACAAGCTCGAGGAATGCGCCATTGCCTTTACCGACATCATCGGGCGGGCGCGGGAGCGTATCTGGATCGTCAGCCCCTATTTCGTGCCTGACACCGATATCCGCACGGCGCTGTTTGCGGCCAAGCTGCGCGGCGTCGACGTGCGGGTGATGCTGCCCGACGAGCCGGACCACAAGATCGTCTGGCTGGCCAGCATCGCCCATGCCGATGGCATGGTGGAGCATGGCGTGGCGGTGCACCGCTATACCGACGGCTTCCTGCACCAGAAGGTCGTGCTGATGGATGACGAGATCGCCTCCATCGGCAGCGTCAACTTCGACAATCGCAGCTTTGGGCTGAACTTCGAGATCACGCTGTGGTTTGCCGACCAGCAGACGATCAAGGATGTCGAGACCATGCTGGTGGACGATTTCAAGAAGTGTCGCGAAGTCGATATCGACGAGGTCAAGAACCGGTCGTGGTCGATGCGGTTTCTGACGCAGGCGGCACGGCTGTTCTCGCCGCTGCTTTAACGGACCGGCGCAGCGTAAAGAAGGCCGCCGTTGGACCAGAGGCCATTCTGGCCGCGCAGCAGGGCGGCGCCGGTCTGGGGGCCGAAATTGCGCTCGTAGAGCTCGCCGTAATTGCCGATGGCCCTGATCACATTGGCCATGAAATCCTGAGAGAGGCCAAGAGGTTCGCCGAAATTGCCCTCGACGCCGAGGATGCGGCGGACGGCGGGGGTGCGGGCGGCGAGTAGCGAATCCACATTGAGCGCGGTGATGCCCAGTTCTTCGGCATTGATCAGCGTGAACAGCGTCCAACGCACGATATTGAGCCATTGCTGGTCGCCATCGCGGACGACGGGGCCCAGGGCTTCCTTGGAAATGCGCTCGGGCAGGATGCGATGGGCGGACGGGTCGGGCAGCGCGCGGCGGATGGCCTGGAGCTGGCGGCCGGCGGCCGCAACGACCTGACAGCGGCCAGCGAGATAGGCGACGGCAAGATCCGACACATCCTCATAGGGGACTTCGGTGTAGCTGGCCTGGTTGGTGAAGAAGAAATCCTGAAGGCGCTCAACCTCTTCGCCGGAGTTGACGACGCAGATGCTGACGTCGTCGAGTTCGAAGGCCGAGACGACGCCCATGCTCTGGGGCACGAGAAAGGCCTGGCCGTCGAAGAAGGCGGTGCCGACATAGGTGGCGCCATAAGTGGTGTCGCGCTGTTCGGTCCAGGAGCCATTGCGGGTCAAAACGTCGACCATGCCGGTCTGGAGCGGGGCGAAGCGGGCTTCGCCGCGGAGGGAACGGAACTCGATCTTGTTGGGATCGCCGAAAACGGCGGCGGCAATGCCGCGGCAGAGATCGACGTCAAAGCCCGACCAGCGACCCGTGCTGTCCTGCTGGGCAAAGCCGGGCAGCGGATTGGTGGCGCCGCAGATCAGGAAGCCCCGGTCGCGAACCAGTTGCAATGTTTCGATCTTTTGGGCCGCGGCGGGCAGGACGGCGAGCGTCAGCATGCAGGCAAGGCCCGCTGCCAGTGACAGCAATCGCTTGAAAACTCTGTTCAATCCACGGCTTCCCTTCGTGGCCTGCATATTGGCAGGCCAGCAGTCAGGGTCAAGCAGCGCTTCGGGTGCTGTCGGTTCTTTCACCAAGGCATTTGGGGCAGGATCGAAACCCTGCCCCGGAACCATCAGTGAAGGATCTGGCTGAGGAAGAGCTTGGTGCGCTCGTGCTGGGGATTGGAGAAGAAACTCTCCGGATCGTTCTGCTCGATGATCTGGCCCTGATCCATGAAGATGACGCGGTTGGCGACCTGGCGGGCAAAGCCCATTTCGTGGGTCACGCAGATCATGGTCATGCCTTCCTCGGCAAGGCTGATCATGACCTCGAGCACTTCCTTGACCATTTCTGGATCGAGGGCGGAGGTGGGTTCGTCGAACAGCATGATGGAGGGCTTCATGCATAGCGAACGCGCGATGGCGACGCGCTGCTGCTGGCCACCCGAAAGCTGGCCGGGGAATTTATTGGCCTGCTCGGGGATTTTCACGCGTTCGAGATAGTGCATGGCGGTCGCCTCGGCCTCGGCCTTGGGAATGCCGCGCACCCAGATCGGCGCCAGCGTCAGGTTTTGCAGGATGGTCAGGTGCGGGAAGAGGTTGAAGTGCTGGAAGACCATGCCCACTTCGCGGCGCACGTCGTCGATGCGCTTGAGATCGGCCGTCAACTCGGTGCCATTGACGATGATCTGGCCTTCCTGATGCTCCTCAAGACGGTTGATGCAGCGGATCAGCGTCGACTTGCCCGAGCCCGAGGGACCGGCGATGACGATGCGCTCGCCCCTCATGACTTTCAGGTTGATGTCTCGCAGCACGTGGAAGTCGGAATACCATTTGTGCATGCCGACAACGTCGATGGCCACGTCGGTCTGGGAGACCTGCATATGAGAGGTGTCGACCTTGCGTTCGACAGTGGTTTCGGAAACTTGGCTCATTGACTTACCTCTTGTGCCCGGTGTCCAGGCGCCGCTCCATCCAGAGCGAATAGCGTGACATGGCGAAACAGAAAATCCAGAACATGAAAGCGGCGAACAGATAGCCGGTCACAGCCTGGGTTGGCGATGCCCAATCGATGTCGGAGCTGGCGGCCTGCACGGTGCCGAGCAGATCGAAAATACCGACGATGGAGACCAGGGACGTATCCTTGAACAGGGCGATGAAGTTGTTCACGAGGCCCGGAATGACGTGCTTGAGCGCTTGGGGCAGGATGATGAAATACATCCGCTTCCAGTATCCGAGCCCGAGCGCTGCCGCGGCCTCATATTGTCCGCGTGGCAGGGCCTGGAGACCACCACGCACCGTTTCGGCGACATAGGCCGAGGTGAAGAGCGTGACGCCAACCAGAGCGCGGAGCAGTTTGTCGACGGTCGTGCCTGCCGGCATGAAGAGCGGCAGCATGATCGAGGCCATGAAGAGGACCGAGATTAGCGGCACGGCACGCCAGAGCTCGATGAACATGACGCATAGCGTCTTGATGATCGGCATTTTCGATTGCCGCCCCAAGGCCAGCAGAATGCCGATCGGGAAGGAGCAGATGATGCCCACCAGCGAGATGATCAGCGTGACCATGAGGCCACCCCATTCGCCGGTTGGCACGTAGCGCAGGCCGAAGACGCCGCCATTGAGCAGGTAGAAACTGATCACCGGGAAGATCAGGAAGAAGAACACCGCCGTGGTGCGCTTGAAGGGCGCGGACGGCGTCATCAGCATGACGATCAGCGCGGCCAGCATCACGAAGACGATGTTGGGGCGCCAGTATTGGTCGATCGGATAGAAGCCGTAGATGAAGAAATTGAAGCGGGCGTAGATATAGGCCCAGCAGGCCCCTGCCCCTTCGGCACGGCATTCCAGCACGGTGCCGGTCGGACCGACAGCGTGACCGATGATGTAGTTATAGATGGGCGGCACGGCCCAGAGCAGAAACAGCATGCCCAGGACGGTGTAGAGCGTGTCAGTGGGCGTGGCGAAGAGGTTTCGCTGCAGCCAGAGAATGGGGCCACCGGTGCGTCCGGGAGCCGGTTTTGATGGGATGAATTCGCTGCGGACAAAGCCGAGATCTGTGGTCATGGTTCTACCGCTCCACCAGGGCCACGCGGCCGTTGTACCAGTTCATGAATGCCGAGGTCAGCAGCGAGAAGGTGAGGTAGACCGCCATGGTGAGGGCGACCACTTCGATTGCCTTGCCGGTCTGGTTGAGCGTCGTGCCCATGAAGACGTTGACCAGCTCGGGATAGCCGATGGCCGCGCCAAGCGAGGAGTTCTTGGTCAGGTTGAGATATTGGCTTGTCAGCGGCGGGACGATGACGCGCATGGCCTGGGGAATGATCACCAGACGCAGGCGGTCGCCCTCCTTGAGGCCAAGCGACTGGGCCGCTTCGGTCTGCCCCTTGTTGACGGCGCGAATGCCGCCGCGAACGTTTTCGGCGATGAAGGCGGCGGTATAGATCGAAAGGCCGAAGACCAGGGCGACCAGTTCGGGCGGAAGCTGGACGCCGCCGCGGAAGTTGAAGCGCTGCAGTTCGGGGACTTCGAAGGCCAGTTCGGCGCCGATCAGATAGTAGATCAGCAGCGGAATGCCGGCCACGACGAGGATGGGCAGGGCCGTGGGGAACTTGCTGTCATCGACCACGGTGTCGGCGATGCGTTGGATGGTCAGCCAACCCACCAGCAGACCCAGGACGGCGCCGATGAGCAGGAAGAGGAGATGCGGTGCGGCAGCCGGGATGTCTTCGGCCGCAGCTTCGGCAGCGACTTCGGCGCCCATCAGCAGATGACCGAACATGCCGTTGAGCAGGTAGCTGGCGACAACGAAGCTGATGGCAAAGGCGATGAAACCGCCTGCATAGGCGCGAAGTGGGGTGAAGGTTGCGCCGGCGAGGACCACGCCGCCCAGTGCCGCAATCAGCGGCTGGCCGAGGGTCGGGACGATGGTGCCGAGCAGCGTAAAGGCGAAGTAGCCCAGTGCGAAGGTCACGATGGCATTGGCGACGCGGGCTGCGAGCACAATGGCGTTTGGATAGTGGCCGGTGCGCGTGCGCTGCCGGGTGGCCCAGATGCCGATGGCGATGGCGGCCACGAGGCAGACCACGAAAGCCACTGCGACCCAGATGAACTCGTGGTCGGGCAGCGGCTTGGGCACCATGATGCCGCGCTGGTTGACATAGATGCCCAGCGGCAGAAGGAAGCTGTCGCGCACGGCCGGCATGGCCTTGAGGACGGCGAAGTACCAGAAGAAGAGCTGTAGCAGCAGCGGGATATTGCGGATGGTTTCGATATAGACCGTCGCGACCCGGGCGATGAGCCAGTTGGACGACAGGCGCGCGATACCGATGGTGAAGCCGAGGATCGTCGCGAAGAAGATGCCGATCGCCGCGACCAGCAGCGTGTTGAGCAGACCGGCAAGGAATGCCTGCCAGTAGAGGGATGTGCGATCCCAGGAGAACAGCACGAAGCTGATGTCGAAGCCAGCGGTGCGGAACAGGAAGTCGAAGCCTGTCGTCTTGTTCTGCAGGGCCAGATTGGCCGCGGTATTGATCACGATCCAGGCGAGAAAGGCGAGGACAGCCGCCGCAACCACCACCTGATAGACAATGCCGCGGAAGACCGGGTCATTGAGCAGGGAGGTGCGCGGTGGCGCAGCGCCAAGATTTTCGTGCACAGCCATTGGGCATGCATTCCTTTGCTGCGAAGCGAGGTCGTTGCGGTTCGAAAGGGAAAAGCTTCGCCGTCGCGGCTTACGCCGCGTTGCCAAACGGCAGAGCCGTCCTCATTCGAAACAACAAACGCTCGTTCAAAACCAAAACCGGCGCTCCTGATGAGGAGCGCCGGGCTTGTCTATCGAGACTTAGCGGATCGGAGCTGCGTACTGCAGGCCGCCATCGGTCCACAGGGCATTCAGACCACGCTCAAGACCGATGTCGGTCGAGGGACCAACGTTGCGATCAAAGGATTCGCCGTAGTTGCCGATCAGCTTGATGACCTGGTAGGCCCAGTCCTTGGTGAGGCCGATCGGGGTGCCGAAGTCGCCTTCAACGCCGAGGAGACGCTTGATGGCCGGATTGTCCGAACCGAGCATTTCGTCGACATTGGCCTGGGTCACGCCCAGTTCTTCAGCTTCGAGCAGTGCGAAATACACCCAGCGGCTGATCTTGAACCACTGGTCGTCGCCTTGGCGGACCACCGGACCAAGGGGCTCCTTGGAGATGATTTCGGGCAGGATGATGTGGTCATCCGGAACGGCGAACTTGGAGCGTTCGGCAGCCAGCGCCGAGGCGTCGGTGGTGTAGACGTCGCAGCGGCCGTCTTCATAGGCCTTCACGACTTCGTCCTGATCGACGAACACGACGGTGTTGAACTCGAGATTGTTGGCCGCGAAATAGTCGGCGGCGTTGAGTTCGGTCGTGGTGCCCGATTCGATGCAGATGGCGGCGCCGCTGAGGTCCATCGCCGAGGCGATTTCGTCAGCCTTGCGGACCATGAAGCCCTGGCCGTCGTAATACATGGTGCCGATGAAGCTGATGCCCAGATCGGTATCGCGGCTCATGGTCCAGGTGGTGGTGCGCGACAGGATGTCGATTTCACCGGCGGAGAGAGCTGCAAAGCGCTCCTGGCTGGTCAGCGGGGTGTAGCGGACCTTGTCGGCATCGTTGAAGATGGCAGCGGCGACGGCACGGCAGAAATCGACTTCGAGACCGGCCCAGACGTTATTGGCATCGGGAGCGGAGAAGCCGGCCACGCCGCCGGTCACGCCACACTGCACATAATCCTTGGCCTTGACGTCGTCGAGCGTCGCTGCCTGCGCTGCGGTCGCAACCAGACCAAGCGATGCTGCAGCGGCGAACGTTACGAGCATTTTTTGCATTGTTATTGCCTTTTGTTTCCTGACCTTTTGTCCCCGGAGCTCATAAAGCTTGCGCCATCGTCCCCGGTGGCACCGCCGCCCTTGAATGACGGTGTGATGCTGGTAAGCATGCAAGCGTCTATTGACCGTTGCGTCAAGGGCTGATGCCCGCTTGGGACAGCAAGGCTGTCTCTTATTTAGACAGATAACTGCAGTTGATCTGAATTTGAGCATCACGCCTATGAGCAATGACAATAAAAGCAGCAGCCCGGTCTCGGTGGAAACAGTCCTGACCCATCATGGACGTGTGCCGGACGACCAGTTCGGCTTCGTCAACACGCCGGTCTACCGCGGTTCGACGATCCTGTTCAAAACGCTGGCCGATATCGAAGCGCAGGAGCAGCGATTCCTCTATGGCCGGGCGGGCAATCCAACCACGGACAGCGTGGAAGCGGTGGTCAACGAGCTTGAGGGCGGGTTCCGGACGCGGCTCGTACCGTCGGGCTTGGCGGCCATCACCATTTCGCTGCTGGCCTGCGTCAAGGCCGGTGATGACGTGCTCGTTACCGACAGCGCCTATGAGCCGGGCCGCACCTTCAGCGACGGATTCCTGGCACGGATGGGCGTGACGGTGCGCTACTACGATCCACGCATTGGGGCCGGCATCAGCGAACTCGTGCAGCCCAATACAACCGCCATTCTGGCTGAGAGCCCGGGCTCGCTGACCTTCGAGGTGCAGGACCTGCCGGCGCTGGCCAAGGCAGCGCATGCCAATGGTGCCCGGCTGATCGTGGACAATAGCTGGGCCAGCCCGCTCTATATGCAGCCGCTGGCGCTGGGCGCCGACATCGTGCTGCATGCGGGCACGAAAATGTTCGTCGGCCATTCGGATGCCTTTGCCGGGACGATCTCGACGACGGAAGAAGCTTGGAAAGATGTCGAGCGTGTGCGGCGCGAGCTGGGTTTCTTTACCTCGGGCGACGATGCCTATCTGGTGGCGCGTGGATTGCGGACGCTGGCCATCCGCATGAAGGAGCATCAGCAGCGGGCGCTGGAGATCGCCAGCTGGCTCGAGGGACAGGATGAGGTGGTGCAGGTGCTGCATCCAGCTCTGCCGAGCCATCCGGATCATGAACTTTGGAAGCGCGACTTCACCGGCTCGGGGAGCTTGTTCTCCGTGCTGCTGCGCCCGGCTCCGCGCGCGTCGGTGGCGGCTTTCCTCGATCATCTCAAGCTTTTTACCATGGGCTATAGCTGGGGCGGCTATGAAAGCCTCTGCCTGCCGGTGAAGCTTGCCAAGAATCGCACGGCCAAGCCATGGACGGCCGAGGGGAACCTCTTCCGCCTGCATATCGGGCTCGAAGGCGTCGATGATCTCAAGGCCGACCTGACGAAGGCCATGGCCCGCTATACGGCGGCGCGCTGAAACAGGCGGCGCCAGACCAGTTTGAGGTTTGGCGCCCCCCTGAAGCGCACCGTGCCATCAGGCAGTTCGGCGAAGAGCCAGCGCTTACGGGCAAAGATATTGCGCACGGTGAAGGCGCCCAGCATGCCCACGACATAGCCGGCAACGACATCGGTGGGATAATGCTGGTCGAGCATGACGCGCGAGAGGCCGGTGGCGAGCGCCAGGATCAGGATCAGCGTGAAGAGGCGCGGCGCAAGGAAGCCGACCACGAAAGCGGTGGCCATGGCCGTGGTCGTGTGGCCTGACGGGAAGCTCTGATAGGTCCAGTCATTGACGATGTAGTGGAAATCGAAGGCGCCGACCTGGTCATAGATGGCGGGCCGGCTGCGACCGACCACGCGCTTGAGAATGTTGGTGGCGACGCCTGCCGAACCGACCGTCAGAAACACGAAGGCGGCGATCTGCCAGATTTCGAAGGTGGCACGGCGCCAGAGGCCGGCCGGAATGAGCCGCATGGCGATGGCGGTCAGGACGAAAATGGACAAGCTGAGAATCAGCACGCCGTCTGGCAGGCCAAAATGGGTGACGAAGGCAAAGGGGTCGCGCCAGACATAGGAGGTTTGGGCGGCGGTGCGCGAAGCCCAGACGTCGAAGAAAAGCAGGACGAACAGGGCCAGGATGAAGCCCTTGAGATAGCGTGACCAGTTGTGATCGCAAAGCCCAAGCGGCCAGCGCTTCCTCAAATCAAACATCCGGTCGCCCCCGCCAGAAAAATTCTGTTTCATGTATGTTGATAAGCGAGTGTTGTGACACTTGCTCAAAGCTGCCGAACAGGCTAACGGAGTGCGGCGATCTCGGAGTGTAGCTCAGCCTGGTAGAGCACCGGTTTTGGGAACCGGGGGTCCAAAGTTCGAATCTTTGTACTCCGACCATCGCCCTTTCAGCATTGTGTTGAGGACTTTGCATGACTGCCCGTATCTACCGCCCGGCCCGCAACGCCATGCAGTCGGGTAAAGGCAAATCCAAGAGCTGGGTTCTGGTGCATGAATTGGCCGAATCCAAGTCGATCGATCCGCTGATGGGTTATACGACGTCCGGCGATACGCAGCAGCAGGTTCGCCTGAGCTTTGCGACGCAGGAAGAGGCCGAGGCCTACGCACAGAAGAACGGCATTGCCTATTCGGTGCAGCCTGCACACGATGCCACGCCCAAGAAGGTAAGCTATCCGGACAATTTCCGGTCTGACCGCAAGACGCCCTGGACGCATTAGGGTCCGCGTTGAGATAAAGAATTAACAGAGCGCCGCAAGAAATTGTGGCGCTTTTGCTTTTTGGAGGCAGCGTATGGACACGGGCCTGGTGATCGTCCTGATCGGCGCGGCGGCGGCGGGCTTTGCACAGGGCGTGTCAGGCTTTGCCTTTTCGCTGGTGGCGCTGTCGATCTGGGCCTGGGCGGTCGAGCCGCAGATGGCGGCGCCGATGTCGGTGTTTGGCGCGCTGGTGGGCCAGTTGGTCGCCCTGCCCTGGGTGTGGCGCGGCTTTGACGTACGCAAGCTTTTGCCGCTGGTGATCGGCGGGCTGATCGGGGTGCCGCTGGGGGCGATGCTGCTGCAATGGCTCGACCCCACGGTGTTCAAGTTTGCGCTCGGGCTTTTCCTGCTGCTCTATTGTCCGGTGATGCTGTTGCTGCCGGCCGATTTCACCTTCCGGCATGGCGGACGCCTTGCCGATGGCGCATCGGGCTTTGCCGGCGGCGTGCTGGGTGGGCTGGCGGGGATTTCTGGGCCAGTGCCGACACTGTGGACGACGTTGCGCGGCTGGGACAAGGATACGCAGCGCGGCGTGCTGCAGGCGTTCAACATTGCCATGCATGTGGCGACGCTGACGGCCTATCTGCTGGCGGGGTCGATCACAGGCGAGGTGCTGGTGATGTTTGGCTGGATCACACCGGCGCTGGCGATCCCAGCCGTGCTGGGCGTGCTGCTGTTCCGGCGGCTGGCCACCATGACGTTCCGGCGGATGATTCTGGCGCTGCTGTTTATCTCGGGGTTAACCCTGGTCTGGGGCAGCGTTGCCCAGTGGCTCTAGAGCATTTCACCGTTTCCTTGAAACGCCGAAATGGCTCTAGTTCTCTGAGTGGTCGCGTTTTCGAACCGCAAAAGTGGTAACCACTTTTTGCTGAAAACGCTCTTACGGTTCTCGTTTGCGCACTTATCTGACAGGATAAGACGACAACGAGGAAACCGCCGATGAAGCTGTCCACCCGCTGCCTGCTCCCTGCCCTTTCCGCCCTGTGCCTGGCGACGCCAGCCGTGGCGGCGCCCGGATTGTGGGAGGTGCGCGACGATGACAGCGTCCTCTGGATTTTCGGCTCGTTCCATATCCTGCCAGCAGGCCTTGAATGGCGGACCGAGCAGTTTGATTCCATCCTCGCCGACGCCGACAAGATCGTGTTCGAGGCCGATGTACGGCTGGCGGCGATGGCCGAAGTGGGCGGTGAGGCTTTTGCGCGCGGCATCTATGTCGACGGCACGCTGTTGACCGATGTGATCGACGAAGACCTCGAACGGCAGTTGCGCGACTTTGCAGGAGAAATCGGCATGCAGCTGGGGCCGGTGCTGGCGATGCGGCCGTGGATGGCCACAAACACGATCAGCGTGGCTGCGCTGGCGGCCGAGGGCTACAACGAACAAGGCGTCGAATTCGAGCTGCAGCCCGAGATCGACGACGATCGCCTGGTGTTTCTGGAAACAGGCGAGCAGCAGCTCGACGTGCTGGCGGGTGCGCCGGAAGACGAGCAGGTGGCCATGCTCAAGTCGACGCTGGACGAAATGCATACCCTGCCCAAGGTGATGGACAAGATGCTGGGGCATTGGTCGGCGGGCACGGCCGAGATGATGGCCGACATGTTCCTGATGGAAATGGGCGGCTTTGAAACCGATTTCCTCGACCGGCTGATCTATGACCGCAACCGGAACTGGATGGCGCCGCTCGAGACCATGCTGGCGAAGAATGAGCAGAACCTGGTGATCGTCGGAGCGGCGCATCTGGTGGGCGATGACAGCGTGCTCGACCTCCTGGAACAGGCCGGTTATTCGGTCGAACGGATCCAATAGGTATTTTAGCCCGTCCGCCCTTACTGTTCCTGTGGCTTCAGGCTCAAAGGCGGGTACCCCCACCTAACCTCCCCCTGATAGGGGGAGGGACAGATCGCATATTTGGATTGTCCTAGTTACGTCTTGAGAGTCAGACGTCGCTGAGCTTGGTCCACTTGCCATCGTTCTGGCTGGACTGGACCGAGGCCATGATGAACTGCATGCCTTCGACACCGTCGGCCAGCGAGGGCAACAGGCCTTCATAGTCGGCGCCCTCGCCGCGGATGACGGCGGCGAATTGCGAGTAGAGCGTGGCGAAGGCTTCGAGATAGCCTTCCGGGTGACCCGAGGGGATGCGGATATTCATGGACGAGGCGGGCGAGCCGGTGATGGAGCCGCCGCGGGTCAGCAACTGCCTGGGTTTGCCGAATTCGGTGAACCACATGTAGTTGGGATTGTCCTGGCGCCATTCGAGACCGGCCTTTTCGCCATAAACGCGGAGCTGAAGGCCGTTTTCGCAGCCGACGGCCACCTGGCTAGCCCAGAGCATGCCCTTGGCGCCGCCATCGAAGCGCAGCATGATGTTGACGTTGTCGTCGAGGCGGCGGCCTGGCACGAAGCTGGTGAGGTCGGCGGCGACGGAATCGGTCTTGAGGCCGGTGACGAAGCGCAGCAGGTTATAGGCGTGGGTGCCGATATCGCCGATGGCGCCGCCGGCGCCGGAGCGGGCCGGATCGGTGCGCCATTCGGCGCCCGGTGCATTGCCGGCCTGTTCGACCGGCTCGGCCAGCCAATCCTGCGGATATTCGGCCTGAACGACGCGGATCTTGCCCAGGGCGCCCGAAGCGACCAGCTCGCGGGCCTGCCGCACCAGCGGATAGCCAGTGTAGTTGTGGGTCAGAAGAAATTTGGCGCCGTTCTTGGGCTTGATCTCGGCCAGCTTGCGGGCGTCTTCGATCGTCGAGGTGATCGGCTTGTCGCAGATGACGTGGATGCCGGCTTCGAGGAAGGCCTTGGCCGGACCATAATGCATGTGGTTGGGCGTGACGATGGAGACCGCCTGGATACCCTCCGGGCGGGCGGCCTCGGCCTGGGCCATTTCCTCGTAGGAGGTATAGATGCGGTCGTCGGCCAGGCCGAGATTGCGGCCGGATTCCCTGGCGACCTCGGGGCGCGACGACAGGGCGCCGGCCACGAGTTCATAGTCGCCATCGATGCGGGAGGCCACGCGGTGCACGTAGCCGATGAAGGCTCCCGTGCCGCCGCCAACCATGCCCAGGCGAATGCGCTTTGCGCCGTTTTCAGCCATTTGTCGTAACTCCTTAGCTCAGGCCCAGCATCTTGCGATTGGCAGCCTGGTCGGTGCCTGAGGCCGCGAAATCGTCGAAGGCCTTCTCGGTGACGCGAATGATGTGGTTCTTGATGAATTCGGCGCCTTCGCGGGCACCATCCTCGGGATGCTTGATGGCGCATTCCCATTCGAGCACGGCCCAACCGGCAAAATCATATTGCGCCATCTTGGAGAAGATGGAGGCAAAATCGACCTGACCATCGCCGAGCGAACGGAAGCGCCCTGCCCGGTTGATCCAGCTCTGATAACCGCCATAGACGCCTTGGCGGCCGGTCGGATTGAACTCGGCATCCTTGACGTGGAACATCTTGATGCGCTCGTGGTAGATGTCGATGTAATCGAGATAATCGAGCTGCTGCAGCACGAAATGGCTCGGATCATAGAGCAGATTGGCGCGCGGGTGGTTCTTCACCTTGTCGAGGAACATCTCGAAGGTGGCGCCATCATGCAGGTCTTCGCCGGGGTGGATTTCGTAGCAGACGTCGACGCCGGCTTCATCGAAAGCATTGAGAATGGGCGTCCAGCGGCGCGCGAGCTCGTCGAAGGCTTCGTCGACCAGGCCTGCCGGACGCTGCGGGAAGGGATAGAGGAAGGGCCAGGCCAGCGCGCCCGAGAAGGTCGCGTGTTCGGTGAGGCCGAAGTTCTTCGACGCCTGGGCGGCCCAGAGCATCTGCTGCACGGCCCATTCCTGGCGCGCCTGAGCATTGCCATGGACTTCCTTGGGCGCAAAGCCGTCGAGCAGCGTGTCGTAAACCGGGTGGGCGGCGACGAGGTGACCTTGCAGATGAGTCGAGAGCTCGGTGATCTGGATGCCGTGCTTGGCGGCGACGCCGGCGATTTCATCGGCATAGGTCTTGGAGGTGGCGGCCTTTTCGAGATCGAACATGGCGCCGACGCCGGTCGGAACCTGGACGCCCTTGTAGCCGAGGTCCGCAGCCCAGCCGCAGATGGAATCGAAGGAATTGAACGGCGCCGTGTCGCCGGCAAACTGTGCCAGGAAAATCGCTGGGCCCTTGATAGTCCGCATGAACTCTCTCCTCTATCGACGCGTCGCGTCTGAAATTTCGTCTGTTCGTGTTTTCGGACTGCCCGGTGGCAGCCGCGCGTGCCGAAAACCTTTAGCAGCGCTTTGCGCCACGATTTTTGTTATTTTTGACAACAACAGGCGGCGGGTGACCGCCGCCTGTTGTTTTGGCCCGTCAATCTCGAACGACAGGGCAAACCTGTCAATGAGCTACGCACCTCATTTGTCTGGCGCGCTTCCGAACCGGAAAACCGGCAACCACTTTTCCTGGAAACGCTCTACTTCAGCAGCGCCTGTGCATCGGCCGGGCTGAGGGCCAGCGGGCGCTCGCAGGTGGTGGACAGGGTCAGGACCTGCCCGCTTTCGCCGGCCTTGAGCAGGCTGGTCATCACATCCACGGCATGGAGGGCCACGTCGAGACCGCAGCGGGCACGATAGCCGCCCTCGATCGAAGCCATCATGTCAGCGAGGCCAGCTGTGCGATAGTTGGCGCGCGGGTTTTCGCCGTCGGCATCCTGGTTGATCTTGCCGAAGGGGTGATCCCAGGGCTCAACCTTGGTCTTGGTGCCGGCAATGTCGGTGCTCACGAGGTCGCCGCCGAAGAAGTTCGGATCGGGGACATAGAGCGAGCCATCCGTGCCATAGAGCTCGATATTGTGGTGGCCGTGGCTGGCCACGTCCCAGCTGGCGCCGATGGTGATGATGGCACCCGAATGGAATTCGAGAATGCCATGGATGGTGGTGGGCGTGCCGACCTTGACGAAGGTACCCTTGTAGGGGCCTTCGGCGGTCACTTCGCGCTCGGTGCGGGCCATGTTGGTGAAGGCGGAAACGCGTTTTACCGGACCCAGCAGGTGGATCAGGTCGGCGACATAATAGGGTCCGATGTCGAGGATCGGGCCGGCGCCAACCTGGAAGAAAAAGTCCGGATTGGGATGCCAGTGCTCCATGCCGCGGCTCATGACGTGGGTGGTGCCGCTCATGATCTTGCCGAGCTTGCCCGAGTCGATGATGGCGCGAGCCTGCTGATGGGCGCCACCGAGGAAAGTGTCGGGGGCAGAACCAACGCGCAGGCCGCGATCATCGGCAGCCTTCTTGAGCGCCATGCCTTCTTCCAGCGTCAGCACGAAGGGCTTTTCGGAATAGGCGTGCTTGCCAGCCGAGACGATGTCCATGGAGACCGAATAATGGGTCGCCGGGATCGTCAGGTTGACGATGATGTCGAGCTCGCTGTTCTTGAGCAGTTCATCGGGCGTCTGGGCGGCGACACCGAATTCCTCGGCACGCTTCTGTGCGGCCGCGGGAAGAATGTCAGCCACGGCCCGCACTTCGAGGCCCTTGAACAGTGGCGCGAGCTTGAGATAGGCGCTCGAAATATTGCCGGCACCCATGATGCCGACGCCATAGGTCTTTGCCATTTGGATTACTTCCACTTGCTGGCGGTTGCGATCGAGCGCGTTGCGAAACGCACTTCGTCGGACGGTTTGTCGTGTTCGGCGACGAAATACTCAGCCTTGGTCTTGGCCTGTACCTTGCCGATCAGATTGTCCCAATCAAGCGTGCCGTGGCCGACGTCGGCCCAGCCGTCTTCATCGAGGTTTTCCCCGGCCGGGGCGATGTCCTTGACATGGACGGCGGTGATGCGGCTGCCGTAGCGGTCGAACCAGGCGATCGGATCGGCCTTGCCGCGCACGACCCAGGCGACGTCGCATTCCCATTCGATATCGGGCGCGGTTTCGAGGATGATCTCCATCGGGGTGCGGCCCGAGGTGGTCGGCACGAATTCAAAGTCGTGATTGTGCCAGCCGAAGCCGTAGCCGTGCTTCTTGTAGGTCTCGGCATGACCGGCCAGCGTTTCGGCCAGTTCGAGCCACTTGCTCTCGTCGTCGCTGCGGCCTTCGGGGCCGATATGGGGGACGATGATCTTCTTGATGCCCAGCGTTTCGGCGGTCTTGAGCGTGGTCGAAACATCGGCGGCCTGGGCCGGGCCAAAATGGCCGGTGGGCATGGAGAGGCCGTTCTTCTTCAGCGTGGCAGCAAGGCCCTCGGCATCGCCGTAAAGGCCGCCAAAACCCTCGACCTGAGTGTAACCAAGCTCACCCAGCTTGGCGAGGAATTCGGCTTGGTTGGGATAGTTGCGAGCGCTGTAAAGCTGGAATGACAGAGTGGTCATCATGGCCTCTTTTGTAACGTTGGAATGGACAGGTGGATTGAATAGAAAGGTTCAGGGGAAACTGTCCTGCCGCTTGAGCAGGCCGATCACCGCAAAAGTAAGATGGCCGGCGAAATGGCAGGACAGCCGGCGCGCCCGAAGACGCGCCGGTGGGAGACTAGAGACGGTTCTCGCTTTGGGCGTCGAAGAGCGAGCCGCGGGCGATGTCGAAGCCGATGGTCACCTTGTCGCCAACGGCGAGCGGGATGTCGCTGCTGCAGCGGAAGGTGACCGGAATGCCGGCGACCTTGGTCCAGGCCAGGGTTTCCGATCCCATCGGCTCGACGATCTCGATCTCGGCCGGGGTCTTGAACGGCATGGCGTTTGCTGCGTCGCCCAGGAAGATGTGTTCCGGACGAACGCCGAGCACGGCCTTGGCCGAGCCGGGTGCTGGCGCGGCGAAGTCATAGGCGCCAACTGGGATCTTGGTGCCGTCGTCGGCGGTAAAGATCTCGCCCTGCAGGTTGCCCGACAAGAAATTCATCGAGGGTGACCCGATGAAGCCGGCGACATAGAGATTGGTCGGCTTGTTGTAGATGACATGCGGGTCGGCCAGCTGCTGGATGACGCCGTTCTTCATGATGGCGATGCGGTCGGCCAGGGTCAGCGCCTCGATCTGGTCGTGAGTCACGTAGATCATGGTGTTCTTGAGACGCTGATGCAGCCGCTTGATCTCGACACGCAGGTCCGAGCGGAGCTTGGCGTCGAGGTTGGAGAGCGGTTCGTCGAAGAGGAACACATCGACGTCGCGCACCAGGGCACGGCCGATGGCGACGCGCTGGCGCTGGCCACCGGAGAGATTGGCCGGCTTGCGCTGGAGGAGCGGGCCGATCTGGAGGATTTCGGCGGCGCGCTCGACGCGGGCCTTGATCTCGTCCTTGGGCATGCCGGCGACGCGCAGGCCGAAGCTGAGGTTCTTTTCGACCGTCATCTGCGGATAGAGCGCGTAGGACTGGAACACCATGCCGATGCCGCGGTCCTTGGGCTCCTTCCAGGTGACGTTCTTGCCATTGATGAAGATCTGGCCGTCGGAGACTTCGAGCAGGCCGGCAATGCAGTTGAGCAGGGTCGACTTGCCACAGCCGGAGGGCCCGAGCAGGACGATGAACTCGCCCTGGGCAATATCGAGATTGAGGTGTTCGAGAACCTTGACGCTACCGAAGTTGAGCGAAAGGTCTTTGATGGAAACGCTGGTCTGCATGAAATTATCCCTTCACCGCACCGGCGGCAACGCCGCGGACGAACCACTTGCCGGAGACGAAATAGACCGTCAGCGGCACTAACCCGGTCAGAACGGTGGCGGCCATGTTCACGTTGTATTCGGGCGTGCCCTGGGCCGAGTTGACGATGTTGTTGAGCTGGACGGTCATCGGATAGTTCTGCGTTCCCGCAAAGACGACGCCGAACAGGAAGTCATTCCAGATGCCGGTGATCTGCAGGATCAGTGCCACCACGAAGATCGGCAGCGACATGGGCAGCATGATCTCGAAGAAGATGCGCCAGAACCCTGCCCCGTCGACGCGCGCGGCCTTGAACAGTTCCTGGGGCAATGACGCGAAGTAATTGCGGAACAGGAGTGTCAGGATGGGCATGCCGAATACGGTATGGATCAGGATGACGGCCTGCAGCGTGCCGAAAATCTTGAGCTCGCGGGTGATCATCACCAGCGGATAGAGCATCACCTGGTAGGGAATGAACGAGCCGAAGATGAGGATGGCGAAAAAGACTTCTGAACCCTTGAAGCGCCAGTTGACCAGGGCATAGCCGTTCACCGCCGCGATGAAGATCGAGACAATGGTGGACGGGATGGTGATCTTGACCGAGTTCCAGAAGCCCGGCGACAGGCCCTGGCAGTTGAGACCGGTGCAGGCACTGGTCCAGGCTTTGACCCAGGCATCGAAATTGGGCGCCTGCGGCAGGGCAAAGATGTTGCCGAAGCGGATTTCCGGCATGGTTTTGAGCGATGTGGTGAGCATCACGTACAGCGGAAACAGGTAGTAGAGCGAGAAGAAGACAAGCGCCGTATAGAGCATGATCTTCTTGGGAGTGAAGAAGGGTTTGGGGCGCGGGCCCCGGGCTTCCACCACGTCGTCATTGGCGACGGACGGTGAGCCCGCCATTGTTGCGGTCTGGCTCATGTGCGTTTCCCCTTGCCGCCAAATTCGAGATAGGCCCACGGGATCATGATGATGAGGACCGTGAGAAGCATCATGGTCGCGGCCGCAAGGCCCTGACCGATATTGCCGCCCGAGAACATGTAGTTGAAGACGTATTTGGCCGGCACTTCCGAGGAAATGCCCGGTCCGCCATTGGTCAGGGCGACCACCAGATCGTAGAGGCGGACGATGCCCGAACCGATGATGACCACGGCCGTGACCAGCACGCCACGCATCATGGGCAGCACGATGGAAATATAGGTGCGCCAGGTGGGGATGCCGTCGACGCGCGCGGCTTTCCAGACCTCGTCATCGACGCTGCGCAGACCCGCCAGCATCAGGACCATGCAAAAGCCCGTGCCATGCCAGAGGCCGGCAATCAGCAGCGCAAAAAGCACCATGCGCGGATTGGCGATCCAGTCGAAGGTGAAGCCGGTCCAGCCCAGGTTGCGCAGGGTGCCCTGCAGGCCCAGCGTCGGATTCATGATCCACTGCCAGACCAGGCCCGTCACGATGAAGCTGAGGGCAAAGGGATAGAGCATAATCGTGCGGAAGGCGCTTTCGAAGCGGATCTTCTGGTCGATCAGGATGGCCAGGATGAAGCCGACAACGAGGGTGAAGACCAGCGACATGGCGCCATAGCCCACCAGGTTCCACACCGAGACGTTCCAGCGCGAGGTGGCGAAGAGGCGCTCATACTGGTCGAAGCCGACAAACTTGCCGGTCGGCAGGAGCTTGGAGTTGGTGAAGGAGTAGTAGATCGTCCAGATGGTGCAGCCGATGAAGACGATCAGCACCGTGGCAACCATTGGAATGGCCGCGACCTTGGCGGACAGGTTGTGAAGGAAGAATTTTCGCAGGGCACTGGGCCGGGTCGAAATCCCGGTCGCCTCTCCCGCGGGAACGGCAGCGTCCGCCATTATAGTCTCTCCAGATAAGGAAGTGGCCGACCTTGTCGAGCAAGGCCGACCACCGCTTTCAGTGATGAGAGGTCAGTCTCCTGACCAGGCGAAGCTTAGTCGGCGGACTCGATGATCGAGGCATAGCGCTCGATGTAGTCGTCGACCGTGATGTTGTCGTCGTCGAGGAACTCGATGTTGAGATCCTGCATCTGCTGCTGGGTGTCGCTGGAGAGGGCGAAGTCACCCGAGGGGAGCAGGCCGTTCTTGAGCAGGCCGAGAGCCTTGGTCATGCAGGCATTGGCACCCGACAGGTCGATGTCGGTGCGGATCGGCATGGAGCCCTTCTTGAGGTTGAAGGCAAGCTGGGCTTCGGGCGAGATGACGATCTTGGCCAGCTCGGTCTGCGCATCGATGACAGCCTGGTCGGTGCCTTCAGGCAGGACCGGGAAGAAGAAGCTGTCGCCACCGCCGGTCAGCTTGTCGCCGAGGCCGAGAGCGGGCAGACATTCGTAGTTTTCACCGGGGACGCCGCCGGCAACCTGCAAGTCACCCTGCAGCCAGTCGCCATGGATGTTGCCGGCTGCAGTGCCTTCAAGCAGCTGGTTGCCGACGTCACCGAAGGACGGGACCATGGTATCAGGCGAGATCACCTTGCGCAGGCCGTCGAGGGCCTCGGCAACCTTGCGGAATTCGGGGCCACGGACGGCTTCGGCATCCTTGTCGCGGTTGATGGCGAGCGTCAGGTCTTCACCGCCGATAGCGGCCATCAGGACGCCCGGGATGCCGGTGAATGGCCAGCCGGTTGCCAGACCGAAGGGCAGGATGCCGGCTTCTTCAAGCTTGGGCCAGGAGGCGACATATTCGTTCCAGTCCTTGGGAACGGGTTCGCCGATCTTTTCGTAGGCAGCGGTCGAGAGCCACAGCCAGTCCCACGAGTGGATATTGACCGGGAAGCAGTAGATCTTGCCGTCATAGGTGCAAGGCTCGAGCAGCGACTGGTCGGCGTAGAAGTCGAGGCCGCCCATTTCCTCGACGATCGGGGTCAGGTCGCGGATCAGGCCGGCCTGGATGAGTTCTTCGGCGTCGCGGCCGGTATTCATCTGGGTGGCGCCCATCGGATCACCGCCGATGATGCGGCTGATGATCACCGGGTTGGCGCCGGTGCCGGAGCCGGCCAGCGCGCTATCGACCCAGGTGTTGCCGGTCTCTTCCTCGAAGACGCGAGCGAATTCGGCGACAGCGGCGGCTTCACCGGCCGAGGTCCACCAATGCGTCACTTCAAGGTCAGCTGCCATGACAGCAGTCGAGCCGAGCAGAGCGGTTGCCATGGTGGCAACCAGCGTAAACTTCTTCATAAAAATGTCCTCCCAACGATCACTTGGAGCCTTGCTCCCGCGAAGTCGCCAGCCGCAAGGTTGTCTTCTCTGAGACTTCCCGAGCTGGCCGTGTAATCGATTGCACCAAAACCTCCGCAATCGATTGCATGAGTTTCACCTACGTCTTGCGCACCTGTCAATAGCGATCTAGACCAGAGCTGTTTCTGGCAACGCGAGGAGGCGCTGACAGACATGAACCTGGTCAAGACGACCGTTACGATTCAAGATGTTGCGCGCTTTTCCGGAGTTTCCACTGCAACTGTCAGCCGCGCCCTGTCGGCTCCTGACAGGGTCAGCGAGGGCACGCGTGCGCGCGTCGACGAAGCCGTTCGCGTGACCGGCTATACGCCGAACCAATCGGCGCGCTCGTTGCGACAAAGAACAGCCCGCACTATCCTCGTGGCGCTGCCCGATATTCGCAATTCCTTCTTCTCGGTGATCCTCGATTCTATCGAACGCGAGGCGGCTTCACGCGGCTATGGCGTGCTGGTGGCCAACCGGTTTTCAGATGACCCCGGACGGCGCATGCGGGACTATTTTCTATCCAATCGTGTCGACGGGTTGCTGCTGTTCGACGGCGCGGTCGATCTGGCACAATTGATGATGCTGACTGGCGCCCCTGCCCCGGTGCCGCTGGTGGTCGCGTGCGAGGAAATCCCACAAGCGCCATTTCATACCGTCAAGACCGACAACGAATATGCGGCGCAACGGGCCACGCGGCATCTGATCGAACTGGGGCATCATCGGATCGGTCACGTCAGCGGACCGAAGGGCAATGTCCTTACCGCGCAGCGCGAATCGGGCTTTCGCAAGGCCATGCACGAAGCCGGGTTACTCGTGGCGGAGAGCTGGATGTTTGCAGGGTCGTTCGAGATGGAGGCTGGCCAGGTCGTGGCTGACCGGTTCATCGCCCTGGCCGACCGTCCAACCGCGGTATTCGTGGCCAATGACGAATGCGCCATCGGCTTTCTTTCCGGGCTCCGACGGCATGGGCTCACCTGCCCCGAGGATGTGTCCGTGATCTCGTTCGACGATCTCGACATTGCGGCCCATATGGTGCCAGCGCTGACCACGATGCGGCAGCCACGGGAGGCTCTGGGCAGGATCGCGGCAGGCGCGCTGATCGATGTCATCGAGGGACAAAGCCGGAGCCGGCTTCCGATGAATATGGTGCTGAGTTCCGAACTGATCGTTAGGGGCAGCACGGCCGCGCCACGCTGTTCACAAAACAATCGCGGCTGAGGGCGTTCCCTTTGCGGCGAAATGGGTTAAATGGGTCATCTGCGCTGGTCCCGTAGCTCAGCTGGATAGAGCAGCAGCCTTCTAAGCTGTTGGTCGGGGGTTCGAGTCCCTCCGGGATCGCCAGATTTTCTTCTCTCGCCAGCCTTTCGCGTCGCGCCACTAATTGCAGCGCGACTCGCAATAACATGGGTTAGCTGGTCTGGCCGTGTTGGCCAGAAAACAGGGCTAGTCGAGCACCCTCACTTAGGTTCCATAAGAGCAACCCAAGTCCTGACCAAGACAGGGAGGGTTCTGGACTTAGAGGGTAGATTTGCCACCCGCGTTCCTACGCAAGCTGAATACATTTGCCGTGCTGTCCCAGGACGATGAGCAGATGCTGGATATGGTTACATCCCAGCGGGGCCGCATCGTCGCCGCACGGGAGGATGTCGTACGCATCGGCGACCGGGTACAGGCGATCAATCTGATCGCCAGCGGCTGGGCCTGCCGTTATCGCATGCTGCCCGACGGGCGCCGACAGATCGTGTCATTGATTCTGCCCGGCGATATTTGCGACCTCAATATCTTCGTCATCCAGCGCATGGACCTCTCCATTGGCGCGATTTCTGAAGTCGGCCTGCGCGAAATCTCGAGGGAGGGCCTGGAGACAATGCTGACCGCTCATCCCCGTGTCCGCCAGGCGCTGTGGTGGGAACAGCTGGTGGCCAATTCGATCCAGCGCGAGTGGACGGTCACCCTGGGCCAGCGCACGGCACTGGAGCGCATTGCCCATCTGTTCTGCGAAATCTTCACCAGGCTCAAGCTGGTCGGGCTCACAGATGGCGACAGCTGTGAACTGCCGCTGACCCAGATCGATCTTGGCGAGATCACCGGCCTCTCTGCCGTGCATGTCAATCGTACGCTGCAGGAATTGCGCTCGACCGGCCTCGTCGTGCTCCGGAGCCGGATGCTGACCATTCCGAATTTCGGCAACCTGGCCGATGCCGGTCTGTTCGACCCGGGGTATCTGCATCTGGATCATGTCGGTCGCCATCTCGACGCCACCGAATAGCGCTTCGTCAGAGCTCGGACCGCGGCACTGAAATCTCGCAATAGAGGCCCCGATCGCGATATTCGAGGCGCGTGGTCGCGCCCAGATCATAGGTCAGGGTACGATCGATCACCTCGGTGCCAAAACCGCGGTGCTCGGGCTCGATGATGCCGTGCAGACCAGTTTCTTCCCAAATCAGATCGAGTGTATCCGGCCCCAATGACCAGGTCACCGAAAGCCGGCCCTCGGCCGCGCTGATGGCACCATATTTCATGGCATTGGTGGCTAGCTCGTGGATGGCCAGTCCAAGCCGTTCCGCGGCGCGCGGACGCAGCGACACGATGGGGCCGCCAATCGCCAGGGCATCGCCTTCGCGACCTCCAAAAGCGCGAAGCTCTTCGGCCACGATCATCGCCAGATCGAGCCCGGCATGGGGATCGCGCGCGACGGCACTCTGTACGCGGAAAAAGGCTTCGAGCCGGCTGAGGAATTTCCCCTCGTAGTCTTCGACGGACTCCGAGCCCTCGGCGGATCGCCGCGCGATCAGGCGGATCACACCGAGGCTATTGCGCACCCGATGCTGCAATTCGGCGAGCAGCAGTTCCTGGTTGCGGCGCGCATCGACTTCGGCGCTGATGTCCTCGAAAACCACGCCAAGGATGGCGCTGCCCGTTTCCCCAATGCGCTGAATGCCGACGCGATAGTGCCGGGCCGTGTCTTCCAGAAAGATTTCGTAGTGCTCTGGCGTGCCGGTGGCGGCGACGCGTGCATGGGCCTGGAGCCATGACTGATCGGAATTGGGCAGCAGGGCACTGGCACTGCGGCCGACGACGTCGCTCAACCCACTCTGGCGTTCGAAGGAAGCGTTGACCTGGCGATAGATGACGTCGCTGGCCGTTCCATCGGGTGCTGTGACCAATTCGGCGATGGCCATGCCCTGTTCGAAATTTTCGAACAGCAGGCGGTATTGCTCACCCGGATCCAGCTGAGCCCGGCCGCTATGGTCTGGACGTTTCGACAAAGCCGCCTCCGCTCTGGTGGCTCAATACCAAACTCTGTAGGCGTGATACCAGTTCAATAAAACATGACTGCAATGCATCAAATGCTGCCATGACAGATTCGCGCTTCCCTAACCTGCGTTAGTTCATCCGGCGACGATCGCGCCTATGTTTCGTGACTATCGAACCTGGGAGGGCGCGTCGCATGGAACGGGAGTCAGTGGTCAGGGACGTGCAGGTTGAGCACGAAGGCATAACCCACACGGCAAGCTATTTCGTGGAAGACGGAATGATCCATGGACGGATCGGCGAGCGCAAGCTCCTCGCGCCTATTGGACCGGACAGTGCAGACCTGACGGTTCGGTCGCTTGTGTCAGAGCATTTGCAGGAGCGCAGTCGCCGGATGCGTCACAGCGACAACTGGAGCAGCGCCCTTCATCCCAGATTTCCCAAACTGCATACGGTCGACTAGTGCTTAAAAGTCGAAGCCCATCTGCGAGATCGGCGCGACTGGCGGCGCTTCCTTGGGCGTCTTGAACAAGGGCTTTTCCACCTTCGGGGCCGGTTTTTCGGGGGCGGGCGCGGCGGCAATAACCGGCTTTGCGGCTGGCGGCTCTGGCAAGCGCTTCGCGGCTGCCTTGGCCGGCGCCTTTATTGGCTTGGCCGCAACAGTACTTTCCCGCATCTGCGCCAGCCATTCGGCCACGGGCTTCAGCTTTTCAGCATGGAGCGCGTAGCGATTCTCGCGGCCGGTCTTTTTTTCGCTGATCAGCTTGGCCTGCTTGAGCACGCGCAGGTGACGGGAGATGGCCGGACGGCTGATCTTGAAAGCGCCCGCCACGACATGCACCGGTTGCGGCCCCTCGCGAAGGATTTCGACGATGCGGCAACGCGTTGGGTCGGCCAGGGCAACAAGAACGGCGATTGGGGGCATGCTGGGTTTCCGAGTGTCAAACCGCAGTAGTAACGACCGAGTTACAGGTCAAGCGTGGTGCCCTGTGCCATCCTCGTTATTCACTATTTGCAGTGCCCTGCCCTTGTTTGTGACACGCAGATGACGTTTTCTCTATTTCTTAACGGTAACAATCTGGCTCCCTGATGGAGCCAAGGGGTATGATGGACTTGCAGCAGAGCCAGAGTTTTTACGCGTGGTGGAGCGGTCGCCAGCGGCCCTATACCAAAGCTGAAATTCTGGCCGATGGCGCCATCCACATCCTGGGCCTGGTGGGGGCCATTGCGGCGGGGTCGATCCTGCTCACATTCGCCCTGTTCGAGACTGCCCCGGAAGCAGTGCCGGCGCTGTCGATCTACATCGGCACGCTTGTGGTCCTACTGAGCTGTTCGATGGCCTTCAACATGTATCCGGTGTCCCGCACCAAGATGTGGCTGGCGCGGCTGGATCAGGCGGCAATCTTTCTGTTCATCGCTGGCAGCTACACGCCGTTCCTCTCGGTCATCAGCGACACGACGTCGGGCGCGCTGCTGATGAGTTTTGTCTGGGGCGCTTCGCTGGTTGGGGTCGGGCTCAAGCTGGTCATGCCGCGCCGCTCCAGCAAGCTCGCCATCCCGCTCTACATGGCCATTGGCTGGAGCGGCATCCTGGTGTTTCAGTCACTGGCCGAGCAACTGCCGGAATCGACCATGTGGCTGATCCTGGCGGGCGGGATCACCTATTCGCTCGGGGTCATCTTCCATCTCTGGGATACGCTGAAATTCCAGAATGTGCTCTGGCATGTGTTCGTGGTTGCCGGCGCCAGCCTGCACCTGTGGGCCGTGATCGACTGCATGGTCGTGCACCGGCTGTAAGGCTGGATCAGCCGGCGGGTGCGGCCACGCGATCATGTTCCAGGGTGTCGCCGGCCTTGAGGCCGATTTCCTCGGAGCGACCGCCGGGGATTTCGAGCACGAATTGCACCGGGCCATCCGATGGAATACCGGTCACGTCATGGGGGCGTGCATTGACGTGAATGTTGCTGATCACGCCATCGGCGCCGACAAAGATCATGTCGAGCGGGATGAGGGTGTTCATCATCCAGAAGGAGACTGGGCGCTCTTCCTTGAAGTCGAACAGCATGCCGGCGTCATCGGCCAGGTCAGTAACATACATCAGGCCCCTGGCCCGGGATTCGGCGGTGTCGACGACCTCGACATTGAACGTGTAGTCGCCGGTTTCCGAATGCAGCACCAGCTTGCTTTCGTCGGCCATGGCGGTTGTCGCCAGCAGCGCGGCGACAGCAAGTGCACCACCGGCACGACGGAGCACCGGAGCGAAGCCATGGGCGAAATGCATCATATTGATTTTCCTAGTGGGAGGACGGCGCGTCGCCCCAACCATCGGGCCGGATTTCGGCGACCATAAGGCCCTTGGGGCCATTGCCATAGCGGACCAGCACATACTGGCCGGGGCGCAATTCGGTGATGCCGAAGCGGCGCAGGGTTTCCATATGGACGAAGACATCGGGCGTGCCCTCGCCTGCCGAGAGGAAGCCGAAGCCACGAATGCGGTTGAACCACTTCACCTCCAGGCGAACCATGCCCGAGGTCGGCTCCACCACGACATGGGTGCGCGGCGCGGCCATCTGGGCCGGGTGGCGGGCCGTGGATTCGTCCATGGAGACAACGCGGAACGCCTGCAGGCCACCCGGACGGTTGAGCGCTTCGACCACGATGCGCGCGCCCTCATAGGCCGTCTGGTAGCCGTCACGGCGCAGGCAGGTCACATGCAGCAGGACGTCAGCCATGCCATTGTCAGGTACGATGAAACCGAAACCCTTACCGGCATCGAACCATTTGATGGCGCCAGACACTTCGATCGTATCCAGCGCATGATCGCCGGACGCGATATCGGGCCGCTGCGCGTCAGCAGACGCAGCAGCTGCCTCATCGTGATCGCCAGTGAACTTGGCCCCCATGGTCCCAAAAGCCCTTTTTTACTCGCCCCGCCGCCGCGAGGTACTCCACAAGACACAATTCACACTCTGGCCGATTCAAAGGCAATTGTTAAGACTTTGTTTGGAATTGCCGCAATGGTCTGTGATTGCTAGGCCGGCAAGGCGAAATATCCAAGGAGAATGCCCATGAAATACCTGCACACCATGGTTCGCGTGACCAATGTCGAGGAGAGCCTGCGATTCTACTGCGAGGGTCTTGGCCTTGAAGAAGTGCGCCGCCGCGAAAGCGAAAAAGGCCGCTTCACGCTGATTTTCCTCAAGGCGCCGGGCGATGAAGGCGGTGAGGTCGAGCTGACCTATAACTGGGACCCGGAGGAATACACCGGCGGCCGCAATTTCGGGCACCTCGCCTATCGCGTGCAGGATATCTACAAGCTCTGCCAGCATTTGAGCGATATGGGCGTGGTCATCAACCGCCCTCCCCGCGACGGTCACATGGCCTTCGTGCGCTCACCGGACGGCATTTCGATCGAGCTGATCCAGGATGGCACGCTCGATCCGCAGGAGCCCTGGCTCTCCATGCCCAATACCGGCGCCTGGTAACAGGTAACGCTTCGCTAACCGTAGTGCTTAGCCTGCGGTTAGCGAAACCGATCGTATTTTAATGGCTTCACAGAAGGGACCATTGTCTGTTGCAAAATTGCAGCAGCGGTCATCCGGAAGCCATGAAGACCCCGCTCCGCTCCATTGCCGCCATTCTCGTCTGCGCCCTGTCGCTGGCCGCCTGCATGCCCATGGCCATGTTTGCCAGCAGCGGTGGCTCTGCCTATTCCGGCAAACGCAACGACTGGGGCACCTATGTGTCGAGCCGGGAGGTCAATGCGCTGTGCCTGTCGCCGAAGCTGCGATTCCTGATCTGGGAATTTGAAGGCCAGTTCGGGCGCAAGGTCATCATGAATTCAGGCTATCGTGACGGCCAGCACAATGCGGCAGCCGGTGGCGCCGACAATTCCTACCACACCAAATGCATGGCGGCCGATTTCTACATCCCCGGTGTCAGCAAGCAGGAGTTGATTGCCTTTGCCATCCAGCGCTCCAGCGCTGGCGGCGTGGGCTGCTATCCGGGCCGCCAGTTCATCCATGTGGACGTGCGCGACCGGCCGCGCGGCTATAATCGTCCCGTCACTTTCTCGGGCTGTTGAAAAAGTTTAGCCATTTGTCACAAGGGGGTTGCGCGGATCAAATCACCCCTCTATACGACCCTCACCAGCGCTTAGGCGCCCTTCGTCTATCGGTTAGGACGGCACCCTTTCACGGTGCAGAGAGGGGTTCGATTCCCCTAGGGCGTACCATTCCTTCCTTTTTGGAAGTGAGTTATAGTGCTGGAATTCCTAGGTCCGCGCCCATCGTCTATCGGTCAGGACGGCACCCTCTCACGGTGCAGAGCGGGGTTCGATTCCCCGTGGGCGTACCAGGACCTCACTCTCTCAAATTGATGAATTTGCCGGTCAGATAATTCTGTTCGTGTGCCCGTACGCAAAGACAGGACCTCTTTGTGGGCGTAAAACCGTTCCGCGCGGTTTGTAGCGCCGAATGCAGGTGACGCCGATTCTTCGTCCGCTCTATTTCATTGCCGGTATCGCCCTGGTCGTCATCGGCATCGTGGGCATATTCGTTCCACTGCTGCCGACGACCGGACCATTGATCTTGGCAGCATGGTGTTTTGCGCGATCGTCCAAGCGGGCGGAAGCCTGGCTGGTGAACCATGCCCTGTTCGGGCCTCCTATCGTCGCTTGGCGGCAAAATGGCGCCATTGCGCGCAAGCACAAGCTGATGTCCTTAGCGGGAATGAGTGTGGGGCTGGTGGTGTTTGTCGTCACGGCAAGGCCGGCGCTGTGGCTGGGTCTGCTGGTGGCGGCAACGCTGGTTGGGTGTGCAGTGTTTGTGTGGACGCGGCCGGAGCCGGGTCAGGACTCGTAGTCAGGATCGTCGCTCGACGTAGAAAGCGGCGTATTGATCGAACTGGAAACGCCCACAATCCATAGCTCGCCGTCTTCGATCATGTAGTTGATGCGATAGCCGTGGCGGATCAGTCGGCGCATTCCAGTTACTGCGAACTCTTCGTCTGGCGAACCTGCTGCGGAGAAGGACGCCAGGTCACGCGCTGCTGTTCGCATCCGTGCTAGAAACGTCGCGGCGGCCTGCGGGCTGTGCTGCCGGAGATAAGTCGATTCTTGTTTGATGTAGTCGCCTGCCTCTGGTGCAAAGCGAACACGCATCACGCAACCTTGTTTCGGATAATTTCCTCAACTTCGGCAAACAGATCTTCAGCCAGATACGACTTGCCGGCTCTAATGTCGTCGCGCCCCTTGACTGCAGTGAGTACCTCGGCGCCTTCCCCAGCCAGATAGAGCCGCATGGCGCGGACCATGATCCAGCTCCTCGTGCGATCGGAGGCCGTCGCGATCCGCTCGATTTCGGCAAGTACATCAATCGGCAGGCGCAGCGTAATGGGATCGGACAGTTCGGGCTTGCTCATGGCTTCCTCCGTTACAGAGACTACCTTGTATTACAAAACCAAACTGCCGTCCAATCAGGCGCTGACGCTTGCCGCTGCGCCGACGTGATGGCGGCCGATGGGCACGATCATCGGCGTGTCGGATATGGGATCAAACACGATGCGCGAGGCCATGCCAAAGACATTGGCGACGACTTCCTCGGTGATTACGTCGGACGGCCTGCCCTCGGCGACGAGATGTCCGGCTTTCATGGCCACGATGTGGTCGGCGTAGCGGCAGGCGAGGTTGAGGTCGTGGAGGACGACGACGACGGTGCGCCCGTTATGCTTGACCAGGTCCGTCAGCAAGTCGAGCACCTCGACCTGGTGGTTGATGTCGAGGAAAGTGGTCGGCTCGTCGAGCAGCAGCAAGTCGGTCTGCTGGGCGAGTGCCATGGCGATCCAGACGCGCTGGCGCTGGCCGCCGGAGAGTTCGTCCACGGGCCTGTCGGCGATTTCAAGCGTGTCGGTGGCGCGCAGGGCTTCGGCAACGGCTTCGTCGTCCTCGGGCGTCCAGCGGCGGAACCAGCCCTGATGGGGATAGCGTCCGCGGCCGACGAGATCGGAAACGACAATGGCGTCGGGCGCGATCGGCGATTGCGGCAGGACGCCCAGGATGGTCGCCACTTCGCGGGTCGACATCTGGTGGATGGGCTTGCCGTCGAGATAGACGGCACCTCGCGTTGGCGACAGCAGGCGAGCCAGGCCGCGCAGCACGGTGGACTTGCCACAGGCATTGGCGCCGACGATGACGGTGAGCTTGCCGGGCGGGATAGTCAGGTTGAGATCATCGACGACCTTGCGCTCGCCATAACCAAGATCCATTCCGGCGGCGAGCAACTGGTGATTGACGCTCATGGGTAACTCCAGTCCAAGTTCAATTGACCCGCCCTGCCCGGTTGGAAACGACCAGAAGCCAGAGCAGGAAGCCGGCGCCAAAGACACCGGTCACGACGCCTACGGGCAATTGTACGGTGGGTAAGGCGTGCTGGGCGATCTGGTCAGAGGCCAGCATGACCACAGCACCAACCAGTGCTGCCTGCACGAAGCCCTTGCCTGCGCCACCGAGCAGATTACGCGCGATCGGGCCAGCAACGAAGGCTACGAAGGTAACCGGGCCGACTGCTGCCGTGGCAAAGGCCGCATAGGCCACGCCGGCCAGCATCAGGCCAAGACGCGCCAGTTCGACCCGGGCGCCGAGCGCCCTGGCGGTGTCGTCACCCAGCTGCAGCGCATCGAGGGCACGAACCAGGGCCATGGTGATCGGCAGAAGCACGAGCATGGCAATGGCCAGCGGAATGATGTCGGCACGATTGGCGGCGTTGAGGCTGCCCACCAACCAGGCCAGAGCTTGCTGTGCTTCGAAGAGACGCGCCCGGGTGAAGAGATAGGAGATCACCGCGCCCATGATGGCGGCCATGCCGATACCGATCAGCACGACACGATAGGTGGTGACGCCATTGCGCCAGGAGAGGCCATAGATGACCAGGGCGGTCAGGACGGCGCCTATCAGCGAACCGATGGAAACGCCGAAACCGCTGAGGCCGAAGAGTACGATGCAGACCACAGCCGAGGCGCTGGCGCCATGCGAAATGCCGATAATGTCCGGACTGGCCAGTGGGTTACGCAGCAATGTCTGGAAAATGATTCCGCTCAGGGCAAAGCTGGCTCCTGTCAGAACCGCCAGGGTGGCACGCGGCAGGCGGACGTTGAGGACGATGAAATCGACGCCCTTGTCGACGAGACCAGTGAAGGGCGACAGCAGCGACTGCACGACGCTTGCGGGCGCAACATGATAGTCGCCCAGATAGAGCGCCAGTGCGAAAGTCAGCAGCAGCAGCACACTCAGTCCGAATGTCACAGCATGGCGCCGGTTGGCCAGGCGGTGACGAATGTGGCGAACAGCGCCGTTGGCGGTATCGAGCGTGGTCATCAAAGCGTAGCCAGCTTGCGGCGGCGGACCAGCGCGATGAAGAAGGGCGCACCAAGGAAGGCCGTCACAATGCCGACCTGGATTTCGCCTGGTGGCGCGATGATGCGACCGATGATGTCAGCCCCCAGCAGCAGAATGGGGGCGAGCAGCATGGAATAGGGCAGGATCCAGCGATAGTTGGGGCCGGTGATGGCGCGCGCGACATGGGGCACAGTGAGGCCCACAAAGGCGATGGGACCGGCTGCGGCCGTGGCGCCACCGGCGAGGATGACGGCGGCAAGCCCGGCGATGGCGCGAGAGCGGCCAACATTCTGGCCCAGCGAGCGCGCCACATCCTCTCCCATCGACAATCCATCCAGCATTCGGGCGGTGAGCAATGCCAGAATGACGCCCAGGGCGATGAAGGGGGCGACTTGGGTGGCGATGTCCATGCCGCGACCGACCAGCGAGCCGACTTGCCAGAAGCGGATTTCGTCCAGGGTTCGCGGGCTGGTGAGGAGGATGGCGCTGGTCACCGACTGCATGGCGGCGGTCACTGCCGCGCCGGCCAGGGCCAGCTTGATCGGTGTGGCACCTTCGCGGCCGAGCGAGGCAACGGAATAGACGATCAGCATGGCTGCGCCGGCACCGAGGAAGGAAAGCCAGACATAGGATGACAGTTGGGTGATGCCGAAGACGGAGACGCCCAGCACGACGCAGACAGCCGCACCGGAGTGGATACCGAGGATAGACGGATCGGCCAGCGGATTGCGCGTCGCGCCCTGCAGCACGGCGCCGGAAAGGCCAAGCGCGGCGCCCACCATCAGCCCGACGACGGTGCGTGGCAGGCGCAGGTCCCAGATGATGCGATGATCGGTCGAAGTGGGGTCGAAGGCGGTCAAGGCGGCCCAGATGGCGTCGAAAGTGACCGGCCGGGCGCCCACGGTGATGGACAGAAAAGCCACGGCGACAACGCCCGCGACAAGCGCAAGAAGGCCAAGCGCGAGCATGGCTTCCCTCGATTTACCGGTCATGGCCTTCGCGTCCGTCATGCCTATTCGATCAGATTCTCGTCGGCCGCATTGATGGCGGCAGTCAGTTTGTCCAGGGCGCCGGCATAGGCGGCGTAGTTGCGCAGCCAGAAGGCAGGCCAATCGGTGACGGCGCCAGCGGCAGCAGCGGGCATCGTGGTCCACATGGGCTGGGCAAGGGCGATCTGCAGCGTGGCGGGAGAACGATTGTCGACCATGATCAGGTCAGCCGGATATTTGTCGGCGTTTTCCCAGCTGACCGTCTCGAAATAATTGTTTCCGGCGACGTCCACGCTTTCAGGCGCAACGATGTTGAGACCCCAGCCTTGCAGGTCGAGCAATTCGGCAGCGCCCGCGGGATCGGCGACATAAAGGGCATCGTCGCCGGTATAGACCGCTTCTGCGACAAGATTGGGCTTTGCCGCTACGGCGGCCTTGAAGGCCTCCAGCGATGTTTCAAATGTCGCCTTGGCTTCGGCGATGGAAGGCTCGGAGAGATCGGCGCCAAGGCTGGCTGCCAGTTCCTCGTAATCCTCGATCATGCCGACGATGGAATCGGCGGCTGCAGGACCGGTGATCGGTGCGACTTCGGTCAGTTGTGCCACGACCTCACCGCCGCTCCAGTCGCCACTTCTATCCCACCATTCTCCGATGATGAGGTCGGGCTGCAGAGCTGCGACTTTCTCGATATCCACTTCGCCCCAGGTCTGGCCGACAATTTCGATGCCGGACAGATCGAGTCCTTCAAGCGCCTTGGCCTCGGTTATGGCGCTGTCGGCGAAAATGCCGACCGGGCGGATACCGAGCGGAATGAGACCCGCCGCAGCATCCTGATGCATGATGATGCGCTGCGGGACAGCGTCGAGCGTTACCGTCTGGCCAGAGGCGTCGCTGTAGGTCCAGCTTTCGGCATGGGCGAGCGCAGGTGCAAAGACGAGGGTGGCGATGGAAACGGTAAGCAGCGATCTGAGAAACATGGGAAACTCGCAGCGGCCGGGTTTGAATTGCTGGCTAACTAAGTCAGGATAATTTGACGGGTCAAGTCATGTTTCCGGTATGCTGATCCATTTTTCCCGGCGCTGCGTAGAGGGCTTACACAGCCGGAGCAGCCGATGTATGCGGTAGCGATGACGAATTCCGATTTGGGCAACAACCCTATCCTGCCCGGCCCTGAGGATTTGGGGACGCTGATGCTGCGCATAGCGCAAAAGCAGGATCGCTCGGCGCTTGCGGCTCTGTTCGGCGAGCTCGGTCCACGCGTCAAATCCATGTTGCTCAAGCTGGGCGCCAGCGACGCCCTGGCAGAAGATCTGGTGCAAGAAACTTTCCTTACCGTCTGGCGCAAGGCAGCGCTTTATTCGAACCAGCGCGGTGCGGTGACGACCTGGATCTTCACCATTGCCCGCAACCTGCGCATCGACCAGTTACGGCGCCAGTCCAATAAGCCATACGAAGACCTGGAGAAGGTGGTTCTGGCCAGCGACGGGCCGAATGGCAGCGCGCTTGTCGAGCAGCATCAGGTGGTCGATCGCGTAACGGCCGCGCTGACGACACTGTCCGAGGACCAGCGCGAGGTGGTCCGTTTGAGCTTCATCCATGACATGCCGCATGCCCAGATTGCCGAAAAGGTCGGTATTCCGCTGGGCACGGTCAAATCCCGCCTTCGCCTTGCCTATGAACGGCTCCGGCCCCTGCTGGAGGATCTGCAATGAGTATCCAACATCATCCCGATATTTCCACGCTGATGGCGTTCACCGCCGGCACGCTCGACCTGCCCTATGCGACGGTGATCGCCACGCATCTGGCCATGTCCGAAGGCGGACGCGAGACTGTGCGGCAGATGGAGAAGATTGGCGGAGGCTTGTTGGCGACTGAAGAGCCGGCAGAACTCAGCAATGGCGCGCTGGATCGCCTGCTGGGCGCTTTGGGTGACGAATTGATGGAAGTGGCGCCGCAGGGCAAACAGACCAGCGACGTGCCCCTGCCCTTGCAGCGCTTCCTGCCTAACGGGCTTGCCGGCGCAAAATGGAAATGGAACGGCCCGGGCGTCGCGACCTGCGATCTTGCCTGGGGCGATGACGGCAAATCGCGGCTGATGCTGCTACGCGTCGCCGGTGGGCGCAATGTTCCAGAGCATGGTCACGGCGGACAGGAATTGACGCTGATCCTGCAAGGCGCCTATCGCGACCGCTTTGGCGTTTTCGCCAAGGGCGACATTGCCGATCATGACGAGGATGTCGAGCACCAGCCGATTGCGGAACCGGGCGACGACTGCATCTGTTTGGTTGCCGTGGACGCCAAGCTGAACTTCCGTGGCCGGCTGATGCGCGCCCTGCAACCTCTGTTCGGGATATAGACCGTGAAACCTGGCGTGGCATGGATTATCGGCGGCGGCTCGGGCATTGGCGCGGCCGTGACGAAACTGATGGCCGCGCAGGGCTGGACAGTGGCAATCTCGGGGCGTCGTGCGGAAAAGCTCGCCGAAGTCGCCAGGGGCAATGCCAAGATCAGGCCCTATCAGCTCGACGTGACCGATCACGCGGCAATTTCCGAGACGATCACGAGCATCGTCGCCGACCTCGGTCGCATCGACCTCTTCATCTTCGGGGCAGCAGCCTGGCAGCCGATGGATGTGGGCGACTATGATTTCGACAAGTTCGAAAAGGTCGTGGACACCAATTATCTCGGCCTGCTGCGGATCGCCGATCCGCTGCTCAAGCAGATGGAAAGCCAGGGCGGCGGGCATTTTGCAGTGATCGCTTCGGTGGCGGGCTATTTCGGCCTGCCGCGCTCGGCGGCCTATTCATCGACAAAGGCGGGGATCATCAACCTGCTCGAGACCATGCGGACCGAGCTCAAGCCGCGGGGCATCACCGTGCGGATGATCGCGCCGGGCTTCGTCAAATCCGAGCTTACGGACAAAAACGACTTCCCCATGCCCTTCCTGATGGAAACCGATGATGCGGCCAAGCGCATCGTCGATGGGCTGACGCAGTCGGACCGCTTCGAGATCGCCTTCCCCAAGCGTATGGTCTGGCTGATGAAGACGGTGCGCTGGCTGCCCTATCCCGTCTTCTTCTGGCTCACCAGCAAGATGCTGCCGAAAGACTGATCAGGCCGGACGGCGGTACTGGTAGATGCCGACGTCGATCGAGCCTTCGGTGAACCCTGCCTCGCAATAGCTCAGGTAATAGACCCACTTGCGCTTGAAGACTTCGTCATAGCCAAGTGGCGCGATCATCGGCCAGCGTTCGAGGAAGCGCTCGCGCCAGAGCTTCAGCGTCCGCGCATAGGAAATGCCGAAGGTTTCGACGTTTTCGAGCACCAGACCATATTTGTCGCCGAAGTCCTTCATCACCGTCTTGGTCAGCAGCATGCCGCCGGGGAAGATGTAGCGCTGGATGAAATCGGGGCCGGAGCGATAGCCGTCGAAATCGGCCTCGTTGATGGTGATGGCCTGGATGGCTGCAGTGCCGCCGGGCTTGAGGCGATCGTGCACGGTCTGAAAATAGCTCGGCCAATTGTCCTCGCCGACCGCCTCGATCATTTCGATCGAACCGATATGGTCGAACTGACCCTCGGTGTGGCGATAGTCCTCAAAGACCAGCTTGGCAAAATTATCAAGGCCCTGGCGGGCAAGGCGCTCTTGGCCATATTTGAGCTGCTCGGCCGAGAGGGTGATGCCGCGAAGATTGGCCTGATAGTCGCGGGCGACGGTTTCGGCAAAGCCGCCCCAGCCGCAGCCGATCTCAAGCACCGAAGAGCCGGGCGTGACGCCGGCCATATCGGCAACGCGGCGATATTTGATGCGCTGCGCTTCTTCCAGGCTCTGGTCGCCAGACTGAAATATGGCCGAGGAATAGGTCATCGAGGGGTCGAGCCACTGGCCGTAGAAATCATTGCCAAGGTCATAGTGCTCGGCGATGTTCTTCTTGGAGCCCTCAAGCGTATTCCGGCGGGACAAGTGGTAGTGCAGATCGCTGGCAGCACGTCGGAAAAAGCCCGGATTGGCATTTTCGAACATGTCGCGGTTCTGCAGGAAGAAGCGGAACAGCGCGGTCAGGTCATCGACCTCGATATCGCCATTCATATAGGCCGAGGCAAAGCCCACCGTGCCGCGCTGCATGGCTTCGGTGATGACGCGGAAATTGTTGAGGCGCAGGACCGAGTGTTCGCCCGTCGCGGGGTCGCCCAGGGTGCGCGTCCTGCCATTGGGCAGGATGACGGTGACAGCGCCGTGGCGCGGGTGGCCCAGCGCCTTGTAGCCGATCTTCTCGACCGCCCAGGAGACGAATTTGGTCCACGGCGAAATGCCGGTATTGGTGGTTTCTACGACGGTCTTGTTCATTATGCCGCTTGATCCAAAAAACTTGATTAGCTTTGAGGCCGGCGCTTGAGATGTCGCCTCAGCTTGAGCGTGGGCGGCACACCCTTGAGCCACAAAAGCAGTGCTTCCCAGTGTATGCCCGCGACCACTTTAGCGGTCATAAAGGGATATGCAAGAAGCAGTTTGAGCAGGGTAGCGTCGGTCAGTTCGCGCCGTTCGCCCTCGAAAAAGGCTGTCAGCAGACCACCTTCCTCATTGGATAGAGTCACGCCGAGAAAGACATTTTCGGCCGGCGGGCGAATGGCAAAACGGTAGTGGCCCTCGAGCGTATTGAAGGGCGAAACGTAGAAGGCCTTCTTGGCCTGGTGATGGATTTCGCCGTCTTCTGGTGTCACGGCAGCCTGATAGAAATGGTGCTCCCCGAAGGTGTTGCGCACCTCATAGGCCATGAAACGCGTCACGCCCTCCGCATCCTCGCAATAGTAGACCGTGATCGGATTGAAGGCGAAGCCGAGGAGGCGCGGATAGGCCAGCATGCGAATGCGGTTGACGTGTTCGACGCCGGCAGCAGCGGCCTTGAGACGGATAAAAGCTGCAATGGAGCTGCCATCCTTGGGGCCAAAGTCGCTGGTCACCAGCGAGACAAGGTTGAATCTATTCAAGGAGAAGAAGCGCAGCTTCTCATCCAGTGAATCAAGCCGGTCGAGGTCGACCAGCATCGAGAACACCCGGTAGCGCAGTGCGTGACGCTTGGGACGGGCACGCTTGTGCACGACGTCGCCGACATAGACGGCGCCGGGCAGGTCGGCCGTGTCCGTTACTCGGCCGCCCATAGTTTCTGGTCTCCCTGGACCCAGTTGTGCGCGATGCGGCCGCGCTGTTCGGCAACCTGCCAGGGACGCTGGACCGGCCCGATGCGCTCGGCCACTTCAAGGCCGGACTGCAGGCCATCCTCGTGGAAGCCATAGCCCATCCAGGCGCCGGCAAACCAGGTGCGGTTCTGGCCCTGAACCTGCCAGAGATTGTCCTGCATGGCGATTGCCGTCGCATCGAACAGCGGATGCTCGTAATCGACCTGGTGGATGATCTTGTCCGCCGCAATCTCGCGATGCGGATTGAGCGTCACGAAGAGGCTTTGGGTGGTCTGGAGCGGCTGCAGCTTGTTCATCCAATAGGTCAGGCTCAGGCCATCTTCGCCGCTGCCGCCGCGGAGATAATTCCAGGCTGACCAGAGATGGCGGCGCTTGGGCATGAAGCTCGTATCGGAATGGAGCACGGCGCGATTGGGTGAGAAGCGGAAGGCGGAAAGCACCCTGCCCTCGGCTTCGCTCGGATCGGCGATCAGCTTCAGCGCCTGGTCGGCATGGGTGGCGAACACCACCTGGTCGAAATGGCGGTGCGAACCGTCGGCGAAATAGATCTCGACGCCCTGCGCGTGGCGTCGCACCGCGGTGATGGACGCATTGAGCACGGTTTCCATGTCGGTGGCTGCGGCGAGCTTGTCGACATATTGGCGCGAGCCGTTCTTGACGGTGCGCCACTGCGGACGGCCGAGCACCTGGAGCAGCGAATGGTTGGAGAAGAACTCGATGAAAGTGCGCGCCGGGAACTCCAGCATGCCGCGCGACGGGGTCGACCAGATGGCCGCGGAAATGGGCAGGATATGATCGTCGATAAAGGCCTGCGAATAGCCGAACCGGACAAGGAACTGGCCGATGGACAGCTCGTCGTCGCACAGCTTGATCTGGCCCTCCGCCTCGCGGAAGAAGCGCATGATGTCGCTGACCAATTGCCAATGGCGCGGGCGGATGATGTTGCGGCGCTGGCCGAACAGGCCCCAAAGGTACTCGCCGGAATACTCCATGGCGCCTTCGCCACAGGACACGGCAAAGCTCATGTAGGAGCGCGCAGTCTCGACCTCGAAATAATCGAAGAAGGCGGTGAGATTGGGATAGTTCTTCTCGTTGTAGACGATGAAGCCGGTATCGACCGGGACCTGACCCTGCGGGGTTGGCGCCATCAGGGTATTGGAGTGGCCGCCGAGCACGGCGTTTTTCTCGAACAGCGTCACCTTGTGCGACTTGGAGAGCAGCCAGGCGGCCGACAGTCCGGAAATGCCCGATCCGATAATGGCGATGGAGGATTGCGTCATGGTCGGGGCAGTCTCCGCACAGCGAGTATGAGCTTTGTTACGCAGGCAGGAACGTGCTGGATCAGTGCAAAGTTTCTTACATGCTATTTCATCCACTGCTTAAATCTTTGAAATAGCCTGATTTTTGGCTGTCGCGCTTTCGAACCGCAAAAGTGGTGTCCACTTTTGCTGAAAGCGCTCCGGTCACTTGGGCTTAGCCATATCGGTCAGGCGCAGCTGGACCTGTTCGCGGCCTTGATAATGATCGATCGAAAGCGCGCCGGCGAAGTGGAAGGCAGCATCGGTATCGCGCAGCAGGGCATCGCCGATTGCGGTGTTGGCGGCACGGAAGGCGATGGCCTTGAGCCGGGCACCGTCCTCCGACGTCAGGGTGAAGCTCACGTGGCCGCCCTTGCCGACGATCTGGGCATAGCGGGCGCGATGGGCCGGGAAAGCAAACAGCGGACCTGGATTGCCCGCGCCGTATGGCCCAGCCTTTTCCAGATCATGCACCAGATTGACCGTGGCGCCGCGGGCGGTCAGTGCCGCGTCGATCGGCAGGGCGGTCGACGCACGGGCTGCGGTGACGTCCAAGGAGAGCTTTGACGCGAGAAACGAGCGGAAGGCGCCGAGTTGATCCTGCTTGATGGTGATGCCGGCGGCCATGGCGTGGCCGCCGCCCTTGACCAGCAGGCCCATCTCGACGGCTTCGATAACGGCGCGGCCAAGATCGACGCCGGGCATGGAGCGGCCCGAGCCGGTGCCGGTGCCATCCGGGCCAAGTGCAATGGCGAAGGCTGGACGCTCGAAACGATCCTTGAGGCGCGAGGCGATGAGCCCGGCCACGCCGGGATGCCAATTGGCCGAAGCCAGCACCAGCACCGGGGGACCCTCGCCGCCGCCAATTTCCAGCTCGGCAACAGCGGCCGCTTCCTCGACGGCTTCCACCTCGATGCGCTGGCGCTCGCTGTTGAGTTCGTCCAGTCGCGCAGCAATGGCGAGGGCATGGTGCTCGTCATCGACGGTCAGCAGTTCGGTGCCCAGCGCCGCATTGCCGATACGGCCGCCGGCATTGATACGGGGACCGAGCAGGAAGCCGAGGTGATAGGGATTGATTGGGCCGCTGAGGCGCGCCGCCAGAGCCAAAGCCGCCATGCCCTTGTTGTCGCCACGGCGGGCGACTTCGAGGCCGCGCACCACGAAGGCGCGGTTGAGGCCGGTCAACGGTACGACGTCACAGACGGTGGCCAGGGCCACAAGATCGAGCAGTTTCAGCAAGTCCGGCAGGCCGGTGTCGCCGCGATTGCGCAGCGCGCGGTTAGTGGCCACCATGGTCATGAAGGTGACGCCGGCCGCGCAGAGATAGCCAAGGCCCGAAATGTCGTCGGGGCGATTGGGGTTCACCAGCGCATTGGCCTCAGGCAATTCATGGTCGGCCAGATGGTGGTCCACGACCAGCACATCGGCGCCGCGCTGCCGGGCATGGGCAATGGGGGCGAAACTCGTCGTGCCGCAGTCGAGCGTGATGATCAGCGTCGCGCCGGCATCGATCAACTTGTCCATGGCCGCGATATTGGGGCCATAGCCTTCGTAGATGCGGTCGGGGATATGCACCTGCGGCTCGATGCCGAAGTGGCGCAGATAGCGCGCCATCAATGCGCAGGAGCACGCGCCATCGACGTCATAGTCGCCAAAAAGCGCAATCGCTTCATTGTCGGTGATGGCCTGGGCCAGGCGCTCCGACAGCGGATCCATCGCCGTCAGGGTGGATGGATCGGGCATGAGGTTACGGATGGTCGGCTCGAGATAGGCCGATGCCTCGTCGAGGCCGACGCCACGCGCTGCCAGAATCCGCGCCAGGATTTCCGAAACACCGGCCCGCTGCGAAATAGCGGTCGCCATACGCGTGGTGTTGATATCCAGCCGATCGGTCCACATGCGTCCGGTGACGGAGCGGGAGACGTCGAGGAAAGGGCGCGGGGTATCGGGCATGAGCGAGGGTTAAGCGATTTGAGGGGAGGTGGGAAGGGGCAGCAAAGGCGCCGCAGCTTCCTCTCCCGTTTACGGGAGAGGGGAACCGCCGTCAGGCGGTGGAGAGGGGAGCCGCTTGAGAAGAGGGTAGGAAAGATCCCGTGGTCCATGCTCTTGGCTCCCCCCTCCACCACGCTGCGCGTGGTCCCCCTCCCCCGCAAGCGGTGGAGGAAAGAAGGTGGCCTAACCCTACCGCGCGTGCTGTGCCTTGATCCAGCGGACGGTCTGGCTCCAGCTGCGCATGACGATTGTGCTGGTCTGGACTGCATCGCGGCGCAGACGGACGCCGTCTAGCAGCGTGCCGTCGGTGACGCCGGTGGCTGCGACGAGGACATCGCCGGCGGCCAGTTCGGTCACGTCATAGATGCGATGGGCATCCTCGATCCCCATTTCGCGGGCGCGCAGGCGCTTGTCGGGGGTGTCGAGGATCAGCTTGCCCTGCATCTGGCCGCCGATGCAGCGCAGCGCGGCCGCCGCCAGGACGCCCTCGGGTGCGCCGCCGGAGCCGAGATAGATGTCGACGCCGGTGTCCTCGGTGTTGACCGCATGGATGACGCCGGCAATGTCGCCGTCGCTGATGAGTTTTACCGCCACGCCGGTGGTGCGCAGTTCCTCGATCAGGCCGGCATGGCGCGGACGATCGAGCACGATGGCGGTGATTTCGCTCAGTGGCACGCCCTTGGCCCTGGCGAGCGCCTTCACATTCTCGGTTGCGGTCCAATCGATATGGACCGTGCCCGGCGCATAGGCAGAGCCCACGGCGATCTTGTGCATATAGACATTGCGCGCGACGTTGAGCAGGCCGCCACGCTCAGCCATGGCGAGCACGACGATGGAATCGGGCTGGTTCTTGGCGCACAGGGTGACGCCTTCGAGGGGATCGACAGCGATGTCGACTTCCGGTCCCTGCCCTGCGCCGACAGCCTGACCGATGAACAGATCATCCACCTCGCCGGCCTCGCCCTCGCCGATGACGATGCGACCAGAGATGGCGACGGTGTCGAGCTCGGACTTCATCGCGGCGACGGCAGCCTCGTCAGCGGCCTGTTCATTGCCCTTGCCGCGCCATTCGGCGGCGGCGATGGCGGCGCGTTCGGTGACGCGCACCAGTTCCAGCGTCAGGCTGCGATGCAGGTTGGCGGGGCTCTTGTCCCCCTCGGCCTTCGATAGCTTCATGCTTCCTCCCGGGGCCCTGTTAACCCCGGAGGGCGTCAGAGGTTTTCGATCCGGATCAATTGCGGTTCGCCAACGATAAACCCGTCGGCAGCGATCTGCGCAAGCGATTCACGCACGCCTGATTCCAAAGTCTGTTGGGTGATCAACACGACCGTGCGCGTGGGCGCACCATCCGGCGACGTCGCCTTAGCGTTCAAATCCGACCGCTGGATGACACTATCGATCGAAATCCCCCGCTCACCCATTCGGGTGGTGATGGCTGCCAATGCGCCCGGCACGTCCTTGGCATTGAGGCGAATGTAATAGCCGCCGTCATGGGCGCGCATCGGCGCCTGCTTGTAGGGCAGCAATTCCTCGGAGGGCACGCCGAGCGGCGGCACACGGGTGCCGCGGGCGATGTCGAGAATGTCGGAGAGGACCGAGCTAGCCGTCGGCGGGCCACCGGCGCCGGGACCGGCCAGCAGCAGTTCATGCACATGGTCGGTTTCGAGCGCCACAGCATTCATCACGCCATCGACGCCGGCAATGGCCGAGCCCTTCGGCACAAAGGTCGGATGCACGCGCTGCTCGATGCCTTCGTCGGTGCGCTGGGCAATGCCGAGCAGCTTGATCTTGAAGCCGAGTTCGGCAGCAACCTTTATGTCGTGCTGGGTGATGCGGGAAATGCCTTCAACCCGGATCTGGTCGGGGGCGATCTCGTAGCCGAAGCAGAGCGTCGCGAGGATCGACAGCTTGTGGGCGGTGTCGAAGCCCTCCACGTCGAAGGTCGGATCGGCCTCGGCATAGCCGAGCGCCTGCGCATCCTTGAGGCAATCGCCGAAACTGATGTCCTCATTACCCATGCGGGTGAGGATATAGTTGCAGGTGCCGTTCATGATGCCGAAGACCTTGGCGATGCGGGCCGAGCCGAGGCCCTCGCGCAGGGTCTTGATGACGGGAATGCCACCGGCCACCGCCGCTTCGAAGCCGAGTTGCGCCCCAGTTTCCTCGGCAAGCTTGGCCAGGGTCACGCCATGCTTGGCGAGCAGCGCCTTGTTGGCCGTCACGACCGGGCGACCGATTTCGAGCGCGGCCTTTACTGCCGCAAAAGCCGGACCGTCCTCGCCGCCGATCAGTTCGACGAAAAGGTCGATGCCGTCGGACTTGGCCAAGGCGACCGGATCGTCGAACCATTCGAGGCCAGAAATATCAATGCCGCGGTCGCGGGAACGCGAGCGCGCGGCAACGGCCGTCACCACCAATTGGCGACCGAGTTTCTTGGTGAGTTCGGCGCCGTCCTTCTGGAGGATACGCACCAGCGTCGCGCCGACATTGCCCAGCCCTGCTACGCCTACGCGCAGCGGCGCCTGGGTTTCGCCGTCGCCGAAATCCTGCATGGCCTTGAGGATGCGCGTGCGCGTATCGGAACGCGGCTCGCGGCCTTCGCGCAGGTCGAAAACAAACAGCGGATCGCCCGCAACGGTGCGGCCAAAACGGGTCGGCGTCCAGCCCCGGGCAGAGATGAAGGTTTCGACGGCGTGGCGGAAGGAAGCTATGTCACTCATGGGAGCGACATCTGCATAGGAAATTGCCTAGAGGTCAATAGGAGTTTGACCCGTAAGGCCCCGGCCCGCAGGATTATTTGCCTGCGACCCTCTCGGCCGCCGCACCCAGCACTTCCAGATAGTGCGGGAGACCCCAGCGGAGAGACAGGACACTCGGCGGGGAGACCGAGGCCACGTTCTCGGTGCCCACCAGGGCCGCCAGCCCACCATTGACGATCGGCGGATAGTTGGCCGCCTGCGGTGTCGCCAGCCAGTCGTCGAGGGCAGACTGTTCCTCGAAATAGGTGACGAAGATATCGCCTTCCAGCCTGTCGAACAGTTCGTAGCTCAGGGGGTAGTAGAAGGCGTCGTCGCCCGGCGCGAGCGCAGCAACCGATGGGTTCAGGGTCATGCCCAGATCGGTCAGGAACTTCATGCGCGCATCGAGCGGCGCATAGACCGCAATGGCGCCGTCGTAGTCATTGGCACTGGCGAAGGTGACACTCTTGAGGGCAGGATACTTGGCGAACTCGGCTTCGACCCAGGCAGTGGTGTCCGCAAGCAGGGCTTGCGCCTCGGCCTCCTTGCCCAGCGCTTTGCCGATGATCAGGGTCAGGTCCTGCCACGGCGTCGACCAAGGCGCGCCTGTATAAGCAATGGTCGGGGCAATGCCGGACAGCAATTCATACTGATCCACGGTCAGGCCGGAGTAAGCGGCGATAATCAGATCGGGCTGCAGTGCCGCGATCTGTTCCACCGGCGGCTCACCGCCAGCAGGCAGGATGGTCGGCGTTTCGGCACCGAGCTCAGCAAGAGCCTCTTCCACCCATTCATGAATGCCGTTGTCGCCGCCGCCATAGGACTGGAACGGCATGCCGACGGGCACCTTGCCCAAGGCAATGACGACGTCCTCATTGCTCCAGCCCCAGGTAACGATGCGCTGCGGTTCAGCTGGAATGGTGGTTTCACCATGCGCGTGCTCGATGGTGACCGGAAATTCCTGCGCGAATGCAGTGCTGGCAGCGACGACGAATGGAAGAGCCAGGAGAACGGACGAAAGACGCATGGTGATGCCTTGCAGCGGGAAGGTTCGCTCCCCTGCATACGAAAGATGATCGGTCGCGTCATGTATTTTTTGAAATTCGTGGAGCGCCCCACATCCTCGATGTCACCCCGGCCTTGAGCCGGGGCCCATCTCGCGATCACGCCCCTGCCGCAAGGTTTACGTGACGGGCACAACTACCTTGCGGCTCAACAAACATCTCGGGATGGATCCCGGCTCAAGGCCGGGATGACACCGAGTTTTTGGACAACACTTTACCCGACTAAAGGCACCACGTTCCCTGCCCCGGTCTTGGACCCGAGCAGCTTCTTGATGTTGCGGGCAGCCTGGCGGATGCGCTGTTCGTTTTCGACGAAAGCCAGGCGGATATACTGATCGCCATATTCGCCGAAGCCCACGCCGGGCGCGACGCCGACGCCGGTCTCCTTGATCAGGAGTTTCGCAAATTCGAGCGAACCGAGATGGGCGAACTGGGCCGGAACCGGCGCCCAGGCGAACATGGTGGCCTTTGGCACGGGAATATCCCAGCCGGAACGGGCAAAGCTTTCCACCATGACGTCGCGGCGGTGCTTGTAGATCTTCCGCACCTCCTCGATCACGTCATCCGAGCCGTTGAGGGCAGCTGTGGCCGCGACCTGGATCGGCGTGAAGGCGCCATAGTCGAGATAGGATTTCACCCGCGCCAGGGCGGCGATCAGGCGCTCGTTGCCGACGGCGAAGCCGACGCGCCAGCCGGGCATGGAATAGGTCTTGGACATGGAAGTGAATTCCACCGTGATGTCCATGGCGCCCGGCACCTGCAGCACGGATGGCGGGGGCGCGTCCTCGTCGAAATAGATCTCGGAATAGGCAAGATCGGAGAGGATGAAGATGTCGTTGGCCTTACAGTACTTGACCACCTCGGTGTAAAAATCGAGGTCGGCCGTATAGGCGGTCGGATTGGCCGGGTAGTTCAGGACGATGGCGATCGGCTTGGGGATGGAGTGGCGCACGGCGCGGTCGAGCGAGCGCAGGAAATCCTCATTGGGATCGGCTGGCATGGAGCGCACGACGCCGCCGGCCATCAGGAAGCCGAAGGAATGGATCGGATAGGTCGGATTGGGCACCAGCACCACGTCGCCCGGCGCGGTGATGGCCGAGGCCATGTTGGCGAAGCCTTCCTTGGAGCCCAGGGTCGCGACGACCTGGGTGTCGGGATTGAGCTTCACGCCGAAGCGGCGGCCATAATAGCTAGCCTGGGCCTTGCGCAGGCCGGGAATGCCGCGCGAGGTCGAATAGCGATGGGTGCGCGGATCCTTCACCGTCTCCTGCAGCTTGGCCACGATATGCTCGGGGGTCGGCATATCGGGATTGCCCATGCCCAGGTCGATGACATCGACGCCCTCGGACCGTGCCTTGGCCTTGAGCGGATCGATATGGGCAAAGACATAGGGGGGAAGACGACGGATCTTGTGGAAGTCTGCGCTCATGATTTCCTCGGTGGTCCTCTGTCGGACCTGAACTGACCGCGACGCGCCCCTTGCGCCACGCCTCATTGTTTGAGGCGGTGATTATCGCGGAATTATGGTTGTGAACGGGTTAAACGGCCCCATTTTCGGAGCCCTTTGTCGTGTTCGGCTCTTCCCGGCCCGAGGGGGCCATGCGGGAAGAGCTAGCGGGCGTTCGCTGCCGCCATAGCGGCGGCGGCAGGCACTGCACCAATGGCGAGCGAGGCTCCAACCTTAGCAACAGTGTATAGAGACGGCATGTCCCTTGCCCTTCAGATATGATTTTTGTAAGGAAATCAGTTATCGACAAGGCCGTTCATAATTCCTCGCTTGGGTATTGTAAATGGTCCGAAGGGTGCCAACCTTCGGCTCAGGACGGCATATGGTGAGGTAAGAACTTGAAGCGCATTGCCCTGGTGACGATCGGCACGCAAGGCGACGTTCAGCCCTATCTGGCCCTGGCCATTGCCCTCAAGGAGCGCGGCTACTCGGTCGTCCTCGGCGCATCGGAAGAATTCCAGGGCATGGTGGAAGGCTATGGAATCGAATTCCATACGCTCGGGCCCTCGATCCAGTCCTTCCTCAACCAGCAGCGTTTCGAAAATGCGATGAGCCAGTCCATGCTCATCAATGGCCCGTCCCTGCTGCGGCAGGGCCAGCAGATCGTCGATACCGCCGCCCGCCATGCCTGGCGCATGTGCCAGGGCGCGGACATGCTGATCCTCAACATGAATACCAGCTTTGGCATCGACATCGCCGAAGCCCTGCGCATTCCGGCGATCATGGTCGCCCTGCAGCCGCTCAATTCGACTAGCGAATTTCCGCTCTGCATGTATTACGGCGCTGATTTCGGTCCGGCCTTCAACAAGCTGACCTATGCGACGATGACCGTGCAGCAGATCTATTACAACCTGCCGCGCAACAAGCTGCGCCGCGAGCTGATGGGGCTTGAAGCGCGCAAGAACGGCGGCTTCTTCCGCAACACCGACGGCACTTATCTCACGACGCTTTACCCCTATTCGACGGTTGTCTCGCCGCGTCCGCGCGACTGGCCCAAGGGCGCCATCGTCACCGGCTACTGGCAGCTCAAGGACCGGACCGACTGGCAGCCGTCGCCGGAGTTCCAGAAATTCCTCTCCGAGGGCGAGGCACCGGTCTATATCGGTTTTGGCTCCATGCCCTTCGGCGCCGAGCGCAATACCAAGATCCTCAAGGAAGCCGTCGCCATGTGGGGCGGCCGTGCCGTGGTGGCGCGGGGCTGGGGCGGCATCAATCCGCAGGACCTGCCCGACAGCATTTTCGCCATCGAGAAAGCGCCACACGACAAGCTGTTCAAATATGTCTCGGCCGTGGTGCATCACGGCGGCGCAGGCACAACCTCCGCCGGCCTGCATCTGGGCCGGCCGACCTTTGTCGTGCCGCAGATCGTCGACCAGCCCTATTGGGGGCGCCGCGTCTACGAGATGGGCTGCGGCCCGAAGCCCGTCCGTCTGCGCAAGCTGACCTCGGAAATCCTGGCTGGTGCGCTAGCCGATCTCTCGACCAATGAGGATTATCGCCGCAACGCTGCCGACATTGCCGAGCAGCTGCATGGCGAACAGGGTACCGACAAGGCGATCAAGGTGATCGAGCGCGTAATGACCAACTACGTGCCGCCGCACCTCAAGAAGCCCAAAAAGGTCAAGCAGGCCAAGGCGCCACTCAAGCTGGTCGGCTAGACTTCGTCATATTCGCATCATGTTGTTTCTGCAGCCTGATTTCCACCAAGGGTTGGGTCCATGTTGTTACGTCTTTTCAGAACCACTGCCGCTATCGGGGTGTTGTTGTCAGCCGTGCCTGCCTTGGCGCAGTCCATCGCCACGGCGGCCGAGGTGGTTCAGGCCATGGGATTTGCCGACACTTACGAACACCATGTCGACGAGACCGTGGCCAGCATGATGGAACAGGGCCTGATCGGAGGCGAGTTTGCCACGACCAAGGATGTGATCAAGCTCGAGGCCGAGGTGCGGCAATATCTGATCGACGAGCGTGCGCAAGTGTCCAGCATGCTGGCTCTGAGCCTCGATCAGAATCGCAGCATTGGTGAATTGCAGATGCTCAAACTGATGTTCGAGGAAGGCGTGACGATCGACCAGCTGCCGGGTCAGGTGAGCTATTCGCTCAAGGCGGAAATCTACGCGGCCATGTCGGGCCATGCGCTGGTGGTGGCCATGGGTAGTGGCTCCTAGTTTCACCTGAATTTCCCCACCCACGGTGTCACCCCGGCTCAAGGCCGGGATGACATCGCGTGTGGGAACTTCAGTGCACCGCGCGTGCCTATTCGGCGTCGCAGACCACTTCGAGATTGTTGCCGTCCGGATCGATGACAAAGGCGGCGTAGTAGGTCGGCGTGTAATCGCGCTTGCCCGGCGCGCCATTGTCCCGCCCGCCATTGGCGAGGGCTGCGGCGTAGAAGGCTTCCACGACCGCCCTGTCCTGCGTCTTGAACGCCAGGTGGATATTGGAGCCGCCCTTGTCGTCGGCACCGATCCAGAAATCGGGATATTCGCGACCCAGCCCGGCGGCGCCGGGATATTCCATCATGACCTGGTAGCCGAGTGGGGCCAGGGTTGCCTTGTAGAAGGCCAGCAGGCCGTCGAATTGAGTGGTGCGCAGGCCGAGGTGATCGAGCATGGGAAGTCCTCCGTGAATGACGCCTTCATGGAGCACTGATCTGCTGACGGGATGTGTCAGCAGATCACGAAAAAGGGAGGCTCGCGCCTCCCTTCTCATTTCGGATCGTCGCCGTGGCTTATTGCGCCGGCACAGCCTGAACCTCGTTGGCGTCAAGCGCCTCGATGCTCTCGCCGCGATCGTAAGCCGCCTGATCAAGAATGCCTTCGCGCTTGGAGACGATGGTCGGGACCAGGGCCTGACCGGCGACGTTGACGGCGGTGCGGCCCATATCGAGGATCGGATCGACGGCAAGCAGCAGGCCGACGCCTTCGAGCGGCAGGCCGAGGGTCGAGAGAGTCAGCGTCAGCATGACCGTGGCGCCGGTGAGACCAGCCGTAGCGGCCGAACCGATGACCGACACGAAGACGATCAGCAGATATTCCTGGATGCCGAGCTGGATGCCGAAGAACTGGGCCACGAAGATGGCCGAGATCGCCGGATAGATGGCGGCGCAGCCGTCCATCTTGGTGGTCGCGCCAAGCGGCACGGCGAAGGCGGCATATTCACGCGGCACGCCCAGGTTCTGCTCCGTGATGCGCTCGGTGACCGGCAGGGTGCCGATGGAAGAGCGCGAGACGAAGGCGAGTTGGATGGCTGGCCAGGCGCTCTGGAAGTAGCGGATCGGGTTGAGGCCATGGGCCTGCAGCAGGACCGGATAGACCACGAAGAGCACGAGGGCCAGGCCGATATAGATGGCGGCCGAGTACCAACCGAGCTGGGCCAGAGCGTCCCAGCCGTAGACGGCCACGGCATTGCCGAGCAGGCCGATGGTGCCGATTGGCGTCAGGCGAATCACCCACCACAGGATCTTGTGGACGATCTTGAGGAAGGAGCGGTTGAAAGCGAGGAAGGTATCGGCAGCAGCGCCGACCTTGAGGGCGGCGATGCCGACGGCGATGGAGACCACGAGGATCTGCAGCACGTTGAAGTTGAGGCTGGTCGTTGCGCCGCTGTCGGTGACGCGCGTCGATGCCTGCAGGCCCAGGATGTTGGAGGGGATCAGGCCCTTGAGGAAGTCGAGCCAGGAGCCGGACGAGGCCGGTGCCTTGGCGGCTTCGGCAGCGACGGCGGTGTTGAGGCCCGGCTGGATGATGAGGCCCAGCGCAATGCCAATGGCCACGGCGATCAACGCGGTGATGGCGAACCAGAGCAGCGTCTGCCACACCAGCTTGGCAGCATTGTTGAGTTCGCGCAGGTTGGCGATCGAGGCGACGATGGCGGTAAAGACCAGCACCGGGACGAGTGCGCGCAGGAGCGACACAAAGGTCGAGCCGATGGTGGAAAGGGTCTGGACCAGCCAGTTCGGATTGCCGGCGGCGTCTGGCCCCATGTTGCGGGCGATATAGCCCAGGATCAGGCCGACGACCATGGCGGCGAGCACCTGGAAGCCGAAAGAACGATAGAAGGGCTTTGGCGCCTTGGGCGCTGCACCTGCAGTAAGCGTTGTGGGTGACATTGAGTGACCTATATTCTCTGCCGGGAATCCACTCATAAATTGAGCGGGCCGCCCGGAAATTGGCCACAATCTACGCCTGCCCCGCATTAAGTGCTGCGCACGGCATTCCCTTTCCACAGTGGGAATAGAAAATTCCTATCGAACTTGAGCTCTGCTGCGCAAAACCAGTTCAAATCACGCTTTTCTTAGGATGAATGTTGCGATTCCGGCCAGAATTGGCGGTAGCAGGAGCGCAGCAGCAAAGCTCAGCACCAGGGCGCCCGGCCCCGCGTCGAGCCAGGCGAGGATTGCCACGCCAATGGCCGCCAGGCCGAAGGCTGATCCGATTACTCGGTGGACCCAGAGCCAGGCCGTATCCGAGCGAAGCCGCCAGGGAATGCGCATGCCGGCATAGGTGTGCCGCTCGGCCTCGAACAGGATCACGCCCAGCACCAGCAGCGTGAGCGCCAGGGCAAAGCCGGTGAAGCGGATGAGATCGAGGTCGGAGCCGATGCCCATGAACAGCAGGCCCAATTGGCTCGCGGCCACGACAGCCATGATGAAAGTCACCTCCGGATCGAAAATGTGCTGGGTCTTGGCATAGTGGTTTTTGGTCAGCCGCCGCCCGAGCACGAAGAACAGCGCCAGCAGCGCGACCTGCAGCAGCGGCGCAACCAGCAGGGCATCCCGCGGCCAGAGCCAGTCAGCCGTGCTGCCCGACCAATGCGCGGGAAACGCATATGTCAGAGGGATGCGGACATAGCCGACGCCGGTCAGCGCCAGGGTCACGGTCAGCAGCAACAGGTGAAAGCGGGTGACGAGGTTTTGCATGCGGCCAGATATAGGCAGCCGCCGGTCGGGGGGAAGCTCTGCTGACAGGAAATGCCGTCCCGCAATGAAACCCTCGCCCCGTTCAACAATTGGCCCATTGCAACGGAAGGATGATTTGATGTTCATCGTATTGGGTGCCAGCGGCAATATCGGCTCGCAAGTCACCAAAATTCTGAGCCAGGCCGGCGAGCCGGTGCTGGCCGTGGTGCACAGCGCGGACAAGGCTGATGCGATCCGCACGGAGACTGTCGAGCCCGTGGTGGCCGATCTCCGCGACAGCGACGCCCTGCGCCGCATCTTCCGCAGGGGTCAGCGTGCCTTTCTCCTCAATCCGCCCGGCGATCCGACGGGCGACAGCAATGCGAGCGAGCTGGAGACGGCGCACAGCATTGCCGATGCGCTCGCAGACAGTGGCCTCGAAAAGATCGTGCTCGCATCCACCTATGGTGCGCAGCCGGGGGACGGGATCGGCGATCTCTCGACGCTTTACGAATTCGAGCAGTTGGCAGGAGCCAGCGGCATTCCCCTCGCCATCAATCGCGGCGCCTATTACTTCAGCAATCTCGAGATACTGGCCGACGCCGCACGCGATGGCGTGTTGCCAACTGCCTTCCCTGCCGACTTCACCCTGCCCATGGTGTCGCCACAGGACCTTGGCGTAGCAGCGGCGGAACGGCTGCTGAGTGGGGTGGACGACGTTGGCATCCGATATGTGGAGGGCCCTGCCCGTTATAGCTTCGGCGATGTTGCAGCATGTTTCTCTCAACACCTTGGCCGTGACGTGCGTGTGCAGACCACGCCCCGCGATCAATGGGAGGAGAGTTTCAAAGCTGTGGGCTTCTCAGCTGCCACGGCGGGCGCTTTCGCCCGCATGACAGAGGCAACGCTGGACGGGCCGGAATTGCCGGACAATCCCATACGGGGGCGCGTGACGCTGGAAGATTATATCGCGGGCCTGCTGCGCTAGCTGCAGCCCAAGAGAAAAGGGCCGGTTTCCCGGCCCTTTCCAAAACACAACAGTTCGAGCTTAGCGCTTCGAGAACTGGAACGAACGACGGGCCTTTGCCTTGCCGTACTTCTTGCGTTCGACGACGCGCGAGTCGCGGGTCAGGAAGCCACCCTTCTTGAGGATCGGGCGCAGGCCCGGCTCAAAGAAGTTCAGGGCCTTGGAGATACCGTGACGAACGGCACCAGCCTGACCGGACAGGCCACCACCAGCAACGGTGACGACGACGTCGTACTGGTCGTTGCGTTCGGTGACGACGATCGGCTGCTTGACGATGAGCTGCAGAACCGGACGGGCGAAGTAGGTGGCGAATTCGCGACCGTTGACGGTCACGGTGCCCTTGCCCGGCTTGATCCAGACGCGAGCGACAGCGTTCTTGCGCTTGCCGGTTGCATAGGCGCGGCCCTGGGCGTCGAGCTTCTGAACATGCACCGGAGCGGTGTTGACAGGAGCGACGGTCGAGGTGCCGAGGTCTTCGAGGGAGTTGATGGTTTCGGCCATATTACTTCACCCGCGCATTCTTGGGATTCATCGCAACAACGTCCAGCTTGGCTGGGTTCTGCGCTTCATGGGGATGCTCGGCGCCCGAGTAGACGCGGAGGTTCTTGAGCTGGGCGCGGGTCAGCGGGCCGCCCGGCATCATGCGACGCACGGCGTTCTCGAGCACGCGCTCAGGGAAACGGCCTTCGAGGATCTGGCGAGCCGAACGATCCTTGATGCCGCCCGGGAAGCCGGTGTGCCAGTAGAACTTGTGCTGGTCCAGCTTGCGACCGGTCAGCTTCACCTTGTCGGCATTGATGACAACGATGTTGTCGCCCATGTCCATGTGGGGGGTAAAGGTAGGCTTGTGCTTGCCGCGCAGGCGCGAGGCAATGATCGAAGCAACGCGACCCACGACGAGGCCATCGGCGTCGATCAGGATCCACTTCTTTTCGATCTCGCTCGGTTTTGCCGAGTAAGTGCTCATATTGAATTTCCCTAGAAAATGGGGGCTTGCAGCCTCCATCCAGGGACGAAAGCGGCACGTTCGGCGGTCCGTGTAGGGGGGATTCCACACCCCGTCAATAGCCTTGATTTAATGCAGCAAAATCAATGGCTTACAATTGCGGTATTATTATACCGCATTCCAGATCAGACCCGGGCCCGCCCCATGTCGGCGATATAGGCCATGGCGACACCGGCCAGCATGAAGGCCAGGGCCTGGTGACCAACGGCCAGTGAGATCGGCACGGCGTGAAGCAGGGTCATGATGCCCAGTACCACCTGCAGCAGCACCAGGATCGCGAGCCGCGGCAGCCAGCCATGCACGCCCTTGTAGCCGCCCATGGCATGCTGTTGCCAGAGCAGCACGGCGACATAGGCGGTGATGACATAGGCAATGGTGCGGTGGATGAACTGCACGGTCAGGTTGTTTTCAAACAGGTTCCGCCAGAAGGGCTGCATCGCACCCAGACCATCGGGGACCAGTGCGCCATCCATCAGCGGCCAGGTGTTGTAGCCCATACCGGCATCGAGACCGGCAACGAATGCCCCTGCCCCGATCTGGAAGATGATCAGCACCAACAGGATCGTGGCAGACGCCATGTTCTGCCCGGTGACAAACCCGGTCACCCGGCCCGGCTCCAGCGAGCGCGGCACATAGATCAGCGCGATGAACAGCAGAGAGGCCGCCGTGAGATGCGCGGCAAGGCGATATTGCGATACCGAGGTCAGCTCGGTCAGGCCCGAGGACACCATCCACCAGCCCAGGGCGCCCTGGAAACCGCCAAGGATGAACAGGCCAAACAGCGGCCAGGCGAGCTGCGCGGTGAAGCGCTTCTGCACCAGGAAAACCAGGAAGGGCACGAGGAAGATCAGCCCCAGCACGCGGCCGAGCAGGCGGTGCAGATATTCCCAGAAGAAGATGTATTTGAAGTCGCTCAGCGACATCCAGCTGTTGTTGACCGTATATTGCGGGATCTGCTTGTAGGCCTCGAATTCGGCATTCCAGTCGGCGTCGCTCAGCGGGGGAATCGTTCCTGAAATGGGCTTCCAGCTGGTGATGGAGAGGCCCGATTCTGTGAGGCGGGTGATGCCGCCGACCACCACCATCAGCAGCACGAAGGCGGCCATGGAATAGAGCCAGATGCGCACGGGGCGCAGGCGGTCGCTGGCCAGGCTGGTCTCACTCAGTGCGGCATTATGGGCGGTGGTCACGGCGCTTTCCCGGTGTCGGTCACAAGCGCGGAGTGGTATGCCGCTGGGCACGTCCCTGCAATAGCCCCGATGCCGCATATGACCCAGCGTAATCGCAAAGCCCTTGGAATTTTGCTGATCCTCGGCTCGATCGTGGCCTGGCTCAGCATCTTCACGTCGGTCTATCTGGCCTTCCCGCCCGACCTACCGATCTGGATCCTGATGCCTTATTTCATCGTGGCCGGCATGGGCTGGCTCTATCCAGCCATGTGGATCATCCGCTGGATGGCCAAGCCCGACGCCTGAAAATCAACCGGTTAGCTTGCCCATGACGGAAAATATTGCGCCGCTGGTGAAGACATCCACATAGCGGCGCGACTGGAAATAGCCGTTGAGCGAAATGCGCGGCAGGGCATGCGGCGCCTCGGCGTGATGCGGGTAGAGTCCACCCGGCCGCGTCGTCACAGCCGTGCGGAAACCGAGTTCTCTAGCCAGATCAAATTCGCGTGGGCCGCAGGAGAGCGGTCCCCCCAGCGGATAGGAAAAATGGCTCGGCCGCTTGCCAAACTGCGCCATCAGGATATCGGCGGATTGCGCCATCTCGTTGCGCGCCTGCTCCAGCGGCAGCTTGGCCAGCTCGGGGTGATGTACGGTGTGGGCGCCGATAGTGCAAAGCGGATCATCGGCAAGGATGCGCAGCTCCTGCCAGTCCATGATCAGGTCGCGACACTGCTGTTCGAGATCATAGCCATAGGCCTGGGCAAAGCCGTGAAGCAGAGTGATCCGCTCCGGCTCGGGCGCCTTGCGCATCTGCCAGTAGAGCGCGTTGAAGGCCTCGGTCTTTTGTGCCGTGGTTTTGGTGTCGAGATAGTCGGTCTGGCCATTCACGGTCAGCGTGACGGCATCTTGGCGAGCGATGATGTCCTCGATCGCCTGCCACCAGATTTCACCCACGCCATCGACATAGGCCGTCGGCACGTAAAGCGTGAACGGCGCCTCCTGCCTGCGAAGGATGGGCAGGGCATGGACGAGATTGTCTTTGTAGGCATCGTCAAAGGTCAGCACAACGAATTGCCGTCCCGGATCGGGCGCGGCGAGGCGTTCGAGCGCTTCGTCCAGAGTGACGATGTCGAGGCCGAGTTCGCGAACCTGCTCGATGACATAGCCAAGGAAATCGGGTTGAACCTGGAGGATCGCATTGGGCGAGAACGCTGCCGGCTGTTCCGGCAGCACGCGGTGGAGGGTGAAGATCACCCCACGTGATTTGGAGAGCCCGCGCAGCAGATGTGGCAGGCGCGACAGCCACATGGCTTCGAACATGGCCCGGATGACCGTGTATTTCAGCGACATGGCGAAAGCTCCGTCAGGCGGCGACTTGCGCCGGGATGGCCGTGATGTCGCAATGCTCGAAGCCGGCATTGATGAGCAGTTGGCGCGTCTCGGCGACGTCGTCCATATCGTCGGACGGGCCGGCGACGAGCACCAGGCGGCCCTCCAGTCCATCGAAGAAGGGCAGGCTCGAGCCCATGCCGACCTTGCCGGTCATCAGGATTACGACCTCATAGATGTCGCCCAGGGCTTCAACCAGCGTCATCGGCTTGGTCGAGGCCCGCAGGATGGTCTTGCCGCGGCCCCAGGAAACTTCGGCAAAGCTGTTGTCGGCCGACTTTTGCACGATATCGCCGAAGCTGGCTTCATCCACGCTGAGATCGGTCAGGCCCGGCTGCTCGCCCGGGGTCGCGCTGCCAGCGTCGACCAGAGCAACGCTGAGGCCCCGCGCAATGGCGTCGCCGATCAGTTCTTCGGCCAGGGCCTCGCTATCAGCATGTGAATTGTGCGCCGCAAGCATGACCAGATGGGTGCGGCCAAGGACCAGGTCCGAGGTCAGTTCGTCGGTGCGGGTCATGTGGATGGCTGGGCGCGTTGCTGGGGCGGTCACGACAGGCGCGACCGGCTCCGCTTCGGGCTTGGCCATCAGGTCGAAGACAGGCTCGTCCTGCTCGATCTCTGCTACAGCATCTTCCACGTCCGGCTCGGCATTCTCGGCTGGCGACAGATAGCGCTGGAATTGCGGCTCGGCGGCGAATGACGAGCGCAGCGGCGCCTGTTCGGCAGCGGGCTCCAGTTCGGGCTCGGCAACTTCGGCCACGACAGGCTCTGTTTCGGCTTCTTCGGGCACGAAGGGCATTTCGTCCAATTCGTCCTGCGGGCGTACCCGTTCCGGCGCCGCGACAATGGCACGGCCGGAGATCAGTTCGCCGAAGACGATCAGGCCAACCTGCACGGCCAGCGAGACCAGCGCCACGGCGAGCAGGATGAGCTGCGACTTGGGCGAGGCCGGAGCGACGGAGGGCGCAGCCACGGTCACGACGCGCACATCAGGCAGGGCCGAATTGGCGTCGACGCGGGAAACGGCCTCGGTATAGCGCTGCAGATAGCCCTCGAGCAGATCGCGCTGCGCCTTGGCTTCGCGCTCCAGCGAATCGAGATTGACGGTATCGCGGGTCACGGTGCCGGAGGACGACTGGGCGCGGGACAGGTCGGACTGCAGCGAGGTTTCGAGATCGGCCTCGATCTGGGCTTCTGCTTCCAGCGCATCGGCAACGCGACGGCCTTCCAGGGTAATCTGGTTGTTGAGTTCGGCAATCTGGGCGCGCAGGGCCTGGATGGTCGGGTGATTGGCGAGGAGCGTGGCGGAACGCTGGGCCATTTCGCCCTGCAGGCGACCCTTTTCCTGGCTCAACTGCTGGATAACGGCGGAATTGCGCACATCGGGCACGCCGTCGATCGGCTGACCGCGCTCGATCATGTTGCGGATCAGGGCCGCACGCGACAGGGCGGTATTTTTGCGCTCCTGCGCCGAGGTGATCTGCGATGCAATGGTCTGCACCTGCTGGTCGGCTAAAGACGTATTGTTGGCGCCGATGAACAGGCCGTTGTCGACCTTGTAATTGGCGACGGCGGTTTCGGCTTCCGTCACCGTCACGCGCAGCTTGGCGATTTCCTCGGCCATCCAGGAGGAGGCCTCGGCGGTATCGGAAATGGAGAGCTGGGCGCGGCGCTGCACATGGGCGGCAGCCACGGCATTGGCGATTTCGGCCGCCAGTTGCGGATCTGTCGAGCGCACCAGAACCGAGATGATGGCGGAGTCGCGTTCCTGAATGACCGTCAGTCGATCATAGAGATTGGCGAGCACCGTCTCGTCAACACTGACCGGGGCGGAAGCACCGCGACCGAGCAGGCGCGAGATCAACCCCATGGGCGAAAAGCCGCCGCTGCTGCCGGCACCGTTGAATTCGGGCACCGAACGCAGGTCGAGCTTGTCGATCACGGTGAGCAGCGTGTCGCGCGACTTGATCAGCTCGATCTGACTGGAGACCACACCAGCCTCGCCACCACTCAGCGTCGGCGCCTGCTCGCCAAAGGGGCGGGCATAGACGTTGCTGCGGGGCTCGACGAGAATGGATGCCGAGGACTCATATAGTCGCGGCATGAACATGAGCAGCGCGAAGGTTGCGCCGAGCAGCAATCCCGTCACCAGGATGATACGCGGCAGACGCTTTACAACGGCACCGAGTACCGCCCCGATATCGATGCGGGCGTCGCGCACGGCCTGCGACTCATAGGTCATGGTTGTTTCCTCGCACTACGAGGCAATTTATGGCCGGATCGTGGTAAGCATTCGGTTAATCACCCTGCACTTCGCCAAGGAACAACAAAGGACTAAGGACTTTCTTAACCATGCCGGACGACATTGGGCCCAGATCAAAAGCCCTGGAACGATCATGCGCTGGTTGCCGATTCTTGCGATACTTGCCCTGCCCTCACTGGCGGCCTGTGCCTCGACGCGCCCCGCGACCTATCTGGTCGAGACCAAGGGCCCCTACCAACTCGATACCGGCGACACGGTCAGCGTCCGCGTCTACGGCGATACCGAGTTGAGTTCCACCTACAAGATCGACGACAGCGGCGCGATCGCCTTCCCGCTGGTCGGCCCGGTGCAGGTCCGCGGGACAACTACCAATGTCGCCGCCGGCCGCCTCGCTGCCGCCCTCGCCAATGGCTATATGCGCAACCCCAATGTTGCGGTTGAAGTCGCCGAATATCGCCCGTTCTTCATCCAGGGCGAGGTCAAGAATGCCGGGCAGTTCCAATATGTCTATGGCATGACCGTGCGCGCTGCGATCAGCACCTCGGGCGGTTTCTCGGAAACTGCCGACCGCAACCGCGCCATTGTCTATCGCCGCCAGGGCGACCAGATGGTCAAGGGTAATGTCGACATGGACTTCCCCATCTATCCTGGCGACACCATCGTCATCTCCGAACGCTGGTTCTAACGTGCCGGACGGCCAGAGCCTTCGCATCCTCCAGGTCATGCGTGCACCGGTGGGAGGACTCTTCCGTCACGTCGCCGACCTGACTCGGGAATTGTCCACGCGCGGCCACAAGGTGGGCCTCGTCGTGGACAGCCTCGCCAATGACGCACAGACCGAGGCCAAACTGCAAGACGTCGTCAAGCATGCTGAGCTGGGCATTCACCGCTTCGCCATGCCGCGCGTTCTGGGCTCGGGCGATCTCAAGACACCCTTCGGCGTGCGCCGCCTCGCCAAGTCGCTCGACATAGACATCCTGCATGGGCACGGCGCCAAGGGCGGGTTTTATGCAAGGCTGGCAAGGCTTTCCGGCAGCCGCGGCCAGGCAATCTACACCCCGCATGGCGGCGTCTTGCACTTCTCCAAGTCATCCGGCTCGGGCCGCGTCTTCCACATGCTGGAGCGCTTCCTGATGGGCCAGACCGGCGCCATTATCTTCGAGAGCGCCTATGCCCAGGCGACCTATTCAGCCCTGATCGGTGAACCCACCTGCCCCACCCGCGTCATCCATAACGGTTTGGCGGAAAACGAATTTATCCCGGTAGAAATCGCTACCGACGCCGCCGATTTCGTCTTCGTCGGCGAGTTGCGCGACCTCAAGGGCATCCACATCCTGATCGATGCGCTGGCCGGCGTAACCCGCAGCGATGGCAGCCCGGCGACCTTGGTCATGGCCGGCGACGGCCCTGCGCGCGCAGAGCTGGAAGCACAGATTGCGCGCCTCCAAATGGTTGAGCGCGTTCAACTTCTTGGCGCACAACCCGCCCGTCCGACCTTTGCCAAAGGCCGTATTGCCGTCGTGCCATCGCTGGCCGAGTCGCTGCCTTATGTGGTGATGGAAGCCGCCGCCGCCCGCCTGCCGGTCATTTCCACCCGCGTCGGCGGTATTCCCGAAATCTTTGGCCCCACGGCAGACGAACTCGTTCCGTCCGGCGACGCCGAAGCCCTGCGCATGGCGATGCAGGCCATGCTGGACGATCCTGTGGCGGCGAAAAAGTCGATGGAACAAAGACTTGCCCATATCGAAACGCATTTTTCGATCGCTGCCATGACCGACAGTATCGAGGCCCTCTATCATTCGCTGATGGCTAGAGCTTAGCCCCCTAACTTCACCGAGTTTAAACCCCTTCCCGACCATAGTGACGCCAAATTCCTGACGGACGCGTCATATGTATCGAGTAGACCCCAAACAGGCCGTCCTGGACCATGTGTCCAAGCAAAGTGCTGCCGGAGACTCCGGCCGGCGCCTGTTGCCGCAAGCTGAAGCCATTATCGAAGCGCCGGTCGAGCGCCAATTGTCTGGCGCCGTGGTTGCCGGCGTTGCCCAGGCGGTCGAGGCCGTGCTGATGGTGCTGATGGGCTATGGCATCTACGAATACTACGTGGAGCTCGGCCAGCCGGCCTTTTATATCCCGGTGATCCTGGCGTCGTGCCTTCTGGCCAATATCCTGTTCAACGCAGCGCGTACGCATCGCATTGCGGCCTATCGCACCATTTTCAGCCAGATTTCCCGCGTTCTCGTTGGGTGGACGCTGGTGATGACCGTGTTGATGGTCGGCATCTTCTTCCTCAAGGCCAGCGACTATTTCTCCCGCGTCTGGCTGGCCAGTTGGTATGTCGGCGGTGCCGTCATGCTGGTGGCCTATCGCCTGTCCTTGCGAGCACTGGTGATGCGCTGGACGGCCCAGGGCCGGCTTCGCCGCCGCACCGTTGTGGTCGGTGGCGGCAAGGATGCCGAAGAGCTGATCGAGAAAATCCGTTCCAGCGCCAGCAATGACATCATGCTGCTGGGCCTCTTCGACGACCGTATCGACGAGCGTTCGCCTGAGACCGTTTCCGGTTATCCCAAACTGGGCAAAGTGGCCGACCTGATCGAATTTGCCCGCCGTACCCCGGTGGACCTCGTCATCGTTTCGATGCCGCTGTCGGCGGAAAAGCGCGTGCTCGACATGCTGACCCAGCTCTGGGTGCTGCCGGTGGACATCCGCCTCTCGGCCCACATGAGCAAGCTCAAGTTCACCGACAAGGCCTATTCCTATGTCGGCGACATCGCCGTGTTCGACATGGCCGACCGGCCGATCTCGGACTGGAATCTGGTCTTCAAATGGGTGTTCGACAAGCTCTTGGCGTTCACGGCGCTGGTCCTGCTGTCGCCGATCATGCTGGTCACGGCCATTGCCATCAAGCTCGAGAGCAAAGGGCCGGTGTTCTTCATGCAGAGCCGGCATGGCTTCAACAACGAGCTGATCAAGATCTACAAATTCCGCTCGATGCGGACCGACATGCTCGATGCCGGCGCCGCCAAGCTCGTCACCAAGGACGATCCGCGCGTCACCAAGGTCGGCAAGTTCATCCGCAAGACCTCCATCGACGAGTTGCCGCAGCTGTTCAACGTGCTCAAGGGCGAGCTATCGATCGTCGGCCCGCGTCCGCATGCGCTGCAGGCCAAGGCGGACAATCAGCTCTACTATGAGGCCGTCGAAGGCTATTTCGCTCGCCATCGCGTCAAGCCCGGCATGACCGGCTGGGCGCAGGTCAATGGCTGGCGCGGTGAGACCGACACGATCGACAAGATCATGAACCGCGTGAACCACGACCTTTACTACATCGAGCACTGGTCGATCCTGTTCGATCTCTACATAGTCATGATGACGCCGGTGTCGCTGGTGTCCAAGAACGAGAATGCCTATTGAGCGCCATTGCTGATGGCGGGAATTTTGCGACAGGGTCGAAGGCCCTGGGCGCGGCTTTCCTGCGCAGCCGGCTCAATCGCATGCTCGACTTCATGGTCGCGTTCTGGATTTTTTCCGGCGGCTTCGTGCTGGTCGAGCCCTCCCCCTATGAGCTGACCTTTCTGATCGTCTTGCCGCTGGCCTTTGCCGCGGGCATCGGGCTCTACCGCTCCACTTTCGGCCTTTTTGGCGTGATCATGGGCTTCACGCCCTTTGCGCTGATTGCAGTCTTCCAGGCACGCTACAATCCAATCACCAATTCGCTGATCTTCACCCTGGTGACCGTCTTCCTGCTGGTCACGTCCTATTTCGTCGCCAACTACGTTGCCGAGCAGACCGAAAGACGCATGCGGCTGATCATGCGGGCCTATACGGCCATCGCGGTGATTTCGGCGATCGTGGGCACGCTGGCCTATCTCGGCATCATGCCAGGCGCCGATTTCTTCACCCGCTATGGCCGTGCGAAGGCGGCTTTCAACGACCCCAACGTGTTTGGGCCGTTCCTCGTTCTGCCAGCCATGTTTGCCCTGCAGAAAGTCCTGCTGTCGAAGGGCCGCACGGCGGTGATTGCCGCCGTGGTCTATATGATCTTGTTCGTCGGCGTCTTTGCCAGTTTCTCCCGCGCGGCGTGGGGGCACTTCGCCTTTTCGTCGATGATCGTGCTGGTGCTGTGCTTCTGGCTCGAGGCGGCGGCGCGCGACAAGGTGCGCATCATGATCATGTCGCTGGTCGGCGCCGGCATGCTGGTGGTGGCGCTGGGGGGATTGCTCAGCATACCCGCCGTGTCATCGCTGTTCGAGCAGCGCGCCGCCGGGCAGAATTACGACTCGGGCGAAACGGGTCGCTTCGGCCGTCAGGGCTATGCCTTCGAACTGGCGCTCAACAATCCACTGGGCATCGGACCGGGTGAATTCCGCAACCTGCGCATCATAGAAGAGCCGCACAATGTCTATGTGTCGGTGCTGCATGTCTACGGCTGGGGCGGCGGGGCCATGTATTACCTGCTGGTCATTCTGACGCTGTGGAAGGGCATTGGGGCGCTGCGAACGCCATCTCCCTATCGGCTGATCATGATCCCGCTGGTGGCAACCTTCACCATGCTGGTGGGGGAATCGGCGATCATCGATAGCGACCACTGGCGGCATTACTACCTGCTGGTCGGCCTGATCTGGGGCATTGCCACCGCGATCCAGAATGGCCCTCGTCAATCGCCGCGACAAAAGCTCCTGATCTAGCGTCAGATCGGCCCGCGCAGATAGCGCTCGGTCAGTTGCGCCGTCCCTGCGGCGAAGCCAGGCATATGCTGCTGTGCCAGAGCGGTTTCACTATGCGAGCCGATCCAGGCAAGGAGCGCCATGCGCCGCAGCATGACCATGTCATCCATGGCGGCAATATCCTCGTCCGCCAAAGGCCGAACGACCTGGTAGCCCTCCAGCCAAGCCGCCTTCAGCACCGGGATGATCGCATGCGTTTCGTGGAAGGAAATGGCTGCCGCAAAATCATACATGAGCCAGCAGAAGCCGGCGTCGTCGAAGTCGATGAGATGCAGCTTCTCGCCATCGAGCAGCAGATTGCCCAGCCGCATATCGGCATGGATCAGGCCGTAGCGGCCAGCGTCCATGCCGTATTCTGCCAGACGCTGCCGCAGGACCGCGTCGAGTTGATCGAGGATCGGGCGATTACCAGCGTTGACACCCGGCGCGACGCGCCAGTTTCCCCAGAGGCCATCTGCATCGAGAATGCTCGCCGCAGTCCATGCCTGACGCTCAAATCCCACGGGAGGTTGCCAGCTAGCGACATGATCATGCATCCTGGCGGCATAGTGGCCGAGCTTGGTGAAGATGGCGGGCAGATCGCTGTCAAACTCCGGCTCCGTCCCGGGCAGATATTCGAACAGCACGGCAAGGCGCGGCCCCTGCCCTGTTTCAAAACTCTGGATCAGCGCGCCGTTGCTTGCGGCGACCGGACGAGGCACCGGGACTTCGGTGTCGCGACGCAGGGCGACCAGCCAGATCAGTTCGCTCTCGATGGTCGCGCGCGACTGATAGTGCTCTCGATGGATCCGCAAGGCAAAACAACGACCATCCGGCGTATCGACCAGAAACGTGTGGTTCTCGGAATGATTGACCAATCGGGCCGCGCCGCCGCGCAGTTCAGGCCAGAGCAAAAGGGCTGGATCGACATCACGCGGGGTGCGCGGCATGGCATTCCCCATAGGCAAGCAAGGCCGTAACCGGCCGAAATTCTGCAATGAACACTTTGGAAATGGTCGGAGCGGCGGGATTCGAACCCACGACCCTTTGTCCCCCAGACAAATGCGCTACCAGGCTGCGCTACGCCCCGACTGGTGCGGAGACATAGAGAAAGCCCCGATTTGGCGCAACCCCGAATTTTCGAGAGTGTGTGAACAAGCGAGGATTTCTTTGACCAGGTGGCCGGCCGCGGAGCAGGAAGCAAGGAGCGCTGACAGCATCGAGACTATCCGAACGCCAGGAGCCGAGGTCACCGGCGTCCTTGGCCTTGTTACACGGACCTCGCCTCACTCAACAGCATCCCTTGATTTCCCATCGGCGCACGGCTACCCGATGACCATTGCCTAACCGGGTCAGGATCATGGTGGATTCCAAGTCAACGCCCAGCATGGTCGAGCGCATCCAGGCTGTGGCCGATAGCCTGACCGCGACCGAGCAGAAGCTGGTCTCAGCGCTACTGACCACGCCGCGCGAGGTGGCGATCGGGACGTCCAGCGAATTTGCTGCCCGGATCGGCGTACATGAGGCGACGACGTCGCGGCTCGCCAAGAAACTCGGATTTGCCTCCTATGCCGGCTTTCGCGATGCTCTGCGCCAGGAATATCTGCGTGACGCGGCGCCGGCCGAGCGCATTTCAGCGACCCTCAGTGATGCGCGGGTGCAGGGTTTCCTGCCGCTGCTGGTGGCCAGCGAGATTGCTGCGCTGTCGGCGCTGACCGACCATGTCAAAGATGAACGCATTCTGAACGCCGCCGAGGCGCTCAATCGCGATCGCGTCTTCATCTATGGCCATGGCAATGCCAGCGCGCTTTCGGAATTGATGGAGCGGCGGCTGCGGCGACTGGGGATCGTCAGCCATCGCCTCGACGGCAACCGTCGCGATCTGGCCGAGCAGGTGCTGACGCTTGGAGAGCGCGACGCCCTGCTGCTGTTTGCCTTCCGCCGGCAGCCGCCGGACTATGCAAAGCTGATGGAGGTGGCGGCCAGCGCTGGCGCTGCAACGGTCGTGATTTCCGGTACGACGGGGCCATCCTTGACGCCGCGGCCGGATATCCTGCTTTCAGCGCCACGGGCCGGCGTGCCGGACAGTTTCCAGACGCTGACCGTGCCGATGGCGATCTGCAATGCGGTGATCCTCGCCCTGGCCAGCCTCCGCGGCGACGAGGCCATGGCAGCACTGGACCGGCTGGGCGAGCTGATTGCAAAGTTCGAATAAATCATGCAAGTAAACTTGCACGTCATAAAACTGTAGCAAGAATACTCTACATCGGCCATGACCAACCCGCAGGAGCCGTCATGCGTCTAACCCTTGCCGCCACAACTTTCGCCTTGCTGTCCACCACAGCCTTCGCCCAGGACCTCGATGGTCTTTCCGCCGCCGAACTGCTCGCCCAGGCGCAGGACGAAGGCCAGGTCACCGTCTATGCCTTTACCAGCCGTATCGGCCGGGTCGAGGAAGCCTTCGAGGCCGCCTATCCCGGCATTGACATGGTGACCTTCGATATTTCCTCGACCGAGCAGATTGCGCGCATCCGCAGCGAAGCCCAGGCCGGGGTTGCCGGCGCCGACGTGTTCTACATGTCCGATGCGCCGGTCGTGCTGAGTGATCTCGTGGCCGATGATCTGGTTGCCCCCTATGTGCCGCCGCGCATGGCAGAACTGGTCGACGACAAGTTCAAGTCGCCACTGCTGGCGCAGCGCCTGTCGACCAAGGTGCTGATGTATAACGAGGAAGCTCATCCCGACGGCGCGCCGGTCAGCAATCTCTGGGACCTCACCAAGCCCGAATGGGCTGGCAAGGTGATCATGGTCGATCCGCTGCAGCGCGGAGATTATCTCGACCTGATGACCGAAATCGTCCTCAAGTCCGACGACATGGCCACAGCCTATGAAGCCGCTTTCGGTTCGGCCATCGCACTCGATGACGGCATCGAGAATGCCGGCCAGCAGTTCATCGCGGACCTGTTCAACAATGACCTTGTGCTGGTCGGTTCGACCGACGACGTCAATGCCGCCATTGGCGCGCTGGGCCAGGACAATCCGCCGATCGGCTTCACCTCCTATTCCGATCGCCGCGACAATGAAGACGAAGGCTGGGCGCTGCAGGTTGCCAATGAGGTCGCGCCCGCCAATGGCATCGTCTTCCCGGCCTTCCTCGCGCTCAATCCCAACACGGCCAATCCGGCTGCGGCTCGCCTCGCCGTCGATTTCATGATGGGCGACGACAGCGAAACCGGTGGCCCGGCCTTCGCACCCTTCTATGTGGCCGGTGACTGGGCGACCCGCAGCGACATCACCCCGCATCCCGATGCCATTCCGCTAGCCGACTTCACTGGCTGGCAGATCGACCCGGCGGCAACCGCCGAAATCCGCGCCGAAGTGGCCGATTTCATCCTGACGCTGCTTTAGTCGCCTTCCGCATGTTCCGAACGGGCGGCGGTCGCGCCGCCCGTTTCCATTGGAGCCCCCGATGCCTGCTTCTCTCCGCCGCTTCGGCAATCTGATCTCCGGCCAGGGCCTGACCTGGGTCATGGTGCTTGTGCTCGCCATTCTGGTGACGGCGCCGCTGCTCACCATTTTCATCGACACGTTCAGCCCCACCGCCAATGGCGGCAGCGCTTGGATGGATGTGCTGGCCAGCCGGCTGACGGAGAACCTGTTTCTCGAACCGACGCTCAATACGCTGATCATCGGCGTCTGCGTCGCTTGTGGCTGCGTGCTGCTGGGAGGTTTTCTCGCTTGGCTGGTGGTGATGACCGATGTTCCGGGCCGAGCGCTGATCGGCTTCATGGCCACCCTGCCCTTCATGATCCCCAGCTTTGCCACGTCGCTGGCCTGGGGCAGCCTGTTCCGCAACGGCCGCGTTGGGGGCGGCGGCGGATTGCTGGAGGGCATGGGGTTCGCCGTGCCCGATTGGCTGAGCTGGGGCATGACGCCGACGATCGTGGTGCTGATCGCCCACTATTATGCGCTGGCCTTCACCGTGATCGCCGCGGCCCTCGCCACGGTCAACGGCGACCTGATCGAAGCGGCGCAGATGAGCGGCGCCTCGCGCAGGCGCGTGCTGTTCGGCATCGTGCTGCCGCTAGTCAGCCCGGCGCTGATCGCCGGCGCGTCACTGAGCTTTGCCGGCGCCGTGTCCAATTTCGCCGCGCCAGCGCTGCTGGGCCTGCCGGTCCGCATGCAGACGCTGTCGACGCGCCTGTTCGGTATGATCGAAATCGGCCAGGCCGAGCGCGGCTATGTGCTGGCGATCCTGCTGATCGGCATTTCGGCGCTGTTTCTGGGGCTGGGCAATCGCGTGCTCAATGGGCGCAAGAGTTTTGCCACGATCACCGGCAAGGGTGCGCGGCCACGGCGTTTCGCACTGGGCGGCGCAAGGCTACCACTGACCGCCCTCGCTTGGCTGATCTGCCTTGCGACCACGATCGTACCGATCATCCTGCTGATCGCGGCAAGCCTCGCGCCATCATCGCTCAAGCTGTTCTCGGACTGGACGCTGCATTACTGGATCGGCGAGGCCAGCGCACAATTCGCCCGCGGTCAGGCCGGTATCTTGCGCAATCCGCATCTCTTCACCGCCTTGGGTACGACGCTTACCCTCGGCCTTTGCGTCGCCCTCGCCGCCAATATCATCGGCGTGCTGATCGCCGTGGCGCTGACCCGACAGAAAGTCCCGGTGCTGAGCAATGTCGTCTCGCAACTGAGCTTCCTGCCTATGCTGTTGCCGGGCATTGCCTTTGCGGCAGCCTATATCGCGCTCTATGGGGCGCCAATCGGCCCGTTCCCGGCGCTCTATGGCACGCCCTTGCTGCTGGGCCTGGCGCTGACGGCCGCCATGCTGCCCTTTGCCGTGCAGACCGGCCGGGCGACGGTGGCGCAGATTTCGGGCGACATCGACGAGGCCGCACGGATGACCGGCGCCGGTTTCTTGCGGCGGCTCGGTGCCATCACCGCGCCATTGGCCGCGCGGGGACTGGCCGCGGGCCTGCTCATCGCCTTCGTCAACGTCATCGGCGACCTGGCGATCACCGTGCTGCTCTATACGCCTAGTTCGCCGCTGCTGGCTGTGCTGTCCTACAGCTATGCCTCCGACGGTTTCCACCAGTTCGCCAATGCCGTCACCATCATCATCCTGGTCATTTCCATGCTGGCCACCGGCGCGGCTTCGCTGCTGCGCGGTCGTCGCCGCCAAACCTTTGCTTGAGGCCCACTCGTGATTTCGCTCGATACTGTCAGCAAGAGCTTTTCCGGCAGCACTGCCGTGGACAAGGTCAGCTTTTCGGTGCCGCAAGGTGCCTTTCTCGTGTTGCTCGGTCCGTCGGGCTGCGGCAAGAGCACCATGCTGCGCATGCTGGCCGGGCTCGACCAGCCGACTTCGGGACAGATCCGCTTTGGCGACAGGCTGGTTGCCGATGGCACCAGCGCCAGCTTCCTGCCGCCGTCGGAGCGCGGTGCGGGTCTGGTGTTCCAGTCCTATGCCCTGTGGCCGCATATGACGGTGGCCGGCAATATTGACTGGCCGCTCAAGATCGCCAGACGAACGGCAGAGGAACGTCGTGCCTCCATTGCGTCAGCCATGGAGATGCTGGGCATTGCGGCGCTGGCCAACCGCTATCCGGGAGAGATTTCTGGTGGCCAGCAGCAGCGCGTGGCTCTCGCCCGGATGATCGCCCCTCGCCCACCCATCATGCTGTTCGACGAGCCGCTGTCCAATCTCGACGCCACGCTGCGTGTCGAGATGCGGTTCGAACTGCTCAAGCTGCACCGCGCCACGGGTGCCACTTCGGTCTATGTGACGCATGACCAGGTCGAAGCCATGACCATGGCCAGCCATGTCGCCGTGCTCAACCACGGCCGGATCGAGCAATTCGACACGCCGGAAAACCTCTTGGCCAATCCGGCCTCGGCCTTTGTGGCGGGCTTTGTCGGTACGCCGCCGGCCAATCTCCTCCCGGTGGAAGGGGGCAAATGGTTTGGAATAATGGATGACCCCAGTCTCAAGGGACACTCCGGCCGCGCCATGGTGCGGGCCGAGGAATTTGCCATCCACGGCGAACCGGGACCGCGCCGCATCACGACCACGCTGGCCGAGGTCGTGCCGATGGCTGGCCGGCGGCTGGTGACCGGCGTGACCGAAAGCGGTCAACGCCTCACCGCCATTGCCGATGGGCATGGTCCATTGCCCGAACGACTCCATTTCCAATTGCCGGCCAGCCCCTCGGCCATGTTTGACGCCAATGGAGGGCGCGTATCGTGAAGCGTCTTCTTCTCGTCCGGCATGGTGAGAGCGAATGGAATGCGGCGCGCCGGCTGCAGGGACAGGCCGATATCGCTCTCTCGGCCAAGGGGCAGGATCAGGCCCGCATGCTGGCGCCGCTGCTCGCCTCCTGGCGGCCCGATCTGGTGCTGACCTCGGACCTGGCACGGGCTGTGCAGACGGCCAGCCTTCTGGGCTATCCCGACGCCGAGCACGAACCGGGCTTGCGCGAGCATAGCGTCGGCGTCTGGACAGGACAGCCGATCGCCGAGATCAAGGCTCGGGAAGAGGCCAATTACCTCGCCTGGCGCGCCGGCACCTATGCGCCGCCCGAGGGTGAGCTGTGGTGCGACATGCGCGCCCGGATCGGGGCGGCCATGCTGCGGGCCCTGCAGCGGGTCGAGCAGACCGGCCTGCTGGTCTGCCATGGCGGGGTGATCCGCGCCGCGCTCGACCATGCCTTGGGGCTGGAGCCGGCGCGGATCATTCCTGTCGGCCCGGCAAGCCTCACCATTCTCGCCTTTCCCGATGGCGTGGCGCGGCTCGAGGCCTTCAACGTGACCGGCGCGGCACCCGTCGTGGACGCGCCCGACTAGAGGCATCCGCGTCAGGGACGCGGATGCCGGTGACGATCAATCGTCGTCGTCGTCATCCCAGCGATCGTCGTCGTCATCGTCGTCCCAACGATCGTCATCATCGTCGTCATCGTCCCAACGATCATCATCGTCCCAGTCGCCGCCCTGCCAGGTTGGACCGGCATTGCGCCACCATAAGGGGCGGAAGTCGTCGTCATCGTCGGCGACCAGCACAATGCCGGCGTCTTCGAAAACTGGCCTGGTGTCGAGTTTCTCGACACTGGCGGCGAGGCTGAGGCTGGTCGTTCCCAGCAGCAAGGCAAGGGTGAGGCCCAGGGCCTTGATTGGCATTTTCATGGTTCAGTTCCTCGTTTCAATCAGATCAATCGTCATCGTCGGAAGAATTGGACGACGAGTTCGAGGAGGAATTCGACGAGGAATTGCTCGACGAGTTTGACGAGGAGTTGCTCGACGAATTCGAGGAGCTGTTGGAGCTCGAGTTGGAAGAGGAGTTCGAGCTGGAGTTGGACGACGAGTTCGAGTTCGAATTGCTGTTCGAGTTGGAATTGGAATTCGAGTTTGAATTGCTCGAGCTTCCGCCATGGCTCCAGCTGCCGTTGCGATAGTCATAGATTAGGCCTGAACGGCGCGAGTCGGCCACCATTTCATTGGCGGAAGACACGGCAAGGGACGGCACCGGGCTTTCGACATGATAGGCCTGGGCCGGAGCATTGGCGGCCATGAGGCCAGCGACGGCGAGCGTGGTGATCGTGATGGACTTGCCCATCGGATATCTCCTTTTTCGGCTTGGGAGCTCAACTGGCTCCGGGCAGAAAGACGGATGGGCAGCCGATCTATTCCGAAGTTTTTGTTTTTCCTGCGCGGGAATAGTTTGCAGCGTCAAACGTCTTGCCCCTCGACAGTTGAAATCGAGGAGCCACCATGTTTGCCAAACCGAGACCGATGATCCGCTTTCTCTGCGCTCCCGAAGACGAAGGGGTGATTGCGCCGCCCGTGGCCGCCAAGGCGCATCTGCCGGACTGGTTTCGCAAACTGCCGGCGGTCGATCCGGACAAGCGGGCGCATAATGATACGGGCCTGACGGTCAAGCGCTGCATGCCGTTTCTCGATGCGATGATGACGGGCTATGTCATCCCGCTGGCGGCCACGGTGCGGCTGGACATCAAGGATGGCGGCCAGTCGGTGACGGCCGGTTGGGATTTCGACAAGGTGATGGTCAGCAATCACGGCAGCCATCAGGTGGCGGGCCATCCCAATGCGGCTTCCCCACCCTGCAAGTTCCACAATTACTGGTCGATCCGCACGCCCAAGGGATGGAGCTGCCTGTTCGTTCCGCTGCTGAACCGCGCCAATCCCATCTTTGAACCGGTGGCGGGGATCGTCGACACCGACACTTACACCGCGCCGATCCACTTTCCCTTCTTTGCCAATGGGCCCGATGGGCTGCATGAGCTGGAGAAGGGCACGCCACTGGTGCAGGTGATCCCCTTCGAACGGACGGGGGCCGCGCTGGAAATGGAAATCGGCAGCGAGACCCCGCTGGAAGGCGAGGAGCGCCGCAAGGTGTTTCGCAATACGCTGGCCAGCCCGGGCTGGTATCGCAAGGTGGCCCGCGCGGCGCGGTAGAGCTCAGCAGGGCGAGGGAATTTGTACCAGACCCCAGCCGAAGACCGGATCGCGGCCAACCTCGCCCAGGTCGCGGCTGGTCTGGACCAGTGCCTCGACGGCCTGTGCAGCGGGCACGCCCCCGGCCATGGCGGCGGCGACCGCCGTGGTGACGAAGGGCACGGCAAAGCTGGTGCCGGTCTGCGGGCGCACGCCGGAAATGGAGGCAGCCGTGGCAATCTCGACGCCGGGTGCGGCGAGCACCACGTGCTCTCCCTGTACGGCGCGGCGATAGATATTGGCGCGTGCATCGACCGCTGTCACAGCCACGACGTCAGGATAAGCGGCCGGATAGAGCGGGGCGGCGCGCGGACCGGCATTGCCCACTGCGGCGACGACTGGAATGCCCGCCTGCTGCAGACGTGTTACCGCCTCGGCAAGCAGTGGATTGTCCGGTCCGGCGAGGCTGAGGCTGGCGACATCGACCTGGGCTTCGGCGAGGCGGTCAATGGCCGAGACCAGAGAAAAGACGTCGCTGCGCTCGTCGGCGCCAACGCGGCCGAAGGGATCGACCACGAGCAGTTCTGCTGCAGGCGCAAGGCCCGGGACCCGGTCATCGGCGGCCCCGACGAACATGGCGACGACGGCGGTACCATGCTTGCGCTCGGAGGGTTCGGCGCCCTGGGTGCCGATGGATTCCACGCTGAGCCGCGCGCCGCCCAGCATGGCGTGATCTTCATTCACACCCGTATCGATCACACCGATATAGGGCTCGAACCGACAGTGCGGATCGGCGGTCACCGGCGGCCAGCTCACCGCGTCCCAGTGAGCGCAAAGAGCACCCTCGCAATCCATCGGCACAGCCTGGCTGCGATAGTAACTGTTGGGCGCCGACAGCGCCGTGGGCTGGGTCTCGCGCAACAAGGCCAGGGCCTCGTCGACATCGAGATTATCCGGTAGCTCAAGCAGCAGCCGATCGTCACTTTCGGACAAGACGGAGAAGCCTTGCGCCATCAGGCTTGCGCGTCCGTCAGCGCTCAGGCGTTGCACGACGATCTGGTCATCGGCCTGCTCGGGCAGCGGGACGGCAATCGGCGCGGGAGCCGGGGCGCGCTGGCGGAAGATGTAACCACCGGTCCATGGCTCGTCGTCGCCGCTATCGTTGTCATCGTCATCGTCATCCCAGCTGCTGCCGCCATCATCATCATCGTCGTCGTCACCATCGTCGTCATCGTCTTCCTGCGCGGCGACGGGCGTGGCGAAAAAGGGAGCAAGGACCAGCGGCGGCAAAGCGACGAGACCCAGGGCGACAAGCGCGGCGCGCAGGGAAATGGATGACAGAGGGAGCAAGCGGACCTCCAATGGAGTCGGGTTTGCAGTGATAGACGCCTGATGGATCAAGATATTCCATGGTTGTCCAAAAAATGCGACAGCTCCGGGAATAGAAACCGGTCTGGCCCGTCATTACCTGCATGAGCACCATTGGATCGAGCCTTGTTCCCCTCTTGCCGCGATTGCGGCGCTATGCGCTGGCACTGTGTCGGGTGGCCGACACGGCCGACGAGCTGGTGCAGATGGCCTGCGAAAAGGCGCTGGCCAGCCCGCGGCAGACGCTGGACGTCTCCTTCGAGGCGTGGATGTTCCGCATCCTGCGCAATGGCTGGATTGACCGGTTGCGCCGGCAGAAGACGCGGGGCGAGGAAATCGACATTGTCGAGCACAGCGATCTCGGCGCCTTCGACGGCGCCCGCATTCCGGAGAGCCGGCTGATCCTGGGCAAGACGCTCGAGGCAATCGGCCGTTTGCCGGATGAACAACGCGAATTGCTGCTGCTGGTCTGCGTCGAGGAGCTCAGCTATCGCGATGCGGCGGAAGTGCTCGACCTGCCCATCGGCACGGTGATGAGCCGGTTGGCCCGGGCCCGTCGCAAGCTGGCCGAGGATGTCGGCCTGGAAGCGGGGCAATTGCTATGAAGGACAAGGCCATGACGGACCATTCCGACGAGACGCTGATGGCTTTTGCCGACGGCATGCTGGACGAGCCGCTGTTTTCGGCTGTGGCGGAAGCCGTGGAGCATGATGAGGCACTTGCCGCGCGGCTGGAACAACTGGTCGACGGCGCGCGCCTTGCCCGTGAAGGTTTCGCGCCCTTGCTGGAGCCCGTATCGCCCGCGCTGGAAGCCTCGGTGCGCGCGATGATCGCCCGTAAGGCGCGCAGGCCTCTCCGGACCTGGCAGATCAATCTTGCATGGTTGTTGCCCGCTGCAGGCGTTGCGGCGGCCGTCATGTCGGTGGTTGTCGCCCTGCCCCTGCTGCAGCCTTCGGCACAGCCCTCCTGGGGCGGGATCGAACAGAGCCAATTGCAGGCCGCGCTCGATACCTTACCTTCGGGCGCTGATCACGTGTTGAAGGACGGCGGTACCTTGCATGCCGTGGCAAGCTTCACGGACAGCACCGGTACATTGTGCCGCGAATTCGAAGTGCCGGGATATGTCATGGTTGCCTGCCGCGCCGGGACGGATTGGCAGGTTACCATGGCCGTCGCCAATGGCACGGCGGAAGGCTATCAGACCGCTTCGGGCCTGGCCGTGCTCGACGCCTATCTTAATGAAATCGGGGCCAGCGCGCCGCTGCTGGAGTTGGAAGAACGCGCTGCGCTGAACCTGGATTAAGGCGTCGCCTTGTCACTTTGCCTGAACACGATCAGGCGAAACGCGCCCAACAGCAAAGACGACACGGGCGTATTCATTTCCCGGCGCTGACGATTTATTGTCCCTATATTGACCTTGTGTTGAACGATTTTGGTTGCACGCGATTGCAAAGCTTATTGCGTCAAGACCTGACCAACGGCAGGCTGTTTGCATGAGCAAGTCGGCGAAACGATTCGATGGGGAGTCCTGCGAGCAGGTTGCTGCATTGCCTTGGCGCGTGGACAAGGATGGTAAGTTACGCATCCTGTTGGTGACGTCCCGGACCAATGGCAAATGGATGCTGCCCAAAGGCTGGTTGATGGAGGGCCTTGCAGCGCATGAAGCGGCCGAGATCGAAGCGCGCGAGGAAGCTGGCGTCGCGGGAACGGTTTCATCTTCTCCCATCGGCTCCTTCCATTTTCTGAAGCTCTTTGATGACGGTGCGTCATTGCCGGCTCAGGCGACCGTCTTTCCGCTCAGGGTGACATCTGAGCTCAAGACCTGGGACGAGAAGAAAGAGCGAGACCGTCGCTGGATGCGGCCTAAAGAGGCATCGAGACTGGCCTTCGAACCGGACCTGAAGCGGTTCTTGCTGGATCTGCGAGACGAAGCGCTCCCGCTGTTTTAGGCCCAAACGCTTTCCCACCTGCGCCGTGGCCGCATAGGCTGGTTTCAACGATGTGTCGCGCACGCGCTCGGTGCCCGTCAGGAACTGCGGCAATCAGTGCGTTGACAGATTTGAGGTACGCACCTTAAAGCATCTACCATACAAGCAAGCACATATCGGATTCCGAAGCGTGTATGCCGCGAATGCGATGTCGCAGGGGGAAGATGTCGGTGTCGATTCTGGACAGATTGCGCGAATGCAACGTTCCCAACGTGCTGTCCGATGCGCGTGCGGAAGTCGACGCCGTCTCTGCCGAGTTTGCCGCATCCGGCGTGGCCTTCGTGACCTCCCATGACAGTCTGCAGCAGCGACATGCCGACGCGATCCGTGAGTTGTTCGCATGCATCAAGCCGATGGCCGGCCAGCCACCGATCCTGCAGGAAGGCGGCATCTATCTTGGCTGCTGGCTGGAAAGTACCGGCACGATCAATGCCGAATTGCTGTCCCGCTTCATCCCTTCGGTCAGCCAGGCGACCTATAATTCCTTCGCCGCATTTCAGCGCGACGATGGCCTGTTCCCTTACAAGGTAACGGCGGATGGACCAGTTTTCTCGCAGATCCAGTTGGTGACGCCTTTGGCGCGCTCCGTCTGGAATCACTATGCGCTTAACGGTCGGGATCGTGGCTTCCTCCAACGCATGTATGCAGCCATGGCCGGTTACGACGCCTGGATCGCGCGCTACCGCGACACGCGCGGCACCGGGGCGGTCGAAGCCTTTTGCGCCTTCGACACCGGGCATGACCTTTCGGCCCGCTTCTGGCATGTGCCTGACTCGCCCGCGGGCAACGATCCCGCTGCCTATCGCGCCGACAATCCCCTGCTGCCCTTTATCGCTCCGGACCTCACGGCCAATATCGTCTGCCAGCGGTTTTATCTGGCCCGGATGGCCGAAGAGCTTGGCGAAGACGGCGGAGAATGGCGCCAGAAGGCAGAAGCAAGCCTCAAGGCACTGTTCGAGCAGTGTTACGACGAGGATGACGGCTTCTTTTACGACCGGGACCGAAACGGCCAATTGGTCCAGGTGCAGTCGGACGTACTGCTGCGGGTGTTGGCCTGCGAGATCGGCGATGACGCGTTCTTCACCGAGGCGCTGCGACGCTACCTGCTCAACACCCGGAAATTCTTCGCGAAATATCCATTTACCTCGATCGCGCTGGACGATCCGCGTTTCGATCCCGCCTTCGACTACAACAGCTGGTGCGGGCCGAGCAATTTCCTGTCGCTGATTCGCGCGCCACACGCCTTCGAGCATCACGGGCGCCATGTCGAACTGACATGGGTGTTGTATCCGATCCTCTCGGCGCTGGCGCAGACCACTCGCTTCCCGCAAACGCTCAACCCCTTCAACGGGCGACAGGGATTTACCGAGACCTACTCGCCGGCGATCCTGTGCCTGCTCGATTATGTCGAGCGGCTCTGCGGTATCCTGCCGAGATCGGACGGCACACTATGGTTCACTGGCCTCGTGCCCTATCAGGTCGATCATCGAGACGCAGCGCATGAAACGGCCTATAGCCGCCGCGTCGATAGGCACCTGTTCGAACTGGTGAACACGAGCGACAAAATGACCGCCTATCGCGATGGTGAGCTGCTCTTTACCGCGCCGAAAGGCGTGCGCGTGGTGACGCGGCGCGATGGCACGGTCATTTCCGTGATCGGAATGAGCGTCGAGCCTGTCGAAGGGCAGATAAGTTTGCGTTCGATCAATGTGCCTTTCCTGGCGAACGCCAATGATGTCCTGGATTTGCAGGACGGCATTTTTAGAATTTCTAGCGCTCCGGGGCTGGTTCCACCCAGTTTCTAGCCAACAAGCGATTAGCCGCCCTAAGGGGCGGCCACGACGGGTGCCTCCCGGCACCATATTTGAGGTACGTAGCTCAAGGGAGTTTGGAATGAGCTTGAATAGACGCCGTTTTCTCGGAACAGCAGCCGCAGCGGCTGGTTCGACAGCACTTTTTTCGGCAATGGGTCAGAGCGCCTTCGCGCAGGACCGTAACATCCGTCATTTCTGGTGGGGCAATCCAGAGCGCGACAAGCGCACACTCGAAGTCATCCGCCTGTTCAACGAAAAGAACCCGGGCATCGTGGTGTCCGGCGAAACCCTCGGCATGGCCGACTACTTCACGCGCCTCACCACCCAGATTGCCGGCCGCAACATGGCCGACACCATTCAGATGGGTTACGGCGTGATGTTTGAATACATTGACCGTGGTGCCATCCTGCCGCTGGACGACTATATCGGCGGTGTCCTCGACATTTCGAAAATGGATGAAAGCGCCATCTCTGCGGGGCGGGTGGACGGCAAGCTTTACGCGCTCTCGATCGGCGCCAATTCCCACGTCGCGATGTACAACACTCGCCTGTTCGAAGAGGCCGGCATCGAATTCGACCCCTTCGGCTGGACCTATGACGAACTGCAGAGCATTGCAGCAAAGGTCAAGGAAACCACCGGCGTTTTCGGTTCGGATGACTCCACGGCCGACTATCAGGTTTTCTCCGACTACGTCCACCAGCGCGATGAGCGCCTCTTCGACGAAGAGGGCAATTTCGGTGTGCCGCCTCAGGTCATCGTCGATTACTTCAACATGTTCGCCGGCATGCGCGCTGCAGGCTCAGTCCCCGACGGCCGGGCGTCGGCAGGATTGATCGGCACAGAAATCTCCAACTGGGGCATTGTCACCGGCAAGACGGCGATCACCTATGCCTTCAGCAACCAACTCGTCGGTGTGCAGAACCTCACCCAGGACAAGCTTGGTGCGGCCATGTTCCCCAACACCCCGGCGATGATTCCGGGATCGATCATCCAGCCCAGCCAGTTCATCTGCCTCAGCCGCGACACGGTCGATGCCGAAGCCGCCGTCAGCTACATGAGTGCCTTTGTCAACGATCCCGAACTGACCGCCGTGCTGGGCCTCGAGCGCGGCATTCCGGCCAATTCCGAAGTGCGCGCCGCCTTGCAGCCGACCCTCAACGAGATCGAAGCGACGTCGGTGGCCTTCTTCGATGGCATCCAGGGCAAGACCATGGATCTGTTGCCGCCCCCGCCCAGCGGCGCGCAGGAAATCGAAGCAATGTTCAAGCGTGTCGCGGTTGCCGTCCTGCTCGATCAGGCGTCGATCGAGGATGTGGCCAATCAGATCGTGCGCGAAGCCGAAGGTATTCGCCGCCGCAGCCGCTGAGCCCTGCCGTCAGCTCGCCGGCGCAATCCGGCGGGCTCCAGCTTCAAATAAAGGATGGTCGCGATGTCGTTCCGTTCCAGACTTCGCCGCAGCATGCCAGGCTATGTCTTCCTGACGCCCTGGTTCATCGGCTTTTTCCTGCTGTCGATTTTTCCGATCCTGGCATCGCTCTACCTCTCGTTCACCGAGTATGACACGGTGCGGCCACCCGAGTGGATCGGCCTCGAAAACTACCAGTACATGTTCGAGTTCGACTACCGCTTCTGGCAGGCGCTCAAGGTTACGTTCAGCTTTGTGTTCCTGTCGGTGCCCGCCAAGCTGACATTTGCCCTGATCGTAGCGATGATGCTGGACAAGGGCATCCGGGCCGTCGGCCTGTACCGCGCGCTGTTCTACCTGCCATCGATCCTGGGCGGCTCGATCGCCGTGGCCATCCTGTGGCGGCAATTGTTCAACGCCGATGGCGTTGTCAATTCGGCGCTCAAGCTGATCGGTATCCAGGGCCCCTATTGGCTCAGCGATCCCAGCTACTCGCTCTATACGCTGGTGGTGCTCGCCGTCTGGCAATTCGGTTCGCCGATGCTGATCTTCCTGGCCGGCCTCCGCGCCATTCCGCAGGATCTCTACGAGGCAGCCGAGATCGACGCTGCCACGCCGATGCGCAAATTCTTCGCCATCACCGTCCCCATGCTGGCTCCCGTGATCTTCTTCAATCTCGTGTTGCAGATGATCGACGCATTCAAGTCCTTCTCGGGCGCCTTCATCATCTCGGGCGGTACCGGGGCGCCGCTCGATAGCCTGCTGTTCTACACGGTCTATCTGTTCACCGAGGCCTTCTCCTACTTCCGCATGGGCTACGCGTCCGCGCTGGGCTGGGTGCTGCTGGTGATCATCGCCGTGTTCACCGCGATCGCCTTCTGGAGCTCGAAATACTGGGTCCATTATGAAAACGAGAGGGGCTGACATGACCGACGTCACGTCCAACCAGGCGGCTCAATCGCTCGCCCTGGCAGCGCAGATCCGCCGGACCAGGGCCAGCCGCGCCAAGAAGGCCGCGATCCTGAAGCACATCTTCCTGATCGCCGCGACACTCATCATGATCTATCCGCTGCTGTGGATGGTCGCGAGTTCGCTCAAGCCCAACAACGAAATCTTCGGCCAGCTGTCATTGATCCCCAGTGACCCGCAATGGAGCAACTATACCGCCGGCTGGAATGCCCTGCCGGTGAGCTTCACCAACTTCTTCCTCAACTCCAGCATCATCACGGTGCTCAGCGTCATCGGCAATGTTCTGAGCTGTTCATTCGCGGCCTATGCCTTTGCCCGCCTCGAGTTCTCGGGGAAGAACATCCTGTTTGCGATGATGATGATGACGCTGATGATCCCCTATCACGTCGTGCTCATCCCGCAGTATCTCACCTTCCTGCAATTGGGGTGGGTCAATACCTACCTGCCACTGGTCGTGCCGCGCTTTCTGGCGTCCGACGCCTTCTTCATCTTCCTGATGGTGCAGTTCTTCCGGCAATTGCCGCGCGAGCTGGACGAGGCGGCGATGATCGATGGCTGCTCGCCGTTCAAGATCTACTGGGCCGTCATCCTGCCGCTGTCGCTGCCGGCCATGACCACCGCGGCGATCTTTTCCTTCATCTGGACCTGGGAGGATTTCCTGGGCCCGCTCGTCTACCTCAACGACATCAAGGACTACACGGTGCCCCTGGCACTGCGCATGTTCCTCAGCCAGGACAGCGTTTCCGAATATGGCCAGATGTTTGCCATGTCGGTGCTCTCCATCCTGCCCATCATCCTTTTCTTCGTCATCTTCCAGCGCTTCATCATTCGTGGCATCGCCATGAGTGGGATGAAGTGACCGGCCCGGCTTACAGGAGCAACAAATGGCCTCAGTGACACTCAGCCAGGTCAAGAAAAACTACGGAAAGGTGCCGGTCATCCACGGCATCGACCTTGAGATCAAGTCCGGCGAATTCATGGTCCTGGTCGGACCATCGGGCTGTGGCAAGTCCACCCTCCTGCGCATGATCGCGGGGCTGGAAGAAATCGACGAGGGGACAATTTCGATCGGCGATCGGGTGGTTAACGATCTGGGTGCGTCGCAGCGCAACCTCTCCATGGTCTTCCAGTCCTACGCGCTCTATCCACATATGAGCGTGCGCAAGAACCTCGCATTCGGCCTGTCCAATCTCAAGATGGACAAGGCCGAGATCGCTCGGCGCGTCGCGGAAGCAGCGCGTATCCTGCAGATCGAGCCGCTGCTTGAGCGCAAGCCGCGACAGCTCTCCGGCGGACAAAAGCAACGCGTCGCCATCGGCCGAGCCATCGTGCGCGAACCGCAACTGTTCCTGTTCGACGAACCCCTGTCCAATCTCGATGCCGAGTTGCGCGTGCAGATGCGTGTCGAGCTTGCCGGACTCTACCATCGTCTGGGGACGACCATGGTCTACGTCACCCACGACCAGACCGAGGCCATGACCCTGGCAACACGCATCGTCGTGCTCAGCCAGGGCAAGATAGAGCAGGTCGGCACGCCCCACGAGCTCTACAACTTCCCTTGCAACAAGTTTGTCGCGACCTTCATCGGATCGCCCAAGATGAACATGCTGGAAGCACGGGCTGAAAATGGGCAAGCGGTCCTGGATGGCCTTGGGACGCTGACCTTGCCTGCCGGCATGACGGCTCAAGGGCCGATCAGCATCGGCGTAAGGCCCGAGCAGTTCGTGCTGGGCGATGGCGGTGATCTGAGCCTTGAAGGCACCGTGACGCTGGTTGAATACCTCGGCAGCGAAGTCTTCATCTATGTGCGGCTCGCCAACGACAAGGTCGTGCTGGCGCATTCCGACGGTCACTCCAAGGTGGCCAATGGGCAGATGATCAAGCTCTCCATCCCCTCCGCTCAGGCGCATTACTTCGACGCCGACGGGCAGAGCCTGCGGTCTGCGCCCTAGGGCGCCGCACCAACTTCCCTTCATTGACGAGCTGTTTCATGCCCTTGGTCCACAATCCCATTTTGCCAGGTTTCAACCCTGACCCGTCCATCATCCGCGTCGGCGGGGACTATTATATCGCTACCTCCACCTTCGAGTGGTTTCCTGGCGTACAGATCCATCACTCGCGGGACCTCGCAAACTGGACGCTCGTAGCGCGCCCGCTCAATGAAGCCCGCCTGCTCGACATGCGCGGCAATCCGGATAGCGGTGGCATCTGGGCGCCATGCCTGAGCTATGCCGATGGCCTGTTCTGGCTGGTCTATACCGATGTGAAGCGCCAGCAGGGTTCGTTCAAGGACGTGTTCAACTACGTCACCACGGCACCTTCGATCGAGGGACTGTGGTCCGATCCGGTCTATCTCAATGCCACCGGCTTCGATCCGTCATTGTTCCACGACGATGACGGCAAGAAGTACCTGCTCAACATGATCTGGGACCACCGCGCCCGGCCGAAAACCTTTGCCGGCATCGCGCTACAGGAATATGACCCGCAATCGGGCGAACTGGTCGGCCCGGAGCACAATATCTTCAAGGGTTCCGATCTTGGCCTGGTGGAGGGCTCTCACCTCTACAAGCGCAATGGCTGGTACTACCTTCTTACCGCCGAAGGCGGCACCGGAACGGGCCATGCGGCAACGCTGGCCCGCTCGCGCGATCTGCTCGGACCCTACGAGATGCATCCGGATGTCCATATCCTCACCACCAAGGATACGCCGCTGCATCCCATCCAGCGCGCCGGGCATGGCGACATCGTCGAAACGCCTGACGGCGTGCCCTATCTCGTGCACCTGATGAGCCGCCCGGTGACGCACAAGCACCGCTCCATATTGGGCCGGGAAACCGCTATTCAGCGCTGCGAGTGGCGTGATGACGACTGGCTCTATGTCATCCAGGGCCCCCTGCCCGCGCTGGAGGTCGAAGTGCCCGGCACGCCTCTGCCGCGACCAAAGGAAAAGCTCTATGCCTTTGCCGCAGGCCGGCCGCTCGACAGTGACTTCCAGTGGCTGCGCACACCTCTGCCCGAGCGGATCTTTTCGCTCGACGAATGTCCTGGCGCCCTCCGCCTCTTCGGCCGAGAATCCATCGGTTCCTGGTTCGAACAGGCGCTGGTGGCCCGCCGCCAGACCGACCTCGACTTCTCGGCCGCCACAACGCTGGAATTTTCGCCACGCAACGAGCGCGAAATGGCAGGGCTCACTGCCTATTACGGCCGCCACGCCTTCTATTATGCCTGCGTCTCAGCGCATTCGGACGGGCAGCGCGAGTTGCTGCTGACTGGCGCCGTTGCGGAAAACCGCGGCGGGCATCTGGCCTGGCTGGCCGATCCGATCCCCCTGCCACAGGAAGGCGCCATCCACCTGGCCATGCGCATGAAAAACGCCCGCCTGCAATTTTACTACAGCGTAACGTCGCCCGATGACCTCACCCCGCTGGGCCCGGAGCTGGATGGCTCCATCCTGTCCGATGAAGCCAGCGTCGCGGTCGGCGGCGGCAGCTTCACCGGCACTTTCGTGGGCATGGCGGCGCAGGATCTGAACGGCAAGGCCCGGCCGGCCGACTTCCTCATGTTCCGCTACCGTTCGGAAAGCTGAGCGACATCCGTCAGTTGCTCAACTCCACCGAGCAACTGGACGCCGTGGAAAAGCCGGTCAGTGAAACGGTCAGCTCGACCGGCTGGCCGGCATCGGCGCTGGGCGGCTGTGATGGTACGGCTATATTTTTCCGGCTTGGTCCGTCTGGTGTCAGCTTGATTGCGGGAGGGTCAACAACTGTGGCTGAGCCGGCACTTTTCCGTGTACTTAAAGGCCATCTTATTAACCAAAAACAGGCGCGTAATACGAAAAATCCGTTGTTTACAAGCCGAAATACACATTAAGCATTCGTCCGACTTTATTTTTAACGTTACTTGGGACCAGTAGACACTCCATGCTACTCCTACTTGAACCGCCGATCAGGGCGGTCATCGCAGGATTGCTAGAGTGCGCCATCAAACGTTAACGGCAACCGCGCTCGTTACGCGGAATTCACTGTCCTATATCGAGAGCGTCTTCGCTCTCAACGCGGCGCGACAGCCGCTTGTCAACGTTCCAGATGAAGCCTTTGCTAAGGCTTTGACCGGTATTGCGATCGACCGATGCATCACGCCTGACATGGGCAGCGGCTGGTTCACGGCACAGCACGACCTCATCCACGACGACCTTCCGGCGCAAATCACCTACACATCCGGCACAGAAGGCAAGCCCAAAGGCATCGTCCTGACCTATGCCAATCTTGCAGACGCGGCCGAGCGCATCATTGACCAGATGGCGCTGACCAATGCGGTGCGCGAATATGTAGGCGTCCCGGTAACCTATAGTTTCGGCATGGGCCGCATCCGCGCCGTTAGTGCAGCGGGTGGCCAGTCCTATTTGCCGGCGCACGGCTTCGACCCTGCCGAAATCGCCCGCATGCTGCGGGCCGGAGAGATCAATGCTCTGTCCGCAGTCCCTACCCTGTTGCGCATCGTCCTGCAAAAACCTGCGGTGATTGGCGACGCCGGCAAGAACCTGCGCTGGTTGGAAATCGGTTCGCAATTCATGACCGGCGCCGAGAAGCGCGCCATTCGAGACCTGTTCCCCAATGCCCGCATTGTCCAGCACTATGGACTTACCGAAGCCTCGCGCAGCACCTTTCTGCGGATATCGGAGGCCGACGATGGCCTGCTGGACTCGGTGGGCAAGCCGGTCGGCAAGACCGAAGTGGGCATCTCGGACGACGGTCGTATCCGTATTCGCGGACCGCATGTCGCCGAATGGCGCATCGATGCCGAGGAGTTGCAGGCGCTGCGTGATCCTGATGGTTGGCTGCAGACCAGCGACCTGGGCCACATGCAGGACGGTCATCTCTATTTCGACGGCCGAGCCGACGACCTGATCAACAGTGGCGGCATCAAGATCAACCCCGACATGCTCGAGGCGCGGATCGGCGCCATCCTCGGCCAGACAGGTCAGGTCGTCGTTACAAAGGTGCCGGATGCCCTGCGCGGCGAAGGCGTCCTCGTTGCAACGGAAGTTGCGGACCTCGATGCGCAACGCCTGCGCAATGCTTCAGCCCAGGCGCTGAAAGAGCTGGGCGTATCCTCGGGCGATGCGCTTCACGTCGAAGTCCTGCCAGTCCTGCCCCGCACCGCCACCGGCAAGCCCCAGCGCCGTCAACTGACAAAGGATTTTGTCGAGCGGAGAAACGCCGCCGGCGCGTCCGCGCCTCAGGCTAGAAACGACAAATCGTCCTCACAGGATGTTCACGCCTTCTTCAGGGAATTCTTTCCAGGGCGCGACATTGGCACGAACGACAGTTTCGAGACCATGGGCGGAGACTCGCTCAGCTACATCCAGTTTTCGCTCGGCTTCGAGGACCGCTTTGGCTTGTTGCCCAGCGGCTGGGAGTCGCAGACGGTGGCTCAGCTCGAAGCGTTGCGATCCACGCAAGCGGCTCAAAATCCAGCTGCGGCAGGTGGCAAAAAGCTCTGGCGGCGGCTGGAAGCAGCTACGCTGACGCGTGCCTTCTTCATGATCTGCATTGTTGCCCTGCACCTGGACACGTTTGTCTACAGCAGCAACTGGGGCGCCGCCTATTTTCTGTTTCTGCTATGCGGCTACAGCGTCATGCGCTTCCAGTGGCCGGAGATCAGCCGTACGGGGAATGTCACGCCGATCTTCTGGACCGTCCTGCGCGTGGCAATACCCACGGTGCTGGTGATCATAACCATGCAGGTTCTCGCGAGAACATTCGAGTTCAAGCCGCTGACGCTGGTTTCGAACTGGTTCGATCCGAGCGAGTATCACATCGCCTACTATTACTTCGCCGAAATCTACATGCAGCTGCTCTTGATCATTGCCGCCCTGCTGGCAATTCCCAAGATGCGCGACTGGCTGCGCAGTTCCCCGCTGTTAGTCTGCACCGTGATCATCATCGCCTCAATCGGAATCAGCGCGCTGTCTGAACGCGTTTGGGACACCAATTTCATCTACCACCGCACGCCGATCTGGTACATGTGGACCGTTGGATGCGGCATGATGATTGCGACCGCCCGCGATACCAGGAGCCGCGCACTGACCATGGCCATCGTCTCGCTGGCCATTCTGGGCCACTTCGGCATCACATCGGGCGGCGCCTACCTTCTGGGTGCAACGGCTCTGTTGTTGTTCTGGAGCGAGTTCCAGGTTCCGGCAGTGGTCAAGACGATCGTTGCGGAAATCGCCGCATCGTCGATGTTCATCTACCTCAGCCATTTCCAGATCAAGTCGCTGGTCATCCGGGTTTTCCACGGACCAGTCCCATGGTTGGCCCTGATTGGAGCGATCTGCTTCGCCATCGTCACATCGCACATCTACAGCTGGATGGAAGGCAAGGCGGTCGCTTTTGTCCGGGCACGCGGCTGGTGGCGGCAGGACCGCGCCACCGCTGCGCTTGGACAGGAGCAGGCAGGCCTTTAGGGCCGTCCTCTTTGACCTGTCGACAAGTCTGGCAGGCGTCCTACTCAACCGACAGCTTCAACAGGAAGCGGAAGGCAACACTGCCTTCCCACCACATGGGGAAATTGGTGCCCCATTTGTTGTTGTAGAGATTGAAGCGGACGCCCTGGCTGAAATCGGGCTGCTCCGGCTGGAAGGGCATGAAGGGCGCGCCAGCTGGCGCCATCAGGCTGGCATCGAGTGGCGTGATGGTCAGCCGGATGCCGGCCGTGCTTAGCTCCACCTGCTCTACCGATTGCAGTTGACCACCACCTCTGCGCGCAAGGTCTGCCCCGCGGTGCCACAGTCCCATCTTGCGGAAACGCGTCTCTGATGCGCCAAGCAGGATTTGCAAGAATCCCGCCTCCGGCATGCGGTGGGCCGGCTTGTCACGGAGGACAAGGGTCAGTTCGGCAGAGTTTTCGCTCAAACCGCGAATGCGTACCTCGCATCGCGGTGGCGACCCGAGAGAATTTGCGACTTCCTCCGGCATGTCGAGCGTCGCCCGGTTCACATTGGCGACACCCTGAAACAAGGGTGCGAAGCTGGCCGTACGCGCCGTGCGAGCGGTGGAAAGTCCTGGCTTGTCGTGGTCCAGCACGGCCCAGGTCGCGCGATGCTGCAGATAGGCATCGAGGTGCTTCTGCATTTCCGCGCTGTCATAGCTTTCGTGGCGATAGCCGATGTTGGCCACCATGCTCACACCCTGGGGTGAGGTGATGGACGTTACGTCGCCAGTCTCAGGATCAAGCCGTGCTACCCAGCCGGCATCGAACAGATGGTCACCCGCTGCCGGCTCAAGCGCCTCATCGGGCTCCAGATCGGCCAGCACGGCGTGGGCCGCAACCTGGTCGGCGGCATCCAGCACGGCCACCGCCGCATCGAGATAGGCGCGCTGTTCTGCCCAGGATTGTTCGGCATAGGCAAAGCGATAGTCGCTGGTTCTTGCCTTGTCGAAATCTGCCCGGTCCCAGGCCTTGTCATCGCGCAGATAGGTCTTGATGTCGACGCCCCAGGTGTGCTCGGCCACCATGGCGAGGCCCCTGCCAAAGGCGCGGCGCCTGTCGTCGACCGCCTCGCCCCAGCTGCCGTAGAGCCGTTGCAGGGCATGGAAACGTGCCAGCTTGATCGGATCGGTGCCGGCGCCGTGGATCCAGCTGTCGCCGATCTCGGACGTGACCACGGGGAATCTTTCCCGCCGCGCCCACATTTCGGCGCCGAATGCGTCGAGCGTCGAGGCCTTGATCGTTGCGCCGGGATGTTCTTCGCGCATGTCGCGCAGCAATTCCACGGTCTGGCCGACGCTCTGTGGCCCGGCATTGTCATTGGTGTGGGCAAAGCCCAGGCCAATGTCCTCGCCCGCCGGAAAGTCGGTGGCGCCATAGGAACCCTGATACATCACCACCACTTCACTGCCATCGGGCGCCCGCCAGCGAAAGATGGGCGGGACATCGGGCACGGGACTGGCGGTATTGACCCCCAGATGCAGGAAGCGGATGCCGGCTTCAGCCAGACGCGGCACCATGCCCAGCGTGTGACCGGGCACGTCGGTCATCTTGGCGGCGATGGTTTTCCGCCCGAAGCGCTGGTCGAGTTCGTGTGCATAGGACAGCCCGGCGCGAAACACCGCCGGGGTCATCAACTCGGTATGGGTGGTGAAGGGCAGGCCGTGCCACGCAATCAGCCCACGCTCGATGGCCCGCTCCAGTCGACGCACCGTGTCGGCGTTCTGGGTGTCGAGAAAATCCCAGATCAGCCAGGCACCTGTGGTCCAGATGAACTGTGGCTCGTCCGGGTTCTCGTTGAAAAAATGCTCGCCGGTCGCCATGGCCTGGGGCAGGAACTGCTCATGATACTGTCGGCGGACCTTGGCGGCGTGGTCGGTAAAGCCAATGTCCAGATGGGTCTTGTAGATGAGGTGGATGGTCTTGTTGGCCATGGGTCTCTCTTTCAGCCGACAGTGCCGCGCACGACCAGTCGCGTGCCCAGGGTTTCCTCGAATGCCGGCGCCGTCGGATCGGCAAGCCGGCGCAGGATCAGGCGCACGAAGGCGCGGACACGCGCGTGCAGATCGAATTTTACCGTTGTGAGATTGTAGCTGCGCCAATGGGCCTGTTCGATATCGTCGAAACCGATCACCTTCACATCCTGCGGCACGCGCAGGTTGAGTTCATCTCGCAAGGCGTCGAGCACGCCGAAGGCGCTGACGTCGTTGACAGCAAAGACGGCATCGGCGCCCTGCCCGACGCGAAACAAATCCAGCGTTGCCTGGAAGGCTGCGTCGTAACTGAAATCGCCCTGCACCACGGTCGGCTCGGCCATGCCCCGCGCCGCCATCACGGCGCGCAGGGTCTTTTCCCGCGAGACGCTGGCGCGTGCCTTGGGAAGCCCCGAAACATAAGCCACGCGCTTGCAGCCATAGCCCTGCAGAAGTGCCACCGCCTGATCAATGCCTTCCTGCTGGGTCACATTGAGCCGGTCGTGAAGAGGCTCGCTGTCATCGGCTGCTCCCGGTGTCTCGCCGGGAAGCGGATAGTGAATATAGATGGGCACGGCGCGGGTCAGGTAACGCGACAGCGTGCTGGGGGTGACATTCTCGACAAAGGCGATGACGGCGTCGGGATTGAAGCCCCCCATATAGGACAGCAGCCGCTCATCCATGGAATAGCCGGTGCTGGTCTTGATCATCAGCGTGGCAAAGCCCTCATGCTGAAGCGCGGTGGTCAGTGCATCGATTTCCTGGCTTTCCCAATGGCCGTAGCTGTCGGGCACGATGATGCCGACAAGATGGGTCCGACCGCTGACCAGCGCGCGCGCAGCCCAGTCGGGTGTGTAGTTGAGCTCCCTGGCGACCTCCAGAATCAGCGCCCGCTTTTCCGGCTTGATGGACGCACCGGGATTGAAGGCGCGCGATACCGCCACGCGCGAAACATTGGCCCGTTCCGCCACCATTTCCGCTGTTGCGCGCCCAACGGGCATTTCCAGCTTTCTCGTCACCAACCCCTCCAGATTGAATACGCTTTCATTTTTCAGCGCGACTATTGGGATTTGGCAATAGCATAAGACGAACGAAATGCCATAACCCTCAGGTGCAATCTCACCCCTCGAGCGGAACGCATCTCGCAACCCGCCCCATTTATTGAACACGCTTTCATATACCTGTCCTAACCGGCTTAGGACACCGCCGCCTGATGCCGACAGCGTCTCCATCAGCGCCAGAGAGAGGACATGGACATGAACATCTTCCGGGCTATGAGCGTCTCCGCGCTCGCCCTCGCCTTGATGTCGAGCAGCGTTCTGGCTGCCGACCTGCGCATCCTCAGTGCCGTTACAGGCGGCAAGGACGATGCGGAACACGCCCAATTTGTCGAAGAGCTGGAAAAACATCTCGGTCTCGATATCGAGATGATCAAGCCGGCCGCCGACTACAACAATGTCCTTTTCACCTCACTGGCCGGCGGCGAGCGCTTCGACCTGATCTATGGCGATTCCAAAATGCTGCCCGGCCTCGTCGAGCAAGGCGCCGTCACCGACCTGACCGATCTCGTTGCGGCGTCGGCGCAGCTTTCGAATGCGACTGTCATCCCGGCCGCCGAATGGGCGCTGTTTGATCGTGATGGCCGCAAATGGGCCGTCCCCAACAAGTTCGAGGGCGGCACGCTGCCGACTGTGCGCCAGGACTGGCTGGACGAAGCCGGCATGGACGCCCCGGCGAGCCTCGACGACTGGCATGCCTTCTTCACCTGGGCCAAGGACAACAAGCAGGCCTATGGCCTGTCGCTGTCCAAGCTCTATGACATCCAGGGCTTCATGTCGGCAGCCGGCGTCAAGGCCGGCTATGTGCTGGCCGACGGCAAGCGCACCATTCCCTATGCGAGTGACGACGCCGCCGAGATTTATGACTGGTTCGGCATGCTGTCTCAGGAAGGCCTGCTCGATCCGAACTTCACCACCAATGGCTCGGCCGATTTCCGTAACCTGTTCATGACCGATCGCGTCGCTACCGTGACCTATTGGGACGCCTGGGTTGGCCTGTTCAACAATATCATGGCCACCGACCACCCTGACAGCCCGTTCGAGGCCAAGGGTGTTGCCGGTGTTCCGGGGCCCGATGGCGAGATCATCCTGCGTCGCGGCGATGCCTCGCTGTGGATGGTGCCGGCCAATGCCGAGCATCCCGAAAACGCCATCAAGTTCCTCGAGTTCTGGCATTCCGAGCCCGGCTACATCATGGGCACGCTGGGCGTCGAAGGCGTGGACTACAACAAGAGCGCCGATGGTCAGTACGAACTGACCGAGCAAGGCAAGGCCCATGGCCTCGACCATGGCGCGCCACGCGTAGCCTCGACCACCTGGACCAATCCCTTCCCGGCCCTGCCCGGCGTGAAAGAGGCCCAGGCCATCGCCCTTGAACACGGCACGATGGAATATCTGCCTGCCGAATGGACCGAAGCCGCACCGATCGTTGAAAAGCATGCCTTCCAGGCCATGCTCGGCGAAGTGACCGGCGCCGAAGCCGTGGCTGCCATGCATGCCGAACTGCTCACAGCCGGCCTGATCGACGAATAGAGCCAATGGGGACCGCGCCCTGGCGTGGTCCCTCCCCTCCCGGAGACTATCGATGCTGGACAGGATCCGTCGCCATTGGCCGCTCTACCTGCTGATCGCGCCGATCCTTGCCTATTTCTGTGCCTTTTTGTTCTATCCCATGGCGCAGGGCATCTTCCTGTCCTTCCAGAAGGCCGGCCTGCTCGGTCCGGTCGGCTTCATCGGGCTGGACAATTACGCCAAGGTGTTTTCCACGCCCGCAGTCTGGCAGGCGATCTGGAACACGCTGATCCTGGCTGGCGGGATCACCATCATCGGCACCGTCCTGCCGATTTTTCCGGCCATTGCCCTGGCGCAGATTACCCCGGAATGGGCCAAGCGCGGCATGCAGACGGCAATCTACACCCCATATCTTCTGTCCTGGGTGATCATCGTCGGCGTCTGGATCAACACGCTGTCTCCGATCGGCCTCGTCAACACACTGCTCGAAGGCACCGGAGTGATCGACCAGCCGATCAATTTCTTCGCCGATCCGTCCTGGGCGCGCCCGATGGTCATTGCCCTGACCGTCTGGAAGGACATCGGCTTTCACGCGCTGATCTATCTGGCTGCCCTGCTCTCGCTCAGCCCCGACATCCTGGAAGCCGCCGATATCGATGGAGCCGGCAATTTCCGCAAGGTCCGCGACATCATCATCCCCCATCTGATGCCGATGATCCGCGTGGTCTTCCTCATCACGCTCCTCGGGTCGCTGCGCACCTTCGACTCGGCCTTCCTGATGCTCAACGGTCGCACCGCCGACCAGATCAGGACGCTGGCCATCTTCACCTACGAGCGCGGCATCCTGAACTTCGACCTGGGCGTCGCGAGCGCCGCCGGCGTGGTGTTGCTGATGGTCTCACTGACCATATCGGGCCTTGCCCAGATGGCGACCCGCCAGCCCGAAGAGGAGCGCTGACATGCTGCGCGGACGCACAGCCCAGATTCTCGCCTGGCTAATCCTTGGTAGCCTGGCCCTGACCATGATCGTCCCGCTCTGGTCGGTTCTTGCGACGGCCTTTTCCAGCAAATATGGCTCGCTGCAGCCGGGCACGAAACTGTGGCCGAGCGAGTTCTCGCTCGAAGGCTTCGACACGCTGTTCCGGCGGCTCAACTTCCTGCTGCCCTTTGCCAATACGCTCTATGTGACCGTGGTCGGCACGGTGCTGCATGTGCTCTTGTCGGCGCTGGGCGGCTATGTGTTGATCCAGGAAGACCTGCCCGGCCGCAAGATCATTGCCGGAGTGATCCTTCTCACCCTCACCATTCCGACGCAGGTCATCCTCGTGCCGCTGTTCGTAGTGTTCAAGCAATTCATGCTGCTCAATACGCTGCTGTCGCTGATCGTTTCCGAACTGGTCTCCGCCTTCTCGATCCTGCTGATGAAGACCTATTTCGAACAGGTCCCCAAATCCATGATCGAGTCCGCCCGCATCGACGGGGCTCGGCATTTCAAACTGCTGAAGGACTTCTACCTGCCCCTGGCGCTACCCGGCGTCCTGACAGTCGCCGCCTTCCAGATCGTGCACAAATACAACCTGTTCATCGAGCCACTGCTGTTCATCAACGACCCGCAGAAGATCACGCTGCAGATCGCCCTGCAGTCGGTGATCATGGGCGACGGTGCAACCTCGACCAATGACTTCATTGCGCCAAATGTGACCATGGCGGCGATCGTTGTGGCGCTGGTCCCCTTGCTGGTCTTCTACCCCTTCATGCAGAAATATCTGATCCGCGGCCTGACCGTCGGCGGCGTCAAGGAATAGCCCATGCAGATCACCCACCGCGTCACTCGCGCCGATCAGGCCGCAAATCCCTATTTCTACTTGCCTTTCGACGTGCCGGCCGGGACGACGCGGATCGATGTCAGGCTGGACTACGCCTTCGCCCCCGACTGCGTCATCGATCTGGGCGCCTTTGATCCGCGCGACACAGGCTATCCGACACAGCAGGGCTTTCGCGGCTGGAGCGGCGGCGCCCGCGACCGCTTCTTTGTCGCAACCGATGACGCGTCACCCGGCTATATCCATGGCGAAATCCCAGCCGGAACCTGGAATGTCATTCTCGGCCTCTACAAGGTGCCGGAAGCGGGGGTGAACCTCACCGTTTTCGTCGATCTGGACGCCTCCCCTCGCCCGATCGCGCCACAGCCGGTGCACACCCGCCCGGTTCGCGCGGGCGCGGGTTGGTACAGGGGCGACCTGCATTGCCACACCTTCCATTCCGATGCCCGCGGCGCACCCGAGACGCTGCATGCGGCGGCCACACAGGCCGGGTTGGATTTCCTTGCCGTGGCCGATCACAACACCATCTCGCAGCGCCGCTATTTCCACCCTGCCTCATCGCCCGATCTGGTCTTTGTGCGCGGCATGGAGGTCACCACCGCGGTCGGCCATGCCAATGTCTTCGGCTTGGACGAATGGATCGACTTCCGCATGACGAAGCCCAGCGATGCACATGTGCTGGCACAGTTGGTTCACGAGCGTGGCGGGCTCCTGTCGATCAATCACGACAAGCAGCCCATCACCTGGAACTATGACTTACCCCAGGTGGACTGCCAGGAGGTCTGGCAATCGGCATGGCTCGACCTCAACTGGCAGGCGCTGGAAAAGTACCAGCAGCGGCTCGTTTCCGGTCGCCGCATTTCGCTGATCGGCGGTTCGGACTATCACCAGCCTGCCGAGCTCAGGCCGGAGGGACCGCTGGTGCTGGCGCGGCCGACCACCGTGCTTCACCTTCCCGAACTCAGCGAGGATGCCGTGCTCGCGGCGCTCAAATCCGGTTACGGCTATGTTACGGAATCGCCCAGTGGGCCGCATCTCGAAATCAGCGCTGGCCCTGCGGTCATGGGCGGCGTCGTCGAAAAAATCACCGCCCTCGATGTCACCATACGCGGGGCCAAGGGTGACCAGCTGTCCCTGGTCGATGCCAGCGGCCTGATCGCCACACTCGATATCCCGGAGGATGAGTGGCAGACCACTCTCTCCCTCGACGGCGTCATCGGCTTCATCCGCGCCGAAATCATCGCCGTGGCCAGTCGCGAACGCATCATCGCCGAGCTGATGCCCATGCTGGACGCCAGCAAGGCCGCGCTGCTTGACCGCGAGAAGGTTATGGACCAACCGGTCCGCCGGGCCCTCAGCAATCCGATCTATCTGGCGCGCTAGGGCGTCTCAGTTCATATGCGCGGTGCGCAGACGCAGCGGCGCCGTTGCATTGGGCCGGGTGCGCACGTCGCGGCGGAAATCGCTGGGGGATGTGCCGGAGATCTTGCGGAAGGACTTGTTGAAGGCGCTGAGCGAGCCGAAGCCGCTGTCCATGGCGACCTGCAGCACATTGGCCTCGTCCTGCATCAACAGGGCCTGGGCATAGCTCAGCCGCATCAGGTTTACATAGTCGTTGAGCGTCATGCCGGTCGACTTCTTGAATACGCTCATCGCATATTTGGGATGGATGTCTGCCGCCTGGGCGATGTCGGCAGAATCGATCTCCTCGCGGAAATTGTCGGCGATGAAATCGCAGATGCGCACCACGATGGGCGAAGAGTGATGATCCAGCCCGACCACGCCATTGCCCGCCGCCGCACGCCCGAGCAGCAGGTCATAGGGATCGAAGCGGATGCGCTCGATGCGCAGCAGCAGTTCCTCGATAGCCATATTGGCCTTCATCGGGTCGCCCGATCGCGCATAAGTGTTCCAGCGCTCGAAGTTGAGCGGATCGGAGGCGTCCGTCGCCTTGGTGATCAGCGTGGCGCCCTGCATCAGTCGCGACTGCACGTCCTGGGGCAGGCGCAGGCGGAAGAAATGCACCAGCGGCAGATGGCCGCCAGCATAAACGACGTCGTCGGCCGCATCATCGAGCTGATGGGGCAAGCCGCCCCAGAATAGCGCCAGATCGCCCTGTTCGAAGCGCACGGTGTGACCGCTCATCCGATAATTCACCCAGCCCCGGACGATGTAATTCACCTCCACCTGGGCATGCCAGTGCGGAGCCAGCATGACTGGTGGCGCAGCGTTGAACATGGACAGTGTGGTGGGCAGCCGCTCTACCCCGTCGGCCTCAGGCACATAATAGACCCGTCCGTCCATCTTACTTTCCGCCAAGTCCGCCTACCTTTTTGGATGGACGCCATTTGTAATATGAATAGCCTAGGGAGTGCTCAGAGGAAGAGCAAACGAAAAGGGAGGACTACAATGAACCGCAATTCCGCGCGGCTGACGCGCCTTGCCGCCTTGACGGGCGTGAGCATGCTGAGTGTGACCGCCGCCTTCGCCGGCGACATTTCCGTCTGGGTCTGGGATCCTAATTTCAACGGCAATGCCATGCGCCTGGCCGCCGAGCGCTACGAAGCCATCAATCCGGAAGCCAATGTCATCATCGATGACAGCTCCACCCAGGATGATATCCGTCTCAAGCTGCAGACCCAGCTGCTGGCCGGCAATACCGATGGCCTGCCCGACATCGTGCTGATCCAGGACGACGTGGCGCAGAAATACCTGCAGTCCTTCCCCGGCGCCTTCGAGCCGCTGTCGGATACGATCGATATGGCCGCCTTCGCCCAGTACAAGGTCGCGGCTGCGACGCTGGACGGAAAGTCCTATTCGGTGCCGTTCGACTCCGGCGTGACCGGCTATTTCTACCGCTCCGACTATTTCGGTGAAGCCGGCTTTACCGCCGAAGACCTCGAAAACATCACCTGGGACCAGCTGATCGAGATCGGCAAGGTTGTGCAGGCAAAGACCGGCCACAAGCTGCTCGACGTCGACTTTGCCGAAACCGGCCTCGTCAGCGCCATGATGCATTCCACCGGCCAGTGGTATTTCAACGAGGATGGCAGCCTCAACATCCTTGAAAACGCCGCCCTCAAGAAGTCGCTCGAGACCTATGCCGCGCTGTTCGCCGCCGACCTCGTGCAACCCGTGTCCGACTGGGCCGACTATACCGGCTCCTTCACCTCGGGCCGCACCGCTTCGGTTCCCGTCGGAGTCTGGATGACCGGTACGATCAAGGCCAATCCCGACCAGTCGGGCAAGTGGGCCGTCGCCCCGATCCCGCGCATGGATTTCGAAGGCTCGATCAACGCCAGTAACTGGGGCGGCTCGAGCTGGTTCGTCCTGTCGTCCGCGCCCAACAAGGAAGAGGCCATCGACTTCCTCAACCAGATCTGGGCCCAGGACGTCGACTTCTACCAGCAGATCCTAGTCAACCAGGGTGCCGTCGGCTCGCTGCTCGCCGCTCGTGAAGGCGAAGCCTATCAGTCGTCTGACGAATTCTTCGGCGGCGAAGCGGTGTGGCAGCGCTTCTCGCAGTGGCTGAGCGAAGTGCCCCCGATCGACTACGGCCTGTTCACCGATGAAGTGCGCTCGGCCGTCGAAGCCCAGCTCCCCACCATTGCCCAGGGCGGCAGCGTTGACGAGGCCCTCCAGGCCATCAACGCCCAGGCCCAGCAGCAGACCCAGTAACCTCCCCCTGGCCGGGCGCCTCTCGGTGCCCGGTCCTTTCCATCAGAAACAACCGCTAGGGAGGGCGGCGCTTTGGCACAAGGAAATCTCACCCGCAGGGAAGAGATAAACGGCTGGCTGTTTGTTGCACCGGCATTGGTCCTGCTCGGACTGTTCATGATCTATCCGATCGTCTGGTCGCTCTGGATGAGCCTGCAGACCGGGCGCGGCATGAATTTGAGCTTTGGCGGCTTCGCCAATATCATGCGCCTGACGCAGGACGGCGTGTTCCTGCGGGCACTCGGCAATACGATGCTGTTCCTGGCTGTCCAGGTGCCCATCATGATCATCCTGGCGCTGCTGTTCGCGGTGGCCCTCAATGATCCGAAGCTTCGCTTCCGCGGCTTCTTCCGCACCGCGATCTTTCTCCCCTGCATCACCTCGCTGATCGCCTATTCGACCATCTTCAAGTCGCTGTTCGCGACCGAGGGCGTGGTCAATCAGGCGCTGCTGGCGCTCCATATCATCGGCTCGCCGATTGCCTGGCTCTCCGACCCCTTCTGGGCAAAGGTTTTGATCATCCTCGCCATCACCTGGCGCTGGACCGGCTACAACATGATCTTCTATCTGGCCGCGCTGCAGAATATCGACCGCTCGATCTACGAGGCCGCCAGGATCGACGGCGTGCCCGCCTGGGCGCGCTTCCGTTACCTGACCATTCCCATGCTGAAGCCGGTGATCCTGTTCACCACGGTGCTCTCCACCATCGGCACCTTGCAGCTGTTTGACGAGGTGCAGAACATCACGCAGGGCGGACCGTCAGATTCCACGCTGACGCTGTCGCTCTACATCTACAACCTCACCTTCAAGTTCATGCCCAGCTTTGGCTATTCGGCCACCGTCTCCTGGGTCATCGTCGTGATCGTGGCTATCCTGAGCTTCCTGCAGTTCCTCATCGCCCGCGACAGGAGGACCGCATGACCCTCTCCTATCTCCGCCGCGGGCTGGTCTATATCGCACTGTCGATCGCGGCCTTCGTCTCGATCTTTCCATTCATCTGGATGGCGATCGGCACGACCAACCGGTCGGCCGACATCATCCGCGGCAAGTCGAGCCCGGGCACCTTCCTGTTCGACAATATCGCGGCCTTCTTCACCCAGATCGACGTGCTGCGGGTGTTCTGGAATTCCATCCTGATCGCCGGCGTCGGCACTGTGCTGACGCTGATCATCTCGTCACTGGCCGGTTACGCTTTCGAGGTGTTCCGCTCCAGGTTCCGCGAGCGGATCTTCGCCTTCCTGCTGCTCCTGCTGTCCATCCCGTTTGCGGCGCTGATGGTGCCGCTGTTCGTGATGATTTCGCAGGCCAAGCTGGTCAATACGGCGGCGGCGGTGATCCTGCCGGGCATCGCCTCGATCTTCATCATCTTCTACTTCCGCCAAGCCACGAAGGCCTTTCCGAAGGAGTTGCGTGATGCGGCAAAGATCGACGGGCTCAAGGAATGGCAGATCTTTCTCTATGTCTATCTGCCCGTCATGCGTTCTACCTATGCGGCGGCGACCATCATCACCTTCATGGCCAACTGGAACAATTTCCTCTGGCCGCTGATCGTGTTGCAGACCGAGAACAACAAGACCATCACCCTCGTCGTGTCGGCCCTCACCTCGGCCTATACGCCCGACTACGGCATGATCTTCGTCGGCACGGTCCTCGCCACCCTACCCACCCTCATCATCTTCTTTGTGCTCCAGCGCCGCTTCGTCGAAGGCATGCTGGGCGCGGTCAAATAGTCCGAACGGGAGAACACAGTCATGGCCAGTCTCGAACTGCGCGACGTCCGCAAGGCGTTCGGATCATTGGAAGTCATCAAGGGCGTCAGCCTCGATATTGCCGACAAGGAATTCGTCGTCTTCGTCGGCCCGTCGGGCTGCGGCAAATCCACCCTGCTCCGCATGATTGCGGGGCTTGAGCAGATCACCAGCGGTGATCTCGTCATCGGCACTGCGCGGATGAACGATGTCGATCCGTCCCAGCGCGGCATTGCCATGGTGTTCCAGACCTATGCGCTCTATCCGCATATGACGGTGCGCGAGAACATGGGCTTTGCGCTCAAGTTCGCCGGCAAGTCCAAGGACGAGATCGCCCGCCAGGTCGATCAGGCCGCGCGCATTCTTGAGCTCGGTCCCCTGCTCGACCGCCTGCCCAAACAGTTGTCTGGCGGCCAGCGCCAGCGCGTCGCCATCGGCCGCGCCATCGTCCGGCACCCCGAAGTCTTCCTGTTCGACGAGCCGCTGTCCAATCTCGACGCCGAATTGCGCGTGCATATGCGCATCGAGATCGCGCGCCTCCACAAGGAGCTCTCGACCACCATCATCTACGTAACCCACGACCAGGTGGAGGCCATGACCCTGGCCGACAAGATCGTCGTGCTGCGTGAAGGCGTGGTGGAACAGGTTGGCCGCCCGCTCGACCTCTATGACGATCCGGCCAATCAGTTCGTCGCCGGTTTCATCGGCTCGCCCAAGATGAATTTTCTGCCTGGCAGCATCGTCGACAAGACGGCCGGTACCACGGTTGAGCTCAGTGGTCTCTCGGGCGTGCGGGTCACCCTGCCCGTCGAGGCCGGCGCGGTGGGCGACAAGGTCACGCTGGGCCTGCGCGCCGAGCATTTCGGCGAGGCCGGCGAAGGCGGTGTCGATATCACGCTCGATGTCGATGTGGCCGAGCATCTGGGTTCGACCAGCTATCTCTATGCCCATGCAGGCGGCGAGCGGCTGGTCATCGAGCGCGAGGAATCGCGCAAGCAGGACAATCAGGACAGGGTCACGGTTTCGATCCATCCCGAGCGCGCCTATCTGTTCAACGCTTCCGGCCAGCGGCTCCGCTAGGCCCGACGACATCGGCAGGTGCCCTCATGTGGAGGGCGTCTTGCCACGACATCTTTTAGAAGGACGATATTCATGTCTGAAAAAATCCGCTGGGGCATTATCGGGCCGGGCAGCATCGCCAAGGCCTTCTGGGGCGGCGTCAAAGGCTCCAAGCATGGCGTGATCACCGCCATTGCCACGCGCGATCCCAACAAGCCGAACCTCGCCACCGATTTCCCCGGCGCCAAAGTCGTGCACGGTTATGATGCGCTTTTGGCCGATCCGGAAGTCGATGCCGTCTATATCGCGGTGCCGCACACCGGCCATGCCGAATGGGCGATCAAGGCTGCGGAAGCCGGCAAGCATGTGCTTGTCGAAAAGCCGCTGGCGCTGTCGTCCTTCGAAATCGACGCAGTGTTCCATGCCCATCGCAAGGCCGGCACTTTCGCTGGCGAAGCCTTCATGTATCGCCTCCATCCCCAGACAGCCAAGCTGGGCGAATTGATCCGCTCGGGCGCCATTGGCGAAGTGCGGATGATCCAGTCGAGCTTTGGCTTCAACATGGGCAAGTTCCAGCCGGAGCATCGCCTGTTCGCCTCCAAGCTGGCTGGCGGCGGCATTCTCGACGTTGGTGGTTATCCGGTCTCGATGTCGCGCTTTATCGCCGGCCAGGCGCTGGGCAAGAGTTTTGCCGATCCGGTCAAGGTTTCCGGCACCGCCAAGCTCAATGCCGAAGGCACCGATGACTGGGCTGCCGCCGTCCTCACCTTCGAGAATGGCATCGTCGCGCAGGTCTCCTGCGCCGTCATGGCCAATCTCGACAATGTGCTGCGCATCCACGGCTCGGAAGGCCGGATCGAAGTGCCGGACTTCTGGTTTGCCGGTGGCAATCGCGACCAGGGTCGCGGCCGTATCGACGTCATCAAGAATGGTGAGACGGTTACCGTCAGCGTCGAGGAAGACCGCCATGTCTATTCCTTCGAGGCCGATGCCGCTGCCGAAGCCATTTTCGCCAAGCGCAATGAGCTGGCCGCACCCGGCATGACCTGGGCCGATAGCCTGGGCAATGCCCGTGTGCTCGACGCCTGGCGCAAGGATGCCGGGATCGAATTCTCGGTCGAAAAGGCGTCCACCCGCGTCAATACGCTCGACAATCGCAAGCTCGGGCCAAACCAAGGCGTCATCCCCAAGCGGAGCATTCCAGGCCTTGGCAAGGAAGCATCGGCGGTCGCGCTGGGCTTTGAGGATTTCAAGAGCTTTGCCTCGGGCGCGATCCTGCTCGACGCCTTCTGGGAAAAGGGCGGCAATATCTTCGACACCGCCTTTGTCTATGGCTCGGGCTATACCGAAAAACTGTTCGGCGAATGGCACAAGAACCGCGGCACCCGTGAAGGCGCCGTACTGATCGGCAAGGGCGCACATAGCCCGCTGGTCTATCCCGACGTCATCGGCAAGCAGTTGACCCAGTCGCTCGATCGCCTGCAGACCGACTATGTCGACGTCTATTTCATGCATCGCGACAATGTCGACGTGCCGGTGGGTGAGTTCGTCGATGCCATGGATGCCGAGGTAAAGTCCGGCCGCATTCGCGGCCCGTTCGGTGGCTCCAACTGGACCAAGGAGCGTTTCGACGAGGCCGTCGCCTACGCCGAGCGCACCGGCAAGACCAAGCCGCAGGCGCTTTCCAACAATTTCGCCCTGAGCGAAATGCTGGTGCCAATCTGGGATGGCTGCGTCACCGCCTCGACCGATGACTGGAAGACCTGGCTCAAGGATCGTCAGGTCACCAATTTCTCCTGGTCCAGCCAGGGCCGCGGCTTCTTCACCGACCGTGCCGGTCGCGACAAGACCGACAATGAGGAACTGGTGCGCTGTTGGTACAATGATCGCAACTTTGCCCGCCGCGATCGCGCAATCGAACTGGGCAAGCAGCTCGGCCACAGCCCGATCCACATCGCCCTGGCCTTCGTGCTGGCGCAGGACTTCCCGTCCATTCCGCTCATCGGCCCGCGCACGCTGGCCGAGCTGGACGATAGCCTCAAGACCTTCGAGTTCAAGCTGACCCCCGAACAGGTCGCCTGGCTGGACAACGGCTAGACTGAAAAGGGGCCTTCGGGCCCCTTTGCTTTTCTTTGCAGGCCGATCTCGCTGCGGCCAGTGCGGAATGCTGGCGGCTGTCGAATTTTGAACCCGGCAAACGTCTAGGTCTCGAGTTCACGCAAGGAGCACAACATGTCCACAGCCTTTCACAGCGATCACCATGCCCGCCTGAACACGCTCGCAGGCTTTTGGGACACGGAGATCACCACGCTCGACGCTGAAGGCCGGGAGCAAAGCACATCCAGGGCGACTGATGAATATGTCTGGCTGCCGAATGGCCACTTCCTCGTCCACAACGTCGACGCGCAGATGGACGGAGAACGTGTGCAGTCGACGGAGATTTTCGGCGTCAACGCAGACGCCGGGACCTTTTACAGCCGCAGTTATGATGCCGATGGCAGCACCAATGATTTCACCGCCCAGATAGATGGACCCAATCTGACGATCGAAGGCCAGCAGCAGCGCTTCGCCGGGCATTTCGGCGATAACGACCAGACATTGCAGGGCGAATGGAAGCACCGCAGCAATGGCGCTTGGGTACCGTTCGTCAGGATCACTCTCAGAAAGCGCGTCTAGTCACGGGGCTTCCTGCTTTTTCGAGGAGACTCCAGATTGTCATGCTTCGACCCGTCCCGAAGGGCAAATCTCTCCAGTGGAGAGATTTGCGGCGAGAAGGCCCCTGGGTCGCACTCCACTCGTCGTTCTTGGCCCAACGGCCGCCCATTACCCGTGACAACCGCAAGGCAGGCGGCGCTTGCGCTTGAACAGATTTTCTCCACCGTTCACCCTTCGCGCACAGTTACACCCTTGTATCCACTTGCGGTGCGGCAAAGCCTCCCCTATCTTCATCGTCGCGGGACGATGTTCCGCATAGTTCTCAGGGCGGGGTGCAATTCCCCACCGGCGGTAAGGGCAGCGATGCCCAAGCCCGCGAGCGCTTGGCGAAATCCAAGGTCAGCAGATCCGGTTTGATTCCGGAGCCGACGGTATAGTCCGGATGAAAGAGAACGGGATCAGCGCTGGTTTGCCGGCGTCCGTTGCTTTTGCGCGGACGTGGCCACGCCGGAACGTCCCGTAACCCTGAGGAAACTGGTTACGGAAAGGACGTTACATGAACCAGGTTTCCTCTTCTGCACAGAACGCCACGATCGGCGCCTTCGTCATGATCACCGCCGCCGTGCTGTTTGCCGGCAGCAATGTGCTGCAATCGGTGCTGCCGACTCCCGTCGAATATGGCGGCTTTGGCCTCTCCTCCACCGGTATGGCCTTCTGGCAATATGTCATTGCTTCCATCCTGGCGCTGCCGCTGATCCTGCGTATCGGCTTTGACAAGCTGCGCACGCGCCACCCGCTGGCGCATCAGCTTCGCGCCCTGGCCTCGGCGACCGGCGTGCATGTCTTCGTCTATGGCTTCGCCTCGGGCGTGCCGATCTGGCAGATGGTGACGCTGCTCGCCACCGGCCCGTTGTTCATCATCATCGGCTCGACGCTGTTTCTGGGCGAACGCGCCACCCTGCCCCGCATCATCGCGGCCTTGATGGGCTTTGCCGGCGCGATCATTGTCTCGGGCGTTGGTGGCGACCTCGGTCTTGTCACTCTGATCCCGATCGCGGCGGCCGCGCTCTGGGCCACGACGGACGTGTTGACCAAGTATCTCGCTCGCGAGGAAGCACCGGAAACGCTGACAATTTCGCTCCTCGTGCTGATGACGCCAAACCACCTGCTGGTGCTGCTGGCCGTCAATGCCTGGGGTTGGCTCCTGCCGTCGCTGACACCGGCGGGCCTTGCCAGCGGCTTCCCCTTTGCCCTGCCGACGGGCACGGGGCTGGTGCTGCTGCTCCTGCTCGGCGCCCTCACCGCGGGCGCGCAATATCTGCTGGGCGTCGCCTACAAGCTGGCTGATGCCACCTATCTGCAGCCCTTTGCGGACCTCAAGGTCCCGCTCGGCGGCCTGCTGGGCTGGGCCCTGCTCGGCCAGATGCCCGCGGTCTGGTTCTGGCCGGGGTTCCTGCTGATCATCGGCGGTTCGCTGCTGGTGTTCTGGGCGGAGACAGAGAGGCGCCCAAGCCTGCGCATGGCTTAGTTTTGAGCCCCGATGCCACCCTCTCCCGCCTGCGGGTGAGGGGAAGGATGGGCTCCGAGCGTGTGGATACACCGTGCCATTCGGGCATAGCCCTCATGGCCTGAAGCGCTAAAATCCTTCCACTGGAAGGGTTTTGCGGCCTTGCCGCCGCGCTTCAGTGCTCCCGCGCCCGTTCCAGGATGCGCTTGCATTCCAGCAGTTCGCGCAGGACGTCGGAAAGCTTGTCCCGGCTTTCCTTGTCGAGGGCCGGATTGGACAGCATCACGGCGTCTTCGATCTCGGCCTCGTCGCTCGCCTCTTCAGCGGCTTCGATCATCGGCAGGAGATCCTCGAGCGGCTTGCCTTCGCCCACGGCAATCACATAGCGGCTGCCCTGATCCTTGAGGATGCGCTGCACGCCCTTGATGGTGAAACCCTGATCATAGAGCAGGTGACGGATGCCGCGGAGCAGCATCACATCCTCGGGGCGATAGTAGCGCCGGCCACCGCCGCGTTTCAGCGGCTTGATGGTTGCGAAACGAGTCTCCCAGAAGCGCAGGACATGCTGAGGCAGGTCCAGCTCATCGGCGGCCTCGGATATCGTCCGGAAGGCGTCTGGAGACTTGTCCAACTCGGTCTAGACTCACTCTGGATGGCTTATTTTCCAGTAGGAACCATAGATTTGTTGATCTTGGACTTCAACACGTTGGACGGTTTGAACACAAGAACCTGCCGGGGCAGGATCGGCACCTCTTCGCCCGTCTTGGGATTGCGCCCAATACGTTCATTCTTGGAGCGGACCTGGAAGGATCCGAAGGAGGAGAGTTTTACATTGGCGCCGGTGATCAGGGCATCCCCGATCAATTCCAGCACCCGTTCGACCAGTTCGGCCGATTCCGTTCTCGACAGGCCAACCGAGCCATAGACCGCTTCCGCAAGATCAGCCCGCGTGATTGTCTTCTGCGTCATTCGCACCCCCGTTTGTTGCCGAAAGGTCCAAAAATCCCCGCCGGGACACGCCAATGTCCCCGTTCAGAACAGCCATAGACGCGACCCGAATTGGCCGTGCCAAACCGCGGGAACCAGTCCCTCCACATCAGCGCCACGCCTTCACAAATATCTCGTGCGGCTCGTTTTTCGGGCGCTGCGTTCCTCCGCCCGATAAGACACTAACGCTTTGAAACGGTTACGGTCAATGCGCTCTATACACTTACCAGCGAATGAGATTTGCGCCCCAGGTGAAGCCACCGCCCATGGCTTCGAGCATCACGAGGTCACCCTGCTTGATGCGACCGTCGGCGACGGCAACGCTCAGCGCGAGGGGAACCGAGGCTGCAGAAGTATTGGCATGGCGGTCCACGGTCATCACCACCTTTTCAGGTGGCAGGCCGAGTTTCTTGCCCGCGCCCTCGATGATGCGCTGGTTGGCCTGATGCGGAACGAACCAGTCGAGGTCCTCGACGGTATAGCCGCCCTTTTCCAGCGCGGAATAGACCACGTCGGTGATCTTGCCCACGGCATGGCGGAAGACTTCGGGGCCCTGCATATGCACGTGGCCGGTCGTGCCGGTGGTCGAGGGACCGCCATCGACATAGAGCTTGTCCCAATGGTGACCATCGGAACGGAGAGCGGATGAGAGAATGCCGCGTTCGGCCTCGCCGTCGGCAAGTTCCACGCCTTCCACGACCATGGCCCCTGCACCGTCGCCAAACAGCACGCAGGTGGTGCGATCGGTCCAGTCGAGCAGGCGCGAGAAGGTCTCGGCGCCGATGACCAGCGCGCGCCTGGCAAGACCATTCTTGATATAGCTGTCAGCCGTGGTCAGGGCATAGACGAAGCCCGAGCAGACGGCCTGGATGTCGAAGGCCATGCCGTGATGCATGCCCAGCTTCATCTGCACCAGCGTCGCAGCCGACGGGAACGTATAGTCCGGCGTCGTGGTCGCCACGATGATCAGGTCGATGTCCTCGGCCGTCACGCCGGCAGCAGCCATGGCCTTCTTGCCGGCTTCAACCGCGAGGTCGGAGGTGAACTGGCCTTCGGCGGCGATATGGCGTTCCTTGATGCCGACACGCTGCTGGATCCACTCGTCGGACGTATCGACGATCTTTTCCAGGTCGGCATTGGTCAGAATTTTTTCCGGCAGGTAGCCGCCGACGCCACGGATAATGGTACGCGTTCTGGTCACGCCTGTTTCGCCTCGGGTTCTGCTGCGGGAACGGCGGGAGCCGCCGCCTTGATGGGAAAGCGCTTCATGGTCTCGCCGATCTTGTCGATCAAGCGGCTGCGGCCCATTTCATAACCGAGACCCAACGCACTCTTGTAGCCAATTTCATCAGTGCCACCATGCGATTTGATGACAATGCCATTGAGACCCATAAAAACACCGCCATTGAGCGTGCGCGGGTCCATCTTGCGGCGCAGGGCATTGAGCGCGGAGGTCGCGAACAGCGCGCCGATCTTGCTCATCAGATTGGATTTGAGCGCGCTGCGAAGGTAGGAGCCAACCTGGCGGGCGGTGCCTTCAGCGGTCTTGAGCGCAATATTGCCGACAAAGCCTTCGGTGACGACCACGTCGACCGTGCCCTTGCCGATATCGTCGCCTTCGACAAAGCCGTGATAGGTGAAGCCCGAGCCGGAGGCCTCGGTCAGGATCTTGCCGGCATCCTTGATATAGTCGAGGCCCTTGACCTCTTCGGTGCCCACATTGAGCAGGCCGACGCTGGGATTGTCGTCGTCGAACAGGCAGCGCGCCAGCGCCGAACCGAGAATGGCGTAGTCGACCAGCTGCTGGGCATCGGCGCCGATTGTGGCGCCCATGTCGAGCACGATGATGTCGCTGCGCAGGGTCGGCCAGATCGCGGCGATGCCGGGACGGGAAATGCCCTCCATCGGACGCAGGCAAAAGGTCGACATGGCCATCAGCGCGCCGGTATTGCCGCCCGAGACGGCGACATCGGCTTCCTTGTCCTTGACGGCCTGGATGGCCATCCACATGGACGAGGTATTCTTGCCCTTGCGCAGGGCCTGGCTGGGCTTTTCGTCCATGGCGATGACGACTTCGGCATGGCGCACGGTCGAAACCGGCTTCAGCGCCGGAAATTCGTCGAGTAGCGGCGCGATCAGCTCCTCGCGCCCGTGGAAGATGAACTTGGTGTTCTTGCGCTCGCGCAGGGCCAGATAGGCTCCGTGGATGACAGAGCGCGGGGCGTTGTCCCCACCCATGGCATCCACTGATATAGTAATTGTATCGGTCATTTCAGCCCGTTCTGCGCCTCGCGAGGAGACAAGCAAACATATCGTATAGGGGAGTCGGTGCAAGCCCGGCCCGTAGCCCTAGCTCTCAGTATCGGTGGACTGCTTGAGCTTTTCGAGGCCGGCGAACGGACCGGATGGTCCATTGCCCAAGTCTATACCCAGAGAATCGAGGCTTTCATCGGGCAGACGCGGATAGGCATCGATGGCGAGCGCCAGCGTTTCGATCAACAGAGCGCTCAGATCGACCTCGGGACCATCGATATGATCGGGAAAGTCGTCATCCTCGAGATCGATGAACAGTTCGGAGCCGGGTGTCGGCTTTTGGTGGCCATGCGGCTCGGGGAGGAAAACGCGGTCAACAGGCTCGTCCACCTTCTGCCCGACAGGCTCGAAGCTGACGACCGACGGCTGGACGATTTCGGCCTTGAGCCGGCCCAGGGCGCGGATTCCGCCACGCAGAGGCGTGACGACCAGCACTGCTTCGAACGAGTCGATTGCCGTGAGCTTGAGCTCCTCGGCCAAGCGCTGACGGGTGGCCTCGTCCAGCGAAACCTTGAGGTCGCGGCCAGTGGCCGGCAGACGATCAACACGGACAATGGCATCGAAAAGGGAAGATTCATCGCTCAAGCGGCGGCCTCGAAAGTCAGTGCGCCATTGGTAATGGCATTGGGAGCCTGGCCGGCAAGATACCGATCCTGGGCCATGAGATAGGTCGTGAGCAAGGTCACCTCCGGGGTAACCTCACCCTCATAGATATTGCGCGCCAGGACACTTTCCAAGGCAGCGACATCGCTGCGATCCATGGCTTCATTCATGGCAGCAAGGAGGCCGAAGAAGATATTGCCCATCTTCTGGATGCGCTTGGGCACGCCCAGATCGCCGACGCCCATTTCGCGCAGCGAGCGGTCCATGTCCTTGAAGAAAAGATCAAACACCGCCTGGCTGAATTCCTTCTGCCTGCCGGTCTCGGCACGGAGACGGCGAAACAGCAGGGCCATATGCAGGCTGATCATGTCGAAACGGCCAGTCACCGTGTCCGGAACACCCCATTGCGCATAGAAAATGGGCTGCCGGGATTGCGCCACAATGGCGCTATAGACGGCGTAAACCGGTTCGGTAGCAGTGTCCTTGCGGAACAAAGACAGGATCATGGGCACGCGCTCAGCATCTGGATCGGCCTTTTGGGGTGGCAAACAGGCCCACCGTACCATTGCCAGCTTGCCAGACCGACAAGTTGGCAGCTACACATTCCGGCGGCTACAGGGTGGTCGCCTTGTTGTCGAGCCTATAGTCGAGAGCCATCGGGAAAGTCAAATTCATGCACCTGCGCAATGCCTCCGGTAAACTCGTGCCGATCGCCGCTGTCACCATGCTGACGCTGGCATTGGCCGCCTGTACCAGCAGCACGACGCTGGTTACCTCGAGGACCCAGGGCTACGAGATTTCCGACAGCGCCCAGGCGCAGATTCGCACGGGGCAGAGCCAGGAGCTGGTGCAGCTGGTGCTGGGTTCGCCGCAGTCGACCAATACATTCGGCGATCAGTCGGCCTGGTATTATGTCGAGACCAAGGTGCGACAGACCGCTTTCGGCCTCACCATGAACGACTCGCGTACCGTGCTGGTCGTCTATTTCGACAAGAACAAGAAGGTCGTCGACAAGGCCGTCTACGGCCTGCAGGACGGCAAGACCGTCGCGATCGAAACGCGCCGCACGCCGTCCTATGGCGAAGACCGCAGCTTCATCGATTCCATTCTCAGCAGCTTCTGATCTCCGGATCAGCCAAAAGAAAAGCCCCGGTCACGCCGGGGCTTTTTCGTATGCGGAATTGGTCGGGACTATTTATTGCCGGTCAAGTCTGACCCAGCTTCGCGGGCAATGGCGTCCAGCGCGGCATTGACGAGGCCGGAGGCATCGTCTTCGTAAAAGGCCTTGGCCACGTCGACATATTCGGTGATGACGACGCGGGGCGGAATATCCTTGCGGCGCAGCAATTCCCAAGCGGCGGCGCGCAGGATGGCGCGGAGCGTCGCATCGACGCGCTCGACCGGCCAGCCGTCGGCGAGGGCGCGGTCAACGGCCGGGTCAATGGCGATCTGGTGCTTGGTGACGCCGGTCACGATCTGCTTGAAGAAATCGGCATCGGCGGGAAGGTACTGCTCACCCTCGATCTCGCGGCCGAGGTGATAGGTGCCGAACTGGGCCAGCGTGTCTTCGAGCGTCGCGCGACCAATATCCATTTGGTAGAGCGCCTGCACGGCGGCAAAACGCGCCGCGCCGCGCTGGTTGGCGGGGCGTTCGACTTGGGGATCGCGTTTGGGGGCGTCGGCCATTCGTATCTTCATCTCACTCTGCGGCAGGGGCGCCGCGCTGCCTGCTGGAGGCATCGCAGTCCCATAATCGCCTGTCGGGGTAACTTCAACTCAAACCGGCTCTAGCAGCCTTGCGTATCGCAGCAGCGTGTCCTCGCCAAGGCGCTGGCGTTCGATCTCGACAAAGCCGGCGGCATTGAGGAGGTCAACCAGCGGGCCATCGGGCGATGCCGGCGTGCCTTCGCTGCCGATGGTGCGCGCCGTCGTCAGCAGCGAAATCCCGTCCACCAGATCGGCTTCGAGCATAGCTGCGAGCAGGCGCTGGCCGGGCTCGACCAGAAGGTTGCGCACTTTGCGGTCACTCAGCGCGGCAAGCGCGGCCTTGAGATCGGGGCGACCGTTGTCGCCCAGCACGCGGATGGTCTCGACCGAGATCGGGGCATCCACGGCGGTGTCGATTTCGGCAATGATTGCAGTGCGGTGGCCGGAAAAACCACCGATCAGATTCATGCGGCGGTCGACACCTGTAGCGCCGGACAGCACAACACGAAGCGGCGTGCGGCGCTCGAGACCGGCCAGTTTGACAGTCAGATCGGGATCGAGCCGCGCCGTTGCCGCACCGACCAAAATGGCATCGGATCTGGCACGAAGCATGTCGAGCCAGTTGCGACCGGACGGGCCCAGCAACGTCAGGGCGCCCTGCCCTGTGCGGTCCAGCTTGCCGTCGGCGGAGAGCACTAGGGCGATGTTCACCATAGGGCGCGATTCTGCCTGGCGCAGGCTGCGGCCGGCGTAAAGCGCGAAGCTGGGCGCATGCTGGGCGACGATGACTTCGACGCCGGCCGATTCCAGATGGGCAACCGAACCGACAGCGCTGGGATCGAGTGCGCCGATCACCACGCGCATGATGCCGGAGCGGATGATCGCATCGGCGCAGGGCGGCGTGCGGCTCCACTCATTGCAGGGTTCGAGCGTCACGTAGAGCGTGCAACCAGCCGCGTCGAAGCCGGCAGCGGCAATCGCTTCGGCCTCGGCATGCGGGCGGCCGCCCTTGCCGGTCACGGCACGGGCAATCAGCGTCTGGCTCAATGGCTCGACAATCAGGGCGGCCACAGCGGCATGATCGGCAGTCGTGCCCTGAAAGGGCGCGGCGTAGCGGGCCGCGGCATCGAGCCAGCGGCGGTCTTCGGCCGTCACAGCGGTCACTCGTCGTCCCGCAGCGTGCCCTGCCCCTCGGCCAGTTCAGTCAAAAAGCTGCGGAAGTCGTCCGCGGCGGAGAAATTCTTGTAGACCGAAGCGAAGCGGACAAAGGCCACGTCATCGAGCCCCTTGAGGCCTTCCATGACATATTCGCCGATCTGGTCGGAGGTTACTTCCACATCGCCTAGTGATTCCAGCTGGCGGACGATGCCCGAAATCATGCGCTCGATGCGGTCGGTTTCCACCGAACGCTTGCGCAGGGCGGTATAGACGGAGCGGGCAAGCTTTTCGCGATCAAAGGGTACCTTGCGGCCGCTCTTCTTGACCACGGTCAGCTCACGCAGCTGAACCCGCTCGAAAGTGGTGAAGCGGCCGCCGCATCCATTGCAGACGCGGCGACGGCGAATGGCGCCGGAATCCTCGGTCGGCCTGCTGTCCTTGACCTGCGTATCGTCGTTACCGCAATAGGGACAGCGCATGGACAGACCTTAGTTGGCGTAGATCGGGAAACGGTCGGTGAGAGTTTTCACCTTGGCGCGGACGGCAGCTTCCACCGCGCCGTTATTGTCATCGCCGTTTTCCTTGAGTCCGTCGAGCACTTCGATGATGAGTTCACCGATGAGCTTGAATTCGGCCTCGCCGAAGCCGCGCGACGTACCAGCCGGCGTGCCCAGGCGAATGCCCGAGGTGATCGCGGGCTTTTCCGGATCGAAGGGCACGGCGTTCTTGTTGCAGGTGATGTGCGCCCGCTCGAGCGCCTGCTCGGTCGCCTTGCCGGTCAGGCCCTTGGGGCGCAGATCGACCAGCATCAGATGGTTGTCCGTACCCTTGGAGACGATATCGACGCCACCCTTGACCAGCGTTTCGGCCAGCACCTTGGCATTGGCGACAACCTGAGCCGCATAGGTCTTGAACTCGGGCTGCAGCGCTTCCTTGAAGGCCACGGCCTTTGCCGCGATGACATGCATCAAGGGGCCGCCCTGAATGCCGGGGAAGATGGCCGAGTTGATCTTCTTGGCGATGTCGTCGTCATTGGTCAGGATCAGGCCGCCGCGCGGGCCGCGCAGGGTCTTGTGCGTGGTCGTGGTGGCGACATGGGCATGCGGGAACGGGCTCGGATACTGGCCGCCGGCGACGAGACCGGCCACATGGGCCATGTCGACGAAGAGGATGGCGCCCACTTCATCGGCGATGGCGCGGAACTCGGCCCAGTCCATGACGCGCGAATAGGCGGAGAAACCGGCCACGATCATCTTGGGCTTGTGCTCGCGGGCGAGCTGACGAACCTGATCCATATCGACCAGGCCGTCCTGCTTGCGCAGGCCGTACTGGATGGCGTTGAACCACTTGCCGGACTGGTTGGGCTTGGCGCCGTGGGTCAGGTGACCGCCGGCGTCGAGCGACATGCCCAGGATCGTATCGCCGGGCTGGATCAGCGCCTGATAGACGCCCTGGTTGGCCTGCGAGCCGGAGTTGGGCTGCACGTTGGCGTGGGCAACGCCGAAGAGCTGCTTGGCGCGCTCGATGGCGAGGCTTTCAGCCACGTCCACATACTGGCAACCGCCATAGTAGCGCTTGCCGGGATAGCCTTCGGCATACTTGTTGGTCAGCACAGAACCCTGAGCTTCCAGAACGGCTTGCGAGACGATGTTCTCGGAAGCGATGAGCTCGATTTCGTCCTGCTGGCGGGTGCGCTCGTTGCTGATCGCCTGCGCCAGTTCCGGGTCGGTCTCCGCCACGGAATTGGTGAAGAAATTCGGGAAAAGCGAGGAATTGGTGGCGTTGGTCATGGCAAGGTTACCTCGCTAGCGACGAAGGATGACGTGGCCTTAACATGCCCGGCCGGGCGATTCCAAGGCCGTGAAATATGGGTCAGAAACATGGGGCTCCCCTGAGTTGCGGATGGGTGCCCAGGCGAGCGGCAGGTCGAGGTTCGCGTTTCCCGATGGTGTCCCATCTCTTCTCGCCAGTCGCGCGAACGCGGCAGTTATGCCGCAGAATGGCTGGGAGGAAAAGAGGTAGTGTGTTTTAGGTCGCGTTTTCGAACCGCAAAACCGTTGCCCACTTTTGCTGAAAACGCTCCGGCGTGGCAAAATCGTTAACGGGCGAGCAACTGGAAAGCCGTCGGCGGCATTGAAGATGCAAGCAATTGTTCTCCAGGAGCAAATCATGACAGCCCTTCGTACCGGCATTCTCGGCGCCGCCCTCACCTCGGCCATGGCCGTCGCCACCGTCGTCCCCGCCCAGGCGCAGTTCAGCGCCAATTTCAACTATGGCCAGCGGGCTCAAGTCATCGAGACCTATTGTGACCGCTACCCTAACGATTACGATTGCCAGGGATATTATGGCGGACGTTGGTCTGACCGGGACTATGACCGCTTCTATTCGACCCGCCGCAGCCAGATCGACCCGATCGCGTCAGGCCTTTTCGGTCTTGCCTTTGGCGCGATCCTCGGTGGCGCCTTGGCCAACGGCAACAATAATAGCGGTGGTGACCGGGTCATCGGTCGCGTAACCGGCGACGGCTACAGCGGCCATGTGGCGGCCTGCTACGCCCGCTATCGGTCTTATGACGAAGAAACCGATACATTCATGGGCTATGACGGCATCCGCCGCCGCTGCAATCTGTAATTAAAACAGCTTGCGAGGCGCTTCCTGAGACGTCTCGCTCAGTTTCTTGCGCAGCTTGTTCAGCGCCATCTGCTGCATCTGGTATTTGCTGGCGGTGACGGGCGTGATGACGATGACTTCCACGGCCGTCGCAACATCGATGGCGGCGACCCGCATCTGCTGGCCGACCTGCACGAATTCGAAATAGACTTCACCGTCAGCCATCACACATCCCCTGCCCGGCGAGCTTTAGCAAGATTCTGTGCCGCCCAAAAGCAAACGCCCTCCGAAGGGAGGGCGTTGCGTATTCGTCGTATTGCCCGACTTAAGCCTGTTCGAACGTAACCTTGCCCTGCTCGTCGAACTTGTAGACGTCGTCACGGAAGCTGACCGTACCCTGACGGTTGGCCCAGGCGGTGATATAGGTCGTGTGCAGCGGCACGCGGGCCTTGCATTCCACGTCGAGGCGCTGCAGCGACTCGAAGGTGGTGTCGACCTTGGTCTGGTCCCAATCGCCATTGTCGCGCAGCAGCCAGTTGACCAGCTGGTTGACGCCCTCGACGCGGACGCAGCCGGACGAGTGGAAACGAGCATTTTCGCCAAACAGCGCCTTGGTCGGCGTGTCGTGCAGGTAGCAATCGTAGGGATTGAAGAAGTTGATCTTGCAGTGGCCCATGGAATTGGCTGCGCCAGGTTCCTGGCGGTACATGTAGCCAACCTGCTGATCGGTGATGTTGGCCCAGTTGATCGTGGACGGATCGACCTTGTTGCCCGAGCCGTCGTAGATGAAAATATTCTGCTCGGCCAGGTAGTTGGGGTTTTCCATCATATACTTGGTCAGGTCCTGACGGACCAGCGACTTGGGCACATGCCAATAGGGGTTGAAGTTGATCTGGCTAACCTTGGAGGCCATGATCGGGGTGGCGCGTTCGACGCGACCAACCACCGCCGTGTGACGCTGCTCGACCATGCCGTCGTTGACGGCTTCGATCGTCGCGGCCGGAATGTTCACCACCACATAGCGCGGGTTCAGATTTGCGGCCATGCCCTGGACGCGCGTGAAGTTCAGATAGAGCTGCTGGAGGCGCGTCGCGGCCGGAACGTTGAGCGCATACCAGGTCGGCTCGTCCACCTGACCATTGATGATCAGGCCATGGCGAGCCTGGAAGGTGCGCAGGCCGCGATCGGTCTGCTCGTCGAACAGGTCGTTGACATTGGGCACCAGCGCCATGTCGCCCGAAGAAATCAGGCGGCGCTTGAGCGGGATCACACCCGTGCCGGACTTGCCGATGCTGAGCCGGAAGGTTTCCTGGGGCACCTCTTCCCAACCGCCATTGGCGACGAAGGGTTCATACTGGGAGATCGCCAGCTGAAGATTGTGCACCGTGTCATAGGACAGGATCGGCTCATTGGTGGCGATCAGGGCCTGGGCCGCCGCAATATTGCTGTCCTTGTCGACGCTCCGCAGCACATTGCCACGGTTCATCATGTCGAAAATAGATTCCTGCCCGCGCGCCAACGCCGGCATTGCCAGGGAAGCACCGGCAAGAGCCGAATACTTCAGCAAGGAACGTCTATCCAACCGCATTTATCCACCCGAAAGTTCTGGCCCAAATCAGGGATCCAGGAATTAGCATCGCGTCCCGCAGCTCACAACGCGCCTCAAGGGCATGTGAACTTCAACACTTCAACAACCATGAATAAGCGGGAAATGGTTTCGAACCACGTAACGATGCCAATTACGCTGATTTGCGGCGCAAATGTGAACGCCGGCCCTTTCGGACCGGCGTTTGCTTTCGGATGTGGCGCAGCCGCAACAGATACGCCGCTGTTCCGTGAATTAGAGCTTGTAGAGGATCTGGTCGACCCAGAAGCGCTCGAGACGGGCGAGAGCCTTGTTAAGGCCGTCGAACTCGTCGTCGCCCAGGCCACCGACCTTGTCGATCGACTTGAGGTGACGGTCATAGAGCTCGTCGATCACTTCAGCCACTTCCTCGCCCTTAGGAGTCAGCTTGATGCGGACCGAGCGACGGTCGGAACGCGAACGCTCCTGGAAGATATAGCCGGTTTCGACCAGTTTCTTGAGATTATACGAGACGTTGGAGCCCAGGTAGTAACCGCGGCTCCGCAGCTCACCAGCGGTCAGCTCGGCATCGCCGATATTGAACATCAACAGAGCCTGGACGGGATTGATGTCATCCCAACCCATGCGGTCGAACTCGTCCTTGATCAGGTCGAGGAGTCGGCGATGAAGGCGCTCTACACGGGAAACAGCTTCCAGATAAAGCGGCTTCAGGCTCTGGGGACGTTCCGGGACGATTGCCTCGGCTGCGTTGGATTTGATTGCCATTTGTGCCTCACTGTTTTGCAGTCTGTGCGATTTTTCGCATCTCATGAGGCCAAACTACGGCGTGCGGACTAAGATCGCCCTAAGCAGCGTGATTAAGAGCATCTTACTGGAATGCAATGAGAATTTGCCTTTATTCTTCGTTACACCAGTGCATAAATCTGTAACCTTACGCAGGTGTAAACCGCTGCTGGCGCAGGATTCAGTCGACGGCCCGAGCGCGGGCAATACGGATCGACAGAATGAAGATCACGAGGATCGAGGCCAGCAGAACCAGGCGCACGGCGAAGCCAAAAGCGGACATGCGGATGTCCGGGTGGCCGAAAAGGTAAAGACCCAATTCGACCGCCGTGGCGCTCACCAGAAGCACGGCGCCCCAGCTGGCCTTGATCCAGAGACCCACTGCTGCAAAGAGCCGGGCCATGCTGAATATGCCGAGCAGGACGAATCCGGTCATGCCCATGGTGGCGACGGGACTGACCGCACCAAGGCCCACGCCGAGCAGGCGCGCTGCATCGTTGAGGCCGAGCAGCAGGCTGATAATGGCGACGATGCGGATATAGATGCCGATAGGCTGGGCGTTGAAATCCATGGCTGGTTTCTAGCTGGACGTATCGCATGCGACAAGCGGGACCTTGGACGGTGCCCTGCCCACTGCTACACCACGCCGCAACAAGGAGCCCTTCATGACCGAGACCTGGCACAAGCACGACATGGAATTCCTGGGTGGCCGCCGCTTGCGCCGCAGCCGTCGCACGGCATGGAGCCGCGCCATGGTGCGCGAGAACGTGCTGACGCCGGCCGACCTGATCTGGCCGCTATTCGTCATCGAGGGGCAGAACGAGCGCACGCAGATCAAGACCATGCCGGGCGTCGAGCGGCTGAGCGTCGATCTCTGCGTGGAAGCGGCCAAGGCTGCGCGCGATGCGGGCATTCCGGCGCTGGCGCTGTTTCCCAACACGCCAGACCATCTGCGCAGCAGCAATGGGGCCGAGGCGTATAATCCGGACAATCTGATGTGCCGGGCGCTGAGCGCCATCAAGTCGGCCGTGCCCGAGATCGGGCTCATTGCCGATGTGGCGCTCGATGAATATTCCAGCGACGGCCAGGACGGGCTGGTACGGGATGGCGAAATCCTCAACGACGAGACGATCGCGGTGATGATCAAGTCGGCGCTGGTTCAGGCCAAGGCCGGTGCCGACATCATCGCCCCCTCGGACATGATGGACGGCCGTGTCGCTGCCATTCGCGAGGCGCTGGATGGCGAAGGCCATGACGCGGTGCAGGTCATGGCCTATGCCGCCAAATATGCTTCCTTCTATTACGGCCCATTCCGCGAGGCCGTCGGCACCGGCAGCCGCCTCGTGGGGGACAAGCGCACCTATCAGATGGACTATGCCAATTCGGACGAGGCGCTGCGCGAGATCGAGCAGGATATCGCCGAGGGCGCTGACAGCGTGATGGTCAAGCCGGGCTTGCCGTATCTGGATATCGTGCGGCGGGCCAAGGACAATTTCAACATCCCGATCTACGCCTATCAGGTGAGTGGCGAATACGCGATGATCGAGATGGCGGCTGCGGCCGGCGCGATCAACCGCGAGGGCGCTATCCTTGAAAGCCTCTACGCCTTCAAGCGGGCTGGAGCCAATGGCGTTCTCACGTACTTTGCGCTGGAAGTTGCGCGCAAGCTCAGCGCGTAACCCAGACACATTATTGTAACCGCAGGTCTTGCGTCCGGGGCCTGCCATAACAATGTTTGCGGCATGTATCAGACCGACACCGCACGCCCCGCCCTGCCCGATCCCGACACCGCCCCTGAGCTGTTCGAGGGTGTTCTGACACGACGGGTTTCGGCCTTCATCATCGACCTGGTCATCATGGGCGCCATGATCCTGGGCTTCAGCCTGGTCGGGCTGGTCGCCGGTTTCCTGACCTTTGGTCTTGCCTGGCTGGCGCTGGTGTTTGTCGTGCCGGTGACGATTCTGCTCTACTACACCGCAACGCTGGGCTCGAACCGCCGCGCGACCGTTGGCATGCAGATGATGGATATCGTGCTGACGCCGACGCGCGGGCAGCCGCTTGATGGCTGGATGGCGCTTATCCATGCCGGCGTATTCTGGCTCACCACTTGGATTTCCTGGCCGATCTCGCTGGCCTTCGCGCTGTTCACACCGCGCCGGCAGATGATCCATGACCTGGTGGTCGGCACGCTGATGGTGCGTCGCTCGCCCATGGTTCGGCACTGGCAGGGGCGTTCCTATCGCGGTTAATGATCCGGTTGCAGGGCGTCTCAGGGGAGCGTACACTCCCCTGATTGTAGCCAAGGGTCCTGGATGACCGACCAGACACCGGAAACCACACAGCTCTTTCTGACCGCCGCCATGCCGTGCCCCTATTTGCCGGGGCGGCAGGAGCGCAAGCTGTTCACCCATTTGTCGGGCCGTCGCGCGTCGAGCCTGCACGCGCTGCTGAGCGAGAATGGTTTTCGCCGTAGCCAGAACCTGATTTATCGCCCGGCCTGCGAGGGCTGCAATGCCTGCCAGTCAGTTCGCATTGTCGCCAACGAATTCCAGCCGTCCGGGCGGTTCAAGCGCGTTCAGGCCAAGAATGACGACCTCGCGATCGAGGTCCGGCCGACCACGGCGACCAGCGAGCAATACGACCTGTTCAAGCGCTATCTGGAGTCGCGCCATGCCGGCGGCGGCATGAACCAGATGAGCTTTGTCGACTATGAATACATGGTCGAGGACACGCCAGTGCAGTCCGTGCTGGTCGAATATCGGCTGCGCAACCATCCCGACCAGACACTGGTGGCCGTTGCGCTGACCGATGTGATGCCCGACGGGCTTTCGATGGTTTATTCCTTCTATGATCCGGATTTAGCGCATCGGAGCCTGGGGACGTTCCTGATCCTGGACCATATTGCCCAGGTTCGATCGGCGGCGCTCAATTATGTCTACCTCGGTTATTGGGTGAAAGAATCGCCCAAAATGGCGTATAAGGCGCTGTATCGGCCGCTTGAAGTACAGCGCGGCACGCTGGGCTGGTGCAAGCTACCCGACGATTGCTGACAAGCATGCTGGTGATTTGCCTGGCCTTGCTTGCGCCATAAGTCTCCGCCAGATCGCCCTCCTCCATCCCTCCTGCCGAGCCTGCCCATGTCCGTCATTTTCAAGCTGATCCGGCTGGGCTTCGTTCTGGGTGCCTTGGGTGTGGTGACGCTATCGGTTATGGCGCTGTTCGGCTTTGCCGTTCCGGTCTTCGACCTGTTCAACCACGCGCAGATCTTTCTCCTGCCCGGGACCTTCCTCGCGCTGCTCATTCTCGCCGTCGCGTTGCGTGGCAAGGTGCGGATGGCGGCGCTGGCCTATGGCCTCGTGGGCTTTGTCGCCTCGGCCAGCATCATTCTCCCCGAAGGCTATGCCGCCATGCAGCCGCGACCAGCGGCACCGGCCACCGGAACCGTGCGGATGATGACGCATAATCTGTTCGGCATGAATTACGAGATGGCGCAGGTGACGGAAGCGATCCTGGCCGAGGACCCCGACATCATCGTATTCCAGGAGTATTTCGGCGAGCAATCCACCGATCTCCACCCGCTGCTGGTGAGCCGCTATCCCTATTTCGTCCATTGCCGGGGCGGAAAGCGCGCTAATCTGGGGCTCTATTCACGCATTCCCTTCGAGCAAGAGTTGGACGGTGCCTGCCCGGACAACGCCTATGGCACGGCACGGACGGCCCATATCATCGCCAAATTCGCCGAACCCGACGGCGACCAGTTCACCGTCATCACCACCCATATGGACTGGCCCATCCCCGTCTCGCGTCAACAGGAACAGCTTGGCGCCCTTTCGGAGGTGCTGGACACGATCGAGGGACCGCTGGTGCTGGCGGGCGACTTCAACTCGACCGCATGGTCCTATGCCCTGCGCGAATTCGTTTCCGGCAATGGACTGACACGGCAAACGCTCAACATGCTGACCTTCCCGATGAGCTGGTTCTATTTCGGGGCTTGGCGCGACACCCTGCCCTTCCTGCCGCTCGACCATGTGATGACGCGCGGCGGCGTGGTCGTGCATGACATTCGCACCGGACGCCCGACCGCCAGCGATCACCTGCCGGTGGTGTTCGATTTCTCGATCGCTAATCGATCCTGAGATCAAAAACGATCAGCCCATCGCGGCCACCCTCTAGCGCCGCAACGAGTTTTGCACCGGCGGCCTTGTGGGCTGGGTCGACGAGATATCGATCACGCGCGGCTTCGTCTTCGAGGTCCATGATGAAACCGTCGTCGAAACCCTGCGCCAGACCCTCGGGGGAAACATTGGGACCGAAGTCGGCCGAGATCAGGCCGTCGATCTGCCCCACAAGGGCGGCGAGGCCGGCATAGATCTCGGCCCGCTCATCCTTGCTGACGCCGGACCGGAATTTCACGAAGACGCAGTGACGGATCATGTGTTGGGCTCCTCTTCCCGGCATCAAAGCACGGTGCGCAGCCATTCACAAAGGATCTCTCGGTGTGCCTTCCTCTCCCGTTTACGGGAGAGGGGGACCACGCGAAGCGTGGTGGAGAGGGGCGCAACGGGCAGGAAGGTTCATAGAGGCCGAGCGACTGCGCAAGCGGCTCCCCCCTCCACCGCCTGACGGCGGTTCCCCTCCCCCGTAAACGGGGGAGGTTGGGCTTCGCGCAAGTGGCAAGGACTACCCGATGAAACGATTATTCCGCGGGAAGCCGTTGGGCGGTTGGCGGCCGGCGGTGGCGCGGTCGCCCAGCCAGTCGGTCAGCTCTTCCATCGGCTTGGTATAGGTGCGGCCGGAACTGTCCTGCCAGGTCAGCCCGTCGGCGGCGTAGAAGGTCTTGAGGTCGGAGACGCCGCCATCCTTGTAGCGCTGCAGGCGGACGCCCTTGCCACGGCCCATCTCGGCCAATTGGCTGAGCGGGAAGACCAGCAGCTTGCGGTTCTGGCCGATGATGGCGACGCGATCGCCGTTGACTGGGACCAGCAGGGCCGCTTCGGCCGGGGCGGTGACGTTGAGGATCTGCTTGCCCTTGCGGGTATTGGCGATCATCTCGTCTTCGCCGACGATGAAGCCATAACCGGTGGTCGAGGCGACGATGCGCTTGTTGCCCGGCTTGTAGACGAAGATATCGACGATATCCTGGCCTTCCTCGATATCGACCATGATGCGGACCGGCTCGCCCTGGCCGCGCCCGCCGGGCAGCTTGTCGCCGCCGAGCGTATAGACCTTGCCGCCGGTGGTCAGCATCAGCAGCTTGTCGGTGGTCTCGCATTTGATCGAGAGCTTCAGCCGGTCGCCGGCCTTGAAACCCTTTTCGTCGTTGACCTCGACAGCGTGGCCGCGCGGCGCGCGGATCCAGCCCTTTTCGGAGAGGATGACGGTGATCGGCTCGCGTTCGATGAAGGCTTCGGCGACATCGGACAGGTCGGCGCCCGAAGCCGAGCCAAGCCGGGTCCGCCGCGCGCCCAGGGCGTGCGGCGTGCCATCGGCGTTGAACATCGGATAAGCCTTCTTGAGGGCCTCGATTTCCTTGGTGATATTGCCCCACTGCCTCTTGTCGGAAGCGAGCAGCGCATTGAGCTGGCCCTGCTCCTCGGTCAGATCGGCATGCTCCTTGCGGAGTTCGATTTCCTCGAGCTTGCGCAACGAACGCAGGCGCATGTTGAGGATGGCTTCGGCCTGCACGTCGGTCAGCTCGAAGGTCGCCATCAGCGAGGCCTTGGCATCGTCCTCCTCGCGGATGATGCGGATCACCTCGTCGAGGTTGAGATAGGCGATGATATAGCCGGCCAGGACTTCAAGGCGGTGCGCGATCTGCTCGAGCCGGTGCGTCGAGCGACGAACCAGGACTTCCTTGCGATGCTCCAGCCAGGCCTTGAGGGTCTGTGCCAGGTTCATGACCTTGGGCACCGCGCCCCGGTCGAGCACGTTGAGATTGAGCGGGAAGCGCGTTTCAAGATCGGTGGTCTTGAACAGCTGCTCCATCAGGATGACGGCATCGACTGTGCGGGCACGCGGCTCGAGCACCAGGCGGATATCGTCGGAAGACTCGTCGCGCACGTCCTTGAGCAGCGGGAGCTTCTTGGCCAGCAACAGTTCGGCGATCTTTTCGACGAGGCGCGACTTCTGCACGCCATAGGGAATTTCGGTGACGACGATCAGATAGACGCCGCGGGCGCTTTCCTCGATCTCCCACTTGGCGCGGGTGCGGAAGGAGCCGCGGCCGGTTTCATAGGCATGGGCAATGGCCGAGGACGTCTCGACCAGGATGCCGCCGGTCGGGAAGTCAGGGCCGCGGATCAGGTCATCCATGCCCGGCTTGTCGTCTTCGCGCGTCACGCCTTCGGGCAGGCGATGCAGCAGTTCGGCGACGGCAATGTCGGGCTGCTGGATGATTTTCAGCGCCGCATTGCAGAGTTCCACCACATTGTGCGGCGGAATGGACGTCGCCATGCCCACGGCGATACCGGTCGAACCATTGGCCAGAAGATTGGGGAAGTTGGACGGGAGCACGATCGGCTCTTCGTCCTCGCCGTCATAGGTCGGCTTGAAGTCGATGGCATTCTCGGTGATGCCTTCGAGCAGACGCGTCGCCACGTCGGTCATGCGGCTTTCGGTATAGCGCATGGCCGCGGCGCTATCGCCGTCGATATTGCCGAAATTGCCCTGCCCATCGACCAGCGGATAGCGCAGCGCGAAATCCTGCGCCAGGCGCACCAGGGCGTCGTAGATCGAGGCGTCGCCATGGGGATGGAACTTACCGATCACGTCGCCGACGATACGCGCGGACTTCTTGTAGCCCTGGCCCGGATCGAGCTTGAGCAGGCGCATGGCGTGGATGATGCGGCGATGCACGGGCTTCAACCCATCGCGCACGTCCGGCAGGGCGCGCTGGGTGATGGTCGACAGAGCGTAAGAGAGGTACCGCTCCTCGATGGCCTGCTTGAGGTCGACGACGCGCTGGTCGTCGGCAGGCGGGAGGGTATCGCTATCAGACATAGGCCACGCATTCCGGGAGAACGAATCAGGAAGCCATTATAGGAATTTCGAAGGCAGGCGGGCGGAAAGCCGCAGTTTTGCACGGGTTTTGGGGCTGCGCGAGATGCTGCGCAGCTTCCTCTCCCGTTTACGGGAGAGGGGGACCATGCGGAGCGTGGTGGAGAGGGGAGCAGCGGGCGGAGAGCGGTGGTCACGCATCCAATCTGCGCACGCGGCTCCCCCCTCCACCGCCCTATGGGCGGTCCCCCTCCCCCGCAAGCGGTGGAGGTTGGGCTCCGTGGGTGCGGCACTTACTCCCCGTCGCGTTCGAACTCTTCGATCAGCACATCCCGCATTGGTGGCCGCGCGATCTGCCGCTGGGTCCACACATGGGCGTCGAGAAAATGCCCGGTCAGCCGCAGAGCATCTCCGACCGCATGAGGCGAGGCATTGCCGCGGCCGGCGAGGAAGCTGGGGAGCGGCAGGAGGCGGTCGAGATAGGGCTGGGCTGCCGCGCGGGAAACCGCCCTGCCCGACCTGGGCGAGACATGGGTGAGGTCCTCGGTGACGCCGGTGGCCGCGCAGGTGGTGAGGTCGAGGCCAAAACCGAGGTCGTCGAGCAGGGCCAGCTCAAACTTGGCGAAGGCGGCGCCATCGGGCGGATTGCTGTCGATGAGGCGCACCGCCATGCCGAGCAGGCGGTCATGCGGATCACGCTCGGGCAAGAGGTGGAGCAGTTCGCAGACGGTCTGGCTGAGATAGAGCCGGGTGCGATCAACGATCAGCTCGGCGGCGCGGGCGTGGAGCAATTCGACCGAAAAGATGCCAAGCTGGTCTTCGAGGCGGGCGCGCCATGTCAGCTGAAGCGTATTGCCCGGCTGCAAGGCAGCCGCCAGCTTTGGCGAGCGACCGCCGCGGACAAGACCGGCGCAACGCCCGCGCCCGGCCACCATGGCCTCGGCAATAACGCTGCTCTCGCCGTGGCGGCGAACACCGATCAACAGCGCTTCAGCGGTCCATTCCATTCGCTAGAACCAAACCTTTCGTCGCCCAAGGCCTCCACACACGCGATGTCATCCCGGCCTTGAGCCGGGATCCATCCTGAGATGGTGAGCTTGCCGCAAGGTCGCCGTACCGATCGTGCCACCTTGCGGCGGCGGCACGATCTCAGGATGGGCCCCGGCTCAGGGCCGGGGTGACACCGTGGGTGGGGCTTGCCAGGAGCAAACCCAAAAATCTCACTTCTTTTCGTGCGGGTATTCCAGGCCCATTTCGCGATAGCGTTCGGGGTCGTCGCCCCACTTTTCGCGGACCTTCACGAAGAGGAACAGGTGGATCGGGACTTCGTACATGTCCATCAGCTCCTTGCGCGATTCCGCGCCGATGGCCTTGATGGTCTGTCCGCCCGCGCCCAGCACGATCTTCTTGTGACTTTCGCGCGAGAGATAGATCACCTGGTCGATCTTGTAGGAGCCATCCTTCTGGATCTTGAAGCTCTCGGTCTCGACCGTGGAATTATAGGGGATCTCGTCGTGGACCCGCAGGAAGAGCTTTTCGCGCGTCACTTCGGCGGCGGTGATCGCCATGGTCAGGTCGGTGAGGTGATCTTCGGGGAAATGCCAGGGGCCGGGCGGTATATGATCAACGCACCAGTCGATGAGATCCTGCACACCATAGCCCTTGAGAGCCGAGATCATGAAGGTCGCCTCGAAGCGCAGCTTCTCGTTGATGGTCTCGGAGAGCTTGAGCAGTTCCTCGTTCTTGACCGTGTCGATCTTGTTGAGGATCAGGATGCGCGGGTGATTGATGTTTTCGAGGCCCTCGATGAGCTTTTCGAGCTCGGGCGTCAGGCCGCGATCGACATCCACGATCAGCGAAACGATATCGGCATCCCCTGCCCCGCCCCAGGCGCTATCGACCATGGCGCGGTCGAGCCGGCGCTTTGGCGCAAAGATGCCGGGCGTGTCGATGAAGACCAGTTGGGCCTTCTTGAGCGTCACCACGCCCCGCACTTGCGACCGCGTGGTCTGGGCCTTGTGGGTGACGATGGACACTTTCGTGCCAACCAGCGAGTTCAGCAGGGTCGATTTACCCGCATTGGGGGCGCCCACCAGGGCAATGAAGCCGCAGGAGGTGTCGGTGAGTTCTATGGGATCGGTCATTTGCTTTCCTTCCACACCTGCTGCGCAATCAGGAACAATTCGGCGGCCTTGTGCTCGGCGATCTTCTTGGAAGGGCCGGTGGCGCTGAGCGGTTCGAAATCACCCAGGGTGATGGTGATGGTGAATTCGGGGGCGTGATCGGGGCCGCGCCGGTCGGTCTGGGTGTAAGTGGGTGGTTCGAGGCCGCGGGCCTGGGCCCATTCCTGCAGGGTGGTCTTGGCGTCGGCCTTGTTGGCGGAGCCGTCGACAAGGAATTCGGCGAACATGCGCTCGACGAATTCATAGGCCTTGCCCATGCCGCCATCACAATAGATGGCGCCGATGACCGCTTCGGTGACGTCGCCGAGAATGGCTTCCTTTTCGGCACCGCCGGTGCGGGCCTCGCTGTCGCCCAGCACCATTTCGGGGCCGAGGGCCAGTGTGCGGGCGATGATGGCGCAGGTTTCCTTGCGCACCAGCGTATTGAGCGTGCGGCTCAACTCGCCCTCATTGGCCTTGGGGTAGCGGCGATAGAGCATGTCGGCGACGACGAGTCCGAGCACGCGATCGCCCAGAAACTCAAGCCGCTGATAGGAGCGTTCGATGCGTCGGGCCGGTGCCAGGGCGCTCGAATGGGTCAAGGCGCGGTGCAGCAGGTCCGGGTCGGCGAATTTATAGCCGAGCCGGAACTGGAGCTTGTCATAGTTGCGCGCGGGACGGCTCATAGATGCTGCGTGTCGACGCCCTGGAACATGCGGTCCCAGCGCACATTGGCCGGCCACTGCCAGAGCTGCCAGGGCGGCAGGTTGTCCTTGATCGAGAAGAAGCGCGCTTCGGCCTTGGCGATGAGGTTGATCGCCGGCACATAGCCGACCTGGCTCAGCACGCGGCTATCGGCGGAGCGGTCGCGGTTGTCGCCCATCATGAAGTAATGGCCAGCGGGCACGACATATTCGGAGGTATTGTCGAGGCCGCCGGTGTCGGAGATTTCCTGGATCAGGTGATTGGTACCCTCGGGGAAGGTCTCGCGATAGACGGTGACTTCGACGGTGCGGCCTTCGCTGTCGGTATCCTGCGCCTTGCCGACCTCTTCGCGCTCGATCATGGTGCCGTTGATGTAAAGGCGGCCTTCGCGCATCTGGATCGTGTCGCCCGGCAGGCCGACCACGCGCTTGATATATTCGATGTTCTGCGGCACCGGGCGGAAGACCGCGATATCGCCGCGGTTGGGCTCGCGCCCGAAGATGCGGTTATTGATCGGCAGTTCGAAATCGAGCGCGCTGAAATCGCCGTAGCGGCCCAGCGAGAAGGAATGCTTGCCATAGCCCCAGACGAATTTGTTGGCGACGAAATAGTCGCCGATCATCAGCGTCTGCTGCATGGAGGCGGTGGGGATGGAAAAGGGCTGGTAGAGGAAGGAGCGCAGCACGATGGCGATCAGCAGCGCCTCAACCACGACGACAATGGTTTCCCACCATTCGCTGGCAGCGGATTTCTTGATGGACTTGTCGGCGGGCTGGCTCATGAATTTCCTCGGAAAGACGGTGCCGAAGCGTTAGGCGTTTGTTTGCGCCCGGTCAATTGCTGCGGATTGGCAGCGCTTCGATGATGACGAAGGCTTGAGCAAGCCCGGCATCGTCCGTGATGGTGAGGTGAATGTGGGGCTCGTGCGCTTCCGGGACAAGGCGGGCCAGGGCTTTTGCCGCGCCATTGGTCAGCTTCATGGTCGGCTTGCCCGAAGGCAGGTTGACCACGCCCATGTCACGCCAATAGACGCCCCAGGCAATGCCGGTGCCCAGTGCCTTTGACATGGCTTCCTTGGCGGCGAAGCGCTTGGCATAGGAGGCGGCGCGCTGGGCGCGGCGGTCGGACTTCTGCTGCTCGATCTCGGTGAAGCAGCGCTCGGTAAAGCGGGTGCCGTAAGTGTCCAGCGTCTCCGCGATGCGGTGAATCTGGATCAGATCCGAACCGAGCCCGACGATCATTTCACACCCTGGATGCCGCGGCTGCCGGGCTTGATGGCGGGAATTGCCGCCAGTTCGGGGGGAAGTTGATCGGCGGGATAGGCGGGGACCTTGAAGTCGATCAGGCGCACCAGCGGTACGCCGACATCGGCCTCGCCGCCGGAGCGGTCGATGAGGCAGGCGGCAGCGACGACATTGGCGCCGATTGCGCGCAGGGACTCGACGCATTCGCGGATGGAGAGGCCGGTAGAGACGATGTCTTCGACCACGACAACCTGGTCATCCGGTTCGATCTCGAAACCGCGGCGCAGCTCGAACTTGCCTTCGACGCGTTCGGTATAGAGGGCGGGCACGTTGAGGTGGCGCGAGGTTTCATAGCCCGGGATGATGCCGCCAATGGCGGGCGACACGACCTTGGTCACGCCCGGCACTTCAGCCCGAATCCGCTCGGCCAGTGCCTTGCACAGCTTTTCGGTCTGGTGCGCGTATTGGAAGACTTTCGCCTTCTGCAGGAAGACGGGCGAGCGCAGGCCCGAGGACAGGATGAAATGGCCTTCCAGCATGGCGCCGCATTCGCGGAAAATGGCCAGCACTTCATCTTTCGTCATCAGAAAATCTCCGGTCTACCTTGCCGTCCCATTCGAGCGTCGAAATCATGCCGGTTTCGCGCAGCCCGGCGCGCTGGACGGCGGAAAGGCCGGGACTGCGCTTGAGCGTTGCCAGAACATCGGTCAGTTGCGCAAGGTCGCGCACCTCGATTTCAAAGATCATCTGGTGAAAGTCAGGCGATATCATGCGCATGACGAGGTTGTTGATATTGGCTTCGCAGGCAGCGATGGCCGATGAGATCTGCGCCAGCGAGCCGGGCTTGTTGACGCTCTCCATGGTGATGACCGTGGGATAGAGCTTGTCATCTTGCGGCTTGATGTTCCAGCGCACGTCGACCCAGGCCACGTCGCTGTCATGCATGTCGATCAGGGCTTCCGAATGGATCGGATAGACCAGCATCGGCGAGTCGGGCTGGAGAATGCCGACCAGCCGATCGCCGGGCACAACGCCCTCCCCCGAAACCGAGACCGGCATGTGGAAATCGAGCTGTGCCAAAGCTGCCTTGGCGCGCGGGCCGGAGCGCTGGCCGCCCGGCACACGGAAACGGAACAGATCGGTGGAGCGCAGGGCGAACCAGCCATCGGCGGTATCGGCGACCGGCAGGTCGAGCTTGCGCCGGCGCTTGCGCAGGCCCTTGATACGGGCCAGTTCGACGCCGAGCGGTTCGGAGCCGATCTTGCCCTCGCCGACAGCGATCAGCAGTTCACGGCGGCCAGACGAGCCCAGCGCTTCCGCCAGGGCCTTGGACTCGGCGTCGTCGAGCATGACGCCTTCGCGCTCGAGCATCATGTTGAGCACGTGCTCGCCCAGCGAGAAGGCGCGCTGCGTGGCGGCATGACGCACTGAGCGGCGGATGGCAGCGCGGGCCTTGCCGGTGGCGGCGATGCCCAACCAGTTCATCGGCGGAACGTGGTTCTGGTCGCGGATGATTTCGACTTCATCGCCCGAACGCAATTGCGTGACGAGCGGCAGAATCGAGCCATTGATCTTGGCGCCGACCGTGGTGTCGCCGATGTCGGTATGGAGCGCATAGGCAAAGTCGATCGGCGTTGCACCCCGTGGCAGGGCAATCAGGCGACCGCGCGGGGTGAAGCAGAAGACCTGGTCCTGGAACAGTTCCAGCTTGGTGTATTCGAGAAAATCCTCGGTCGAGGAATTGCCCGTGGTCAGGTGGTCGATGGTCTGGCGCAACGAGCCATAGGCATGCGATTCCTGCTCGATGCGCGTCAGATTGGCCGATGCGCCGTCCTTGTAGAGCGCATGGGCGGCAATACCGAATTCGGCGATGCGATCCATCTCCTCGGTGCGGATCTGCAGTTCGACGCGCTGACGACCGGGACCGACAATGGTGGTGTGGATCGACTGGTAGTCATTGTGCTTGGGGACCGAGATATAGTCCTTGAAGCGTCCGGGCACGACCTTCCACTTGGTGTGGACCACGCCGACCGTGTGATAGCACTCGTCGGTCGAGCCGACGATGACGCGGAAGCCGATCATGTCGGAAAGCTGTTCCAGCGCGATCGACTTCCGCTCGATCTTGGAGAAGATCGAATAGGGCGACTTCACCCGCGCCTTGACGCGGGCGGTGATGCCCTCCATCGCCAGGCGCTCGCTGAGCTCGGTCGAAATGGTCGAAATCGTCTCGCGATACTCGGCCTGCATTTCGTCGAGGCGCGCGGTGATGGCTTCATAATGGTCGGGCTGAAGGATCTTGAAGGAGATGTCTTCGAGCTCGTTGCGCATGTCCTGCATACCCATGCGGCCGGCAAGCGGGGCATAGATATCCATGGTTTCCTGCGCGATACGCGTCCGCTTTTCGGGCGGCATGTATTGCAGGGTCCGCATGTTGTGCAGGCGATCGGCGAGCTTGACCAGCAGGACGCGCACGTCCTGGCTGATGGCGAGCAGCAGCTTGCGCAGGTTTTCGGCCTGGGCTTCCTCGCGGGAAACGAGATTGAGCCGCTCGATCTTGGTCAGGCCATCGACGATGGCGCCGATTTCGGCGCCGAACATCTGGTCGATCTCGGCGCGGGTGGCGTCGGTGTCCTCGATGGTGTCGTGCAGCAGGCCAACGGCAATGGAAGCGTCGTCGAGCTTGAGCTCGGTCAGGATGGCCGCGACTTCGAGCGGATGATTGAAATAGGGGTCGCCGGAAGCGCGCTTCTGCGAGCCATGCTTCTGCATGGCGTAAACATAGGCCTTGTTCAACAGCGCTTCATCGGCGTTCGGGTTATAGGCCTGAACGCGTTCGACAAGCTCGTACTGACGCATCATGGGAAGTAGTCGCCGCTCGAGTAAGAGTTGACCTTAGCGGTTTGCCGGGAACTGTCCACTCCCGGCCGCAAAGCAAAACACCCCCGGCCGGAGCCGAGGGTGCTGATAGCCACAAGGCCAATTTTTAGTCGTCGCGGCGCTCTGGCGGAGCCAGGCTTTCGATGCCGCGAAGAAGTTCTTCTTCGCTGATCGTGTCGAAGTTGATCGAATCGTCGCCACCGGCGCTTTCGATCAGCGGAGCGGCGTGCTCTTCGGGCTCGTCGACTTCCACATACTTCTGCAGCGAGTGGATGAGGTCTTCACGCAGGTCTTCCGGCGAAATGGCGCCATCGCCAATTTCACGCAGGGCCACCACGGGATTCTTGTCGTTATCACGGGCGACAGTGATCTGCGCGCCGGATGAGATCATGCGCGCACGGTGCGCCGCCATGAGAACGAGATCGAAGCGGTTTTCGATCTTTTCAATGCAGTCTTCAACGGTGACGCGTGCCACAGACGTCTCCAAAACGTTTGGAATGAACGCTCCCCATACACGACCCCTCCCCGCAACACAAGGTCAGGGCCGTCACTGGATTGTCACCACAACCCTACGCATCTGTAATGTTAGGCTATCTTGCCGGTTTTCTGGAAACGTGCGAATAGGATAGGCAATTAAGTTTCGCGGCAGAATTTAATTAAGGCCTTTTTGAGTCGCTTTGGCAGCGACAAACCTTCAGACGGGTTGAGCGTCTGGGAGATTGAAATGCCCATAGACAACAGGGAAAAGATCGTTCTGTTCATTGACGGAGCGAACCTCTACGCCACATCGAAAGCCATCGGTGTCGATATCGACTATCGCCGGCTGCTCGCCGACTTCAATGCGCGCGCCTACCTGCTGCGCGCCAATTACTACACGGCGTTGATCGAAGATCAGGAATATTCCTCGATCCGCCCGCTGATCGACTGGCTGGACTACAATGGCTTCAACGTCATCACCAAGCCGGCCAAGGAATTCACCGATGCCATGGGCCGCCGCAAGGTAAAGGGCAATATGGACATCGAACTTTGCGTCGATGCCCTGGACCTCGCCCCGCATTATGATCACATGGTGCTGTTCTCGGGCGATGGCGACTTCACCGCACTGGTCGCGGCGCTGCAGCGCAAGGGCAAGCGCGTGACTGTCGTTTCAACGCTCACCACCTCGACGCCGATGATTTCCGACGACCTGCGCCGCCAGGCCGACTTTTTCATCGACATTGCCGATCTCGCCAAGACGGTCGGCCGGCCACCCAGCACCCGCCCTGCCCCGGCGCCTGCACCGGTCACCAGCGACGAGCACTAACAGCCTGTCGAGAACGTTTCCCCACCCACGGTGTCACCCCGGCCTTGAGCCGGGGTCCATCTCGCGATAGCGCCACGGCCGCAAGGTCGCAGCGATAGGCACAGCCACCTTGCGGCAAAACATGCATCTCGGGATGGGTCCCGGCTCAAGGCCGGGATGACATCGAGTGTGTGGTGAAGTCAGTGGCTCAAGCGACCGAAGAGGTCGCCGACCCTACCCTCGTCCGCCCTCTTTCATGATGCGGGACTTGTCTCGGTTCCAGTCGCGGTCGCGTTCGGTGGCGCGCTTGTCGTAGTTCTTCTTGCCCTTGCCGACGCCGATCAGAATCTTGGCGCGCCCCTGGTCATTGAAGAAGAGCTTCAGCGGCACGATGGTATTGCCGGCGCGGGCCACTTCCTGATCGAGATGGGCCAGTTGCTTCTTGGACACGAGAAGTTTGCGCGGGCGCTTTTCCTCGTGGTTGAAGCGATTGGCCTGCAGGTATTCGGGGATATGCGCGTTGATCAGCCAGAGCTCGCCGCGTTCGGGAGAGGCGTAGGATTCGGTGATCTGGGCCTTGCCCAGGCGCAGCGACTTGACCTCGGTGCCGGTCAGGACAATGCCGGCCTCCATGGTCTCGCCGATTTCGTAATCATAGCGCGAACGGCGGTTTTCAGCCACGAGACCGTGGCTGATCACACCATTCTTGGATTTGTCGTTCTTGGGAGCCATGAAGCTTAGATAAGACCTGCGTGCGCCATTGCAAAGTCCACGGCCTCTTCCGTCTGGCGCGACACCTGCACGAGCGGCAGACGCAGCTCGTTGGCACAGCGGTTCAGGCGGCTGACGGCATATTTCACGGCCGTGGGATTGGGCTCCATGAACAAGTTCTTGTGCAGGTGAACCAGCTTGTCCTGAACTTCCAGCGCGCCCTTGAAATCGCCAGCCAGCGACAGTTCCTGCATCTGCGAGCAAAGGCGCGGCGCCACATTGGAGGTGACCGAAATACAGCCACGGCCGCCATGGGCGTTGAAGGCCAGCGCGGTGATGTCTTCGCCGGACAGCAGGATGAAATCCTTGCCCAGCTTGTCGCGCTGGAGGCTGGTGCGCCCCAGGTCGGCCGTCGCATCCTTGACACCGACGATATTGGGATGAGCCTCGTGCAGTCGCGCGATGGTGTCGATGGTGAGATCGACCACGGTCCGGCCGGGAACGCTGTAGAGGATGACCGGAATGCCCACGGCCTTTGCAACAGCCGAGAAGTGCTGGAACATGCCTTCCTGGTTGGGCTTGTTGTAATAGGGCACGATGGTGAGGACGGCGTCAGCGCCAGCCTTTTCGGCGAACCTGGCCAGTTCCACGGCTTCCGCCGTCGAATTGGATCCAGCGCCCGCAATCACCGGAACGCGCTTGTTGGCGGTTTCGACGGCAATTTCCACCACGCGGCGGTGTTCTTCGTGGCTGACGGTGGGGCTTTCACCGGTCGTGCCGACGGGCACGAGGCCATGCGTGCCCTCTTCGATCTGCCAATCGACAAAGCTGGCGAAGGCTTTCTCATCGACATTCCCATTGCTCATGGGAGTGATGAGTGCCGTAATCGATCCTCGCAGCATTTGTCGGATATTCCTCAGGTTGGTTGCCACAGTTCTGTCGTGGCGCAATGTCATAGACGGTCTGGTGCCGTACGCGGCGCACCATAGTTTTTATCGGGCTCCATCACAACGCTTTGTTGCGCCCGCACGGACCGGACGGTGTCCGGCAACCCGATCTTTACCGCAGCGCGGTAATGTCGGGTTAACCGCAAGGACGGGGGCTTCCCTGCGGCTAACGACGATGCAGTAACGGGACGGCGGATGAAGACCAGCTTGCAGGCGGGCCTCATTGCAGCAGTTTTGGGTCTGGCTCTGTTTGCCCCAATGCATGCGATGACCAATGAAAATGTCGACACGACCACAACCGGCGCCCTGCCCGGCGATGCCGCCGTGCCGGCCGCGGATTTCAAAGGTTCTGCCGCCTTCCAGGCAGGATTGGACCTGCTGGTGGATGGCGAAGCGCAGGCGGCCTATGACGCCGCCAAGGGGCTGAGCAGCAGCGCCGAGCGGCGTGCCCTGCAATGGGCGGCGATCTATTTTCATGGTCGTGACATCGACTATCAGTCGATCCAGCGCTTTGCGGCGGATGCGCCCGATTTCGCCCCGGCCAGCACCTATCGGCTGCGGGTGGAGCAATCCTTGTCCGAGCAGGATGCGGACGGCGCAGCTGTGCTGGCGGCCCTGGGCGATGCCGACCCGAGCACGATGGATTCGCAGATCCGCCTTGCCATGGCGCTGCGCGACGACGGCGAAACCGCCCGCGCGACCACGCTGGCCAAGAGCCTGTGGACCGAGAATTTCCTGACCACCGAGCAGGAAGCCGAAGTCCTCGACAGGCTGGGAAGCCTGCTGGACCGCGACGATCATTGGGCGCGGGCGCAGAACCTGATGATGCATGATCGGGCCCGCGGCAGCGAGCGGCTGTTGCCCTATCTCACCGGGGCGCAGCAATCGCTGGTGGTGGCGCGGGCGGCGGTGTCGCGCAATGATGCAGACGCCAAGGCGCTGCTCGACAAGGTCGACCCAAGCCTGCGCGACAATGCGGTCTATGTCTATTCGCGGGCGCAACGCGCACGGCAGTTCGAGCTGTGGCAAAGCGCCGTCGACTGGCTCGACAAGGCGCCCGCAGCGCTGATCGACGCCGATGAATGGTGGTATGAACGACGAATCCTCGTGCGCAAGCTGCTCGACATCGGCCAGCCGGATTTGGCCTATCGCGCGGCGGCTGGCTATACCAATGGTCCGGAAGCGCGGATGGTGGATGCGCTGTTCCACGCCGGCTGGATTGCCCTGGCGTTTCTGGACGATGCCGAGGCGGCGCGGGACCATTTCACCGAACTGACCAAACACACCACCCTGCCCGACAGCATCAGCCAGGCGAATTATTGGCTGGCGCGGGCGGAGGTAAAGCTGGGGCATATCGAGGCAGCGCGAGCGGCGCTGACCATCGCAGCGCGTTATAACACCGTCTATTACGGACAATTGGCGCGAACCGAGCTGGGCGAGGCCGGTGTCGGCATTCGTCCGCTGCCCGATGTGGCGGCCAACGAAACGCTGTTTAATGCCGATCCGGCGGTGCGGGCGGTGCGACTTTTGGCAGCCAATGGGCAGGCGCGACTGGCCGTGCCGCTGCTGCGCCATTTCGGCACAACGCGGAGCAGCGCGGGCGAGATGCTGCTGGCCGCGAAGCTGGCCGAGGAAATCGGCGCGCATCAGGTGGCGATCGCCATTGCCACCAGCGCCGATCAGCGCGGCACGCCGCTCGACGTGTTCAATTTTCCCCAGGATGCGCGGCTGGCGGAGGCCGATCTCAAGGCCGAGCGCGCGGCGGTCTATGCGGTCATGCGGCAGGAATCCATGTTCCAGCTCGATGCCGTGTCTTCGGCGGGCGCCCGCGGGCTGATGCAGCTGATGCCCGGAACCGCGGAGGAAGTGGCCCGCAAGGTGGGCGTCGATTATTCGCCCAGCCGGCTGGTGAGCGATGCCGAATATAACGCGCTGCTCGGCTCGACCTACCTCAAAACCCAGCTCGATCGCTATGATGGGTCGCTGGTGCTGGCGGCGGCGGCCTATAATGCGGGGCCGGGCAATGCCAACAAGTGGATCGCGGCCTATGGCGATCCGCGGGCGGACAATGTCGATCCGGTGATCTGGGTCGAGCTCATCCCCTTCTCGGAAACAAGGACTTATGTGAAGCGCGTGCTGGGCAATTACCTCGTCTATCGCGAGCGGCTGGGCGATGATCCGGTGCCGCTGCAACAGGCGCTGCGGAGCATCAGATAGCGCAAGCATGCTGGACGACTTCTTGTAAACTTGCAGCCATGGCCAGATTCGTCCTCCCCGACCACGCCGCTTTTGCCGACCTGCCCGTTACCATGGTGACGCTGGGGGCGGCCCTGCGCGCCGCCGTGCATGTCTCGGGCACGCTCTCCCGCAAGCACCTGCCGGTGGTCTGTCTTGCCGGCTATCAGCGCAACATGAGCGACTTTGCCGATTTCGCCAGCTACTTCCGCCGCGCGGGTGGCGGGGAATGGCCGGTGGTGCTGCTTGATCTGCCGGGACGTGGACGGGCCGATGATCGCAAAAAGGCCGACGACTATAGCTCAATCACGGATGCCCGCGACGTGGCCTCGATCCTTGCTGCGCTGGGGATCGGCAAGGCGATCATCCTGGGCCAGGGGCATGGTGGACAGGTGGCCATGGCGCTGGCGGCGCGGCATCCGCTGCTGGTGGCTGGGACGGTGTTGCTCGACTCCGGTCCGGTGACGGATTCGCGCGGCATCGTGCGGCTGCGCAACAATCTCGAGCATGTCGAAAAACTGCGCGGCGAGAAGGTGGTCACCGCCGGCTTCAAACGCATGTTGGCGGGGGATTATCCCGGGTTGGCCGAGGCGCGGCTGGGCGGTTTGATCGGACGGACGCATGTGATCGACAGCCGCGGACGGGCCAAACCGCTCTATGACAAGCGGCTGATCGAGGCTCTGGCCAGCATCAATTTCGATGACGTACTGGCGGCACAATGGCCGCTATTCGATGCGCTGACCTGCGCACCGCTGATGCTGCTGCGGACGCAGCTGACCGACCAGTTGCGCCGCGAAACTTTCGAGGAAATGGTGCGGCGGCGGCCCGACGCCACGGCGCTGACCATTGCCGGCCAGGGTTCGCCCGCCCTGTTCGACCAGCGCGAGGAAATCGAGGCCGTGGCGGATTTCGTAATCCGCACCAGCAAGCTGGCTCTGGGAAAGGCGGCTTGAATTAGGCCGCGGCCTTCTTCAGCAGTTCGCTGGCCTGCTCCACCCAGCGTTCGCGGCCGACGCGGCCCTTGAAACCCAGCTTGTCTTCCACAAACTCGGCATCGCCCCGGCTCCACAGCGCGAGCTGGTCGAGGTGGTAATAGCCCATGCCATTGAGCGCGGCCTCGATCTTGGGGCCGATGCCCTTGATCTGCTTGAGATCGTCAGCCATGCCGCCGCGTGGGGACGATAGCGCACCCGGACGTGTGGTGGCCGGTTTGGCAACGACAAGCTTGGCGGGCCGCAACGGCTCGTCGACCCGTGCCGCGAGACGGGCGGCGGGGCTGCGCGGGCGCTGCAATTGTTGGGGAGCGGGCTTGGTTTCAAGCCTGACCACGGGAGCCGGCGCGACGGCCGGCACGGATCTTGTGCCACGACCGGCATGGATCATGGCGCGCAGGCCATAACCGAGCCCGCAGCCGGCAAGATAAGCGACAAGAACAAGGCCGGCGGTTTCGAGCAAGAGAGCGGTGTTGAACATGGTGTCAGGCTCTGGGCGGCGTGAAGCTGCGCCAGCCGACCACAAGGCCGATCGAGGCCGCGCCCAGCAGATAGGGCCAGTAGAAGCCGATCAGATAGAGCGCCGAATCCAAGTCCACCTCACTCCCCTGCCTTGACCGTGACGACGATGCGCCTGTTCATGCGCTTGCCTTCGGGCGTGGCATTGTCGGCGATGGGCATGGTTTCGCCATACCCGACGGCATAGAGCCGGTTGGCCGAGACGCCGCGCTGGATCAGGGCATTGACGACGGCTTCGGCGCGCGAAACCGACAGGGCCATGTTCTGGCCGGCATCACCATCGGTATCGGTATGGCCCTCGATATGCACGGTGGCGTTAGGACAGGCGGCGAGATCGACCGCCAGTTCATCGAGCGCAACATCGGACTCCGCCGCGATACGGGCTGCACCGGAGGCAAAGAAGATGGCATTGCGGGCCGAAAACTGCGCGATCGGCGCCGCGCAGGCCGAAATGTCGGCATTGGCGGCCGGCTCCGGTGTGGCGATAGCGGGACGGAGCACAACGGCGGGCTGGGCCGGATCGCTTGGCGCAGAAGCGGGCTCGGGCTGAGACGGCGCGGGCTCGATAGCCGGAGTTTCGACAGGAGCCGGCGCCTGAGCGACCACTGCTGGTTCCGCAGGCGGTTCCGGCTCGGGCACAGCTTCAGGCTGGGGAACGATTATCGGCGTGCGGACGACGGCAACAGCAGGCGTCTCGGCAATTTCCGAGTCGGCAGAAGGCGTTGCAGGCGATGGCTCAGGTGTTGAGTCCGCTGCCATGACCGGTGCGGCCAGGGCCATGGACCAACCGGCGGCTGCGAGTGTCCCATCGGCGAAGCGGGTCTCGATATCGTTGCGTGCGGCTGGCGAGGCGGGTGTTCCGGTCAGGGTCCAGGCGCCGCGGGCATAATAGACTTCGCCATCCTCGAGCAGCGAGAGCAGCTCCAGCGCCTGTTCAGCCGAGGCGATGAAATTGGCCGGTTCGCCGGAGGCATAGACCATGTTGGTGGTCGCGTTCGGACCGGCTTCGGCGAGGAAGGCGGTTTCGATTTCGGGGCTGGGCACGCGGCCGGACAGGGTGACGACGCCGCCGGACTTGCTGGCGGACCAGCCATAGTCGGTGGTCAGCGGCGATTTTATGTCGGACATGGCGAGAACCAGGCCCTGCGGCGCGCCATCGGACAGGGTGGCGCGGATGGTCTGGTAGTCGGTGAGCGACGCCGCCGTGCCGGTCAGGGTCATGACATTGTCGCGCAGGGAGAAGCGGCCTTCGCTCATGCGGTCGAGTGCGGCAAGACCATAATCTACAGCCGACTGATAGCGCTCGGGCGCGCCGCGGCCGAGTTTGAGGTAGGTGATATCGGCATTGGCATGGGCACCGAGGGCCTTGCGAGTGGCTTCGTCCGGCGCGTAGCCGTCGAAAATGATCGCACTCCCAGCCTGGCGCGTGGCGCTCATCCAGTAGTCGGCAATGCGCGGGGCATCGAGGGTCACGATGCTATTGGCGCCCTGCAGGCTATCGGTCACAGCCTGGGCGATTTCCACAGATGGCGGGGCACCAGTCAGGCTGCTTTCATCGCCGAGGATGGTTGCAGAGCCATGCTCCAGCTTCGCAAGCTGGGTGAGCAAAAGCATGGAACGCTCTGCAAAGTCTCGTGGTTCGCCAGAGCCGAGCGCCAGTCCGGTGGCAACGGGAATGCCCGAAACATCCGCGGCGCGATAGCGATCGACGCTGGCATCGTCGGGGACAAAGCCGGTGACGGCGATGGTCTTGCCGTCGAACGTGGCGCTCCAGCTATAGGGCTCGACCAATGCCGGGGTTATCCTGACATCGCCCAGGGTGAGACCGGCGGGCGCCCCTGCCCGCATGACAATCTGCAAATCGCGAAATGCTTTTTCCGACGCGGCGCGTCCGTTCAGATTGAGCGTGGTATCGCTGAGGGTGATGCCGCCCTTGTCGAAATATTTGAGGTTATCGATGGCAAAACTCGCGCCGGCGACGAAGGCCGTGCGTTCGGGCATGCCGGAGCGCAGGTCCAGAGCGCTTGGCGCATCGTGGATTTTCGCCGCCAGCATATCCCGAGTTCGACTATCCGGAACGCTGCCGGAGATCAGAGGCCCCTGCTCCATCACCTCGGCGGTGAAAAGATAGGGCTTGGCCATGGGGGCGAGCGTGGTGTCGGTCACGATGGTGCCGATAGCGGGCGTGGCATCGAGGCGGGCGATGGCGGTTTGGACATTGGCGGCAGATGTCGTGGTGCCGGTGAGCTTGAGATCACGACCATCAAGCGTCAGCTCAGCCCAGTCCTGACCGGATTGGGTCATGGCGGCTTGCGCTCTTGTGGTCAGGTCTTCGGCCATGTCGGTCGAAGTCATCGCCAGAGTGAGGCTGGTTCCGGCGAGGACGGTGGCCAGTCCCGGCACGACCCATTTGATGAGGTCCCTGATCATCGAACATCCAAATCTATCCGCAATGGCGCAAGGGTAGATGATTTGCGGGTGATTTGGGGAGAGGCAATGGCGATGAATACGCAATGATCAAAAGAAAAGGCCCGGCGTGAGCCGGGCCTTTCCGTATCCAATTGTAATCTGAAGATTACTGGAAGGACTTGGCAGCCTTGAAGGTAACCTTGTAAGCGCCGTTTTCCTGGACCTTGGCACCGAGCGAGGACGAGAAGCCGCCGCCGGGGTTCCAGCCGAGCGAGGCCGAAGCGTAGAAGTCGGAGTCCGAGCCGCCGATCGGGCGGACGGTGGCAACGGTGTCTTCGCCGTGGCCATAGACACCGATTTCACCGGTGAGCTTGATGGTCTCGGTGACAGCAGCGATAACCTGGAGAGCGACCTGGTAACCATCGCCAACACCGTCGGTGCCGTCGTTCCAGTAGCGACCGCCGAGGTTCAGTTCGATGCCTTCAGCAACGGTGGCGCCGATAGAGCCGCCGAAACCGATGTCAGCATCGTCGTCGTTCTCAGGACCATCAACGGCTTCAGCCGAGAGAGCAACCTTGAACATGTCGAAGGTGGCTTCGCCGGAAGCGAGGACATTCCAGTAGTTGTTCCAGTCGTCAGTGCCCGGTACGTAGTAACCACCGAACGAACCAGCAGCGCGAACCTTGAAGTTGTCGAAGGTTGCGGTTGCGCCGGTGTGGACGATGTACGTGTCACCAGCGGTGGTTTCGCCATCGAGCAGGCCGCCGTAGGCGCCGCTCAGGTGAGCGGTCACGCCCGAACCAGCGTAGTCGAGAACACCGACCAGGGTACCCGAACGCTGTGCGTCGATGATAGCATCGCCGTCACCGCCGAGGTTTTCCAGACCGATCTTGGCGATCAGGCCTTCACCGATATTGGTCCAGAGCTGGATAACATGGCCACCACGGATGGGAGCATAGTCATCCATACCTTCGTCGTTCAGGACGCCAGCGTCAGCAATTTCTGCACCAAACAGGCCGGTGAAGTTGAAGGGCTCGTCGTCGCCTTCGTTGAAGATCGAACCGCGCTTACCGGCGGTCAGGACAGTGGTATCACCGACCTGGACGTAGGCTTCGTCGATTTCGATTTCCGAACCGATTTCGATCTGAGCAACACCATCGTCGGAGACCAGCGGACCAGCGCCGTCAGGATCGCCGAGCACGCCATCAACACCAAAACCACCGTTGCGAACGCGCGGACGGTCGTCATGCTTGATCTTGATGACAGCAGAGGCAGGACCGAAGTCCGAACCGGCGGTGCCGACAAACTTCAGCCAGGACTGAACGCGCGACTCCCAGTCATTGTTCGAGATACCGGCAATATCGGTATCGCCATCGAAGGAGACCGAGTCAACACCTTCGACTTCAGCAATTGGGGTGCCGTTGTCGCGGTAGTTGCCCCAGTTGAATTCGTACTTCACTTCGCCCGAGATCTGCAGGCAGTTGGTGTCGGACGAGATCGTCAGACCCGACAGGCCCAGCTCGTCGCAAACGTCGAGCGAGGTGAGAACGCCGAGATCGGCAGCAAAGCCAGCGGTCGAGAGACCGGCAGCAGCAACAGAACCGAGGATAAGGCTCTTGAGTTTCATAGATTGACCTCCAAAGTCAGTCATTTTATGCGCCGGTTGCCCGGCAGTTTGTCGAAACGCGACCACACTATCGTGGTGCAGTGTGTTGCCGTCGCGCTGCGACCGACAAACGATCCCATGCATGGATTCGCAAGACCCACTCTACGCATGACGAAAAATGACGCAATCTCGCAAAAGCCGTTTTGGGCGTGCCCGAATATGGTTGCATGAGTGTTGTTGCAGATTCAGCACACAGATCGAAACGACCTGTTAATCTGGGTAAACAAAGGGTTAATTTTGCTGGATTCGCAGGCGGTTAGCGGGTGACGCATGGCATTTTACCGATGTTTCACGCGGTTTTCGCGGCAATGATGGATCGCCCTGTACGCAGCGGGCCCTTGGCGTAAATATGGGCAGAATAGGGACTTTAGGCGGCGCGTGATCCGCGGCCGTCACATTTGGAGGAAAGATGAATCAGATCAACAGGATCGCCGTGGTGACTGGCGGGAGTTCGGGAATCGGCAAGGCGGCAGCGCTGGGATTCGCAAAGGCGGGCTATGAAGTCGCCATTTGCGGGCGGCGGGCGGAGGCGCTGCAGGCGGTCGCCACGGAGACGGGTGGCCACTGGGCCGAGTGCGACGTTACCGATCCGCATGCGGTGGCGCATTTCTTTGCCGGGGTGAAGGAGCGCTATGGCCGGGTGGACGTGGTGTTCAACAATGCCGGGCGGTTTGCGCCGGCGGTGTCCTTTGGCGACCTGGATGTCGTGACCTGGCAGGAGATGGTCGCGACCAATCTCAATGGCGCCTTCTATGTGGCGCGCGAGGCGTTCCGGATGATGCGCGACCAAAGTCCGCAGGGCGGGCGGATCATCAACAATGGCTCCATCTCGGCCTATGTGCCGCGCCCGGGGGCGGCCTCCTATACGGCGACCAAGCATGGCATTACCGGGCTGACCAAGGCGATTTCGCTCGATGGTCGGGCGTTCAGCATTGCCTGCGGGCAGATCGATATCGGCAATGCAGCGACGGATATGACCAGCCATATGAACAGCGGTTCGCTGCAGCCCAATGGTACGATGATGCCTGAGCCGACCATGAATGTGGCGGATGTGGTCGAGGGATTGCTCTATATGGCGGGGCTGCCGCTCAGCGCCAATGTTCAGTTCATGACGGTGATGGCGACCAACATGCCATATATCGGCAGGGGCTAGGCCGCCCACACCTTTGTCCCGCCGATCCAGGTGGCGCGCATGTCCTGCGCGTCGCCGAGATGGACGAAGCTGGCGCGGGCGCCGGGGTGGAGGTGGCCGTATTGGTCGGCGATGCCCATGGCCTGGGCGGGGTAGAGCGCAGCCATGCGGAGGGCTTCGCCGAGCGGGAGGCCGATTTCGCGGTGCATGAAATTGACGGCGTCGATCATGTCGAGGTCGGCGCCGGCCAGGGTGCCGTCGGCGAGGCGCAGGGCGCCGTCGGCGCGGGTGATGGTGCGGCCGTTGAGGGTGAGCTCGGTCAGGCCGGTGCCGGTCTGGGACATGGCGTCGGTGACGAGGAAGAGCTTTCCGGGCCCGGTCATGGTGGCCAAAGCGATCTTGATGGCAGCGGGATGGACGTGGATGCCGTCGGCGATGAGGCCGGCGTGGATATCGGGGTGGGTCAGCACGGCGCCGACCATGCCGGGCTCGCGATTGCCGAGCTGGCTCATGGCATTGAACAGATGGGTGGCCATGCTGGCGCCGGCGGCGAAGGCGGCGCTGGCGGTGTCGATGCCGGCGTCGGAATGGCCGAGACTGACCACGATTCCAGCCTGAGTGAGAGCGGCGATCTGTTGCGGATTGACGGTTTCGGGCGCGACGGTGACCAGCAGATTGCCTAGCGTTTTGCGCGCAGCGATCAGGCGGGCGAGGTCGGCGTCGTCCATGGGGCGGATCAGCGCCGGGTCGTGGGTGCCCTTGCGCGACAGCGACAGATGGGGGCCTTCGAGGTGAAGGCCAAGGAAGCCGGGAACGCCCTGCCCCTCTGCGTCGGCCCCGGCCTGCATGGCGGCGATATTCACGTCCACCGTATCGGTGATCAGCGTGGGCAGCAGCGCCGTGGTGCCGAACTGGGCGTGGGCGGCGCAGATCGTGCGGATGGACTCCACCGTCGGCGCATTGTTGAACAGCACGCCGCCACCGCCATTGACCTGCAGGTCGATGAAGCCAGGCACGAGCATGCCGCCGTCGAGGCGCACCCTGTCCGCATTGGCCGGAACATCATCTGCGCTGACGATGCCGCTGACATGGCCGAATTCCACCATCAGCGCCGCATCATGGTGCCAGGTCTCGGAATCGAAAATAGCGGCGCCGGTGATGGCGAGGAGATCGCTCATACGGTTTCGGTGACCTTCTTGAGGGCTGGCGGCACGTCGGGGTTGAGGCCGCGATGGCGCGACAGGGCCTCGACGAAGCCATAGAAGGAAACGATCAGCGCCAGCGGGTCGGTCAGCGGGTGGCCGGTGGCGGCGAAGGGCAATGCCCTTGCGGCGCCGGGGCGGCTGCTGGTGAGGAAGGCCAAGGCGCCCTGCCCGGCCAGTTTGTGCGCCATGTCGGCGACCGAGGCTTCGGCGGCGTCGCGGGCGGCAAGGCCGAGCACGGGATAGCCTTCGGTGACGATGGCGACGGGTCCGTGCATGACTTCCGCGGCGCTATAGGATTCGGCCTGGATGTTGCAGGTTTCCTTGAATTTCAGCGCCGCCTCGTTGGCAATGGCAAAGCCCGGTCCACGGCCCAGCACATAGAGGGCATTGTGGCCATCGAGCGCGGTGATCATGTCCGACCAATCGCAGGCGACGGCTTTTTCCAGCGTTTCCGGCAGGGCATTGACGGCGGCGCCCAGCGCTTCGTCGCCGCTCCAGCGGGCGATGAGGGCCAGGCCGGCGACCACGGATGTGGCGAAGGTCTTGGTGGCGGCGACAGACTTTTCGAGGCCAGCATGCAGATCCACGGTGAAGTCCGAAGCCTCGTCGAGCGGGGACCCGGCAGTATTGGTGATGGCAATTGTGGTGGCGCCGGAGCGGCGGGCCGACTGGGTCATGCCGACAATGTCGGGGCTCTTGCCAGACTGGGAGATGGCAATGGTAGCGGCGCGGTCGAGCTTGAGATCCTTGCCATAGATGGAGGCAATGGAGGGGCCAATGGAGGCGACCGGCAGGCCCAGCGTCAGTTCGATGGCATATTTGAGATAAGAGCAGGCGTGGTCGGACGAGCCGCGGGCGACCGTCGCCACCAGCGCCGGGTTGCGTTCACGCAGGGCTGCCGCTGCGGCATCAAGGACCGTGCCGCTTTGATCGAGGAAGTTGGCGACGACGCCGGGAATGGCATCGACTTCCTGGCGCATGAAGGTTTGGGTGCTCATGATTTGGCTCCGGGATGATCGCCCAGGCGGAGCTCTGCGACGAAGTCATAGGTGTCGCCCCGATAGATGGAGCGGGTGAATTCGATGACGCGGCCCGATGCTAGATAGGAGGTGCGCTCGATATTGAGGCCGGCCGAACCTTCGGGCACGCGCAAAAGCGCCGCATCTTCCTCGCCCAGATTGGCGGCGCGGATGCGCTGGATGGCGCGAATGGGACGATTGCCCGACTTGTCGAGGTGCTTGTAGAGCGAATCCGCGATGGCCTGCGGGTCCGGCAGGACGTGGGACGACAGGCTGGCGCGTTCGATGGCGAGCGGGGTTTCTCCCGTCAGGCGCAGGCGCGAAATGCGGGCAGCCTGCTCGCCGGCGCCAAGGCCCAGGATCACGGTCTCTTCGGGCGACGGCAGATAGAGGCCGCGATCGAGCCATTCGGCGCGCACGGCCATGCCGCGACGGGCCATGTCCTCGGTAAAGGAGGTGAGCTGAGACAGTGACTGTTCAACGCGCTGGGTGATCGGGGCAACGAAAGTGCCCGAGCCGTGGCGCTGCACCAGGACACCGTCCTTAACCAGCTGCAGCACCGCCTTGCGGACTGTGACGCGGGAGACGTCGACCCTGGTGGCCAGATCGCGCTCCGAGGGCAGCGCATCGCCGGGGTTGACGGCGCCCGAGTGGATGGCGTCCTCGATCCAGCGGCGCAGCTGGAGATAGAGCGGACCGCCAGACGGCAGCACGACGGGACCTTCGGCAAAGAAATTTCTGGCGGCCTCAGCCACGTGTCAGCCCCTCACCCGATTGCTCTCGGCACAATCATCAAATCAAAACAGGCACGCCAGCCGGTTTGGCTGACCCACATATGATACCAATAAAATACCATTCACCAAGAGGCAATCCGCATCTGTGCATATCCACCGCATGTGGCTGTATATGCTAAGCTATTTCCCAAAAAATCGCCCGCGCGGCGGCGTCGGCTGGACAAGTGGTATGATTTTGGCATTATCGCCCCGACCAAGGAGATCCTCATGAGCGCAGCGCAGACCGAACAGAGCCATGCGAGCGCCAGGGGTTTCGATCTGCTGCCGATTGAAGAGGCGATGACGATTCTGGCGCGGGGCCAGGCCGAGGCCGCGCAGGCCGTCGAAGCGGCGGTGACGGCGCTGGCCGAGGCCGCGCGGCTGGCGGCGGAGAGCATCGCAAGCGGCGGCCGGCTGATCTATGCGGCGGCGGGCAGTTCGGCCCTGATGGCGCTGGCCGATGCACTGGAATTGCCCGGCACCTATGGCATTGCCCCAGAGCAGATCAAGGTGCTGTTCGCGGGCGGCGTGGAGATGCTCACACAGCTACGCGGCGGGCCGGAGGATGATGAGGCGGCGGCGCAGGCAGAGATTGAAGCGGCCGGCGTCGGCCCAAAGGATTGCGTGATCGCGCTCACCGCCAGCGGCTCGACGCCCTACCCCATCGCCGCCGTGGATGCTGCGCGGGCCGCAGGCGCGAAGACGGTGGGCATCAGCAACAATCGCGACGCGGCACTTTTTGTGCATGTCGATGTCGCCGTCTGCCTGCCGACGCCGCCGGAGGTCATCGCCGGCTCGACCCGCATGGGGGCCGGCACGGCACAGAAGATTGCGCTCAACATGCTGTCGACAATGGTGGCCACCCAGCTCGGCCATGTGCATGACGGCTACATGGTCAATGTGGTGGCGGATAACCTGAAACTCCAGGACCGGGCGCGGCGGATCGTGATGGCGATCGCCGGTGTGGACGAGACATTGGCGATCAAGGCGCTAGAGGCAGCGCAGGGAGCGGTCAAACCGGCAGTGGTGATCGCGGCGGGAGCCAGTGATTTGGAAACGGCAGAGGCTCTGCTAGCAAAGCATGGCGGAATATTACGCAAGGCATTGGCTGCGCTTGGGACCGCATAGGCAGAAGCCAGTTTCGACCCTGTTGCAGCCATTTGCGGAGCGCGATCGAGATCTCGACACCGATCGAGAATCCGGTTTGCGAGTTCCCGCCGTCGGTTACGATGAAGCCTATACTCAACCTTGGTGTGCAGGCGAGGAAGCCTGCGTGGAAATGGTAGTTGCGACCCTACGGTCGCCACCGGCCGTTCGGCGAGGACCAACCGCGAGCTCGTGAGGTTCGAACACCTGTCGTCCAGCCGACGTCGCTGACAATGCCAGCGGCCTTGTTGTTCCATTCCCGCTAGACGTAGATCAATGCCCTGAGGCGAATGGCAGCCCGTCCGTGAAGCCATCACTCGCCACGACGAAAGAAATCTGGCACCGCTGTCGAAATCCCGTCCTGTCGCTCGTAGAGTTCTTGTAAACGCCCAGCATGTGCTGGCGACCGGGAGAAATCTTACATGCGCTATTTCATGAGCATCATGCCGCCGCCGGATCTGAAGCCGGAGCAAATCCCGCAAGGATTGATGGATGCGATGGGGCCGTGGATGGAAAAAAGCCTGGCGAACGGGACGCTCATTTCCACCGGTGGCCTGAAACCCGCAACGGAAGGCAAACGCCTGATCGGAGCAGCAGGCGAGATCGTCATCACAGACGGCCCGTTCGCGGAATCGAAAGAAGTCGTCGGCGGCTATGCGGTATTCGAGGCTGCAGATCTGGAAAGTGCCGCATCGCTGGCGAGCGCGTTCATGCAAATGCACATCGACCACGGCCTTTCCAACATGGTTCTGGAACTGCGGGAGATTGCTGGTGGCGCAAACTACTAAACACCCCAAGTAGTCCTGAGCCACGATCATCGGCGAGAAGGCACACATGGCACCGATCGCCGCGGTCTTGGCTTTCTCAAAATGTGGGCCAATAGCTTTTGTTCGGCTCTCCCAGTTTAGAACTGCCCAAAATAGCTCTCTGCATTTGTCGAACGCCCAAACGTCACTCGTCGTCTCTATGATAGCAAAATTGATCCCCGGAGCCTCTCATGACCGCCCTTCCCACCCAGGATACCGAACGTGACCTCGTTCTGACCCGCGTGCTCAACGCGCCGCGGGACAAGGTTTACCGCTGCTGGACCGAGCCGGAGCTGATCAAGCAATGGTTTGCGCCAAAGCCCTGGAGCACACCCAAGGTCGAGCAGGATTTACGGGTCGGCGGCGGCAATGTGGTGACCATGGCGGATGAGCAGGGCAATGAATTTCCCAATCCTGGCCAGTATCTGGAGATCGTGCCCAACGAGAAACTGGTGTTCACCGACGCCTATGTCGGGGACTGGGAGCCGTCGGAAAAGCCGTTCTTTACCGCCATCCTGACCTTCGAGGACGCAGGCGGGGGCAAGACGAAATACACCGCCGTCGCGCGTCACTGGACGGCTGAAGACGCCGAAAACCACAAGAAGATGGGTTTTCATGAAGGCTGGGGCCTCTGTGCCGCGCAGCTGGAAGAACTTGCCGCGCGCATCTGAACAGGCCTGTCGGCGAACAAAAATTCCATTTTCATCACTATTAAACGGGAGGCGCGGCACTGGTGCCGTGCCACCCATTTCTTCATCCTGCAGCGCCAATATTGTGGTGGCGATGCACGCGCGTGCGAAATTCTGTCACAAACAGTACCAATTCATTCCAGCGCCGAAGGCGACATTGCCGACGTCTTGCCTGAAATTCCTGCGTTTGCAGAGTTTTAGTGCGTCACAAATTTCTGTCACAAACACAGCCGGATAGGGCCTTCCAAGGGTCGTTACACGACTGTCGCAAAGCTATGATTTGTACCCGCCCGTCGGTGCGTCGCCGGCCCATTGGATCCCCCTTGCCTAATTTCCACAGCGGTAGTTAGCTTCCTCTGGGAGAAGGTCGACGCAAGATCGATGAAACCTGCGAGCGGAACCGACTGCTGCGCGGAACATCCGTTCCATGGAACGGGCTTTGGGAGACTACCAATGAAACGGCGTGATTTCATGCTCGCTGCCGGCGCAACTGCCGGCGCCCTGATGCTGCCCCGCATGTCCTTTGCCGCCGAAGGCGTCATCGACATCTATTTCAGCTCGGACCAGAATGTCATCGACTTCTGGACCAATACCGTGAAGCCGGGTTTCGAGGCCGCCAATCCTGGCATTACCCTCAACCTGGTTGACGGTGGCGACGGCGCAGGCGTTGGCGCCATTGCCGACCGCGCCCTGGCGGCTCTCGGCACCGATGCCGACCCGCAGGCCGACCTATTCGAAGGCTTCGACACCCGCGTGACCGTCGATGGCATCGAAAAGGGCCTCTATGTCGACTTCGAAACGGCTGGCCTGAGCAATTACTCGAAGATCAATCCGCTGGCCTTCGACATCCCGACCAACATGCCCTATCGCGGCTCGCAGGTCCTTCTGGCCTATGACACCACCAAGCTCGATCCGGCCAATGTTCCCAAGACCTGGCCAGACCTTGTTGCCTGGATCAAGGCCAACCCCGGCCAGTTCATCTACAACCGTCCCAACAAGGGCGGTTCGGGCAGCAATTTCGTTCGCCGCGCCATTTTCGAAGCCAATGGCAAGGATCCGAGCAAGTTTGCCGTCGACAATTTCACGCCGGAACTGGGCGAGTCCTCGCTGAACCCGGCTTGGGACATCCTCAAGGATCTGGCTCCTTCGCTGTTCGATGGCGGCGCCTATACCTCGGGCAATACCCAGTCGATCCAGCTGCTGAGCCAGTCCGCCGTGACCATGATCCCGGCATGGTCGGACCAGGCCCTGTCGGCCATCCAGCAGGGCGTGCTGCCAGAGACCACCGGTCTCGTGCAGCTGCAGGACCTTGGCCTGCCGGGCGGCTTCACCAAGCTGGCCGTGGTCAGCAATGGCGTCAACAAGGATGCAGCGCTCAAGCTGGCCGATTTCCTCCTCACCGAAGAAATCCAGTCGGCCGTGCTGACCGAACTGGGCGGCTTCCCGGGCGTCAGCTGGGACTATGTCTCGGCCGAGCTGCGCGAGCGCTTTGCCGACATCATTCCGGAATCGATCCCGACCTTCCCGGGCGGCGATTGGGAAACTGCCGTCAATGACGGCTGGTACCGTGCCGTTGCGCCGAATGTGGATCCCAATTCGTGACCATGACCGTCTCGGACCAGATCGGGTCCGTCACGCCAGTGCGCAGAAGGCCTTTTGGCCTCCTGCTTGTCGCCACGCCGGTGCTGCTCGTTGCCTGGCTGGTCATCTGGCCGATCATCTCCGCCATGATCCAGACTTTCTGGGTGCCGATGCCCGACGGTGGCAAGGGCTTCTCGGCCGAGAGCTACCAGTTCTTCTTTTCCGACCCCTATAGTCTTTCCAATCTGTCGATGACCCTGTGGACCACGGGCGTCTGCGCGGTGCTGCTGCTGGTCGTCTGCCTGCCGATCGCGCTCTACCTGCGCTTTTCCAATTCCAGGGTTGCCGCCTATGTGCAGGGCCTCGCCATCTTTCCGATGTTCGTGCCCTCGATCATCCTGAGCTTTGCCTTCATTCGTGTGCTCGGCCCCAATGGCACGGTGGACCTGCTGCTCAATGGCATGGGCCTGCCCAAGATCCGCTCGCCATACCTCACGCCCTGGGGGCCGGTGATCGGGCTGGTCTGGGACAATATCCCGCTGACTGTGCTGATCCTGCTTTCGGGTCTGGGCAGCGTGTCCAACCAGGCGGTGGAGGCAGCGCGCGATGTGGGTGCCGGCAAGATTGCGCTGCTGTGGCATATCATCCTGCCGCGCATTTCCAATTCGATGCTGGTGGCGATTTCCTTTGCCGTGCTGGGCATTTTCTCGTCCTTCACCCTGCCCTATATCCTGGGGCCTGCGGCGCCGGAAATGATGGGGCCCTTCATGCAGCGCACATTCCGCGAGTTGCTGCAGCCCAATACGGCGATCACGCAGGCCGTCATCACCTTCGGCTTCTGCATCGTCTTCGGGCTCTTCTATGTGCGCTCCGTCGCCAAGAACAGGACGCCGTAAGATGGCCGCAACCCTTACCAAAAGTCGCGTGGACTGGACCGGCATTGTCTTTGCCGTGGTGTTGACGCTGATCATCGTTTTTCCGCTGGTCGTGGTCGGCACCTGGGCCTTCACCAATGTGTGGCGCTATCCTTCGGTCATCCCGCAGGAATTCGGCCTGCGCTTCTGGAACCAGACCCTCGCGCGAGCAGATGTGTGGACCTCAATTTCCACCAGCCTGACGCTCTCCTTTACGGTGACGGCGCTTTCCGCCGCCATCTGCCTGCCGGCCGCCTATGCCTTCGCGCGGCTGGACTTTCCGGGCCGAAACCTGCTGTTCTTCTCCTTCCTCGCTGGCCATGCCTTCCCCAAGTTTGGCCTCCTGGTGGCGATTGCCGGCATTTTCCTCCAGCTCAATCTCATCGGTTCGTTCTGGGGCGTGGTGCTGATCCAGCTGGTGGGCACGCTGCTGTTCATGATCTGGATTCCGGTCGCGGCTTTCCAGGCGGTGGACCGGCGCATGGAGGAAGCGGCGCGCGATGTGGGCGCTTCGCCCCTCCGCGTCTTCTGGTCGATCACCCTGCCCCAGGCCGGGCCGACCATTGCGGCGGCCATCCTGCTCAGCTTCGTCGGCACCTTCTACGAGACCGAAGGCGCCTGGCTGATCGGCGCGCCGCAGGTGCGTACCCTGCCCGTGCTGATGATCTCCTTCATCAATAACCAGCCCGTCATCCAATATGGCGCGGTGCTCTCCGTGCTGCTCTGGGTGCCCAGTTTCATCGCGCTGATGTTCGCCCGCAAAGTGGTGAATTCCGGCTCGTTCGCCCGCGGTTTCGGCGGTTAGGATTCTTTGCAAATGTCCGTTCTCAAGATCAAAGACGTATCCAAAATCTTCCCCAATGGGACGACCGCCGTCGACAATTTCTCGCTCGATGTCGCCGATGGCGAGCTGGTCTGCCTGCTCGGCCCCTCGGGCTCGGGCAAGTCGACGCTGCTGCGCATGGTGGGCGGGTTCGAAACACCAACCGCCGGCGTGATGACCATCGATGGCGATGACATCACCCGCGTGCCGCCGGAAAAGCGGCCGACGGGCATGGTGTTCCAGAGCCATGCGCTGTGGACGCATATGAATGTGTATAGGAACCTCGCCTTTGGCCTCAAGCTGCGCAAGGTGCCGGCCAATGAGATCAAGCGCCGCGTCGAGGGCGTGCTCGAAATGGTGGGCCTCGGTGGCTATGGCACGCGTTCGGTGACGCAGCTTTCGGGCGGGCAGCAGCAGCGCGTGGCGCTGGCGCGCTCGCTGGTGCTGGAGCCGAAAATCCTGCTGCTGGACGAGCCTTTTGCGAGTCTGGATCAGCACTTGCGCGAAAGACTTCGCGAAGAGGTGCGCGATATCCAGCAGCGCCTCAAGATCACGACGCTGTTCGTGACGCATGGCCAGGACGAGGCGCTTGGCATGGCCGACCGGATCGTGGTGATGCGCGACGGCAGGACCGAACAGATCGACCGGCCGGATGTGGTCTATCGCGAACCGCGCACGCCATTCGTCGCCGGTTTCATCGGCACGATGAACCTGGTCGAAGGCGTGGTCAGCAATGGCGTGTTCTCCAAGGCCGGCTTTGCGACTAGGCTGCCGATCGGCGATGGCCCGGCGACACTGGCCGTGCGGCCCGAAGCGCTGGATCTCACCGCCACGGCTGGCAAAGCCCAAGGCAAGGTGCATCGCGTGACCGACTATGGCACGCATGGGCTGGTGGACTTCGAGCTTGGCGACGGTACGCGGATGAAGGCGATGGTATCGCATCCCGATCTCTTCACCGCAGGCCAGGGCGTGAACCTGGCGCCACGCGCCATCGCCGCCTATCGCGACGGCGTAGTGGTGCATCGCGGTGCTACCAGCGCATCGGCAACGCATCCAGTATTGGCCGACGCATGACAGACCCGATCTTTATCGAGCGCAACGGCCATCGTACCTGGCTGAAATGGCATCGCGGGCGCCGGCGGGCGAGCGATCCGGTGTTTACCGGACAGCGCATCGTCGAAGGCATGCGGCTGGGCGCCAGTATCGAGGTCGATCTGGTGGTGACCGGCGACAGGGGCTTTGCCGTGCTGCACGACATGACCCTCGACCGCGAGACCACCGGCATGGGCCCGGTGGCACAGACCCCGGACGCCCATATCCGCACGCTGAAGCTGCGCGACAATGACGGTGTGCCGATCGACGAGCCGGTGATGCTGCTGGATGATCTCTGCGCGCTGATGGCCTCGGTGGGCGTTCATCCCGAGGCGCTGCTGCAGCTCGACTACAAGGGAGACGAGCATGTGCTCGACGCGCGGGCGCTGGAAAATTTTGCCCGGGCGACGGCGCCTATTGCGGGCAATTGCATCGTCTCCTCGGGCAGCGCCAGGGCGGTCGACATGTTGACCGGCGTCGTGCCAGGCATGCGGGCGGGGTTCGATCCGAGCGACGAGGCCGTGTTCAAGGCGGCGCTGGCGGCGGGCAGGCTGCAGGGCTTTGTCGATGACGCGGTGGCGGCGTCGCCGAAGTCGGACCTGATCTATCTCGACTGGCGGATTGTCACCACGTCGGACGATGCGGGCTTTGATATCGTTGGGGCATTCCACGCCAAGGGCAAAAGGATCGACGCGTGGACGATCAACAAGGCCGACGCCGCGGGCCTCGCCAATGTGGAACGGTTGCTGGGGTTGCGGGTCGATCAGATCACCACGGATGATCCGGAAGGGATTGTGGGGATGGCGGGGTAGAGATCCCTTTTTGGGGTACCCCCACCTAACCTCCCCCTGAAAAGGGGGAGGAACCGCCCTGTGGTTGGGGCGAGATATTGCCACATACTCGATCAGTCCCTCCCCCTTTTCCGGGGGAGGTCAGGTGGGGGTAGTCTTCCCTCCTGCCATTCGGGCATAGCCCTCATGGCCTTCTCACCTCAAATCGCGCCACTGGCGCGATTTGCCCTAGCGGGACGGCTCAAAGCTTCGGCTCTTTCCGCGGCACATCCTTGAGTTTCTCCATCAGAAACGCATGCGTGGCCTTGTTGGCGACGATCAGCGTTCCCGTGCGCTCGTAAACCTCCGGGCCGCGGCCCCACCAGTCGGTGACGACACCGCCCGCTTCCTGCACCAGCAGGATGCCCGCGGCCGTGTCGAGGAAGCCGGTCTCTTCGAAATAGCCGGTGAGCCGGCCCATGGCGACATAGGCGCAGCTATTGGCGGCGCTGCCGACGACGCGGACCGAGGAGATCGGGGCGCGGATGGCGTCGAGGCGTTGATAGGCGCCGGGGTAGAGCTGCAGGCCGGGCGTCGGCAGGCCGGTGCCGATGTTGAACAGCCCGATGTCGGTCTGTTCGCTGACCTTGAGCTTTTCGTCATTCAGATAGGCGCCTTGGCCCGGCATGGCGGTGAACATTTCGTCGGCCGGCGGATTGTAGAGCACGCCGCAGACCGTCTCGTTGCCGCGGCGCAGCGCGATCGAGATCGTGTAGTGCATGCCATTGATGAAATTGGTGGTGCCGTCGATCGGATCGACCAGCCAGCGATGGTCGCCGCCACGCTCGTCAGCGGCGAATTCCTCGCCGGTAAAGCTCCAGTCCGGGTATCGCTCGCCGAGGAACTTGCGGATCAGCAGTTCGCTTTCCTTGTCGGCTTCGGAAACGAAGTCGGCCGGACCCTTGACGCCGATTTCCAGATCGCGAAAACGCTTGAAGTAATCCAGCGTCAGGGCGCCGGCTTCACGGGCAATGGCGATCATGTCCGCGAGGACGGCATCATAGTTCATCTTGGTCTCCGAAAGGCCCGAGTCTCGCGCCGAGTGTAGCGCGCGAGGCCGGTCCTAACAGGTGCCAATCGACAGAATTGTGACAGTCAGATTTCGAGCGTCCACAGCACGCTCCAGGGGCCGAGCAGCCCCTCCTCGACAAAGCCCTGCAGGTGAACGCGGCGGCCAATCACCGCCGGCACGCCGGTCTGGGAATTGTTGTCGAGATTGGCGTAAAGGCGCAGCGTCGTGCCATCGCCCATGTGCCAGCGGATCAGCACCGCCTTCTGTCCGAGCACGTCATAATGGGCGGAAAAGCCTTCAAGCCCCGGCAGGCGCGGCACGATCTCGGTCTTGCGGATGTCGATCAGTTGCCGGTAGTGCCAAAGCCAGTCGGCGTGCTCGGCCTTCTTGAGATTGCTCCAGTCGAGCTTGGCCGAGGCAAAGGTGCTGGGCAGGGTCGGATCGACAGTTTCGTGCACATCGGCCTTGCTGGGATCCTCGTGCTCGGGCGTGTTCTTGAGTTCCTCCTGGCGGCCCTCGAGCACGCTGTCGCGCAGGTCGACCGGAACGTCGGAGAAGAAGGGAAAGGGACACGCACTGGCCCATTCCTCGCCCATAAACAGCATGGGGATCTGCGGCAGCAGCAGATAGACGGCGGTCAGGGCCTTTACGGCGTCGGCATGGGCGAGCTTGCCGATGCGGTCGCCGAAGATGCGATTGCCGATCTGGTCGTGGTCCTGGATATAGGAGACGAAGGCCGTTGCCGGCAGGCCCACGCTGGGCTCGCCGACCTTTTCCCCCTTATGCGGCCGCAGCTCGCCCTGATAGGCAAAACCTTCGGCCAGCGCCTTGCCAAGCCGCTCGCAGCGCTCTTCGAGATTGTCGAAATCGGCGTAATAGCCGGTATTCTCGCCGGTAGCGGCGGCATGAAGCAGATGATGCACGTCGTCATTCCACTGCGCCGTGTAGTGGACCGGCAGGCAGCTCGAATTGCGCCGCAGCCAGCGCTCTTGGTTCTTGGAGTTTTCGACGATCAGGTGGACGTGGCGATAGGGCCCGGCGGCACGGACGCGGGCGGCGATGATTTCGAGGACGTGGGTGGTGCTGTCGTCCTGGATTTCATGGATGGCATCGAGCCGCAGCCCGTCGAAATGGAACTCGGTGACCCAGTAGATCGCCGCCTCGATGACCAGTTCGCGCACCACATCGGCGCCCTTGTCGTCATAGTTGATGCCGGCGCCCCAGGGGCTGCGATGGCGGTCGGTGAAAATGGGCGAGATGGATGGCAGGTAATTGCCATGCGGGCCGAAGTGGTTGAACACCACATCGAGAAAGACCATCAGCCCGCGATCATGCGCGGCATCGACAAAGGCCTTGAGGTCTTCCGGCCGGCCATAGGTCGATTCGGGCGCAAACAGCATGGCGCCGTCATAGCCCCAGTTGAAGCGGCCATAGAAGTCGCAGATCGGCATCATCTGGATGGCGGTGATGCCCAGCTTGACCAGATGGTCGAGCTTGCCGATGGCCGCCCGGAATGTGCCGGCGTCGGTGAAGGTGCCTACATGCAGCTCATAGATGATGGCCTCTTCCCAGGGCCGGCCGCGCCAATCCACATCGCTCCAGTCGAAGGCGCGCGGGTCGATGACTTCGCTCCAGGAATGGACGTCCTCGGGCTGGTAGCGCGAGGTCGGGTCGGGAATTTCCATGCCGTCGGGCAGGACATATTTGTAGAGCGTGCCGGCGCCGACGCCCTCTACTTCGATCTTGTGCCAGCCATCCGATCGCGCTTCGAGCTCGAGCAGATTGCGCCGGCCCTTGATGCGCAGCTTGACGCTTTTGCACTTTGGCGCCCAGAGCTTGAAGCGCGTGCTTTTGGCCCGCAGCTCGGCACCGAACCGCATCTTGTGACTACGAACAATGGTGTGAGACGTCATACTGATACTCTTGCGGGCAGACCGGCCGACAAGGCAGCAATGGGGCTCAGGCGATAGGGTTCCGCGCGCTCAGCGCATCACAGCAGTTCCGGCTCCTGCACCAGACCCACACCGAAGCGGTCCCGGACCCCGTCCACGATCATACCGGCGAGCTCGGAAATCTCGCCCTCGGTGGCGCCGCCATTGTTGACCAGCACCAGCGCATGGTTGGGCGAGACGCCGGCATTGCCATGCCGGAAACCCTTGAAACCGGCGCGTTCGATCAGCCAGGCGGCGGAGAGTTTGGCCTGCCCCTCCGCGGCAGGATAGCGCGGCGCCTGGGGAAATTCGCCCTGCAGGCGGTCGGCGACGTCGGCAGGCACGATGGGATTGTGGAAGAAGGAGCCGGCATTGCCGGTCACACGCCAGTCGGGAAGCTTGCGGCCACGGACTTCGGCGACACCGGCCATGATCGTGGCGGCATCGGCATCGGGCGCGATATGGCTGAGGCCCGGATAGGCCAGGTTTGGCTGCCAGTCATTGGGTAGCGCCAGCGTTACCGATGTGACGATGAAGCGACCGGGCATCCGCTTGAAAAAGCTCTGGCGATAGGCGAAGGCGCATTCGTCGCGGGTAAAGCGGCGGATGGTCTGGTCTTCGGTATCGAAAGCGAGCAGCGAGTCGAAGCGATCGACCAGCTCCACGCCATAGGCGCCGATATTCTGGATCGGCGCGGCGCCGATGGTGCCGGGAATGGCGGCGAGGTTTTCCAGCCCTGGCAGGCCCTGGGCGATGGTCCATTCGACGATAGAATGCCAGTTTTCACCGGCGCCGAGCTGAACCAGCGTGTGGTTACCCTGCCGCTCGATGATCTCGCGGCCCTCGATGGCCATGAGGCCGATGATGCCGTCGAAATGCGGACGCAGCACGACATTGCTGCCGCCGCCGAGCACACGGAGCGGCAGCCCCTGCCCGCGCGCCTCGGCGAGCAATGGGGCCAATTCGGACGGATCGGTGATGCGCGTACCGAAGCGTGCATGGGCTGGCAGGCCGAAGGTGTTGTGGCGCTGCAGGTCAAATTCCGGCGTCATCGGCAGACGGTCTCCACGGGGCAACGAAGCGCCCCGTGTGCTGATACAGGCAAGACGGCCCGAAATCGAGACACCTCAAAGCCGCGTCGTGTATTGCTCATTGCTAGACGAATAGACCTTGTCGTCGGCCTCACCCTCCTTGACCGTATTGGTGGGGTGGCCGTCGAAGCCGCCAACTTTGTTGAGCTGGATGCCATCGCGCCAGACCAGCAGCAGGCCGTGCTCTTCGTCCCAGCCGCAATTGGATTCGATGAAGACATAGACATGGTCGTCGCCTTCGTGGCCGGACCAGACGCCGATCGTTGTGGGATAGACATAGTCCCAGATCTGCTCGGGCGTTTCGGGCACGCCCATTTCCTCGTCCATCCAGTCCTCGCCGCCGACAGCTTCGCGGTAGTCCTGGTAGTAGGCATAGACGTGGCGGGAATCCTTGAGCCGATCGGCGGAAGTGAGCGTCAGAACGGCTTTGACCGCGGCCAGTTGCCGGGGCGTCGCTTCCTCTTCCTCAAAGAACTCGACCTCGGCATTGTCGAAATAGGCAACCTGAACCATGGCAATTCTCTCCACCTGCAATGGATCAGGGCTAGCGCTGCGATGCGACGAGAATGCGACAAGGTCACCTCCCTATAAGGAGAGATGACCCGGCTCGTCTGTTGCTATTTCCCGCTGGCGGCCGCCTGGATCACCGTTGCCACGGCGCCAGGCTGCGACACATAGGCGGCGTGACTGGCATCGAGCCTGGTGACCTCGGCGCCCATGCGCTCGGCGAAAAAGGCCTGGGCGGCGGGGTCGATGACCTTGTCCTGATTGGCGATGACGTACCAGACGGGCTTGTCATGCCAGGCTGCCACTTCTGCCTTGGTCTCGAAAACGGCGCCGTTGAGCGGGCGCTGTCCCTCGGCCATCAACGCGCCCCGCTCCGGCGGAAGGTCGGCCGCAAAGACGGCGGGAAAGGTTTCGGGATTGATGGACAGGTAGCCTTTTTCGTCGGGGACAATCTGCTGCACGCCCTCGGTGGGTGGACCCGATTGGGAGAGCGCGCCAAGCGTCTCGCCGCTATCGGGCGCGAAGGCCGCGACATAGACCAGCGCGGCGACATTGGGATGGTCGCCCGCCTCGCCGATCACCACACCGCCCCAGGAATGGCCGACACGGACGGTCGGGCCATCTTGCGCGTCGAGCACGGCTTTGGTCGATGCCACATCGTCGGCCAGGCCGGTCAGCGGGTTGGATACGGCGGTGACAGTGTAGCCTTCCTGCGTGAGCAGCCGGGCGACATCCTCCCAGCCGGTCTCGTCGGCAAAAGCGCCATGGACCAGAACGACGTTGCGGATCGCCCCTTCGGGCAGCGCAGGCTGGGCGACGGAAGGAGTGGCAATGGTCAAGGCAAGTGCGGTGGTCAAGTACAGGGATTTCATCATGATCTCCGAGGTTGAGAAACGCAGTTTGTCAGGCACGGGTCACCATCTGCCGCAGCGCCGGTGCATCGGCGGTGACGGTGGGATTGGGTATCTGCCTATGGTCGGCACGTCGGGCAACGGACCTTGCGCGGTCACGTCATCTGCCCGGAATTGACTATCGAGAACGCATGCATACGCCCGGCTTCTGCCGGCAGGGCCCATGCGGAGAGGTCGCTATGCGGGCCGGGTCGACGTCGCAGGAGGCCGGGCGAAAACGCCGCTACCCAGGCTCCAGCATAGGGATGCTAGCGCATGGGCAGCGGGACGTCATGGGAAATGAATTGTGGTCTGGCGCGGGTTTGGCTTTGCCGCGCCAGAGGTCTAGTGACCCGTCGGCCCGATCAGGCGCGAGCGGATGGCGGTCGAGATATTGTCGAATACGAAGACGACCAGCAGGATCAGCAGCACCATATAGGCGACCTTGTCCCAGTCGGAATTGGTGCCCATGGTTTCGAGTAGCTTGAGGCCGATACCGCCCGCACCCACGGCACCGATAACGGTGGCCGAGCGGGTGTTGGACTCCCAGAAGTAGAGCGACTGGGAGACGAAGACCGGCAGGACCTGGGGCACGACGCCGTAGCGGTTGACCGAGGCCGGGCTGGCGCCGACCGACTTCATGCCTTCGCGCTGCTTGTCGTCGACGTTCTCCAGTGCCTCGGCATAGACCTTGCCCAGGGCGCCGGTGTCGGTGAAGAAAATCGCCGCAATGCCGGGGATGGGACCGGGGCCGAAACCGCGGGTGAAGAACAGCGCCCAGATCAGCATGTCGACCGAGCGGATGAAGTCGAAGAAGCGCTTCATCACGATATTGGCGGGCCGGTTCTGCGTGATGTTACGAGCGGCGATGAAGGCCAGCGGGAAGGCGAAGAGCGTTGCCAGCAGCGTGCCGACAAAGGCCATGACCAGGGTCTGGAACAGCTTGGTCAGGATATCGCCATGCTGCCAGGCCTGGTTGCCGAGCCACTGTTCCCAGATCAGCTGGATGTTGGCCTTGCCCTCCACAACCTGCTCGCCGGAAAAGGCGAGGCCAATGGTGGAGAACAGGTCATTGCCCCAGAGCGGCGACTTGGGATCGTAGAGGAAATTAGCCCAGCCAAAGAAGCGGCGTTGCACGGCGACCTGATTGTCGCGGATCTCGGCCTGGCCTTCAAAACCGTAGTAGACCCAGACCTTCTGGCGATCCTGGACGATTTCGGCGGGAGCATCGGCCGGGGCAAAGGCGCCATCGGGCGTGATGGTCACCGGATAGGCCGTGCCGTTGACATAGACGTCGACCTGGCTGGTCGAAATCTCGAGACGATTGGCCTCACCGTCGAAGACCGCGGTCATCGAGCCATCGGCATTGGGCGTCAGCCAGTCGATATCAGCGGTTTCAGGATACTGGCCGCGGCTCGACCACTGCGGGGTCACGACGCCGTCCTCGCCGAAGCGCAGGCGTGGCTGGGCGCGCCAGCTGTACCAGTCCTGCACATAGATCGAGGCGCGGTCCCACTTGCCGTTCTGCAGCGCCGGGCCGACGTTGAAGAAAAACCAGCAGAAGACGAGATAGAGAAGCGTCACGACAAGGCCGATGACGAGGCCATGTTGCTTGAAGAAATTGCGTTCGAAGACCTCGGGGAACTTCTTTTCGAGGCGGCTGCGTTCGGCGGCGCTGATGGCGGTCATTTACACGCTCCCCTTGGCGACATTGAAGCCCTGGTTGCCGACGAGGCGACGGCGCAGCCAGCCGGAGAACTGGTCGATGACGATGATGGTCACCAGCAGCATGATGATGATGGCATAGGTCTGGGCGGCATAGTCGCGGCCGATGGAGAGGCGGAAGACTTCGCCGATGCCACCGCCGCCGACGGCGCCGATGATGGTCGAGGCGCGGACGTTGATTTCCATGCGCAGCAGGCCATAGGAGACGAAATTGGGCATGACCTGGGGGACGATGGCGTAGCGGACGCGTTCGAGCCAGCTGGCGCCCACCGATTTCAGCCCCTCGTCGGGCTTCATGTCGGCATTCTCGACAACTTCGAAGAACAGCTTGCCCAGCGCGCCGATCGTGTGGAGCGAAATGGCGACGATGGCGGCGATCGGGCCGATCGAGAGAATGGCCGTCAGCATGCCGGCGATGACGATTTCGGGGAAGGCGCGCAGCACTTCCATGGTGCGGCGCATGAACCAGCGCACGGCGCCCGCGCCGACCAGGTTGGTGGCGGCAAAAAAGCAGAGGCAGAAGGCCAGGCCACCGCCGATAATGGTCGAGACGATGGCGATATTGACCGTGACGATCAGCTGATAGATCAGGTTGGGAATATAGAAGGTGTCGGTCAGGTAGATGCGCGAGGCGGTGTAATTATACTTGGCCGAACCGTCGAAATAGGGCGATTCCAGATCGAACATCGCGCGGAAGATCTCGAAGGGATCCCGCGGCAGGAAGTTCTTGATGAAATCGAACATGAAGGGGAGACGGTCGAAGAACTTCCCCGAATTGGCCGAATTGGCGTAATTCATCGCGAAGAACAGCGCGACCAGCACGCCCGCGACCGCGAGCAGCGAATAGACGCGCCGGGTCATCACCTGGCTGCGATAGTGCCGCAGCAGCGTCTGGGACGCTGGCGTGAGGCCGTTGGATGGGGCGATGTCGGCCATTGGCACCGTCTCTTGCAAAAGGAAACGGCGGCGCAGGATGCGCCGCCGCAGATTGGTGGCGATTAGCCGCCGATGACCGACTTACGGGCGTCGATGATGGTCTGGTAGAGGGCCTTGTCGGCCTCGACGAACTTGGTGTAGCCGCCAGCGGTGAAGGCGTCGAAGCAGTCGAAATCGGTTTCCGGCAGGGCCAGGAACATGTCGGTGACCTGCTGCTTGACTTCAGCGTCGAGGCTGTTGGAAACCATCAGCGGGCCGTTCGGGATGATCGGCGACTGCCAGACTTCGACCAGGTCGTCCATGTCGAGCAGGCCCTTGTCGACCATGATGCGCAGGTTGCCGGAGGTGTAGCCTTCCGAGAAATCGCCTTGGCCCGAACCGAAGGTGGTGCCGACATCCCAGGTGCCGTCGAGGACGCCGAGGACGAGGTTTTCGTGACCGCCGCCGAAGCCGGTTTCGCTGAAGAATTCTTCGATGGTCTTGCCACCAAGGTCAGCCGGCAGGGCAACGTTGGGGATCAGGTAGCCAGAGGTCGAGTCCGGATCGGCGAAGCCGAGCTTCTTGCCTTCGGCAGAAGCGAGATCGGTGATGCCCGAGTCAGCGCGAGCAACGGCGATCGTGTGGTAGCCGGTCGAGCCGTCTTCCTGCTGGGCAACCAGAACCGGGTCAACGGCGTCGGGCTTCTGCAGTTCGATGGCAGCGTAGGACGACGCGCCCATGATGGCGATGTCGATGGTGCCGCCGAGCAGGCCCTGGATGATGCCGTTATAGTCGGGCGACGGGAAGAACTGGACTTCGGTGGCGCCGGTTGCGGCCTTCAGCGGCTCGGCAACGCATTCCGAACGACGCAGCTGGTCGGCTTCGTTTTCGCCGCCATCGAGGCCGATGCGCAGAACGAGACCGTCCTGAGCGAAGGCAGAGGTGGTCATGGTGAGGGCCACGGAGGCCAGCAGGATCTTGCGGAGCGCGGTCATGGGTTCTTCCTTTGTGACGCGGTTTGTCGGCGTGCCGGGCTTGCTTCCGGCAGCGGAACGAGGGTCTCAGGGCGCCGGATTGGCGGCCTGGGTCTTGAGGGCGATCGGTGCGAGGGAGGTCGAGGTCATGGCCTCGGAAAAGGCCTCCTTCAGGCCGTCGGCGCCGTAGATTTCACGGGCGACATCGGTGGTCAGGTCATTGGGTGTGCCGTCGAAGACGACCTTGCCCTGGCTCATGCCGATGATGCGTTCGCAATAGGCGCGCGCGGTATCGAGCGTATGGAGATTGGTGATGACGGTGATGCCTTCGGAATTGATGTCGCGCAGCGAGTCCATGACGATCTGGGCATTGCGCGGATCGAGCGAGGCGATCGGCTCGTCGGCCAGGATCATCTTGGGGCCCTGCATCAGGGCGCGGGCAATGGCGACGCGCTGCTGCTGGCCACCAGAAAGGGTCTGGGCCCACTGCATGGCGGTTTGGGCAATGTCGAGGCGTTCGAGGGCTTTCAGCGCTTCGAGCTGTTCTTCGGCGGAGAAAACCTGCAGCAGGTTCAATACCGGATTGCGGCCATTGAGCCGGCCGAGCATCACATTGGTGATGACATCGAGGCGCGGCACGAGGTTGAACTGCTGGAAGATCATGGCGCAGTCGCGCTGCCAGTTGCGCAGCGCCTGGCCGCGCAGTTCGGACACTTTCACGCCGTCGAATTCGATGTAACCGGACGAGACGTCGTTGAGCCGGTTGATCATGCGCAGCAGGGTGGACTTGCCGGCGCCGGAACGGCCAATGATGCCGACCATCTGGCCTTGCGGGATTTCGAGATTCACATCGCTGACGGCGAGTTTGTCACCAAAGCGTCGCGAAACATTCGAAATCTTCAGCATTGAACTGCCCCAGCCGTTGAACTGCGGCAGACCTAGGGCGGGTGCGTAACGTCAAGATAACGGTTCCATGACGGTTGCATGACTGTGCACCGGCACGGTGTGGCGGGTTGTCGCGGGCGTTGCAGCGATGTGTTTGGCGGAGATGGATAAAAGACGATCCATCGGGAGGCGGGTTGTCCACCATCACCTCCACATCAACGGTGTCACCCCGGCCTCGAGCCGGGGCCCATCCTGAGATGTCGCCACGCGCCGCCAGATCGATGGACCTTGCGGCAGTCCATCGATCTCAAGATGGATCCCGGCTCAAGGCCGGGATGACACCGAGTTTGTGGAGAAAACTTGGGGCGAGCCCTACTCATACTTCTCCAGAAACGCCTCGATCGGCAGCTTCCGGAAATCCGGCAGCGCTTCATGCAGCTTGTCGTGGCTCCAGTCCCACCAGGCCATCGCATCGAGCCGGCTGGCGATCGGGTCGCTGAAGCGCTGTTTGATGGTCCTGGCCGGCACGCCTACGGCAATGGCGAAGTCTGCAACGTCCTTGGTCACCACGGCGTTCGAGCCGATAATGGCGCCATTGCCCACCGTCACGCCCGGCATGATCACGGCGCCATGGCCGATCCAGGTGTCGTGCCCGATGGTGATCCCCTGCCCGGCCCGCCAGTCGAAGAATTCCTGGTCGTCTTCCTCGCCATCGAAATACCAGGCCGAGCGATAGGTGAAGTGATGGAGCGAGGCCCGTTCCATCGGATGCATCGAGGCATAGATGCGGACGTGGCTGGCGATATTGGCGAACTTTCCAATGTTCGCATAAGCGATCTGGGTGTTCTCGACGCAGTAGGAATAGTCGCCCATGGTCGATTTGGCGACATGGCAGCCAGCACCGATTTCGACATAGCGGCCAAGGGTGGACTGGGTGACCTGGGCGGTCGGGTGGATGGAGGGTTCGGTTCCGAGACGGGTCATGCGGCCACCTTGGGGGCAAAATGGGTAACGTCGACGATACGGTCGGCGACCTGCTCACGGACATCCTCGTCGTGGAAGATGCCGAGCAGAGCGACGCCAGCCGCCTTCTTCTCGGCAATCATCGCCACCACCACCGCGCGATTGGTGGCGTCGAGCGAGGCGGTCGGCTCGTCGAGCAGCAGCACCGGGTGATGGGTGATGAAGCCGCGGGCGATGTTGACGCGCTGCTGCTCGCCACCCGAGAAGGTGGCCGGCGGCAGGGTCCACAGCCGCTCGGGCAGATTGAGGCGAGCCAGCAGTTCTCTCGCGCGCTGTTGGGCTTCGCTCCGGTCGACACCGCGAATGACCAAAGGCTCCGCCACGACATCGAGCGCGGAAACACGGGGCACGGTGCGCAGGAACTGCGACACATAGCCGATGGAGTCGCGTCGCAGGGTGAGGACCGTACGCGGATCGGCCGTGGCGAGGTCCACCGCTTCGCCGTGATGCTGGAGCACAATGGCCCCGGCATCGACGCCGTAATTGCCATAGACCATCTTGAGGATGGACGACTTGCCGGCGCCCGAGGGCCCGCCGAGCACGACGCATTCGCCGGGGTAAACGTCGAAGTTCACATTGTCGACGACAGGCAGCACAACGCCATCGCGCAGGTGCATGGTGAAGGTTTTAGCCAGGTTCTGGACGGAAAGAGCGGTCATGGTCACACCTGCAGGATCGAGCTGACGAGAAGCTGCGTGTAGGGCTCGCGCGGATCGTCGAGCACGCGGTCGGTCAGACCGGCTTCGATGACATGGCCACCCTTCATCACCATCATGCGGTGGCTAAGCAGACGCGCCACGGCCAGGTCGTGGGTCACGACGATGGCCGCGAGGCCCAGCTCACCCACCAGCTGGCGCAGCAGATCGAGCAGGCGCGCCTGCACGGATACGTCGAGACCGCCGGTCGGCTCATCCATGAAGACGAGACGCGGACCGGTGACCAGATTGCGCGCAATCTGCAGGCGCTGGCGCATGCCGCCAGAGAAGCTGCGCGGCTGGTCGTCGATGCGATCGGCGGCGATTTCGACGCGACCGAGCCAGTCGAGCGCGGTGTCGCGGATATGGCCATAGTTGCGATCGCCCACCGCCATCAGCCGCTCGCCGACATTGGCGCCGGCGGAAACGGTCATGCGCAGCCCGTCGGCCGGGTTCTGATGCACGAAGCCCCAGTCGGTGCGGACGAGAAAGCGCCGTTCGGCTTCGCTGAGCTCATAGATATTGCGCCATTCGCCGTCGCGCATGCGGTACATGGTGCGGCCGGAGGTCGGCTCCAGCGTGGCCGAAAGCGAGTTCAGCAGCGTGGTCTTGCCCGAGCCGCTTTCGCCGACAATGGCCAGCACTTCGCCGGGCCAGAGTTCGAAATCGACATCGGCACAGCCAAGGCGGCTACCGTAATATTTGGTAAGACCTTCGACGCGGAGAAGTGGTTCGGCGCTCATTCTGCGGCCTCCTTCACGCCCAGCTCGCCGACATGGCCATCAGCGCGGCGGCTTTCGCAATTGTCGGTATCGGAGCAGACATACATATGCCCGCCGCGGTCATCCAAAATGACCTCGTCGAGATAGACCTGCTCCGCACCACAGAGGGCGCAGGGCTGGTCGAAATGCTGGATCTCGAAGGGATGGTCCTCGAAATCGAGGCTCACAACTTCGGTCCAGGGCGGCACGGCATAGATGCGGTGCTCGCGCCCTGCCCCGAAAAGCTGGAGCGCTGCGCTCATATGCATCTTGGGATTGTCGAATTTGGGCGTCGGGCTCGGGTCCATCACATAGCGCCCCTCAACCTTGACCGGATAGGCATAGGTCGTGGCTATGCGGCCGTGGCGGGCGATGTCCTCATAGAGCTTCACGTGCATCAGCCCATATTCCTCGAGGGCATGCATTTTCCGCGTCTCGGTCTCGCGCGGCTCGAGGAAGCGCAGGGGTTCGGGGATAGGCACCTGATAGACGAGGATCTGGCCCGCCTCGAGTGCCCGCTCGGGAATGCGGTGGCGGGTCTGGATAATGCTGGCCTCGGCCGTATGCGTCGTGGTTTCGACCTGCGCCACATTGGCAAAGAAGGCTCGAATGGAGACGGCATTGGTCGTGTCGTCGGCGCCCTGGTCGATGACTTTCAGCACATCGTCGGGGCCGATGATGGAAGCCGTGACCTGTACGCCGCCGGTGCCCCAACCATAGGGCATGGGCATTTCGCGGGAGGAGAACGGCACCTGATAGCCCGGAATGGCGATGGCCTTGAGGATGGCCCGGCGGATCATCCGTTTGGTCTGCTCGTCGAGATAGGCAAAGTTGTAGCTGGCGACGGCGTTCATTCCGCGGCCTCCTTCAGCGCTGCTGCTTCATGATCGGCCCGCATGCGGCGGATCAGGTCGAGTTCGGCCTGGAAGTCCACGTAATGCGGCAGTTTCAGGTGCTCGACAAAGCCGGTGGCCTGCACATTGTCGGAATGGGAGATGACGAATTCCTCGTCTTGCGCCGGCGCGACGACGTCCTCGCCGAATTCCTTGGCGCGAAGCGCCCGATCGACCAGCGACATGGCCATGGCCTTGCGTTCGGCCTGGCCGAAGACCAAACCATAACCGCGGGTGAACTGCGGCGGCTCCTTTGCCGAGCCCTTGAACTGGTTGACCATCTGGCATTCGGTGACCTTTACCCGGCCCAGGCTCACGGCAAAGCCGAGTTCGGGCACGTCGAATTCCACATCAACCTCGCCAATGCGGATTTCACCGACGAAAGGATGCGTGCGGCCATAGCCGCGCTGGGTCGAGTAACCCAGAGCAAGCAGGAAACCCTCGTCGCCACGGGCCAGAGCCTGGAGGCGCAGGTCGCGATCGAGCGGGAAGTCCAGCGGCTCGCGGGTCAGGTCGCCGACCTCGCGATCGGGATCGGTCTCGCCATCGGGCTCCATCAGGCCTTGGCGACCGAGCAGGTCGGTGACGCGCGGCGCCTGTTCAGCCTCGCTCTCGCGGGTGACCGGCGCGGCTACCTCCTCGGTCACAATGGTCGGGTCGAGCAGGCGATGGGTATAGTCGAAGGTCGGCCCCAGCATCTGCCCGCCGGGCAGGTCCTTGAAGGTGGCCGAGATGCGCCGCTCGATCAGCATGGCGCCGGTGTCGATGGGCTGGCTGTAGCCGAAACGTGGCAGCGTGGTGCGATAGGCGCGGACGAGGAAGATGGCCTCGATCAGATCGCCCCGGGCCTGCAGCAGCGCCAGCGCGGCCAGTTCCTTGTCATAGAGCGATCCCTCCCCCATGGCGCGATCGACGGCGAGCCCAAGCTGTTCGACGATCTGGTCGAGGCGGAGCGCGGGGACCGAGCGGTCACCGCGGCGGCGGTCGGCCAGCAGGGCATGAGCATTGGCAATGGCGGCTTCACCGCCCTTAACGGCAACATACATGTCAGTGTCCTTCAGCGATGCGGGTCGAGCGCGGCAGGCCCATCACCTGCCCATCGGCCACGAGCAGCAGGTCCACGCCACGCGGGAATATCTCGCGGTTTTCGGCCCATTGGCTGACGAAGTCTTCCGGCAGGCCGGCTGGGCTGGCATGGAGATGGTCGTTGATGCCGGGACCGCGCAGCACGAGGTCGGGGCCACCGCTCAGCGATGGAACGGCCAGCACCACGGTCGTTGAGCGATCGGGATATTCCTGGGTGCCGAGGTTGAAGCTGGCGAGCGCCGGCAGTTCTGCGGCGCTGGTCGCGAAGGCGAAAGTGGCGCGCTCGGGATCAGCAACGAGGGATGCACCGGTGTGGAAGGCGACGAAACTCTCGATTTCGGGGCGGCGCAGCGACGCTGACAACCAGAGTCGCGTGTCGGCGTCGCTCAGGGTAAGCACAATGCTAGCCAATTCGGGCGAAAGGCTACCCGCAATCGAATGTGGTGTGACGAGGTTTTGCGGCTGTCCGGGATTGGCCAGCGCATCCATCACGGCGCGAAACGCCGCTTGGGATTGCAGGACAGGATCGGCAAAACCGCCTTCAAAACTTGCATCCATCTCAGTTATCCCCGCGCACCATGGTGAAGAAATCGACCTTGGTCGCCGCCGATTCATCGCGGCGCTGCTGGTCGGTCTTTTGCGCAAGTGCGCGCAGCGGCTCGATAATCTCGGCCTCCACCTTGGCTGCGTCGCGCTGCCAGAGCGCGTCGATCACGGCGATGATCTCGGCCTTGGCCAGGTCGCGGCCCAGGTTATACCCGTGCCCCACTTCCCCGGTTACAATGCGGACGCTGGCCCGGCTCACCGTCGCCTCGCCCAGATTGAAAGGAGCACCGCCACCGCCGGCCCGACCGCGCAGCATGACGAGGCCAACTTCTGGCCCACGGACTTTCGTATGTGCCGGCTTGTCGGTCCAGCCGTCCCAGAGCTCGGCCAAGGCGCGTGACGGCGCATGGGCCAGAATGTCGAGCGCAGCCTTGCGCTCTGCCAGATTGATGGAAGTTTGCGTTTGCATCCCAACCTCGATTTGTCTAATGTAATAGACAACTAATGTCGCTAATCCGCTCCTACGCTTCCCATGTGAAAATGCAATGACAATCTCGAAAGACATTTCCGGCGGCGTAGCCCTGTGGCGTCGCATTGCCGATGCCATCCGCCTCGATATCGTCGGCGGCAAGCTGGCGGACGGCGATCGCCTGCCGACGGAAGCCATTCTGGCCGAACGATTTTCGGCCAATCGCCACACGGTGCGCCGGGCCCTGGCGGTGCTGGCCGACGAGGGCGTGGTGGGCGCCGAACAGGGACGCGGCACCTTTGTGCGCAGCGCTAAAAGGCTCAGCTACCCGATCGGAAAGCGCACGCGTTTCCGCGAGGGGCTCAAGGGACAGGTGGCGGATTTTTCCAGCGTCAGCCTGGGCTTCCGACTTGAGAATGCGACGGCCGCCGTGGCGCGCGGACTTGGCATCAACACAGGCTCCAAGGTGGTGCGGACCGAGGGGCTGACCTCGGCCGATGGCGTTCCGATGTCGCGCTCGACGACCTGGCTGGCCTATCGCCGCTTTCCCGATTTCGGCGAGCGGATGGCCGAGGCGCAGTCCTTCACCCGTGCCTTCCAAAGCTATGGTATCGCAGACTATTACCGCGCCTCGACGCGCATTTCGGCACGCCATGCCGATGTCGAAGAGACCAAGCTGCTGAAGCTCGTTCCAGGCGGCATTGTGCTGGTTTCGGAAGCCGTCGACATGGATAGCCAAGGCGAGCCAATCTCCTACGCGCTCAGCCGCTTCCCGGCAGAACGGATGGAGCTGGTGGTCTAGGCGCGGACCAGGCCTGCTGCGTCGGCGAGGAGCCGCGTGAACTGCTCGCCGGCAATCTCCAGCGCACCGGAATTGTCGATACGGATGGTGCTGGCGGGCAAGGTATCGCCGACGGTACGATCGAGCCTTTTGCCAATGGACTCAGCGGTTTCGCGGCCACGTGCGGCCAAACGCTGTTCCAGCACATCACGGTCGGCAGTGACCAGCACCACCAGCGCCTCCGGATAGCGCTGCATGACCGCCGGGATGACACTGCGGGAGAGATTGGCGACAACCACCCTGCCCGCTGCAAGATCGTCTTCCAGCGTGATGGGCAGGCCATAGCGCAGCCCATGGGCATCCCAGTTGAGCGCGAATTGTCCCTTGGCTTCGGCCGCGGCAAAGTCGGCGATACTCATGCTGTCATGGTCTTCGCTGCCGCCGTCGGCCTCGCGGGTCACGACGCGGCGCACGAAGCTGACGTGGCCTGAGGCCTCAAGCCGTTGACGGGCAAAGAGGATCAGGCTGTCCTTGCCGACCCCGCTCGGCCCGACGACGGCGACGAAAGTTCCGCTCATATGACGCGCTTGCCCTGGCGCCAGACGGTCAGGACGATCGGGATACCGTCCTCGATGCGCAGATGGACGAAGTCGGCACGCTTGCCGACGGCGATCTCGCCGCGATCGTCGAAACCAGCCGCTTCGGCCGGGCGCTTGGTGACCAGCTGAATGGCTTTCGACAGGCTTATCCCCTCTACGTTCTCGGCGAGCGAGAATGCAGACTGAAGCATGGAAAAGGGAATGTAGTCGGAGGAAATGATGTCGAGCAGATCCGCTTCGGCCAGAGCACGCGCCGAGACATTGCCGGAGTGAGACCCACCGCGCACGATATTGGGGCCACCCATCAGGATCGAAAGGCCAGCCTGGCGCGAGGCCTTGGCTGCTTCCAGCGTGGTGGGGAATTCGGCGATATGCAGACCCAGTTCCACTGCTTCTTCGACATGGGCGCGCGTGGCGTCGTCATGGCTGGCGAGAACAATGCCCTTGTCATGGCAGATTTCTGCGATCGCACGACGGAAGGGACCGGAATGAGCCTGCGACTGCGCGTTGCGGCGGGCCGAGAAAGCGTCGAGCTCGGCGTCGCTCATCTTGGTCTTGCCCTGGTAATAGACCTTGTACGCCTCAAGGCTGGCGAACTGGCGCTGACCGGGGGCATGATCCATCAACGAGGCAACGCGCACCAGCGGATCATCCTGCATGGCGGTGAAGCTTTCGAGGCAATCTGGTGCCGACACTTCACAACGCAGATGAATGTGATGCTCGGCGCGCAGGCGCCCGGCCTCGTTGCCGGCCCGGATGGCGCCAGCGAGAACGCGCATTTCGGCGGCGCTGACATCGGTATCCTCGTCGAGCCCGATACGGATGGCGTCGAGCACGGTGGTGATGCCGGAAGCGGCGATCTGGGCGTCATGCGCCTGCACGGCGGCAACAGGATTCCAGCGCACTTTCGGACGCGGCGCATAGTGGGTTTCGAGGTGATCGGTATGAAGTTCGACCAGTCCCGGAATCAGGTAATCGCCCTCAAGGTCGATGCCGGTGCGCGTGGGCGAACCAATATCGGTGATGATGCCGCCATCGACCCGGACCGAGCCTTCGACGACCTGATCGGCCAGCACGAGACGGGCATTGGTGAGGACGGAGTCCCCAAGGGCGACTGAGTTCATGATGGCGACATTCCGGCTGATTTGACGACAGGAGAATTGCGGTAGCCCAAATAGATGACAATTTGGCGACCGCCTGGTGGATTTGTCTATTAAATTGGACATCATTGTCCACATCGGGGCACGCCGGGAAGCTTTTGCTAACCGTGTGAATTCGTCCCGGTCGTTTGCGCGCCGGGATTAAGCCCGTGTTATTTTTTGGAGGATCACTGTCCGGCAACACCTTGGTTGCGGCAGGGAACGCGCGCGATCAAGCCATGGACAATCAGATTGGACATCGGCCTTGCCTCCGTTCCCCTATTCGCGCTGCCTTATTGCAGCCAGCGGCGTTTGCCGCCACCTCCGCCTCTTCCACCTGAACCGCGGCGTCAACCTGTTGGCAGTGCTGACGGCCCTGTCTTTGCCGGCACAGGCTCAGCAGTGGACAGGCGTCACATCACCCGACTGGAGCACGCCGTCGAACTGGAACACAGGACTGGCCCCGGATGGCGGCACGTCTGTGCAGATTGACACCGACGCGACCAACCAAGCAATCGCCAGTGGCGTGACCTTCACAACCAATCAGAGTGTGAACGTCGGTTCGGGCGCGGGTAGCCATGGTACGCTGGTCATCCGCGATGGCTCGAGCTTCGACATATCGAGCCTGACGGTGGGTGCGCAGGGCACCGGGACTGTCACGGTGGAGGACGCCACGGTATTAGCTCGGGTCTTTGTCTGGCTGGGTGACAATAGTGGCGGTACCGGCACGCTCAATATTGCCGGGCCCAATGCACGGTTCAATGCGCCGAGCTATTTCATCGATGTCGGCAATCACGGCACCGGTTCTCTCAACATTACCAACGGCGCGCAGGTGCGCACCAATGTGGGCTATGTCGGCGACAATCCCGGCTCCAATGGCTTTGTGACCATTTCGGGCGCGGGTTCGCTGTGGGAGGCGCCGCGTTTCTTCGGACTCGGCGGAGACGGCAATGCCACGGTGCTGATCGAGAATGGCGGAAGGATGATCACGGCGGGCGAAGCCGGACTGGCCTATACCGCGACATCGAACAGCCTGATGACCGTCACCGGCAGCGGATCGCAATTCGGCGCCGGTGATTTTGCCGTAGGCGTTTTCGGCCAGGGCGCGTTGCGTGTTGACGACGGCGGTCTGGTCACGGCAGACGCGGTTTACCTGGGCTATGGCAACAACACCAGCGGCACGATGACCGCAGCGGGGACACCGGGCGCACGCGGCGTGGTTTCGACCGGCAAGGTCATCAAGGGCAATGGCAATGCGGCGGTGCTGCTCGACGGCGGCGCGTTGCAGGCGCGTGGTAACCAGTCGGACTTCCTGAGTAATTTCTCAGCGGGTGACATTACGGCTGGCGCTGGCGGCGCTTGGTTCGACAGCAACGGCTTTGACATCGGCATCACCGCGCCACTGTCGGGGCCTGGCGGACTGAACAAGATCGGCAACGGCCGCCTGACGTTGGCAAGCAACAGCGCGGGCCTGCTGGGGCAGTCGAGCGTACAGGCGGGAACGCTCAACGTGACCGGGGTGCTGGGTGGAGACTTGGTGCTAGCCTCATTCGCCCAGCTCACCGGCAATGGCGCAGTGGGTAATCTGGTGGCTGGCGCCAATGCCATCATCGCGCCAGGCCCGGGCGTCGCCACGCTGACGGTCAACGGCGACCTGACACTCGATAGTGGCTCGACCTTTGCCGTGGACGTCAGTGGCGCAGGTCTAGCAGACCGTGTGGCGGTCACCGGCACAGCCCAGGTGGCCGGCGTGGTTTCCGTGACAGGCGTGGATACGCAGAACAGTTATCACAGCGGCGCGCGCTATCGCATTGTGGATGCCGCGCTGGTTGATGGCGGCTTTTCTGCGGCTCAGTCGCAGTCGGGTTTTCTGCAGTTTTCCATTGACCAGCAGAATGACGCAGTCGACCTGGTGGTCAATCTTGTCGGCGGCAACCCGGGCGGCACTCCCGGCACGCAGCCGGTGGTTTTCGCCATGGCGGCTGACACTGCCAATCATCGGGCAACGGCCGGAGCCGTGGATGAATTTGCGCAAAGCGGGGACGCGTTGGTTGTCTACAACACCTTGTTGTCGTTGAGCCAAGATGAAGCTCGCGATGCGCTGGACCAGATCTCGGGCGAGATCCACGCCTCGGACCAATTGCTGACGGCCGAGAATTTCGAGCTGTTCGCCGACACCCTGATCCGCCGCACGCATAGCCGGTTGGCGTCCAATCGCAGTTTCGAGCCGCTGGCCTATGCCGCCTCTGTGACCAATGCCGGTGTGGTAGCGATCGAGGGCGTTGTCGGCGATGCGCCTGCAGTCGTGCAGAACAATGTGTGGCTTTCCCCGCGTGCCGCGAAGGGCTCGTCATCGACTGACGGGAATGTTGCCGCCGCCGAATGGGACGCGGCCGGCCTCGCCGGCGGCTATGAAGTGGAAACCACACTCTGGGGCGGTTGGGCGCAGGCTGGTTTCGGGCTCGGCCTCAACAGCGGGACTGTGTCGGTTCCGGCGCGTCGATCCGTGGCGACCAATCAGAGCGGCACACTGGGTGTCTATGGCAGCTGGACCGATGGCAATTGGCATCTGGGCGGCGCGCTGGCCTATGCGGGCGGCGAGACCGAGACGTCGCGCCGCATGGCGTTTGGTGGGCTCGACCGGACGGCCAGCGCCAGCTACTGGACTCAGGCCGTGGGCGGTTCGCTGGAAGCCCACTATGACCACGCCCTCACAGATGATCTCGGTATAGCCCCGATCGGCACGCTGGACTTCGGCTGGACTCGGCACGGCGGTGCGACAGAGACCGGCGCCGGCGCGCTTAATGCCACAATTGCAGAGGAAAGCCGGTTCCGGGCGGATATCGGCCTGGGACTGGGCCTGGACTATGCCCTGCCCCTGGCGTCGGATCATGACATGACACTGACCGCCCGGGCAATCTGGCAGCATAGCCTGGGAGAACTTGCCAGCCAGCAGTCGCTGTCACTGGCTGGTGGCGGATCGGGTTTCGACGTTGCCGGAAGCAATGTATCGCGCGACCGGCTGGTCCTCGGCGCGGGCCTGTCGTTTGCAGCGCAGGACAATCTGGCGCTTTCGCTGGGCTATGACGGCGACTTTTCTGCCGTAGACCAGAGCCATTCGGTACAGGGCAGCCTCAAGCTGCAGTTCTGACGAGGATTTTCGGGAAGCAAGTGGCGGAGAGGATGGGATTCGAACCCACGAGGACCTTTAGAGCCCTGCGCCCTTAGCAGGGGCGTGCCTTCGACCACTCGGCCACCTCTCCGGCAGGAGCGTGGATAGCGGGCACCGGGTTGCATGGCAAGTGGTTTTTGGCTTGCTCCCCGGTTTGCTGAAGCGGGCCCGGATGTTCCGGGCCCCGAGTGCAGCGATCAGCGCTGGTTGAAGAGAATCTTCTGGGCTTCCTTGTCGTCGGCCAGGCTCTGCTGGGCGACGTCCTTGCCCCAGTTGAGGCCGCGTTCGACAGCGAGGCGCGCAGCGAGGCGCTCGATCCAGCTCAGGACATTGGGATAGTCGGCGCGGGTGATGCCGTAGCGCTCCCAGCCCTGGGCCCAGCCGATGGAGGCGATATCGGCAATGGAATAGTCGCCGGCGATATAGTCGCGGCCCTCGAGCTGGGTGTTCAATACACGGAACAGGCGATGAGTCTCGTCGGTATAACGCTTCTGAGCGTAGGGGATTTTCTCGGGTGCATAGACGTTGAAGTGGTTGTTCTGGCCGAGCATGGGGCCGAAGCCGCCGACCTGCCAGAACAGCCATTCATCGACCTTGACCTGCTGGCGCGGGTCGGTCGGGTAGAACTGGCCGAATTTCAGGCCCAGATATTTGAGGATGGCGCCAGATTCGAAAATGGAGATCGGGGCGCCGTCGGGGCCTTCGGGATCGACAATGGCCGGAATCTTGTTGTTGGGCGAGATGGCGAGAAAGTCGGGCTTGAACTGTTCGCCCTTGCCGATGTCGAGGCGGTGGTAATTCCACGGCACGCCAAGCTCTTCGAGGATGATGTGGACCTTCTGCCCGTTTGGCGTGGGCAGCGAATAGGCCTCGATCGGCTTGGTCTGGGTGGTCATTGCCGTGTCTTCCGTGATTGATGCGATGGCGGCAGACTATCGGTGACTGACGATGAAGGGCAAGGCAACATGTTGCAGCCCTGCCCTTTCGATTGAACCATCATACCCGTTTGAGGACGAGCTGCGGATTGCCATTGCCGCGCATGGCGCTGGACGTGCCGTGGATGTCGACGGTCGACACCACGCGGTGACGCAGGGCGGCGAACATGAAGGTCGGCGTGACATTGACTGGGGCGTCAAACTGGATGGTCACGGTGTAATTCTGCATGTTGCCAAGCAGCTGGACGCCGATCAGCATGCCGGTGAAGGGCTGGTCGAGGTAGAGACCCTTGACCTTCTGGCCGACCTGCCAGGGCGAGACCACCCGATCGGGCAGCGCGGCGCGGGCGGTGTTCCAGTCGCGATAGCCGTGCGCGCGGGCGACCTGTTCGAGGGCGGCGCCGTGAGACAAGGTTTCGCCAGCCAGTTCGCGCTGGGCGCGCAATACCTTGGCTTCGGATTTGAGGGTTTGGGCGGATGGGGTATCGAGCGAAAACGACATGACTAGTCCTCTCAATGCTTGAGGCGACTTGATCCATGGGGCTCGCATTGCCATGACGCGCCTTGCAAGGAAGAACCTGTGGTTCGTTCTTGGCTCGGGGACTGGACTTCACCATCGGAATTGCTTCCGGCGAGCGGCGGGTGCCAGCGACCTGAGCGGGATATGAGCCTCATGCCCTGTTTTGTCAACGCATGGCTGGGCTGCGGGCACGGGCGGTGCTATGCGGTGCCGTTAGAGGTGAGGACCCGAGATGATCGAAGCGCTGTTTCTGCTGGTGGCCGGCTTTGTCGGCGGGTCACTCAATTCGCTGGCCGGGGGCGGTTCGTTCATCGTATTCCCGGCGCTGCTGGCGGTCGGGGTTCCTCCCGTCTTGGCCAATGCGTCGAACACCTATGCCGCCCTGCCCGGCTATGCCAGCGGCGCGCTGGGCTACTGGAAGAGCCTTGGTCAATATCGCGACCGGTTGCTGCTCTACGTCGTGATAGCAGCGGTGTTCGGCTATGTGGGCGCAGAACTGCTGCTGGTGGTGACGGACGAGCAGTTTGCCCTGGTGGTGCCGTGGCTGATGCTGTTTGCGGTGCTGCTGTTTGCCTTTGGCAATTGGCTGAATGCGTTAGTGGCGGCGCGCAGCGGCGGGCGGCGGGGGATGAAACTGATCGGCAGCGGGTTACTGCTGCTGTTCCTTGCCGGGGTCTGCGTCTATGGCGGATTCTTCAATGCGGGCCTGGGCATATTGCTCTTGGCCTTCCTCGCCACGGCCGGGCTGCGCGACATCCATGCGATGAACGGGCTCAAGCTGGTGATTTCGTCGACCGTGGCGCTGGTGGCCGTGGCGCGGTTCGCCTTCAATGGCTCGATCGACTGGTATCACGGCTCCATCGCCCTGGTCGGGGTCACCGTGGGCGGCTATGTGGCGGCCCGCAATGCGCATCGCATTCCTTCGCAGTGGATCCGCACGGCGGTGATCGTCTATGGGCTGTTCATGACCGGGTATTTTTTCTGGGGTGCCTATCTCTAGGCCGGCCTAATCCACACCGCCGCATCGTGGAAGGTGGCGCCGCCGAAGGGTGGCGCTGGCGTGGCATTGGTGAGGGTGTTGATGCCCTTGCCGCGGCGATGCGCCTTATTCTGGTGCAGGCCTTCAGCGATCAGAACGCCGGTGGGCAGGCCGGTGCGGATGCGGGCGGTGAGGTCGACCTCGCCGCGGCGATTGCCGACGGTAACGAATTCACCCTCCGTGATGCCCAGACGCTCAGCGTCGTCCGGGTGGATGAAGACCGAGGGTACGCCTTCGCGCTTCTGGCTGCCCGGGGTTTCGTTGAAGCTGGAATTGAGGAAGGCCCGCGCCGGGCTGGTAGCGAGGCGGAACGGGTGCTCGTCGCTGGTTGCTTCGGTGATGGCCCAGTGGTCAGCAAAGCGCGGCATTTCCGAGGGATCGCAGGTCCAGAGATAGCCTTTCTTGATACGCGTGCCTTCCCAATTGGGCGCAAAGCGAAAGCGCTTGTCGGGCCAAGCGAAGCCATCGGCAAAGCGGGCGACGTCGTCGGGGCGCTCACGATCGACGAAGCCGGTCTTTTCGACCTCATCGAGGGCCGGATAATTGGAGCGGCGGAAAGTTTCAGCGATCACTTCGCGATCGGTGCCGGAGAAATGCTGTTCGTTCAGACCAAGTCGCAGGGCCAGGGCGTTGATGACTTCATGGTTGGAGCGCGTTTCGCCGGGCCGCTGGATGACGGCGGGACCATAGAGCACGCGGGTGTGGCCACCGCGGGTGTAGTAGTCGTTATGCTCGAGGAACATGGTGGCCGGCAGGACAAGGTCGGCGAGTTCGGCGGTTTCGGTCATGAACTGCTCGTGCACGACGAGGAATAGGTCCTCGCGCAGCAGGCCCTGGCGGGTCAGCGTCTGGTCGGGGGCTACCGAGGCGGGATTGGTATTTTGAACGATCATGGCCTTGACCGGGCCGCCATGTTTCAGCGCCTTGGCGTCGCCGGTGAGGATGGGACCGATTTCGGACATGTCAAGCCAGCGCGGGTCGCCCTTCTGCAAGGCCGGGCCGGTAATGGCGGACTTGTCGAGTGCCCAGGTGCCGGAGTTGGAATGAAAGGCGCCGCCGCCGCGATGCTGCCAGGCGCCGGTCATGGCCGGGATGCAAAGCGCCGCATGCATGGCCGTGGCGCCATTGCGCTGGCGGGTAAAGCCATAGCCGAGGCGGAAATAGCTCCGCGGCGTGGTGCCGACGAGATGGGCGAATTGGGTGATTTCGTCGACGGTCAGGCCGGTGATGTCGGCGGCCCATTCGGGCGTTTTCGTCGCCAGATGGACTTCGAAATCGGGCCCGAAATCGGTGAACTTCGCCATATAGGCTCGGTCAGCGAGATTATCGCGCAGCAGGATATGCATGACCGCGACGGCCAAAGCGCCGTCGGTGCCGGGGCGCAGCACCAAGCCGAGATCGGCCTGGGCCATGGTGGCGGTCTGGTAGATATCGATGACCACGACCTTGGCCTTGCGCTCCTTTTTGGCGCGCATGGCATGGGTCATGACATTGACCTGGGTGTGCACCGCATTGGTGCCCCAGATGACGACGCAATCGCTTTCGGCCATCTGCTCGGGATTGACGCCACCCAGCATGCCGGTGCCGGCGATATAGCCGGGCCAGGCCGTGCCGGTGCAGATGGTGTCATATTGGCGGGAATAGCCCATGGCGGCACGCAGGCGGTCGACACCGTCGCGCTGCACGTGGCCCATGGTGCCGGCATAGTAATAGGGCCAGATGGCTTCGGCGCCGTGCTCGACTTCGATGGCGGCGAAGCGGCTGGCGATTTCGTCGAGTGCTTCGTCCCAGGATATCTGCTGCCACTGGCCGTTCCCCTTGGGGCCAATGCGACGCAGGGGATGGGTCAAGCGCTCCGGGTGATGCACGCGCTCGGCATAGCGGGCGACCTTTTCGCAGATGACGCCTGCGGTATAGGGGTCGTCCTTGGCGCCACGCACGCGACCGATAGTGTGATCGTCCACGATGTCCACATCCAGCGCGCAGGCAGAGGGACAATCATGCGGGCAGACGGATCGGGCGGTGCGAAGCGTGACGGCTTGGTTCATTGCGGTAGATTATCGGAGCCGCAGTCCAGGCTCAATGGCAGCGGCGGCTTTCCTCTCCCGTTTACGGGAGAGGGGGACCACGCGGAGCGTGGTGGAGAGGGGAGCAGCAGGCGCTGGCGCTTCGGACAGAGGGGCTTGGCGCAAGCGGCTCCCCCCTCCACCGCCCGATGGGCGGTCCCCTTCCCCCGTAAACGGGGGAGGAACGCTACGGAGCGTTTAAAGCGTCGCGAAGGCCTTGGTGGCCGTTTCGCTGTTCCGTCGCGCCCGATTGGTGGCGTGTAGGGCGAGTTGCGCTGCGCCGGAGTGGAACTGGGAGAAGGTGACGCGCTGGCTGTCGTGGGTGGCGATGGTAACGCCGCGCCAATTGGGCCGGACCGAGCGGACGTCGGACCAGGCGATTTTGGTTTCGCGGCCGAAGGCATTGCGGTGTTCGAGCAGGGTATTGTTCCAGCGCACCTTGGTGAAGAGACCGCCAATGCCGATGCCGACGGCGCCCGAACCGAGCAGCAGCGAAGCGATGAAGGTGGCGATCATCTGGGTGGCTTCGACATGCTTGCTGCCGCCGATGACGATGATGGCGCTCATCAGCACGACAGCGAGAGCGGCAGCGCCGTAGCAGGCGAAATATTCGACCATGGAGGGGCGCAGCTCGGACCAGCCGTCCACACTGGCGGCTTCCTCGCTTTGAACGAGGCGCAGCGCCAGAAAGGCGGCGTAGCCAAAGGCCACAACGCCGGCGGCACGGGCCAGCGGCAGGCCGGCGGCGAAGGGGGCATATTTGAGGGCGATCAGCGAAATGATCACGAACAGTGGCATAGCCACTTCCTGCCAGCGCAAGGGCACTATTGCTCTCCAGTCATTTGGGGGGCCGGCGACGCTAATCGGCTGTGAAACGAATCTAGCAAGCTTCTGAAAAATCACCATTAACAAAATTGGGAGGAAGCCATGTTCGGATGGAACCAGAACTTTTTTGCCACAGTGACCGGGCCTTGCCGGTTTGATTCAAATCCTCGAGCCTTGAATCAAGACGGTGACGGAGTGATTCCGCCGCCGCGTGTAGCGCATTGAAATGGTTCAGCTTTCGATCAGCTGAGGAACTTTAGTCCGGCGATGCCGGCGACGATCAGACCGATTGAAGCCAGGCGTGCGGCAGTGGCCGGATCTCCGAACAGATACATGCCCAGGATGGCAGTACCGACGGTGCCGATGCCGGTCCAGACGGCATAGCCGGTGCCCACGGGCAAATCGCGCAGGGCGATGCCCAGCAGCACGACGCTGATGATCATGGCGCCGACGGTGAGCACGGTCGGGACGACGCGAGTGAAGCCCTCGGTATATTTGAGGCCGACGGCCCAGCCCATTTCAAACAAGCCAGCGATAACAAGATAGACCCAAGCCATGGGTTCTACTCCAGATGGTGGCGGGTCGTCCCAGCCGGGATAAGGGAGATCGCGAGGTCGTCCCCGCGCGAACCCTTGATAAATTAACCAGGATCAAAGGTGAAGTGCCCTCGTGGCCCATGAGATGGTCCGTAAATGCATGTCGGGCGAAACAAAATCGGAGCGGGTCTCGTAGCTGCGGGCAATCTGTATCCGAGTTATGTTCCCGTGCCGCTGTTCTATCGCCATGTCCCGCCTGCGAAACATGAAAATGTCATCGCCGTCCGTATCTTCTCGCTGCCCGAAGGCCTGTCCTGCGTGGTGAGCTGGCCCCTGCCGGAGCCGGGGCTGCGGGTGTTCTCGCCGACGTCCAATCCGCCGGAAGGGATCGAACAGGCCCTGCCCTATGCGGTGTTCCTGAGCGCGCATCTGGAGACCGGCCGCATAGCCGTGGAGATGGATGATGAAATCGACTGGGATCCAGCCTGGGGCGAACTGGTAGACATGCACTAGGCGCTGTCGCATGCGCCAGTTCTCGCAGCGCAGATGACGGCTTTCGCAAAGTCATCGGATACAATTGATCCGGCAGCATAATCGCTGCCTAATCTTGACCGGGTGCGACCCACACTCAATATAGCAACAGAACAGTTCGGAGCGACGGACAGACAGGCCCAATCGACCAGCGGGAGGCTAGCCGATGGATATTTTTGCAAGCGAGACTGCGCCCTTCGCCGTCGCCATTGGGCTGACCGTTGCCATAACCCTGCTGGAACTGCTCGGACTGCTGCTGGGTACGCAGCCGTCGGCGGTGGTCGACAATGCCCTGCCCGATTTCGATGCCGATGTGGACGGCGTGGGGTTGGGGCCGCTGAGCGAAACGTTGAGCTGGCTGAGCTTTGGCCGATTGCCGGCGCTGATCGTCATCATCCTGCTCACTACCAGTTTCGGCCTCTGCGGCTTTGCGCTGCAGGAAGCGCTGCGCAGCGCGTTCGGCTTTGCCATCAACCCTTGGCTCGCCAGTGTGCCGGCGGTGTTTGGCGCGGCAGTGTTGACTCGGCATCTGGGACTGGCGCTGGCGCGCATCATGCCCAAGGAAGAGACCGAAGCGGTCAGCACCAAGGCCTTTGTCGGGCGGATTGCCACCGTGTTTCGTGGCGTGGCGGGGCCCGGCGCGCCGGCTGAAGCAAAGCTGACAGATATTCATGGCAAGACGCACTACCTGCTGGTCGAACCCGACCAGGGGGAAGCCGCCATGCCGGAAGGTTCTGAAGTGCTGATCGTGCGGCAGGAGGGTCCGGTCTATCGCGCGATCACCAAGCTCAAGCCGATCGACTGATTTTACATGTCTGCAAGGGCCACCAAGGTCAGCCCGACCGCCGACGTCCTACCTTTATCCCAGCCTGTCATTTCAACGCCGCCAACCCCGCTTCAGGAGTTTCGCCCCGTGTCTCAGTCTTTCATCGATATTCTCACCATGATCGGCATCATTGTGGTGGCGCTGTTCGCCATCGGCCTGATTTTTGCGCGGCTCTACCGCCGCTCGTCCAAGGAGGTGAGCTTCGTGCGGACCGGCTTTGGCGGGCAGAAGGTGATCATGAATGGCGGCGCGCTGGTGTTTCCGGTGCTGCATGAGCAGATCCCGGTGAATATGAACACGCTGCGGCTCGAAGTGCGTCGCGCGGCCGACCAGGCGCTGATCACCAAGGATCGCATGCGCGTCGACGTTCAAGCCGAATTCTACGTCCGGGTGCAGCCGGTGGTGGAATCGATCGCCAATGCCGCCCAGACCCTGGGCCGGCGCACCATGGAGCCTGCGGCGCTCAAGGAGCTTGTGGAAGGCAAGTTCGTCGATGCGTTGCGCGCCGTGGCGGCGGAAATGGCGATGGAAGAGCTGCACGAACAGCGCGTCAATTTCGTGCAAAAGGTGCAGTCGGCGGTTTCCGAGGACATCCTCAAGAACGGGCTCGAGCTGGAATCGGTGTCGCTGACCGGGCTGGACCAGACCAATCGCGAATTCTTCAATCCGGACAATGCCTTCGACGCCGAGGGCTTGACCAAGCTGACGCAGGCGATCGAGGAACGCCGCAAGACGCGCAATGATATCGAACAGGAAACGCAGGTTCTGATCGAGCGCAAGAATCTTGAGGCCGAGGCGCAGAAATTCCAGATTGCCCGCGACAAGGAATTCGCCCGGCTGGAGCAGGAGCGCGAAATCCAGGTCCGCATGGCCGAGCAGTCGGCGCTGATCAAGCAGCAGCAGTCGGAACGCGAACGCGAGGCCGAGGAAGCCCGGATTCTCGCTGCGCAGCAGGTGCGCCAGGCCGATATTGCTTCGGGGCAAATCGTCAAGGAGCGCGAGATTGCCACGGCTCTGGCAGTCGAGGCGGCGGCGGTCGAAAAAGCCAAGCAGATTGCCCTCGCCGAACAGGCGCGCGACATTGCCGTGTCGATCAAGAGCAAGGAAAAGTCGGTGGCCGATGCGGCCGCAGACGAGGCGCGTGCCGTGGCGGCCAAGGCGGCCGAAGAGGTGACGACGTCGCGCCAGACCGCCGTGGCCGAGCGCGAAAAGGCGATTCAACTGATCGAGGCGCGCAAGGCGGCCGAACAGCAGGCGATTTCGGTGACCGTGGCGGCCGAAGCAGAAAAGCAGGCGGCAACCGACCGGGCCGAAGCACTGCGCATTGCGGCGGAAGCCGATGCGGAAAAGGCGCGGCTCAATGCCAAGGGTTCGGCCGATGCCGAAAAGCTCAAGGCCGAGGCCATGGCCGCGACCTACAAGGTGGAGGCTGAAGGCAAGCGGTCCGTGAACGAGGCCAGCAATACGCTATCGGCCGAGCAGATCGCCATGCAGGTGCGCGTCAAGCTGATCGAGGCCCTGCCCCAGATCATCGCCGAAAGCGTCAAGCCAATGCAGAACATCGACGGGATCAAGATCCTGCATGTCGATGGGTTGAACGGTTCGAGCCAGGGCGTGGTGAGCGGCGCGGAGGGCGCGGGCGCCAATGGCGGGGGCCTCGCCGACCAGGCGGTTGCGGCAGCACTGCGCTATCGCAGCCAGGCGCCGCTGATCGACGCACTGATGAGCGAGCTTGGCATCAACGGCGGCACGCTGGATGGCCTTGCCAGTTCGGTGACCAGCGTCGCCAAGCCGGAGATCGACATCAAGGGCAAGAAGTAGGATGGACCCGGCGGTCGCAGCGGCTTTCCAATCCTATCCTGCAGACATGCGGGAGCGGTTGCTCGCGCTGCGATCGCTGATCCATGCCGTGGCCGCGGATACGCCGGGCGTCGGGCCGCTGCAAGAGACGCTCAAATGGGGTCAGGTGAGTTATCTGACCCCGGAAAGCGGCAGCGGCACCACGGTGCGGATCGGCCATGACAAGGCGAGCGGCGAGCCCGCACTCTTCGTCAACTGCCATACAACGCTGCTCAGCCAGTATCGCGCGCTCTACCCGGATGCATTCATCTATGACGGGCAGCGCGGCGTGGTAATTGGCGCGGATGCTGACCAACAGGCTTTGCGCCATGTTGTTGCGCTGGCTCTGACCTATCACCGCAACAAGAAGCCTTAGTCAAAAGGCCGGAGGCTCTCCCGCGTGCAGAGTTCTGCCATGGCGCTGCCGAGGGGCGGCGGGGGCATGTCGCCGCGGCCGCGATTGGTGAACTGGCTGCGCCAGAGGTGGATGGCCAAGGTCTCCGGGCGGATGGAAGCGTCAACGCTGGAGCCGGGCTGCATCAGGGACGGAATGGCTTCGTAGGGAATGGGATAGAAGACCGTCGACGGCAGGACCTTGTCCCAGAGGCCACGCGCCTTGACGTAATGCGTCAGAGCCATGGGCCCGGTGGCGCCATACTGCATGTTCTCCGGCCGGACGGCATCGCCGAACAGGCGGCGGGCGGCGACTTCCAGGCGCCGCATGGGCGGCAGCCAAGGTTCGAGCAGCGGACGGTTCTCGCCGGTGAAGACTTGCAGAAGGTCGTCAAGCAGCGGCGCGTCCGGCGGAATGTAGAGCACGGCGCTATTGACCGAGCCGGGACGCTCGAAGCTCATGATGTAGTCGCCGGTCGCAACGATCGGCTTGAGGGCATAGACGTCGAGATCGGCATAGATGCCGCGGGCCTGCTTGAGCAGGTTGACGCGGAACTGGTCGGAGAAGACCGCAGGTGTTCCCCTGCCCTTGTAAAAGACCAGCTTTTCGCGCGGCATGACCTCTGCCGCATCGCGCCAGATCGCGCCGTCTGGCAGGCCGGGGATCGGATCGAAGGCATAGACTTCAACCCGATGCCCCTGTCGGCGAAACGAGGCAATGGAGAGATGTTCCAGCCAGCTCATCGGCCCATGCCAGAAGCTGACGATTGTCGGCAAAATGGTCATCTATGGGTCGTGCCTCTGGCTGGAGAGATCAAACCTGCGGCTTGCGCTTGGGCTTGTGGTCCTTGCTGGCGGGCTTGGCCTTTTTGGCGGGCGGCGCGCCATCGGCTGCCTTGCCGGCCCATTTGGGCTTGCCCTTGTCCTTGCTGACGGGCGCCTTGGTCACCTTGGGGGGACGTGGCTTGTCGAAGTCGGGCTTGGCGACGCGTGTTTCTTCGCCGGCAGGATTCCAGCCGCCAGTGGACGGGGCCTCGAAATCGTCGGGTCGCATACCGCCCGAGCCGTAGCGGGCCTTGCGGTCGGCGCGTTCGGGGCGCGGCGCATTGGGGTCGTAGCGCTCGATCGGGCCAGGCGGACGGCGCTGGCTCGGGGGCGGACCGGAGCGGCGTTCGCCGGGACCGTCGACAGGCATGATGCTGACGCCGCGTTCGCCCGAGCCGTTCTTTTCCACCGACCGGGTGAAGGCATCGGCCTTGTCGGCGGCGACTTCGAAGATGGATTCGGTGTCGAAGATGCGGATGGAGCCGATGGCGGTCTTGGTGACATTGCCGGCCTTGCAGAGCATGGGCAGCAGCCAACGCGGCTCGGCCTTGTGCTTGCGGCCGACGGTGACCTTGAACCAGGTGCCGCCTTCGAAACGCTCGCGGGTGCGAGGATCCTTGTCGCCCGGCTTGTCCGGCATCATGGTGGCGCTGACATCTTCGGGCGCCGGCCGTGCCGCAAGCTGTTGGCGCAGATAGGCGGCGGCGATGGCTTCGGCGGAATGGCGCTCGATGAGCTGCGCGACGAATTCGGCCTCTGTCTCGGCGACGGGCTGGGTCAGCATGTCGTTGGAGAGGATGCTTTCGCGATAGCGGGCTTCGATTTCCTCGGCCGACGGCGGCGCCATCATCGAGACGTCGAGCTTTGCCGTCTTGAGCACGCGCTGCGCCACATTGCGGCGATGCATCGGCGAGATGATGACGCAGGTGCCCTTGCGACCCGCACGACCGGTGCGGCCCGAGCGATGCAGCAGCGTGTCGGGATTGGTCGGCAGGTCGGCGTGAATGACGAGGTCGAGATTGGGCAGATCGATGCCGCGGGCGGCGACGTCGGTGGCGACGCAGATACGGGCACGGCCATCGCGCATGGACTGCAGCGCATTGGTGCGTTCGGCCTGCGACAGCTCACCCGAGAGGGTCACGACGTCGAAGCCGCGATTGTGCAGGCGCGAGGAGAGGTGCTTCACGCCTTCGCGGGTCGAGGCGAAGACGATGGTATTGACCGCCTCGAAGTAGAGCAGCGTGTTGATGATGGCGTTTTCACGCTCGGCGGCGGGAACCAGCATCAGCTTGTAGTCGATGTCGGCATGCTGCTCGTTGGCGCTGGTGGCGGCAACGCGCAGGGCATCGCGCTGAAAAGTCTTGGCCAGCTGGGCAATCGGCTTGGGCACGGTCGCCGAGAACAGCAATGTGCGGCGATCTTCGGGTGCGGCGTCGAGGATGAATTCAAGGTCCTCGCGGAAGCCGAGGTCGAGCATTTCGTCGGCTTCGTCGAGCACGACGGCGCGCAGGGCCGACATATCCAGCGCCCCACGGGTGATGTGGTCGCGGAGGCGTCCGGGCGTGCCGACGACGATGTGGGCACCGCGTTCAAGGGTGCGGCGCTCGGTGCGCGCATCCATGCCGCCGACGCAGGAGGCGGACTTCGCGCCGGTCTCGGCATAGAGCCAATCGAGTTCGCGCTGCACCTGGAGGGCGAGTTCGCGGGTTGGCGCGATCACCAGCGCCATGGGAGCGCCGAGCGTGCTGAAGCGTTCGTCTTCGCCCAGCAGGGTCGGCGCGATGGCCATGCCAAAGGCAACGGTTTTGCCGGAGCCGGTCTGGGCGGAGACCAGCAGGTCGCGATCGGATGTCTCGTCTTCGATGATGGCGGCTTGGACGGGGGTGAGGGATTCATAGCCCTTGGCGGCAAGCGCACGGGCGATAGGGGGCAGGATCGTTTCAGGCAGGGACATTTCTGGCTTTCTGGGGACGCCGACCAATCGTTTGGCGTCATGACCGCAGCAGCAGGAAGGCTGGCTTTGCGGAAGGAACAGGAACCCTGCATTGGCAGGGCGATGCACGGGTGGGACCACCCTAGCACAGATAAAGCAAAAGGCCGCCCAGCGGGCGGCCCTTCGAATTCGAAGGTCAGGCGCGGATCAGGAGCCGGATGGCTTGCGCTGTTCTGCGACAGACTTGCCGCGAACACCCCAGTTTTCCAGCGGCACATCCTCAATGACGATATGGGTCATCTCGGGGTTCTTGCCGAGAACCTTGACCATCACGTCCGTAATGCCGGCGATGACCTCGGACTTTTGCTCCGGGGTGGCACCTTCGAGAATGCGGACGCTGATGAAAGGCATATTAGCCAACGAGCTCTTCGTCGGAGAAGAAATACTTGATTTCTTCGGCAGCGGTTTCGGGAGCGTCCGAACCGTGGACCGAGTTTTCGCCGATCGAAAGGGCGAATTCCTTGCGGATGGTGCCTTCGGCAGCGTTTTCGGGGTTGGTTGCGCCCATGACTTCACGGTTCTTGAGGATGGCGCCTTCGCCTTCCAGGACCTGAACCACGACGGGCGAAGCGATCATCTGCTCGACCAGTTCACCAAAGAAGGGGCGTTCCTTGTGGACCGCGTAGAAGCCTTCGGCTTGGGCGCGGGTCATGTGGATCTTCTTCAGCGCGATCGGACGGAGCCCGGCTTCCTCGAACTTGGCGACGATCTTGCCGATGAGGTTGCGACGGACGGCATCGGGCTTGATGATGGAGAAGGTGCGTTCGAGCGCCATGGGATCGATCCTTGATAGGGTCTGTTGGAAAGGTGGGGCCTTGTAGCGGCGAAGTTTGACGGGCGCAAGACGGAGCGGCGCATGGCCGCTCCGTTTGGTGAATGTCCGAGCAAAGGCTCAGTAAGGATCAGCGTGGCTGCAGTCCGATGGGGAACTGACAGTAGAGCCATTGACGCTGAGGACATTACCGGCCGCCTGAGTCAGACCCGAGCTGCTCCAGCCCGCTGTATTGGTGGTGCAACCCGCCGGCACATTGGAAGCCGAGATGTTGCCGTGGATATTCTCGATCGGTCCGTCGAAATACATGGCGCCGCGGCCTGCCCTGTCGACCGAGAAGGTGTCGAGCTGGATATCGCTGACAGGACCACCGCCCCAATCCGACCCGTAAAGATGCAGGCCGAAGAAGCCGACGTCGCTGATGCGGATGTCGCTGAAGCGGATATTGCTGCTGGGGTTCATGAAAATACCCGAGCGGTCCGAGCCGACGATATCGAGGTTGGAAATCGTCATGTCGCTGGTGAGATCGCCTTCGAGGTTCGACGCATAGGCAAACATCAGGCCGTTGATACCACCCTTGAGGGAGGAATTGGTCAAGGTCAGGTGCTGCGTGTTCATCAGCACCATGAGATCCATCGACCGGTCGAGCGCGAGGTTGTCGATGTGAACTTGATTGAGGGCGACGTTCTCGGCCGAGACGATGTGGACACCCTCACGGCGGCTGTTGGTGATCCGGACGTTGTCGATCCTGATGTCACCGGTCTCGTTGACGATCTCGCCATCCTCATTGAAGTCGGGGGCAATGAAAATGCCGTAGGTGACTTCGGCGATGTCGACATTACCGATGGTCAGGCCGGTGACACCAATTGCGCTGATCGCAGCATAGGGAGCGCTTTCCGGGTCATAGATGGAGAATTCGCAGTCGAAGCTGCTTTCGCAGATGAAGGTTTTGCTGATGGTGCTATTGGTGATGGTGACATTGCTGGCATCGACGAGGACGATGCCGTCGGCCCCCACATTGGAAATCGACACGTTGTCGATCGTCACATTGTTCACGCCATTGGCGACGATGGCGTTGTTGCCGCCGATGATGGAAAGAGTCGAAACCGTCGAGCCATCGGCCAGAACGAGGACATCGGGTTCGGTGGGTGCGGCAAGGCGAGCATTCATCAGTGCCTGGCCATTGGAGCCGCCATAGATGGTGGTGCGGCTGCCTGGATTGGCATATCGGACCACCTGACCATCGGATGCGGTGAGATTGACGACACCACCACCGCCGACGAGGATCTGACCGGCCATCAAGGTCAGGGCGCTATCGGCAAGGAGGTCGCCGGAAGCGAGAATAATGGCATCAGTTCCCGCCGCGGCGATCAGAGCGTTGAGCTGTGCTGCCGAGCCATTGGCGGACGATATCTGCTGCACCCTGCCCGAGCCCGTGCTGGAAACAGCGGCTTCGTCGGCGCCGAAAGCGCCGAGCGCCGTGTTGACCAGCGGATTGCGCTCGACGCGCTGGAACAGGGGCGAGCTGGCCGACGGCGCGGCGGGCGCGCCACCGATGGGCGCGCTGAAGCGGATATAGGCATTGGCCGAAGTCTGCTGCAGGCTGTCGTGCCGCAGGCCACCACCCAGCGACAGCGTTGCGCCCGGGATCATCTGTTGGTCGAGTTGGAGGGTCAGCTCGCTGCGCAGCGAGAGTCCGACAACCGTATCCGTGATCGCGGAGCCCAGGGCATAGGTTCCGGCGTAAACTTTCCAGGCCTTGCCACTGTCGTCCGCAAAGATCGGTACCCGATAGCCCACTTCGGCATTGACCGAGTAGAGGGCGACTTCATAGCCCTGATTGATGACAAAGCTGCCGCCGACGATCTTGGCCGCCGACGCGGGATCGTATTCGTTCTGCCGGTCGCGCAGCGGTGCGGCACCGTTGATGCGGAATTCCCAGTCTTCGCCAAGCAGTTCGAGGCCAGCAGCGATCTGCTGGTAGCTGAAGCCGTGCGCCGAATGGAGGAAGTCAAAGTGGGCATTGGCGCCGATGACCCAGTCGCCCACCTGCTGGCGAACGCCACCGCCAAGAGACGCCGCAAACTGGTCGCCAGGACCGTAGTCAAGCCAGCCGTCGCCGAAGACGACAGTGCCATCGCCCAGAACGAAGGGGACAAAGAGGCCGACGCCTGCACCAAGCTCTTCGGCGGCTTTCAGCTGCAATTCAACGCGCGGCGAGGCGTCCCGCGCGAGGGCGGAGGCAGGCGCAAGCGCGCCCAGGGCCGCCACAAGGGCAAGCCAGGATGTCTGATACATAACAATCTCATCAAATGGGGCGCGGCGGCACCACAAGGCCATCCGCTTAAGCCGAGGAATTATTATTGCTGACTAATAGAGTCAAGTTATCAGCAAGCGAATTCGCTCGGTTCCCACCTTTAAACCGGCATGGTTGCTTTCATGTCGAAAACGGTCGCCAGAGTGTGTGCGGTAACCGGGTTGATGCCGGACTGATCGCGCTTTGGGATAAGCCAAGCCGGTTGCCATGAGGGGCCCGAGCCTCTATCCACCAGCCAACAGTTTTTCACGCCCCTGCCCCGGCCATTGGCCTTGCGCGGCGGGACGCTCCAGGTTGCCCCATCATGTTGAATATCAATAGCCTCACCTATCGCATCCAGGGCCGCGAGCTGTTCGAGGATGCGTCCGTCGTGCTGCCGACCGGCTCCAAGACGGGTTTTGTGGGCAAGAACGGCACGGGCAAGACCACGCTGTTTCATCTGATCCAGGGCCATATCGGTGCCGATTCAGGCGGGTTCGAGCTGGACAAGAAGGCGCGGATCGGGGCGGTGGCGCAGGAAGCGCCGGCCGGCAATGAAAGCGTACTGGACGTGGTGCTGGCAGCCGACAAGGAGCGCACGGCGCTGCTTGCGGAGGCGGAGACCGCAACCGATCCGGACCGCATTGGCGATATTTATACGCGACTGGCCGATATCGATGCCTATTCGGCGGAGGGACGCGCCTCGTCGATCCTCAAGGGGCTCGGCTTCGAGCAGGACCGGCAGAATGCGCCGACACACGAATTGTCGGGGGGCTGGCGCATGCGTGTGGCGCTGGCCGGCGTGCTGTTTTCGCAACCGGACCTCTTGCTGCTGGACGAACCGACCAACTATCTCGATCTCGAAGGCACGCTGTGGCTGGAGAAATATCTCGCCACTTATCCCTATACGGTCTTCATGATCAGCCATGATCGCGATCTGCTCAACAAGTCCGTCAATTCGATCATCCATCTCGAGCATCGCAAGCTGACCTTCTACAAGGGCAATTACGACACGTTCGAAACCACCCGCCGCATGCAGATGGAGCTCAACAACAAGAGCCGCGACAAGGCGCTGGACCAGGTGGCGCATCTGCAGAAGTTCGTCGATCGCTTCAAGGCGAAGGCGACCAAGGCCAAGCAGGCGCAGTCGCGCATGAAGATGATCGAAAAGCTGAAGCCGCCGGCGGCGATGTTCGACGAATATGCTGCGCCGTTCAAATTCCAGCAGCCCAAGGACGAGCCCCCTACCCCCATGATCACGCTCGATCGCGTAGCAGCGGGCTATGGCGACCGGACGATCCTGCGCAATGTGACGATGCGGATCGATCCCGATGACCGTATTGCGCTGATCGGCGTCAATGGTAACGGCAAGTCGACCTTTGCCAAGCTCCTGGCAGGCGACATCGAGGTGCAGGACGGCACGCTGCGCAAGGGCAAGAAGCTTGAGATTGCTCACTTTGCCCAGCACCAGATGGACAAGTTGCAGCCGGAATGGACGCCGCTTGAGCATATGGTCGACCTGATGCCGCTCGACAACGAGGCACGGCGCCGGAGCCGGCTGGCGCAGATGGGGCTGACGACATCGCGCATGGACACTAAGGCGAAAAACCTTTCGGGTGGCGAGCGGGCGCGCCTGTTGATGGGCATCATCACCTTCGGCGGTCCGGGGATGATGATCCTCGACGAGCCCACCAACCATCTCGACATCGACAGCCGCGATGCGCTGGTGCATGCGCTCAACGACTATGAGGGCGCGGTGCTGATCATTTCGCATGATCGCCACCTGATCGAAGCGACCTGCGACACGCTGTGGATTGCCGAAAACGGCGGCATTCGTGAGCTGGACGAGGATCTCGACAGCTATCAGCGCAACATCACCTCCACCAAGGAAAAGCCTAGCGGCGGTGGCGGCAAGGGCGAGGCCAAGCTGAGCAAGCAGGAAGCGGCCGCCAAGCGCGCCGAAGTGGCGCCGATCAAGGCCAGCATCAAGGATGCCGAAACGAAGATCGCCCGGCTCAAGAAAGAGATCGAAAAGGTCGATGCGCAGCTCGAAGACCCCAAGGTCTATAATGGTCCGGCCGACAAGCTGATCGCCTTGGGCAAGGACAAGGCGCGGTTCACCGCTGACCTCGAAACGACCGAGGAAAGCTGGCTGGAGCTGAGTGCGCAGCTCGAAGAGGCCGAGCGCGGCCAAGGCTGATCCGGTCACCGAACGGTAACCAGATCAGGGACTTGTGCGGTTGACAGGGGCACGGCCTTGCCGTCTTCTGGCGGGGACGCAACCGGCTCGAAAGTGCACGATGTCCCTGTTCAGGAAGCTGTTTTTCGGGCTGGCCATCGGCCTGCCCCTGCTGGCAACCGGCGCACAGGCGCTTGAAATGACCAAGCAGCAGCGCATCGAGCAACGCCGCTTTGCTTATAACAACAGTCTCTTCGTGCTCTATCACGAAGTAGGACATTTGGTGTTCCACCAGCTCGACCTGCCTATTCTGGGGCGCGAGGAAGATGCGGCGGACAATTTCGCCAGCTGGACCTTGCTGCGCCAGGGCACCAGTGTCGCCCAGAAGGTGATGGAGGATGCCTCGCATGGCTGGCTGCTGTCCGGTGTGGCCTACAATAGCGGCGGCGATGAAAGCGATTTCGCGGCGGCGCATAGTCTCGACAAGCAGCGCGCCTATCAGATAGTGTGCCTTGCCATCGGCATGGACGAAGATGCGTTCCGCCCGATCGCCAATGAATATCGCATCGACCGCGACCGGCAGGAAAGCTGCGCCTGGGACTATGAGATGGTCGACCGGTCCTTCGACAATCTGCTCGAAGGCAGCGGGACCAAGAAGGGCATGGGCACCGATGTCGTGGTGACCTATCACCATGTCGGCGGGCGGCTGAAGGCGGCGGCTGACGCGTTCAAGTCCAGCGGCGTGTTCGACCAGGTGGCGGATGAATTGCGGACGCGCTATCGGCTGCGCGAGCCGGTGCAGTTCAATGCCAAGCGCTGCGGCGAGGCCAATGCCTTCTACGATCCAGATACCGTGGAGGTCATTTTCTGCTACGAGCTGATGCAGGACTATATGGATCTCTTTGCCGACGACCTGGCCGAGCAGATTGCCAATTCACCAGCCGGTAAACAGAAAATCAGGTAATTCCGCAGCACGGCGGTTTTATGCTTAGATGCCGCCGCGGCAGATATTGCCGTTGCGCTCCGGAAACCATCATGCGTGTTTCGTCACTCATTCTCGCGGCCCTGACCTTTGTCATGGCGCCGATTACCCATGTCTTTGCCCAGGATGAAATACCCGAAGAGGATATTTCGGCGGCCGTAGAATTCGCGCTGCATGACGCCAGTTTCACGCTCTATCACGAGATCGGCCACATGCTGGTGGGCGAGTTGGGCATTCCGGTGCTGGGCAAGGAAGAAGACGCCGCCGATGCATTGGCGACGATCATGCTGCTCACCGACGACGAGGATGACGACAGCTATAATGCGCTCGTCGACAGCGCTGATGGCTGGTATTTCAACGCCGTAAAATCGACTGGCGCGGGCGTCGAAGATTTTTCCTACTACGACGAGCATAGCCTCGATATTCAGCGCGCCTATGCCATGGTCTGCCTTATGGTGGGCAAGGATCCCGAGGCCTTCGAGCAGACCGCCGAGGCCTATGAACTGGATCAGGACAGGATCGACGGCTGCGCCTATACCTATGACCAGGCCTATACGTCGTGGACGACATTGCTTGAGCCGCATGCGATGACGGACGAGCCGGGTGCGGAGATCACCGTGGTCTATGAGGATGGCGGCGACTATCAGGAGTTTGCCGATCTGATCCAGGAACGCGAAGTGCTGGAAAAGGCCGCCAATCTGGTGATGTCACGCTATGTGCTGCCAGGGCCGGTCACCTTCCGTGGGGCGCAGTGCGGCGAGGCCAATGCCTATTACAGCCCCTCGGACAGCGAGATCACCTATTGCTACGAACTGGCTGCCGACATGTTCCAGCTCTATCTCGGCGATATCCTAGGCTATGGCGGTGGCGAGGCTGAGGAGGAATAGCGCCCTGCCCTAGCTGAAGCCGACGTAGCGGCCTGGTTTGTGATTGAGGCCGATGATGGCGTTCATCACCAAAGCGCCGAGGATCGAATAGAAAACGCGGTCGAAGGGCAGGACGAAAAGTGCTGCCACGAGGATGACGCCGTCAACGCCAAGCTGGAACAGACCGGCGCGGATGCCGAAGCGATCCTGCAGGTAGAGCGACAGGATATTGATGCCACCGACGCTGGCGCGATGGCGAAAAAGCGAGAGAACTCCGAGGCCTATCAGCCCGCCGCCGATCAACGCGGCGAAGAGCGGTTCGACGCGACCCAGCACCATCCAGTGTGGAATATTGGCGGTGAAGAAGGAGACCAGCGCCACGCTGATGAAGGTCTTGATGGCGAAGGGCCAGCCCATGCGCCAGACGGCCAGCACATAAAACGGCAGGTTGATGACGAAGAACAGCAGGCCGAAACCGATGCCGGTCACATATTGGAGCAACAGGGCCAGACCTGCCGTGCTGCCAGTGGTGAGCGTCACGCGGGAATAGAGCACGATGCCCAGCGAGACCAGGATCGTGCCGATCAGGATGGCGAAAATGTCTTCGGGCAGCGTGTGCTTGCTGGGGCTGGAAAGATCGGGGGTCATGCCTTTTTCACCCAGCGACCGTCGGGTTCCTGCTGCCAATAGGTTAGCGCATTGTCGGGTTTGAGGGCGCGCCAGGCAAGGCGCGCTTCTGCAACGGCGTCGGGATCGTGGCCGGAAAACATGTAGACGACGCGCACATAGCCCTCGGTCGACTGCGGCACGGCGCGATCCACGAAGAATCGCACTTCGGCCTGGTTTGGATTGTCGTGCCCTGTGGTTAGCAAGATGGGCTGATGGGCATCGGCCTCGTCTCCGGCCAGACCATGGGGCAGGAAGCTGTCATCACGGAAGGTCCAGAGGTGGGCATCGAGCGCTTCGGCCCGCTCGGTCGAGCCCAGTTCCACCACCGCACGCCAGCCGCGCTCGAGCGTCTTTTCCAGCAGGGCCGGAATGACGGCCTCAAGCGGGCGTGGTTCGAGGTGATAGAACAGGACTTCAGCCATGCTGACTACTGCTTCTCGTAGTAGTCGCGAACGAGCCGATCCAACAACGCCACGCCAAAGCCGGGGGCCCAGGAGGTGTTGATCTCGTTGCCCGGAGCACCGAAGGCCGTGCCGGCTATGTCGAGATGGGCCCAGGGCGTGTTGTTGACGAAGCGCTGCAGGAACTGGGCGGCAGTGATCGAGCCGGCGGGGCGGCCGACCGAATTGCGGATGTCGGCGAACTTGGATTCGATCAGCTTGTCATAGGCGGGCGCCAGCGGCATGCGCCAGAGTTTTTCGTTGGCCGAGAGGCCGGCATTGAGCAGACGCGCGGCCAGTTCATCATTGTTGGAGAACAGGCCGGCATGTTCGTGGCCGAGCGCAACGATGATGGCGCCAGTCAGCGTCGCCAGGTTGATCATGAATTTCGGCTTGAAGCGGTCCTGCGTGTACCAGAGCGCATCGGCCAGGACGAGACGTCCTTCGGCATCGGTATTGATCACTTCGATCGTGGTACCGCTCATGGCCTTGACGATATCGCCGGGGCGTACCGCGCTGCCCGAGGGCATGTTTTCGACAAGACCAATGACGCCGACCACATTGACCGGGGCCTTGCGGGTGGCAAGAGCATGGATCAGTCCAGTGACGGCGGCAGCACCGCCCATGTCGCCCTTCATGTCTTCCATGGAGCCGGCTGGCTTGATGGAAATGCCGCCGGTATCGAAGACCACGCCCTTGCCGACGAAGGCCAGCGGCGCATCGCCGGGATTGCCGCCACGCCATTGCATGACGACGAGGCGCGCCGGACGATCCGAACCCTGGGCAACGCAGAGCAGCGAGCCCATGCCGAGGTTTTCGAGCGCTTCGGGCTCAAGGATTTCGACATCGACGCCGAGCTTGACCAGTTCGGCAGCGCGGGTGGCAAATTCCACCGGGCCGAGCACATTTGCGGGCTCGTTGATCAGGTCGCGCGCCAGCAATGTGCCATCAACGGTCGCGCCACGATCGGCAATGGCGGCATCGGCCGCAGCCGGATCGGCAAGGTGGAGGGTGACCTCAAGTGCCCTGGGCGCATCCTCGGGTTTGGCGGACTTGTATTTGTCGAACTTGTAATGACGCAGGCGCAGGCCGGCGGCCAGTTCGCCGATGGCGGCAGGGCTGGCGCCGGGCTCGTCGACGATGATGGAGACGGCGTCAGAGCGCGCTGCAGAGAGTTTTGCCAGCAACGAGCCGCCACGATCGGTCCAGGCATTGCCCGGGATTTCGGCGTCGGCCTTGCCGCTGCCGAGTACGATCAGGCGCTTGCCGCCCGCCGTCAGCACGTCGAGCGCCTGGCCTTGCTTGCCCTTGAAGCTCCCCACCCCGGCAGTTTCTGCCCAATCAAGACCTGTCGCGGTCCAGACCGAAGCGCCAGCGCCAGCGGGCGCGGCATCTTCGGCGACATAGATCACGGTCGTGGCTGCGAGAGCCCCGTCGAGCGGAGCGGTGCGGATGGAAATGGGCTGGGACATTGTAGGCCTTGGGTGGCAATGGGCGCGAAGCGGCCCGGAATTTTTGATTGCCCCTACATTGGAGTCTTTGTCTCCCGCGTCAATCCCGCAACAGGACGCAGACAATTCCGTGCACAGGGAGCTGCGTGCTTGTGCGCACAGGCAATCTGAACCAAGGTCCGCGCAATCTGGAGACTCAGCCCAAGCGCATGAGAAAGCTGACCGCCTATCTTTCCCGCCTGTTCGTCACGGACGCGCTGATCCTGCTCGGCGTGCTGTGCCTGCTGCTGTGGCTGGTCAATTGTCTGCGGTCATTCGAGGTGATTTCCGTTAAAGGCCAGAATGTGCTGGTGCTGGCGCTGCAGGCGCTGCTGACCATGCCGCCGCTTGTGATCTCCTTCTTTTATATCTGCATCGGCATTGGTCTCGCGCGCGCCTTCCAGGCGCTGCAGGCCAACAAGGAATTGCATATCATCCACACCAGCTATGGCCTGGGCTCGCTGTGGCGGGCGACGGGCGTGGTGGCCGGCGCGGGCGTGCTGGTCATGCTGCTGCTGGCCAATTTCATCGAGCCTTATGCCATCCGCCGGCTGAATCTGCTCAATGCCAGCGTGGCCGCCGATCTGGTCAGCTCCACGCTCCGCCCGGGACGTTTTACCCAAGTGACGCCGGGCGTCGTGATCCTGATCGGCGGACGCGAGGGCGATGGCGAAATCCAGCAGTTTTTCGCCGACGACCGGCGCAATCCCGACAGCCGGCAGACCTATATCGCCGAATCCGCCCGCGTGGCAGCCGATGGCGAAGGCTATGTGATCGAGTTGCGCAATGGCACGCTGCAATATCGCCAGTCGGATGGTCGATTCTCGGAAGTGTCCTTCGACAGCTATGACGTTGGCGTTGCCCAGTTGTCGCAGTCCATTGGCTCGATCGACCCGATGCTGGAGAAGGACAGCGTGACACTGGCCAGCGAGGCCATGGCAAAGGGCGAGTGGGACGCCTACACGGTCCTGCTGCTGTCCAACCGCATGGCGGAAGGCCTGCGGATCATCGGCATGGCCATGATGGTGCTGGCCATCATGGGCTTCCCGAGCGGCAAGCGGACGCGGTTCGCCATGCCGATGGAAGTGGTGGTAATGCTGATCGCCTTTGGAGAGCGAAGCCTCAGCGCCTATAGCCCGATCGGCACGGCAGCCGGTGCGCTTGTCCTGATCGCTGTAGCGGGCATCACTCTGTTGATCCGGACGCGGCCACGGGCGGTGCGGGCGATGGAGGTGCCGCTGTGAAGGGCATCGATCGCGTCATTCTCGGCCGGGTCGGCAGCCGCATCGGCGTCACGGTGGCGGTGTTCTATGGCATCATCGCGCTGGTGGAATCGCTCGACACCTGGCGGTTCAACTATGTGTCCGAGCAACACGGACTGCACATGGCGCTGGTCATGGTGGCGATGAGTGCCGTGAAATGGACGATCAAGACGCTGCCGGTGACCGTGCTAATGGGCGCCATCCTCGGCTTCATCGACCTCAAGGCGCGCCATGAGCTGACGGTGATCCAGGCAACGGGCCTGTCTATCTGGCGCATCATACGCGCGCCCCTGCTGGCCCTGATCGTCTTTAGCCTGGTCATCGGGCTGGGACTGGAAACGGTCAGCGTGCATTTCAACCGCATGCTCAAGCCGACATCGCAGGGCTTTACGGCCATGCTGACCCCTCCGGGGGAAATCTGGCTGGAGCAGACCAGCGGTGACGCGCGCTATGTGATGATGGCGACCGGCATGCAGGAGGGCGGCACGGCGCTGGGCAATGTGACGGTGTTCAACCTCAACCGGGGCGACGTGGCGCGTATCGAAGCCGATGAGGCGCTGCTCGAAACCGGCCAGTGGGTGTTTCCGACCGCTGTTCTGAAAAACCCGGACCGGGCGGCACGGACGGTCACGAATTTCGCCCTGCCGACCACATCGACGCCGACCGAAATGCGGCTCAAGCTGGCCTCCACCGAGGACATGACATTCTTCGAACTGGCGCGACTGCTGCAGGCCAATGTGATGGACTCCAACATCCGCACAGCGGGCACGATGCGGCTGATTAAACTGCTGGCTCTACCGCTTGTGCTAACCGGCTCGCTGTTCATTGCTTTTGCGTTTACCGCAGGTTATCGAAGAGGCTCTAATTATGGTCCCGCGGTACTCTATGGGATCGTCCTGGGGTTTGTTGTGTTCGTGATTACCGAGATGGCCGACCGTGCCGGGTCGACCGGCGTTCTCGATCCCACGTTTGCGGCAGTCGGACCGGCATTTGTGGCCATCGTCATCGGCGTGACGGTGCTGCTGCACAAGGAAGACGGACGCGCGTGAAGAAGCTGATCGACAGGGGGACTTTCGTGAGCCGCCTGGCCCTGGCCAGCGCGATGCTTGCCATCAGCCTTTCCCCTGCCCTTGCGCAAACTCTGGTCCCCATCGATTTTTTCAACGCGCCGGTCGACAGCGCGGCGCCCGCCGAAGTCGAGGCCAGCACGCTGACCTTTGACAGCGCAAAAAATCTCATCACTGCCAGCGGCGACGTGGTGCTGCGCCAGAGCGGCTATACGATGAGCGGCCAGACGCTGGTCTATGACCGGGGCGCGGGAACGGTAAAGTTCACCGGCGCCGTATCGGTGCTCGATCCGTCCGGCAACCTGGCCGAAATGACCGACGCCGATATTTCCGGCGGCATGAAGCAGGCCTTTCTCAATGCACTGACCATTACCGCCTATGACGGGTCGCGCATTACCGCGGATAGCGCCGATTATGACCAGGCGCTGCGCACGATTCTCGAAAAGGGCAGCTATGCGCCCTGCGGCGATTGCGTGGACGATAGCGGCCGGCGGATCGGCTGGAAGGTCAATACCAATCGCATCACCTATAATGCCGAGGATGGCTCGCTCGCGATGGAGCAGCCGACCCTCGAAGTGCTCGGCCTGCCCGTAGCCTGGCTGCCCTATCTGTGGCTGCCGGACCTCAGCACCACAACTGTGGAAGGCTTCCGGACGCCCAATTACGATTATACCGACGAGACAGGGCACAAGCTCGAAGTGCCCTACTACGCCTATTCGAGCCGCATGACGGACGTGATCCTGACGCCGACGTTGATGTCGCGACAGGGCTTGCTGTTCGGCGCGGAATGGCTGCAGCGGTTCGACAATGGCTCGTTCCAGCTCAAGGGATCGGGTGTCTATCAGCTGGAGAAGGAAGCCTTCGCCTTTACCGACGCGCAGCGCGACTGGCGCGGCGCAATCCAGACGTCTGGATCGTTCAGGCCGATCGCAGACTGGACCGTCGGCTGGAGCTACACCAAGTTTACCGATGCCGCCTATCTGGCCGATTACGGCCTGGCCTATTCGAGCGTCAACGAGGTCTATGCGACCCATCTGACCGACGACACCTATCTCGATGCCCGCGTGCAGGAATTCCAGCGGATCGGCGACTACACCGATTTCAATCAAGGGCAGCAGGCGCAGACCCTGCCGGCCGTGCGTTTCAACCATGTCGAGGACCTGGCGCCGGGCTTGGGCCGGATCGACATCGAGGGCAAGCTGCTGGGCGTGCGCCGCGAGAACGACCAGAGCGGCTCGGCCAATGGCGTGCCCTATGTCTATGGCTTTTCCGGCAACAAGCAGCATGCGAGCGTGCAGGCCGGCTGGCAGAACCAGTATATCGGCATGGGCGGGTTCGTTGCGACGCCCTATCTGGGTGGCCGGACCGACTTCTCCTATTACGACGGGTCGAGCACCGACCCCATGGCGCCAGACGAGACTTCGCTGTTCAGCGTGACGCCGATTGCCGCGATGGACGTGCGCTTTCCCGTGGCGGCCAATGACGGGTCTACCGTGCATCTGATCGAGCCGATAGCGCAACTGGTCTATCGTGGCTCGGGCAGGTCGATGGCCGGTATCACCAATGACGATGCGCAAAGCTTCGTCTTCGATGACACGAACCTTTTCAGCTACAACCGTTTCTCGGGCAGTGACCGGCAGGAAACCGGGCTGCGGCTCAATGTGGGCGGGCGCTACCAGGCCAATTTCATCGACGGCAGCTATCTCGAACTGGTTGCCGGCCAGAGCTTCCACCTGGCAGGGCAGAATGCCTTTGACGCGGCCGATGCAGCACAGACCGGTGTCGGCGCGGGCCTGAGCGGCACGGCTTCCTATGCCGTGCTGGGTGCCTATGCCGGTTTCGAGAACGGAATCCGTGCAGGCGGCAAGCTGCAGGTCGATACGCAGGAGCCGGAAATCACCCGCGCCTCTCTCTCGGCGGGCTATGCCAAGGATGGCTGGGCGGCGACTGCGGACTACAATTATATCGGTGCCAACGAAGCGGCAGGCCTGATCGAAGATCAGCATGAGATCGGTGGTTCGGTGACGGTGCCGGTTGCCGAATACTGGTCGATCAGCGCCCGTACCTATTGGGATATCGAGACCAACAATTACCTGCAGGTTGGCGGCGGCATTGTCTATGATGACGGATACTTGATGGTGGGTGCCGATGCCTATCGCAACGGCCCGACGCATACTTCACCCGACGAAACCCGCGTCACGGCCTCGTTCAAGCTCAAGGCACCGGCGGGCCTCGACCTGGGCTTCGCCACCAATGCCGTGGTTGAGTAACTTCTATCGGATTTTGGCCTCAATCATGGGGCAATTGACAGCGCGCTATTCCCGCCCCATTGAGGACGGGTTGATCCATGCAAGGCGGAACAATTATGGCCATAAATTTCCTGGGGCGCGCAGCCAGCGCCGTGATCGTCGGTGCACTCCTGACCATGTGCGCCGCCATGCCTGCCGTTGCGCAGAATGTGCGGGCGACCGTCAACGGAACGCCGATCACCGACATGCAGGTGGCCCAGCGCCAGCGCCTGTTCCAGATGGAAGGCAATAGCGGCGGCTCGGCTGGCGCGCTCAAGCAACTGGTCGACGAAGCGATCCAGATGTCGGAAGCCAAGCGCATCGGCATCACGGTCAGCAACACGCAGGTCGATGAAGCCAAGCAGCAGATCGCCCGCAACATGAACCTCAGCCAGGACCGCCTGATCGCCATGCTGCAGCAGGGCGGCGTTGGCATGGAGACGCTGGAAGATCGCCTTCGCGCCGCCATCGCTTGGAATGCCATCACCGAACAGGTGATCATGCCGCAGGTGCAGATCTCGGAACTGCAGCTCGACCAGGAAGCCGCCAACAAGGTGCAGGATTACCAGAGCTTTGATTACATCCTCAAGGAAGTGATCTTCGTCGGTGGTGCTGGACGTTCGGGCCAGGCCAATAGCTATCGCTCCAAGTTCAGCGGCTGCGATACGGCCGTGGATCTGTCGCTCGGCTTTACCGATGCGGCGGTGATCGAGGTGGGCCGTCGCCATGCGACGCAGATGCCCGAAGCGATCGCCAAGGAACTGGCTGGCCTCAATGTGGGTGGCATCACGAAGCCCCGCGCTGTGCAGACGGGCCTGTCGATGCTGGCGGTCTGCGAAAAGACCCAGGCCGAAGACCTGACCTTCATCAAGAGCGACCTGCGCGCCGAACAGGGCAATAGCGAGCTGACCGGCCAGGTGCAGGCCTATCTCGAAAAGCTCCGGGCCGAAGCCAAGATCATCTACAACTAAGACGATCGGGCCCGCCGCTGGCGGGCCTTTTTCAACAATGGGGGCCGCGATGAGCAAGCCACTGGCCATCAGCATGGGTGAGCCGGCAGGCGCCGGCCCCGATATCATTCTGTCGCTTTACGCCCGGCGGCAGGAACTCGACCTGCCCGCCTTCTGCGTTTTCGGCCACGCCGAGTTTCTGGCGGCGCGGGCGCAGCGGCTGGGGCTGGATGTCGCCATTGCCACGGTCGATGCTGCAGCGGCCGGTGACGTGTTTGCCGATGCGCTGCCGGTGATCAACATCGAGGGACTGGTACCGGACAAGCCGGGACAGATTTCCCCGCTTTCGGGCAAGGTGGTGATCCGCTCGATCGAGGAGGCCGTGGCGGCCACTTTGCGCGGGGATTGTCGCGGGCTGGTGACCGGACCGATCCACAAGGCGGGGCTCTACAACGCGGGGTTCAAGCATCCGGGGCATACCGAATTTCTGGCCGAGCTCTGCGCGGTCAATGGCGAGCTGCGGCTGCCGGTGATGATGCTGGCGCACGGGGGCCTGCGAACGGTGCCGGTTACCATCCACGTGCCGATCCGCGATGTACCGAACCTGCTCACGAAAGACCTGGTGGTCGAGACCATTCGCGTCGTGGCCTATGACCTCAAGCATCGCTTCGGCATTGCCGAACCCAGGATCGGCGTGGCGGGGCTCAATCCGCACGCAGGCGAAGGCGGGGCCATCGGACGCGAGGACCTCGAGATCATCGGGCCGGCTGTTGCTCAGCTCGCCTATGAGGGCGTGGCCGTCACCGGTCCCCTGCCCGCAGATACGCTGTTCTATCCTGCCCATTGGGCGCGCTACGACGCGGTGGTGGCCATGTACCACGATCAGGCACTGATCCCGATCAAGACGGTGGCCTTTGACGAGGCGGTCAATGTCACGCTGGGCTTGCCGATCGTACGGACCTCGCCCGACCACGGCACGGCCTTCGATCTCGCGGGGACAGGGACGGCTTCGCCGTCGAGTTTTCTTGCAGCGATCCGCATGGCCGATGTAATGACCACGGCATGAGCCAAATCGACAATTTGCCGCCGCTGCGCGAGGTCATCGCGGAGCATGGGTTGCGCGCCAAAAAGGAACTGGGGCAGAATTTCCTGCTCGACCTCAATCTGACCGCGCGCATCGCCCGCGTGGCGGGATCGCTCGAAGGCGTGCGCGTCATCGAGGTTGGTCCTGGTCCCGGCGGGCTGACGCGCGCGCTGCTGGCCGAGGGCGCCAAGGAAGTGATCGCCATCGAGCGCGATCCGCGCGCCCTGCCCGCGCTGGCGCAGGTGGCCGAGGCCTATCCGGGCCGGCTGACGGTGATCAGCGGCGACGCGATGGAAATGGACTATCGCACGCTGGCCGATGGCCCGACGCGGATCATTGCCAACCTGCCCTATAATATCGCGACGCCGCTGTTGACCGGTTGGCTGACGATGGACCCGTGGCCGAGCTTTTTCGAAAGTCTGACGCTGATGTTCCAGCGCGAGGTGGCCGAGCGCATCTGCGCCAAGCCGGGCGAGGATCCCTATGGGAGGCTGGGCGTGCTGGCCGGCTGGCGTACGGATGCGCGGATCGCCTTCAATGTCGGCCGGCAGGCATTCGTGCCGCCGCCCAATGTGACCTCTGCCGTGGTGCATCTGGTGCCCAAGCCGGTTGGCGACGACGTGACGGTCAAGAATCTCGAGCACATCACGCGGGCGGCCTTCGGGCAGCGCCGCAAGATGGTGCGGCAGAGCCTGAAGGCCGCCGGTGTAACCGTGGAAGGGCTGTTGGCGGCTGGCGGGCTCAAAGGCGACGAGCGGGCGGAAGACCTGCCCATAGAAGCGTTCCTCGCCATGGCGCGAGCCCTGCCGGATTTGCGCCGGGGCTAAATCAGTCCGCAACGTCAGCTGGGGACGTCGCGGTTTTATTCTTTCAGGATTTTCTCGAAGACGGCCAGTTTGCAAACCACCCCAAGGCGCCGGTCTCCTGCGATCTGCAAACGCAGCGGCCTGTCACCCTTGGTCAACGTCTCGACCCCTGAATTTTGTCCGGGGACGAGAGCACAACGCTTAGGAGTACCCATGCATTTTCAGTCGATCGTCACAGCCGCCATTGTCGGGATATTGTGCGCCAACCCCGCGTCGGCCAAAACTAAGGACGTCGATGCCTTGTTCCAGCGTAGCGAACCGGCTCAGGCAACCATGACTTTGACTGAAGAAGGTGACTCCTGGCGCGTCAGGTTTCTCGCTGGAGGTCTTCCCAACGGCGCCGCAACGGCCGCCGACTGCGAACTTGAAGCCGTAGGATCGCAAGACAATGATGGCGTCATATCCGCGAGCCTTGTGCCATTCGAGGGTGACATCAATGCGCTCAGCGCCGCCGATATTGGTGACGATGCTATCGTCATAGAGGTCAATGTGGGCCCCGAGGGTGCCTTTGTGACTGACGCCGGCGCCAGTGCCCGTCACTGCGGCCTGGGATCATCTATCGATGGCTTTTATCAGCGCGCTGACACTGGCTATTGAATAGCGCACTGCGCCAGGCGAGGCTGGCTGACCTCCTCGCCATCTGGATGGTGTGAGCGGAGCCTCGCCGGCGTCAGACGCCGGCGGGGGGCTCGGGCGGCTTTTCTGGAATGGAGAGCGGCGCCAGGTGGAACAGGCGGAAAGCGACCAGCAGGGCGGCAAGTGCCGCACCGCCGCTGACCAGCATGACGCCGTTCCAGCCCCAGGCGGTCCAGGCATGGCCACCCAAGGTGCCCAGCAGCGACGAGCCGAGGTAATAGGCAAAGAGGTAGATGGCCGAGGCTTGTGCCTTGCCGACCAGGGCCCGGCGCGCCACCCAGGCGCTGGCGATGCCATGGGCGGCGAAGTAGCCGATGGTCGTGATGGCGAGGCCGAGGATGATCATTGGCGTGGACGGTACCATAGTCAGTGCCACGCCTATGGCCATGGTGAGGACCAGCGTCCAATAGACCTTGCGCCTCCCGAGGCGCTGGGCGAGCCCGCCGGCCCAGGTGGAGCTTGCGCTGCCCAGCAGATAGACCAGGAATATGGCCGAGATGACGGTGTGGCTCAGCGCGAAAGGCGGCAGGGCCAGGCGGAAGCCGGCGTAATTGTAGAGCGTTACAAAGCAGCCCATCAGCAGGAAGGCCGAGAGGAACAGCCAGGGCAGGCCCTCGTCCCTGAACTGGATGCGGATGAGGCGGCCAAGGTCGCGCAGTCCGAGCCGGCTGCGGGCGGAATTGCGTGGCGTGGGGAGCAGCAGGACGACAGCGATGGCGGCGGCGGCGATCATTATGCCTAGCACCAGCAGGGCGGGTCGCCAGGTGATCCAATCCGCGAGAACGCCGGAGATCAGCCGGCCGGACATGCCACCGATGGCCGTGCCGCCAATATAGAGGCCCATGGAGAAGCCGAGCGCGTCTGGATCCAACTCTTCGGCCAGATAGACCATGGCGACACCCGGCAGGCCGGAGAGGGTTATGCCCATCAGGGTGCGGATGACGATCAGCGATTGCCAATTAGGCGCAAAGGGCAGAGCCAGGCCAAGAAAGCCAGTGATCAGGATGGCCCAGACCATCAGCGGCTTGCGCCCTACCCTGTCGGATACCAGGCTGGCGAACAGCAGGGAGACCGCCAGAGTTGCGGTGGTGACCGAAAGCGAGAGCGAACTGGCGCCGGCATCGAGAGCAAATTCCTCGGCAAAGATCGGCAGCAGGGGCTGGACCGAATAGAGCGTGGCAAAGATCGCAAAGGCCGACAGGAAGAAAGCGATATTGGCCCGGCGGAATTCGGGCGTATGGCGGCGGATAACGGTGGGAAGCTGGGACTCGACCATTTCAGCCCAGTCTATGCGCGCTGCTGGTAGACTGCATAGGCCGCGTTGCCGCTGCGGCCAAATGCTCTTGCCATTCGGCCATTGGCCTCATGGCTTCATATCGCGCCACCGGCACGATTCCCCTTCGGGACCTTTCACATCGCGTCGATCTGACCTTGCAAGTCCCTGACGAAGCTCGGCAAATTCATCTGACGTTCGCGTTCGAGGCGGGAGGAGGCGAGGATGGAGCGGACGCGGGTGGTGGAGGCTTCGAGGTCTTCATTGACGATGACATAGTCATATTCGCCGAAGTGATCCATTTCGCGACGGGCGTTCTGGAGACGCTTTTCGATGGTGCCGACGGAGTCCTGGGCACGGCGTTCGAGGCGGGCGCGGAGTTCCTTGATGGTGGGCGGCAGGATGAACACCGTCACCATGTCCTTGCGGCTGTTCTTGTAGAGCTGCAGTGTGCCCTGGTAGTCGATGTCGAAAAGAATGTCGTTGCCGGCGGCCAGTTGCTCTTCGACCTTGGCGCGCGGCGTGCCGTAGAAATTGCCGTGCACTTCAGCGGATTCCAGCAGTTCGCCATCTTCCTGCATGCGCTTGAAGGTCTCGACGTCGATGAAATAGTAGTGCTTGCCGTCAACCTCGTCGGTGCGGCGGGCACGCGTGGTCACCGAGACCGACAGCTTGATATTGGGATCGGCGCCAAACAGGGCGCGGGAAATCGACGACTTGCCTGCCCCAGAGGGCGAAGCGATGACCAGCATGACGCCACGGCGCTGAAATTCCATCGCCATCAATCCTATTCGATATTCTGCACTTGTTCGCGTAGTTGATCGATCGCCGCCTTGAGGTCAAGGCCGATGGCGGTCAGGTCCACGGCATTGGATTTGCTGCAGAGCGTATTGGCCTCGCGATTGAATTCCTGCGCCAGGAAATCGAGCTTGCGGCCCACGGCGCCACCGTTGCGGATCAGCTGGCGAGCAGCCGCGATATGGGCGGTGAGGCGATCGAGCTCTTCGCGGATATCGGCTTTGGTTGCTAGCAACAGGGCTTCCTGCGCGAGGCGATCCTCGGACAGGGACGTGTCCGCAGATAGGTCAGCAATCTGCTGGCGAAGTTTTGCCAGAATGGTGTCGCGGCTGCGGGCCGGATGGGCTTCGGCGCGGGCAACCAGTTTCTCGACCTCGTCGAGCCGCGTCAGGAGAACCTGCGCGATCTGGGTGCCTTCCTGGCGGCGGGTGACGGCCAGGTCGACCAGAGCCTGCGAGACGGTGGAGAGCACGGCCAGTTGCGGACCCTCGCCCCATTCTCCCTGCCGCTCGCCGCGCTGTTCGAGGATGCCGGGCAGACCAAGTATGCCATCAAGGCTGGGCGGCATGGCATCGACCTGTCCCTTGAGCTCGCTGATGGCCGCCAGAACGGTTTCCAGCGCCTTGCGATTGAGGACGAGGTCTTCGCTGCCGGTTTCGTACTGGACGTTGAGGTTGAGCGTTACCGAGCCACGCGTCAGCGTTTCGGTGATGAGCTGGCGAATTCTGCCCTCCAGCGCATCAAGGCCGGGCGCCAGCCGCAGGCGAATGTCGAGCCCCCTGCCGTTGACCGTCTTGACCTCACAGACGAAGCTGGCGCCACGCACGCCGCCGCTGGCGCGGGCATAACCGGTCATGCTGGCAAGGGACTGGGTCACGGGGCAGCCTCGCCAGCCTCCTCCGCCTCCAGAGCCTGACGCGCGTCTTCGGCCTGCTGTGCGGCTTCGTCCATGATGCGGCGATACTGGGCAACGTTCTGCTGATGCTCGGCATAGGTCTCGGCGAAGACGTGGCCTTCGCGCGGGGTCGCGCCCTTGGCGACGAAGTAGAGATAGTCGTGGCTATCGGGATTGGCGACAGCCTTGAGGGAGTCGATGCCCGGATTGGCGATGGGCGTCGGCGGCAGACCATTGATCTGGTAGGTGTTATAGGGCGTCTCGGCGTCGATTTCCGAACGGCGCAGGCCGCGGCCCAGCGTCGACTGGCCCTTGGTGATGCCATAGATGATGGTTGGGTCAGACTGCAGGCGCATGCCTTCGCGCAGTCGATTGACGAAGACAGCGGCCACCTGCGGACGCTCGCTGGCGACGCCGGTTTCCTTTTCGACGATCGAGGCCAGCACGACGAGTTGCTCAGGCGTTTCGATCGGCAGGTCGGCCTCGCGACCCTCCCAGACAGCAGCCAGTTCGGTGGCCATGGCCGTCTGCATCTTGTCGAGCACGGACTGGCGGGTGTCGCCGGGGATGTAGTCATAGCTGCCCGGCAAGATCGAGCCCTCGGCCGGGAGCGAGGAGATTTCGCCTACGATATTGGTATCGTCGTTGAGGCGTTGCACCACTTCCCAGGACGACCAGCCCTCGGGAATCACCACGGCGTAGCGGATGGGATTGCCGGTGGTCAGCTCGGTCAGGATTTCGGACATGCTGGCGCCGGCCGGAATGCGGAAGTCGCCCTGCTTGATGGTGCCGGAGGTTTCAGAAACGCGACTGCCGACCTGGAAAATATACTGATTGGAGATCAGGCCCTGCTCTTCCAGGCGCGGCGCGATGGACGACAGGCCCGATCCGGCTTCGACGCGGAACGTGGTTTCCTCGCGCGTGGGGCCGTCGCCGTAGAACTGGGATGCGCCATAGATGACCACGCCGCCAGCAATCAGCAGGCCGAGCACCAGCAGCGACAAAAGTCCGTTGAGGATATCAAGGAAGCCATTGCGGGAGCGGCGGCGGCGCCTCTGCTTGCGGTCATTCATCGTGCTGGGTCACCTTCGAAGCCCGGATCAATCGGCCGGGTCTTGTCATTGCTTTGAGTCAGCCTCATGGCCGGCGCATTGTTGACAATGCGTTAACGCAAAGACAAGGGGCATGGCGCAGCGGGGCGGCTCTATCCACGGATGATGCCACCAAAGCAAAAGACCCGCAGCGAGGCTGCGGGTCTCAAAATTCAGATTTTCCAAAAGCGGCTTAGCCGACTTTTCTCATCACCAAGCTGGCATTGGTGCCGCCGAAGCCGAAGCTGTTCGAGAGCGCCACGTTGATCTCTTTCTTGAAAGCCTTGTGGGGCACAAGATTGATCTCGGTCTCGACGGAAGGATTGTCGAGATTGAGCGTGGGCGGGGCAATGCCGTCGCGCATGGCGAGCAGGCAGAAGATGGCTTCCACCGAACCGGCAGCACCCAGCAGGTGGCCGATGGAGGATTTGGTCGAGCTCATGACGGCCTTGGGGGCAGCATCGCCCAGCACGCGGGTGACTGCGCCCAGTTCGATCTCGTCGCCAAGCGGCGTCGAGGTGCCGTGGGCGTTGATATAGTCGATCTCGGAGGCGTCGATGCCGGCGCGCTTGATCGCTGCGCTCATGGCACGGAAACCACCATTGCCGTCTGGCGCCGGGGCGGTGATGTGATAGGCATCGCCCGACAGGCCATAACCGATGACTTCGCCATAGATCTTGGCGCCGCGGGCCTTGGCGCGCTCGTAGTCTTCGAGCACGACGATGCCGGCGCCTTCGCCCATGACGAAACCGTCGCGGTCCTTGTCATAGGGGCGGGAAGCCGCGGTGGGATTGTCGTTGAAGCCGGTCGATAGCGCGCGGGCGGCAGCAAAGCCGGCCAGCGAGATGCGGTTGACGCAGCCTTCGGCACCACCGGCAACCATCACGTCGGCATCGCCCAGGGCGATCAGACGGGCGGCATCGCCAATGGCGTGTGCGCCAGTGGAGCAGGCCGTGACCACGGAGTGGTTGGGGCCCTTGAAGCCATAGCGGATCGAGACCTGGCCAGAAGCGAGGTTGATCAGACGGCCGGGAATAAAGAAGGGGCTGATGCGGCGCGGACCCTTTTCATGCAGGGTAATCGACGCATCGTAAATGCCGCCGAGGCCGCCAATGCCCGAGCCGATCAAAACGCCAGTGCGCTCCTGATCTTCCTGGTTCTGGGGCTCGACGCCGGCATCTTGAACGGCCTGGGCGGCGGCAGCCATCGCGTAAACGATGAAGTCGTCGACCTTGCGCTGTTCCTTGGTGTCCATCCACTCATCTGGATTGTACTTGCCGTCGGCGTAGTCGCCGCGCGGCAAGCAATGAGCGATCTGGCAGGCAAGGTCATCGACCTGGAATTCATCGATGCGCCTGGCACCACTTTTACCGGCCAGGATATTGGCCCAGGTGGTTTCAACTCCGCAGCCGAGAGGGGTAACAAGACCCAGCCCGGTTACGACAACGCGGCGTAATTCCATGGTCAATGATCCTATCGGCTCTTAGCCGACAGCCTTGGTGAGGAAGGAGACGGCATCGCCGAAGGTCTGAATCGACTCGGCTGCGTCATCGGGGATTTCCACCGAGAATTCTTCTTCGAACGCCATCACCAGTTCGACCTGGTCAAGGGAGTCGGCACCCAGATCGTCGATGAAGCTGGCCTTCTCGACAACCTTCTCGGCATCCACATTGAGGTGTTCCACAACGATCTTGCGGACCCGATCAGCGACATCGCTCATATTAGACTTCCTTTTTCGAAATCGAGGTTTCGTTTCGCTTCTTATTGGCGGAGTGCCAAATCTTCAAGCGCCGTGTTGGCTGACTGCGGCAATGTAGGCGTGCTTTTCAGCGCCCGCAAGGCAGCCAGAACATGGCGCGACGGCGGCGATTAGCACAGGAAATGCTGCTTTCAGAAGTCAGTTCCCCGGTTTTCAACGGGAATCCGGCCATTTGGCGGCGTTTTCCTGCACCTTTAGCCTTAAATCATGGCCATGCCGCCATTGATGTTGAGCGTATGGCCGGTGATGTAACCTGCGGCATCGCTGGCCAGAAATACCGTAGCAGCCGCAATTTCTTCGGCCGTGCCGAGGCGTCCGGCGGGCACCGACGAGAGGATCGACTCGCGCTGCTTGTCATTGAGCTCGTCAGTCATGGCCGAGGCGATGAAGCCCGGCGCGATGGAATTGACGGTGATGCCACGGCTGGCCACTTCATGGGCGAGCGCCTTGTTCATGCCGATGAGGCCGGCCTTGGAGGCGGCGTAATTGCCCTGCCCCGGGTTACCCATGACGCCGACCACCGAGGAAATGCCGATGATGCGGCCGAAGCGCTGCTTCATCATTCCGCGCAGCACGGCGCGGTTGAGATGGAAGGCAGCGGTCAGGTTAACCGCTATGACCTCGTCCCATTCCTCGTCCTTCATGCGCATGAAGAGATTGTCGCGGGTCATGCCGGCATTGTTGACGAGAATGTCGAGGCCGCCCATGGCCGCTTCGGCAGCCGGAACGAGCTTGTCGACTTCATCGAGCTTGCTGAGATTGGCGGGGAGAATCGGGCAATCCACCCCGATTTCCTTCTGGGTATCTTCGAGCGCGCCAACGCGGGTGCCGGACAGGGCAACGGTCGCGCCGGCGGCGGCCAGGGCCTTGGCGATTTCGCGGCCGATGCCGCCGCTGGCGCCAGTGACCAATGCGCGTTTGCCAGTCAGATCAAACATTTAATGCTCCCAAGTGGAGATTATGATTCAAGCTCTTGAGGGTTTGAATCAGGAATGAGTTCAGCGACGAAGGCGTCGATATCGGCCGGGGTGCCGACGGCATTGGCCGTGGCTTCCGCGTTGATGCGCTTGGCAAGGCCAGTGAGGACCTTGCCGGTGCCCAGTTCGGTCAGGTGGGTGACACCACCGTCGCCGGTCAGCCAGGTGACGCTTTCGGTCCAGCGCACGACGCCGGTGACCTGCTCGACCAGACGCTGGCGGATATCGGCCGGGTCGGTGATTGGGGTTGCCAGAACATTGGCGACCAGCGGCACGACGGGCGCGTTCATGGTGACTTCGCCGAGTGCGGCCTGCATGGCTTCGGCGGCGGGCTGCATCAACGAGCAATGGAAGGGTGCAGAAACCGGAAGGAGCAGAGCGCGTTTGGCGCCCTTGGCCTTGGCAATCTCGACGGCGCGCTCGACGGCTGCGGTGGCGCCGGAGACGACGACCTGGCCGGGGGCATTGTCATTGGCGACGTCGCAGACATCGCCTTGTGCAGCTTCCGCGGCGACGGCCTTGGCGGTATCGAGATCGAGACCAAGAAGAGCTGCCATGGCGCCATGGCCGACCGGCACGGCCTTCTGCATGGCCTGGCCGCGGGTCTTGAGCAGGCGAGCGGCATCAGCGATCGAGAAGGTGCCGGCAGCAGCAAGGGCGGAATATTCGCCCAACGAGTGGCCGGCGACGTAGGCGGCATGGTCCACCAGCTTGACGCCCTTGGTTTCGAGCACGCGCATCACGGCCATGGAAACGGCCATCAGGGCCGGCTGGGCATTTTCGGTCAGGCGCAGGATATCATCGGGCCCTTCGAACATGATGGCCGAAAGGCGCTGGCCCAGGGCCTCGTCGACTTCCTGGAAGACGGCGCGGGCCTCGGGATAGGCCGCAGCCAGATCCTTGCCCATGCCGACGGCCTGGCTACCCTGCCCCGGAAAGGTGAATGCGCGCTTGGTCATCGATCGGCCCTCGGTTTTGTTCAGTTAGACAATCCGCAGGGGGAGTGTCCAGTTGCGCGGCGTTTGAGCGGGAGTGTGCGGCGGAGTCAAGGCAGACGCGCCCTGTTATTGTGGAGTGCATCATCTGATGCTATTTTTGATGCAACCCAGGAGGCGTCGATGCGCACTACCGTAACTATTGACGATAAGTTGCTTGAGGACGCCAAAGAGATCTCCGGAATAAAAGAGACGTCCGCCTTGGTGAAGCAGGCGTTGACGCAGCTTGTGCACCGCGAGGCGTCCCGGCAGTTGGCCGCGATGGGCGGCACTGAGCCCAACCTCGTCACGCCACCGCGTCGTAGATTTCCGGAATGATCCTCCCGGACACTTCGGTTTGGATAGATCACCTTTCGCGACCCGATGAGCATATGGCGGAAGTGCTCAACGCGGGTGAAGGTCTCCTGCATCCGTTCGTGATCGGTGAGATTGCGCTGGGCAACCTCCGAAATCGTCAACGGCTGATGTGGTTTCTTTCCAAGGCACCCGAGGCGAAGGTGGCGCGAACGGACGATGTCCTGACGTTGATCAACCAGCGTGAATTGGGCGGCTCGGGCATTGGATACGTCGACGCACATCTCCTGGCTTCCTGCCTGCTGGCTGGCGACTGCTGGCTCTGGACCAGAGATATTCGCCTGAAGCGCGCGGCAGAAAAGCTTAGCGTGAGCTATGCCGCGGCATAAGCCTAGCGCTTGCCTTTCCCGTCCCTTTCCCCTATAGCCGCCGCAGCAATTCGTTTGGCCGGGGGCTGAACGGAGGGTTTTTAGTTTGAAAGAACGAAAGATAGGGCGCTTTGCCCGGCCTCCCGTGTTCCCGCTCTTTGCAAGACTGCTTTGACGCCTTTCCGGCTTCAAGGAGGCTCCGCGCCAGAGGTTGCTGTGTTTAAAACCACGAAGGAAGGCGCATCAATGGCCCTTTACGAACATATCTACCTGGCTCGCCAGGACGTTTCGCAGCAGCAGGTCGAAGAGCTGACCACTGCCCTGACCGAAATCCTGTCTTCGGGCGGCGGCAAGGTCACCAAGAACGAATATTGGGGCCTCAAGGGTCTCTCCTACCGCATCCGCAAGAACCGCAAGGCTCACTACACCCTGCTCAACATCGAAGCAGCGCCTGCCGCTGTTGCCGAGATGGAGCGCCAGATGCGCATCAATGAAGACATCCTTCGCTTCATGACCGTTCGCGTCGACGAGCTGGAAGAAGGCCCGTCTGCCATGATGCAGAAGCGCGATCGCGATGACCGCGATGGCGGCCGTCCGGATCGTGGCGGTGACCGTGGTGGCTTCGGCGGCGAACGCCGTCCGCGCCGTTTCTAATTGAAGGACTGACACGCTATGGCAATCAAAGACCTTACCACCGCCCAGGCCCGCCGTCCGTTCCAGCGCCGCCGCAAGACCTGCCCGTTCTCGGGTGAAGGCGCGCCAAAGATCGACTACAAGGACGTGCGTCTGCTCTCGCGCTATGTTTCCGAGCGCGGCAAGATCGTCCCGAGCCGCATCACGGCCGTTTCGGCCAAGAAGCAGCGCGAACTGGCCCAGGCCATCAAGCGCGCACGCTTCATCGGCATCATGCCCTACGCCGTCCAGTAAGCCATTCGCTCACTGAACTGCACGCTGGGGAAGCGGATGGTCCGCTTCTCCTAACCGTCCACGAGACGGGACAGCCAAAAGGAATACCCAAATGAAAGTTATTCTCCTCGAGCGCGTGGGCCGTACCGGCTCCATCGGCGACGAAGTTTCGGTCAAGGATGGTTTCGCCCGTAACTTCCTGCTCCCGCAGGGCAAGGCACTCCGCGCCACCGAAGCCAACCGCAAGAAGTTCGAAGCCGAGCGCGCTCACATCGAGAAGCGCAATGACGACCGCAAGAATGCCGCTGCCGGCATTGCCGAAGGTCTCAACGGCCGTGAAGTCGTCATCATCCGCCAGGCCGGCGAAACCGGCCAGCTCTACGGTTCGGTCGCTTCGCGCGACGTCGTGGAAGCCCTGGCTGCCGATGGCTTCACCATCCAGCGTTCGCAGGTCGACCTCGCCGATCCGATCAAGTCGGTTGGCGTGCACACCGTTGCGCTGAACCTGCATGCCGAAGTTGCCGTGTCGATCACCGTCAACGTCGCTCGTTCGACCGACGAAGCCACCCGTCAGTCGGCTGGTGAAGACGTCACCGTCACCGTCTATGAAGACGACGAGAATGGCGACTTCGCTGCCGGCCAGAAGGACGCGCAGCAGGACGACCGTTTCGACGACGAGATCTGATCTCTTCGCCAGAATCTTTCGAAAGGCCGGGCCCAGCGCCCGGCCTTTTTGTTTGCCTGATCGGTCACGTTTCCGTCACAGCCCTTGCCTCTACTTCCAGTCACTGCCGGATTTGGAGGATTTTCTGTGCGACGGTATTTTGCTGCAGGATTGGTTGTTTTGGCGGGTGCCCTGCCGTCCGTGGGCCAGGGCTACCGCTATATCGACGATTTCGACTATTCTTCGCCTACGGCCGTCGCCGAGCAGTTCACTGACCACATGGCGAACGCCGATTTCCTCAGCGCTTATTACTTGCTGTCTCCTGAGGCCAAGGACGCGTTCTCAATCGCCATATCGTCTGGGAAGGCTCGCGCGATCTTCCCCGGGCTCGAGCAGTTCCAGTATCCCGCCCTGATCGGTACGCAGAATGCGCCGCGCGATGTGCTGGACGATCTCGGCATGGACTGGGCGCGGCTGTTCGATGACATGCTGGCCGGGGCTACGCAGGACGGACAGATGCCGTTCAGCTTCAATGGAGGCGCTGTCGAGGTGATCATGGAAACGCCGGCGGGCGCCGAGGCGGCCATTGACGGCGCGACTGACGGGTTGCGGCTGGGCCTGTCGGAGACCGAATGGGGCGAATGGCGGGTCGATGCCGTGGCCTGGAGTGACGGTACGCTCAACACGCTTTGGTCGCTCAGCCCTGAGGCCGGGGCGGTGCCCGCGGCTGAACTCCCCTCCCCGCGGACTTTTCTGGACGAATATGATTTCACCACGCCCGATGCCGTGGCCGAGACTTTCGTCACCGCCATGCGCGAGGGTGACTGGTATCGCGCCTATCTGACACTGTCGCCCGAGGCCAAGCAGATGATCCTGTCGGAGCGGCAACCACTTCGCATGCTGCTGCCGGGGCTGGACACCGCCGACCTGCCAGGCACGGGACTGTTCCGGCCCGATGTCAAACGCGCCGATTCGCTGGCTTTCGACACGATGCGCGACCTTGGCGTGGTTTTCGATCGCATCATGCAGGCTGGCGACCGGCAGGGCGTGCTCCCCTTTGACTTCACTGAGGCTGCGCTGGACGGTGTATCGGACACTATTGCGACGGTCAGCACGGGCAATGGGCCATTGACCCTACAGATGATCGAGACCGGCAACGGCGAATGGCGGGTCGATCAGGTAACCTGGGACGGCTCGAACGAAGGCGCCAAGCCATGGGGCGCCGGCAGCGTGACCGACGCGCTGATGAACTAGCGACTCGCCATCGTGTCGCCCTACACACATGCAACACACGATGGTCACAATCCCCGTTGTCCACAATGTTCACAGGCCCCTGCCCAATTGGGTGGGAGGTTCATTAAGGAAGCCGATGTAGGGCGAGACTCTGACCCGCCCTGCGTGGTTAAGAAAGGTTAATTCCTCCCCGCCGGAGCCATGCGCCAGAGACGCGCCTGACCTCCGCAATTCATGAGCGCATTTGGACTGGATCAGTGGCATCCAGTCTGTTTCTGGCGCACAAGAGGCATCATGGCAGAGATCGCACGGCTCCATCCGGCCGAAGACAAGTCGTTTCGTTTGGCGCCCCACAATGTGGAGGCCGAGCAGGCACTGCTGGGCGCGATTCTGATCAATAACGACGCCTTCTATCGCGTCGCCGACTTCCTCATGCCCGAGCATTTTTACGAGCCGGTGCATCGCGACATCTACGAAATAGGCGGAAAGATCATACGCGCCGGCAAGTCGGCCGATCCGACCACGATCAAGACCCACCTGCCCGACCAATTGCTACCCGACATCACCATGGCGCAATATCTGGCGCGCCTGGCCGCCGAAGCCACCACGGTGCTTAACGCCGCCGACTACGGCCAGGCCATCTATGATCTCGCCATTCGCCGCAACCTGATCCTCGTCGGCGAGGAAATGGTGTCGGTCGCTTATGAGTCCGACGTCGAGATGACGCCGAACAAGCAGATCGAAAAGGTCGAGGGCGAGCTGTTCCAGCTGGCCGAAAAGGGTCGTTATGACGGCGGCTTCCAGCCTTTCGGCACAGCGCTGGCCGCCTCGATCCAGATGGCCGGCGAAGCCTATCAGCGCGACGGCGGTCTGTCGGGCATCTCCACCGGCCTCGACGACATGGATCGTCAGATGGGCGGGTTGCAGCGTTCCGACTTGATCGTGCTGGCCGGTCGCCCCGCCATGGGCAAGACGTCGCTGGTGACCAATATCGCCTTCAACATCGCCAAGGCCTATCGCAACGAGGTGCAGGCCGACGGGCACAACAAGACCACCAATGGTGGCGTGGTTGGCTTCTTCTCGCTCGAAATGAGCTGCGAACAGCTGGCAACCCGTATTCTGGCCGAGCAGGCGGAAGTGTCGTCGTCCGACATTCGCCGCGGCCGCATTCACGATAGCCAGTTTTCCAAGCTGGTGGACGTCTCCAACATGATGAGCAAGCTGCCGCTCTATATCGACGATACCGGCGGCATCTCGGTGGCGCAGCTCGCAGCCCGTGCGCGTCGCCTCAAGCGCCAGAAGGGGCTCGACTGCCTGATCGTGGACTATTTGCAGCTGCTCTCGGGCTCGTCGAAGGCCTCGAGCCAGAACCGCGTGCAAGAGCTGACCGAAATCACCACGACGCTGAAGGCCCTGGCCAAGGAGCTGGAAGTGCCGGTGATTGCCCTATCCCAGCTGTCGCGACAGGTTGAAACGCGCGATGACAAGCATCCGCAGCTTTCCGATCTGCGCGAATCGGGTTCTATCGAGCAGGACGCCGACGTGGTGCTTTTCGTTTACCGCGAAGAGTATTATCTCAAGAACAAAGAGCCCAAAGAGGGCACGCCAGAACACATGACCTGGCAAGGGGAAATGGAACAGGTGCACGGCAAGGCCGAAGTCATCATCGCCAAGCAGCGCCACGGCCCGACCGGCACGGTGCAGCTCAGCTTCGAGGCGCAGTATACGCGCTTCGGCAATCTGGCACGCGCCGACTATCTTCCCGAGCGCATGGAATAATTGATGGCTCTGACGTCCGGGCTTGGGGGCCAACTCAGCATCGATCTCGGGGCTTTAGCCCGAAACTGGCGCGCGCTGGACAAGGTCAGCGCCGGCGCGCTAACCGGTGCCGTGGTCAAGGCCGATGCCTATGGCACCGGCATCACCATGGCCTCCAAGGCGCTGTTTGCCGCCGGCGCCCGCTTTTTCTTCGTGGCGACGCCCGACGAGGGCATGGCGGTGCGCGCGGCGGTGCCGGAAGCCCATATCTTCATCCTGAACGGGCTCTATCCGGGTGCCGCCAACCTCTATATCCGGCAAAATCTGATGCCGGTGATTTCCTCGATCGGCATGCTCGAGGAATGGCTGGCCAAATGCGTCGAGCGTAACGAGGCCTATCCGTCCGCCTTCCATTTCGACACCGGGATGAACCGGCTCGGCTTCCGCCTCAACGAGGCGGGGCTGGTGCGCGAGCGCATCCAGGGCCTGGGTTATGCGCCGCAGATGGTGATGAGCCACCTCGCCTGTGCCGACCAGCCAAACCATGAAAAGAACCGCACGCAACTGGCGCTGTTCGGTTCGGTGATGAACCAGTTCCCGGGCATTCCGGCATCGCTGGCCAATTCGGCGGGACTGATGACCGGCCGCGACTATCACTTCCAGATGGTCCGTCCGGGTATTTCGCTTTACGGCGGCCGCGCGGTCAATGGCCGCAAGAACCCGATGGCGCCGGTGGTGACGCTGCATGTGCCGATCCTGCAGATCAAGGAAGCACGCACCGGCGAAAGCGTGGGCTATGGCGCCAGCCATTCCCTGTCGCGCGACAGCCGGCTGGCCATCATCAGTCATGGCTATGCCGACGGCTTCTTCCGCTCGCTTTCGGCCAGCAACACCCGGCCGGGCGGCAAGGTGGTGATCCGCGGCAAGGTCTGCCCGGTGATCGGCAAGGTCTCGATGGACCAGGTAACGGTGGACATCACCGAGCTTGGCGCCGACATCCCCATGCCCGGCGAAGGCGCAGAAGTGCTGGGCAATGTCCTGAGCGTCGACGATGTGGGCGACGTTGCGGGCACGGTGGGCTATGAAGTGCTGACCTCGCTCAAGGGGCGCTACAACCGGAACTATATCGGCGACGGGAATTTGCCGCCGGGGTAGGTTCAGGGCCGTGGAGGCGGTCGATGAGCGTTTTCGTGGTGATGCTTCGCGCTATTGGGCCAGTCACCCACAAGATCATGTCCATGGCGGATTGGCGCGCGGCCGTTGCCGCGGCGGGATTTGGCAATCCCGAAACCCATGTCGCGACGGGGAACATGATCATTGAGGGCGATGGGACCGTCGCCAAAGTCACTGCAACGATGGACGAGATCGTGCGAAGTCTTGGGCTGGGGGCGAACAACAAGGCCATCGTGCGAACGCCGCGGCAAATGCAGGCCCTGCTGAAGACCGACCCTTTTCCCGAAGCGAGTGCGTCGCGCCCCAGCGCTGTGGCGGCATACTTCTTTGCAAAGGCGCAGCCGGATTTTTCCTGGGTGAAAGACTATCCTGGGCCGGAGCGGATCGCCGTGGTCGGTCAGCATCTGGTGGTCGATTATGATAATCGGATCACCGGATCGTCGCTGCCCGGCGTCATCGAGCGGAAGTCGGGCACGGTGACGGCGCGGAACTGGAACACACTGCGGGCGCTGGCAGAGAAGTCGGCTGCAAGGCGCAACTAGTTCTCTCTTTGTTCTTGCGCGTCCCGCGCAGCTTGGCTAGACAGGTTGGAATTGTTTCCAACGCGAGTCAGCGGCTTGGCAAAATCCCGTTCCAACTTCGTTTGCCAGTCCTGTGGCGCGGTCTCGACCCGCTGGCAGGGGCGCTGCGATTCCTGTGGCGAGTGGAATACAATTGTCGAGGAGCTGGTCGACAGCGGTGTCGGCGCGGGGCCGAAGTCGGCCAAGGCCGGGGGCAAGCCGACCAATCTGGTGCCGCTGTCGGGCGAGACGGAAAGCGCCGCCCGCGTCATCACCGGCATGGCCGAGCTCGACCGGGTCACCGGCGGTGGCTTCGTCAAGGGGTCGGCCGTGCTGATCGGTGGCGATCCGGGCATTGGCAAGTCGACCATCCTGTTGCAATCGGCGGCGGCGCTGGCGGGCAAGGGCAAGCGCGTCATCTATGTCTCGGGTGAAGAAGCGGTGGCGCAGGTGCGGCTGCGGGCGCAGCGGCTGGGCCTGGGCGAGGCGGATGTGCTGCTGGCAGCCGAGACCAATGTCGAGATCATCCTGGCGACGCTTGAAAGCGGCCCTGCCCCCGATCTCGTCATCATCGATTCTATCCAGACGCTGTGGACCGACCGCGTCGACTCGGCGCCCGGCACGGTAACGCAGGTGCGCACGTCGGCGCAGGCGTTGACGCGCTTTGCCAAAAAGAGCGGTGCAGCGGTGGTGCTGGTGGGACATGTGACCAAGGACGGGCAAATCGCGGGCCCACGCGTCGTGGAGCACATGGTCGATGCCGTGCTGTATTTCGAGGGCGATGCCAGCCATACGTTCCGCATCCTGCGCGGCGTCAAGAACCGCTATGGCGCGACCGACGAGATCGGTGTCTTCGCCATGACCGAGCGGGGCCTCGAACAGGTGGCCAATCCATCTGCCCTTTTCCTCGATCAGCGCGACGATGATGCGACAGGCTCGGCGGTGTTTGCCGGCATGGAGGGGACGCGACCCATTCTGATCGAGATCCAGGCGCTGGTAGCGCCCTCCCCGCTGGGTACGCCGCGGCGCGCCGTCGTGGGCTGGGACTCTTCGCGCCTGTCGATGGTGCTGGCGGTGCTCGAGACGCAATGTGGCGTGCGGATCGGCGCCAATGACATCTATCTCAACGTGGCAGGTGGGCTAAAGATCAACGAGCCGGCGGCTGACCTAGCGGTTGCGGCGGCTTTGATCTCGTCGCTGACCTCCTCGCCGCTGCCCAAGGATGCGGTCTATTTCGGAGAAATCTCGCTGGCTGGTGGTATCCGCCCGGTGGCGCACGGCTCGCTGCGCCTGCGCGAGGCGGCAAAACTCGGGTTCCAGAGCGTTTCGACTGGCAAGCTGGGTTCGGCGGATCGGACCGCGGGGCTCAATGTCGCAGAGTATGCGACCTTGGCCGAATTGGTCGGGCGCATCGCCGCCAATGGCAAGAAGCGGGAGCCAAGCCGCGACGAATGGTAGGTATTCGATAAAATTGTAAGGCGCGAGGCCACCTTATCGAAGGTTCTGGGCGTGACTATGCTTCTCCGAAGCTCAGTAGAAAACCAGAACAGAGGCCTGTTATGGCTATCGGCATTGCAGCAGTGGGCGTCACGCCGCCCGAATATCCGGTCAGCCGCGTCAGCGCGGACCGGATTTCCGACCAGGATTTGCGCCAGGACCGCGCCGAGCGGCAGGGCGAGGTCAATGTGCGGCAGGCGGCGATCCAGTCGCAGCGCGAGGTGGCGCCTGCCACCACCGAACGCCAGAGCATCCAGCCCCAGCCCGCCACGGTCGAGGCGCGTCCGCAGCCGCTGAACACACCTGACGAGCCGCGCCCCTCCCCGATTGAGACCGATGCCGCCCTGCGGGCCTATGAAGAAACGCAGGCGCAGCTCGATGATTCCGACGAGGAAAGCCTGCGGGCCAGCGAATTGCTGGAGTCGCGCCAGGCGGTGCAAAGCTATGAGTTCACTCCGTCGACGCCGACCTATGTGGTGGATTTCAGCCGCTAAGTCTTGATCTCTCAAGCGGGCTTGCGCAGAATCTTTTCCATCGGCCTGCCCTTGGCCAGTTCGTCGACGAGCTTGTCGAGATAGCGGATCTCGCGCATCGTCTTTTCCTCGATCGCCTCGATGCGCACGCCGCAGATCATGCCCTTGATCTCCGAACGTGCCGGGTTCATCTGCGGTGCCTGGGTGAAGAAATCCTCGAATGTCGTCATGTTTGCCAGCTCACGTTCGAGCCCGGCCTGGTCGTGGCCAGTCAGCCAACGGGTGACCTCGTCGACCTCATCGCGGGTGCGACCCTTCCTTTCGGCCTTGGCGATATAGTGCTTGTAAACACTGGCCACGCTCATGCCGTAGATGCGGTGATTGCCGGTCATGGTCGGCTCTCCTTGCATCGTGCTTTCATCATGCGGCGCCGGAAAACAGTCGCTTCAGCGCCGAAGTGACCGTCCCCGCCTGCGCCGGATCCTGCGGATAGGCGACGAAGGCCAGTTTTCGGCTGTCGGGCGACCAGGAATTGACATTGATCGTGCCTTGCCCGCCGAAGAAAGCCGCCAGCAGGCGATCGTCACTGCCGTCGAGCGACATCAACCGCAGTTCCACGTGCTTGTCGGGCGGATGGCCCACCGTGCCTTCGGGATAGCTCAGCCAGGCGAGTTGTCGCCCGTCCGGCGACAGGTGCGGGAACCAGTTCACACGCTTATCAAAGGTCAATTGCTCGATGTCGCTGCCGTCCTTGGCCTTCATGCGAAAGAGCTGCGCATGGCCGGGCGTGGTGGAGGCGAGTTCGGAGTTGAAATAGATCCACTGTCCATCCGGCGAATATTCCGGACCGTCGCAGGGTGCGGTCAGGTGGGTCAGTCTTGAATCGGCCCCGCCGGCAGCCGGAATGGTGAAAACATTGACCATCCGCTCGCCTTCCGGCTTTTCGACGGCGACATAGGACAGCGTTTGGCCATCGGGCGAGATGCCGTGCAGATAGTAATGATGGGGCGTGGCGTGGTCGTTGGACACGCGGCGCGGCGCTCCGCCGGCAAGCGGCACCGCATAGAGATGCCCGTCGTCGGAGCTGACATAGGCAGTCGTGCCGTCGGGCGACAGGACGTGGTCATTGTTGAGATCGGCCAGGTCGCCGGTGTCGATCTGTTCGGGAGTGCCCCCCTCTATGGGCAGGCGAAACAGCTTGCCACCGCCGTTGAAGACCAGTGCCGTTCCGTCCGGCGTCCAGTTGGGCGCCTCGATGACTTCGTCGGCAGTGAAGATGACCTGCTGGTTGCCGTCCAGATCCACAATGGTGAGTTGCGCGGTTTGGCCCTTGGCCAGATGGCGGCCGCGTCGGGGAAAAGGAAAACGCATGTCAGCTCCTGTTGGGGCGCTAGAGGCCCGGCATACCGTTTTGCAGCCATTGAGACAGACGGATGGCCAGAGCCATGGCCGTCAGCGTTGGATTGGCAAAGCCGCTGGAGCGAAACACCGCAGCGCCTGCCACGAAGAGATTTTTGGTCCCGAAGACCTTGAGGTTGCGGTCCACGACACCATCGTCGGGCGATGCCCCCATGCGGACCATGCCCATGTGATGATAGCCGTCTTCGACCGCGTCGAAAAAGGCTGGATCTTCGTCGCGCAAGCGCGGATCCACGGAGACTTCGGCGAGATTGCCGTCCCTGAGATAGCGCCCCACACCGGTCGCAAAGCGCGACATGGTCCTGAGCTCCATGCCGTCCACGCGCCAGTCGAGGCTGGCCTGGGGCATGCCCGAACGGTCGCGTCCTTCGGTCAATCTCAGGCCGCTTTCGGGCATAAGCTTTTGTTCACCTGTCAGTCGAAGCTGGATGCCGCCATCGCCGGGATTATAAATGCGGCGATGCAGCAGGTATCGCCCAGCGGTCCGGACAATTGTGTCAGCCAATTGCGCGGATTGGCGATAATCCAGCCGGTCGTGCGCGATTGCGGTACGATTGAGCGTGTTGCGCGCCATGGTCTTGAGCGCCGTCAGTTGCGCCTCGCGGGCCGAAGACGAGACGAAATGGGCCGCCATGCCCACCAGTTGTTCACGCCGTTGCGCCTCTTCCGACAGCCTGAGCTTGGGAAGATATTTGAGACCGCCCAGCACGGCCGCGTCGAATGTATCGTGGAATCGACGGGAATCCAGCAAGTGCACGGCACCCACATTGACATCGAGATGGTCGAGAAAGCCGCGTCCAAGCCAGGGATTGCCGGCCCAGGGCGCGGTAGGGCTGTCGAGGAGAGGCATCAGCAGGAGCCGCGCCATTTCCACGGTTCCATTGGCCAGCACGATCTGGTCGGCCGCGATGCGCGTGGTCTGGCCTGCGTTCGTCACGACAAGCCCGATGCGCTGGTTGGTGTCTTCCAGGTAAAGCCCGGTCACGGTTGCGCCGGTGATGGCCGTCAGGCTGCGGCTGTTGCGCAGGTCGGCGCCAAATAAACGGGCGAAGTTCGGCTCCGGCGCCCAGCGGGTCAGGAAGAGGTCGATGTCGCGGTTGGCGGGAGGCGGCGCGGTCCCCAGCCTGGTCCAGACCTGCCCATCCTCCAGGCGCCTCTCCATTTGCAGATGCTCGAAGGTTTTTCCGTAAGCCTCTGACAGATCATCGGAGCGGATCGGCCAACCGCCCTCGGCGAGCCAGTCGCGCGGTTCGAAGGCGATGGGTTCCAGCGGCACCAGTTGGCCGCCCCAGCGTGTCGTGGTGCCGCCCAGCGTGCGGAAGCGCCCTTGGTCGAGCCCCCTGAAGGGACGGCCGATGCTGTCGGTTTCCCGAAAAATGGAGCATTCGGCATCTGCCTCACCTTGCCCGGCTTCCAGCAGCAGGACGCGCTTACCGGCCCGTGCCAGATCGACAGCCAGCAACAAACCGACTGCCCCGGCTCCAACCACGGCGACATCGAAATTGGGGGAGGCAGAAATGCTCTGAAGGTTGCTGGCAAATGCCAAGACAGATCCCTTCAGATCAGGGCAAGGAGAGCCCGGACATTGGCTGGCGACATCTGCACGATAGAATGAACCACGCCCGCAATATAACAGCAGCGCGCGCCACTCTATATTTAATCAGTGACCAGAACATATTGCATACCCTGTCATTGCGAACTGCGATCACAGCAGTTAGGGCGATCCATTGCGGCAATCGCAAGGCTATATTTCGCTTTTCTGAGGGTGTGCTTGATCACTGTTTGGGCCAGATCGGGAGGCCCGTCAGTTCGCCGGCAGATCGATCGCGTAGATCTGCAGGTCCGCGTCCGGATCGCTGATCGGCTTGAGCCAGGGCCAGTCGAGGCCTTCAAATGCCGGGACACCCTCCAGCCCGCCATTGGGTGGCAGGCCTTTGCAGAAAACGAGGTAGTCGAGCCCGCGCTGCTCGGCGACGGCACGCGCTTCAGCCTCGCCGCCGCCGTAGAAGCGAACCATGTCGCGCAACCCGTCCTCATTGCGGTGATAGCCGGCGGAGACGATGGAATGGGGCGTTTCGAGCAGGATCTGCGCCCCGATCAGCAAGAAGGACATGGCCGTTCCTGTGGGCAGCGCCGCCAATGGTTCGTAGTCTTCCCGCTGGAGACAGGCATCCCAGTTGACCAGAGCCTCGGAGGGTCCCGCATCGCTGGACAGAGCCTGCACCAGATTATAGGCGACCCAATAGTGGGCCACGCCGGTGAAGGACAACAGGGTGAGGCCCGTGACGGCGGCAGCCAGCAGAGTCTGGCGGGACCGGAACCAGACCCAGAGCTGCGCCGCGATCCAGGCCAGGCCGGGCAGGACGGCAATGGTCAGCAGCCGGAAGCCGCGAACCTGCAGGCAGAATACGGCAAACAGCGCGAGGCAGAAGCCGGAGAGCACGATCCAGCGCCAGCGCTGATCGTGTGGGGCCAAGGCGGTGGCCAGCAGCATGGCCGCCAGACCCAGGACGGGCGTGACCACCAGGGCGGCAAACTGCGGATTTTCATAGACCCAGGCGAACAGTGGTTGTGCCTCGCTGATCTGGGTCATCAGGATGCGTGCAAGGTCGGGATCGAGATTGCCGTAGGGACCGGCGAGGCACTCGGGGAAGCACATAACCACGATGGCGATCGCGAGTGCTCCGAGGACGGCCAAGGCGCCAAAGCGCAGGGCCCAGTGGCGCAGGACGGCGCCGAGCAGGACCGCGATCAGGATGGCCAGTCCATAGGCAGCGCCGGCCACGACATATGTGATGGACAACGCGTCACAAGCTGCCACGAACCACAGCTGCGGCGGTGCGCTCGCCAGCACATGCAGCAGCAGCCCCGCCGCAAAGCTTGCGACAAAGGCGAGCAGCCTGGTTCCGCATCTTTGCGGCTCGACGACCCAATAGAGGCCAAAGCAAACCAGGACTGCGACCGTGGCGGGCAGGATTTCGGTACCGATCGCGATGCCGGTGGCGGCGATAAGGCCGGCGCCGATCGCTGCGCGGGTTCTCAGGCGCCCTTCAATGCTGAGGATGATCATGGCCAGCGTCAGGGCGATCTGGACATTGTGATGATCGACCCGGCCGGGAATGAACTCGGTATAAACGGCGATCGACAGGGCCAGCAGCGCCAGCGCGGGGAAGCGCGCCGCCTTGCCCGCGACGCGCTCGGTCAGTTCTGCCAGCAATGCCACCACGGCAAGAAGAACAAGCAGAGGCCAGACGAATGCCGCCCAATAGGGCGCTGCGTCCTGTGCGAAGGGCTGGAAAACGGCCATCAGGAGCACGAGGGGCGCATCGATCAGGCGCGACCAGTGCATCGAGGCGCCAAAGGGCGTGTTGTCGCGATGCTGGATTGTGTCGAACCAGGATTGGCCATGGAACAGGTCCATGGCCGTGACCAGGCGCATGGCGTCGTCGCCTGTGACGCGTGGAATATCGCCGCCCATGCTGGCCGACAGGCTCAGCGCGACGACAAGCACGCCCCAGATCAGTAGTACCTGCGGCCCCTTCCGCTCGATCCAGTTCATCAGTGGCGCCCCCGCTTCTTTGGCCAAGACATAGGGCGCGCGAGTTAAGCTTGGCTGAATTCCCCGCTATCGGGCGTTTTGCGAAGCCTTAACCCGGAACCCATAGGGTCCGGTCCCGGAACAGATCGGGGATCCGGCGTGGACGCTGCAAAGACACTTCTCAATACGGTGCATGACAAGGCCATATTCCAGCGCCGTGCCCGCGTCCTGTCGAGCCATCTGGCCGACACCCTCCCCGAGGCCGGCAGCGTGCTCGATGTGGGGTGCGGCAATGGCGAGATCGCCCAAGCGATCATGCAGTCCAAGCCGGGACTGGTATTCCAGGGCATCGATGTGTTCCTGCGTCCAGAAGTCTTCATTCCTGCCCAAGCCTATGATGGCGTCACCATGCCCTTCGAGGATGGCGCCTTCGACTGGATCACCATTGTCGACGTGCTGCACCATACCGACGATCCGGCTGCCGTCCTGGCCGAGGCGGCCCGCGTGGCCCGCAAGGGCGTGGTCATCAAGGATCACCTGCGCGAAGGGTTTGCGGCGGGCCAGACGCTGCGCTTCATGGATTGGGTCGGCAACAAGGGGCACAATGTCCGCCTGCCCTACAACTACCTCTCCCGCGCCGAATGGCATGAGATTTTCCGCCAGCTTGGCCTGACTGTTGCCGAATGGGACGAGCAGATCGACCTCTATCCGTTCCCGGCCAACCTCGTCTTCGGCCGCAGCCTGCACTTCGTTGCCCGGCTCGATGTCGTCCAAAAGGCCGCCTAGCGCAACAGTGGGGTGATGGACTCGAGCCGGCTGGTTTCTGTCGCCACGCCGTCGGCCGTCAGCGCATCATCGCCGGCTTCGTCGCGATAGGTATCCAACAGAACATCGAGACCGGCCAGATCCAGATCGGTGGCGGCGACCGCCCAATAGGGTGGCGTTAGCAAAAAGCCCGGAAGGTCGCCTGACGGCGTCGAGGCGGTGACGGCAAGGTGCCGCAGTGCGGTCGGGCCTATGGCCGGCAGGCATTGGCTCAAAAGGTCCTCGAGCAGGGCCGGCATGGCGCGTTCGGGACCAACGATAAGGGGCATGCCGAGGCGCGCGTGCCATGCGGTCTGGCCGTCCTTGTTCCACACCTCGACATAGGGCCCGCAGGCCGTTCCCGCCATCGGCGTCCAGCCGTTTTCGCGAAAGGACAGATGGGTGTAGCGATCCATGCTCCACTCATCGGTGATGATGACGCCGCCCCCGGCGACCTCGTCGTCAATGATCGCCAGTTGGTCGCGGACCTGTTTCTGCCAGTCATGCCAGACAAGCGGGCTCCAGAACTGGCCCGTCAGCAGCCGTGGTCCATCCGAGAAGACCACGGGCCCGGGCCACAGCCAGAAGAAGGCCAGCAACAGGCAGGCGATGGCGCGACCAAGTTGGCTGGGCAGATGGCGCCACAAAGCACCGGTGCCCGCGGCAACGAGAGCGGCCATAAAGGGGAGGATGGGCAGGAACTGGCGTGCTTGCCACAGCCTGCTGCCGTAGATCAGGACAAACAGCAGCGGCACACCCAGCAGCAGTAATCGCAGCGGCCAGTTGGCATGGCGGGCGGTACTGACCAGGCCGAGCGGCAGGAGCAGCAGTCCGGCCGCGCCGGCGAATACCAGGGCTTCGCGCAAGGGAATCTCGGGGAGCGGTTCGCGGGCCCACAGCTCCACCGAGTGGCGGACGACGGCGACCACGTCGAGTGGCGTGAGCCCGAGGGCAAGGAGCGGCCTCATGAAGGTCAGGGCGCTGGCGAGTCCGCCGACGAGAGTAGCGGAAACGATTTGCCCGCCCTTGCCGCCTCGCGCCCAAAGGATCAGCGGCAAGGCTAATGCGACGAGGATGAAGTCGCTGCGCGTGAGCAAATGATCAACTACCTGCGCCTCATTCCCTACCAGATCCGGGCGAGCCGCATGGCTGGCCTCACCTTCCTTGGCTGCCTCTGTATCCTCGTGCGGGACTATGACAGCCGCTATCCGGGAGAATTCTGAAATCAAGGTCACCCTGGTTGATCTGGATGGAACGCTGGTCGATACGCATGCGGCAAACCTGGCAGCCTATCGCCAGGCCATAGTCGACGCGGGCGTCGCTCCGCTGCCCGGTGCGCTGGAACACTGGGTCGGCAGGCTGGCCTGGCGGCCGATGCTGGCGAAAGTGCTGCCCGACCATGCCGACCTGCATGAAGCCATCGCGCTGCGGAAACGCGTGATCTATCCCCAATATTTCGCCGCCGTGGCGGTCAATCAGGCGCTGGTCCAGACCCTGCGCGCGCTGTCCGGTCCTGTGCGGATCGCGCTTGTCACCTCTGCCTCCCGGCAATCGGTCGAGCCACTGCTCGCGGCCAAGGGCCTTGCCGACCTGTTCGCGCTGACGATCTGCAGCGACGACGTCGTCTGTCAGAAACCCGATCCCGAGCCCTATCGCCGTGCCGCCGAGATTCTCGGTGTCGCGCCGCAGGACTGCGTCATCTTCGAGGATTCCGAAACCGGCGTCGCGGCGGCCAGGGCGTTCGGCGCGCAGACCTGGCAGGTGCATTGGCCACAGAGCGACAAAACGCGCCCGGTTTAACGCTTTCTTTGGAGATTGCGCTCTGCGCCTTGGCATCCCGCCACAAAGCGGCTAAACGGGGCCGGTAATGCCGGGGCGGCAACTGAACTAGGCGAGAACATATGCTGACTGCGTTCGACGTTGGTGTGGGTGTGCTGGTGCTGATTTCAGCAATTCTGGCAACCGCGCGCGGATTGACCCGCGAAGTCCTGTCCCTGGCGACCTGGGCCGGCTCCGCCGCCATCGCCATGTATATGTATCTCTACCACCCCGATATCGCCCGGCAGTATATCGCCGAGCCGCTGGTGGCCGATATTGCCACGGTGGTTGTGACCTTCATCGTCGCGCTGATCGTGCTGCATCTGCTGACCATGCGCATCGCCGATTTCGTCGTCGACAGCCGTATCGGGCCGATCGACCGCACTCTGGGCTTCGTGTTCGGCGTATTGCGCGGCATCCTGATCGCCATCGTCATCACCATTTTCGGCACCTGGCTCCTGCCCAACAACCTACCGAGCTGGGCTGCAGACGCGCAGACCCTGCCCCAACTGCGCAATATGGGTTATACGCTGATCTCCATGCTGCCCGATGGCCTCGAACAGCAGGTCACCGACATGCTGCAGGGTGGCACGGGCATTACCGACGATGCCGAGACCCCGGCCGTTCCGCTTGAAGGCACTGACGCGACCGAGAATGGCACGCTGGCTCCCGCCGCGCCGACCACCACGGTCACCCCACCTGCCCCGGTCGCTCCGGCCGTCTGACCATAAATCGGTGAGCGCGCTGCGCTTGCCACAACCCTGACCGCCTTGTTTGGCATTGGTCCGGGAAAGACTTTGGGCTATGGGAGGGGAATACCCATATAGAGCCCAGCCGCCGACGGCGGCATGTAAATATCAGGCGCGTTAGACGCTCTGGTCCTGCGGTTGAGGCGCATTGGCATGGAGAGCCCGGTGAACCATCCTGGCGACGACGATTTCGATATCGATGGCGACACGCTGCATGAGGAGTGCGGCGTGTTTGGCATTTTGGGGCATCGCGACGCCTCAACCCTGACGGCGCTTGGCCTGCATGCCCTGCAGCATCGCGGGCAGGAAGCGGCGGGCATCGTCAGCTTCGACGGCAAGGCCTTCCATACGGAAAAGCGCATGGGCCTAGTGGGCGACCACTATACAGACCCGGCCTTGCTGGCCAAGCTCCCGGGCACCATCGCCATCGGCCATACCCGCTATTCCACCACCGGCGAAGTCGCGCTGCGCAATGTGCAGCCGCTGTTTGCCGAGCTGGAAGATGGCGGCATTGCCATTGCCCACAACGGCAATTTCACCAATGGCATGACACTGCGCCGGCAGATCATCGCCACGGGCGCCATCTGCCAGTCGACCTCCGACACCGAAGTCGTGCTGCATCTGGTGGCACGTTCGCGACACTCCTCGACTACCGACCGCTTCATCGACGCCATCCGCCAGATGGAAGGCGGCTATGCCATGCTGGCCATGACGCGCACCAAGCTGATCGCGGCGCGTGACCCGATCGGTATTCGTCCGCTGGTGATGGGCGAACTCGACGGCAAGCCGATCTTCTGCTCGGAAACCTGTGCGCTCGACATGATCGGCGCCAAGTACATCCGCGATGTCGAGAATGGCGAAGTCATCATCTGCGAGATGCAGCCTGACGGCTCGGTGAGCATCGAGGCACGCAAGGCGGCGCACAAGCAGCCCGAACGCCCGTGCCTCTTCGAATATGTTTATTTCGCCCGCCCCGACTCGGTTGTGAGCGGCCGCAGCGTCTACTCTGCCCGCAAGCGCGCCGGCCTGAACCTGGCCAAGGAAGCGCCGGTCGAGGCCGATGTCGTGGTCCCCGTGCCCGATGGCGGCACGCCGGCGGCGATCGGCTTTGCCCAGGCCAGCGGCATTCCCTTCGAGCTGGGCATCATCCGTAACCACTATGTGGGCCGCACCTTTATCGAGCCGACCCAGTCGATCCGCGCCTTTGGCGTCAAGCTCAAGCATTCGGCCAATCGGGCCGAAATCGCCGGCAAGCGCGTGGTGCTGATCGACGATTCGATCGTGCGCGGCACCACCTCGCTCAAGATCGTACAGATGATGCGCGAAGCTGGTGCGACCGAAGTGCATATTCGTGTCGCCAGCCCGATGATCTATTATTCGGACTATTACGGCATCGACACGCCCGATCCGGAAAAGCTGCTGGCCAACCAGTACAAGAGCCTGCAGGCGATGTGCGACTTCATCGGCGCCGACTCGCTGGAATTCCTGTCCATCGACGGGCTTTACGAAGCTGTCGGCGGCGAGAAACGCAACGCCAAGGTGCCGCAGTTTACCGACCACTATTTCACGGGCGACTATCCGACGCAGTTGACCGATCTCGACGGCCGCAGCAAGAACGAGCCGAAACATATCTCCCTACTGAAAGAGGCCGGTTAATGGCTGACAATCAGGATCGCGCTGGCCAGGACTTGGCCGGCAAGGTCGTCCTCGTCACTGGCGCGTCGCGCGGTATCGGCTATGCGGCTTCGATCGAGGCGGCCCGGCGCGGTGCCCATGTGGTTGCCGTTGCCCGCACGGTTGGTGGGCTCGAAGAGCTCGATGACGAGATCCAGGACCTTGGCTCCGCCGCGACGCTGGTGCCGCTCGACCTGCGCGATGGCGATGCCATCGACCGCCTAGGTGCGGCGATATTCGAGCGCTGGGGCGCCCTAGATGGCCTTGTCGCCAATGCCGGCCAGCTCGGTGTGCTCAGCCCCCTGCCCCATGTGAAGCCGGAAGACTTCGAAAAGGTGATGTCGGTCAATGTGACCGCCAATTATCGCCTGCTGCGCGCCACGGATCTGTTGCTGCGCCAGTCGACGGCCGGCCGCGCCGTGTTCCTGTCCTCGTCGTCGGCTCGTTCGGCCAAGCCGTTCTGGGGGCTCTATGCCGCCAGCAAGGCGGCCGTGGATGCAATGGCGAAATCCTATGCCGGCGAAGTGGCCCAGACCAAGGTCAAGATCAACGTGTTCTATCCCGGCGCCGTACGCACCGCGATGCGCGCCAAGGCCATGCCGGGCGAAGACCCCAATACGCTGCCGACGCCAATCGACATCGCGCCCAAGTTGATCGACATGCTCAGCCCCTCGCTCAAGGAGAGCGGCAAGCTGTTCGACATGGCCACCGGCGCTTTCGAAGAGATCTGATGGTCACCCTGCGCCCGTATCGTCCGGACGATCTGGAGGCGCTCTACGCGATCTGCCTCCAGACCGGCGATTCCGGACAGGATGCCTCGGCGCAACACCATGACCCCAAGGCGGTCGGCCATCTCTATGCGGCGCCCTATGGCGTGCTCGAACCCGAGCATGCTTTCGTCGCTGAGGATGAAGAGGGTGTCGCGGGCTATATCGTGGGCACGTTCGACACGGCCGACTTCGAAGAGCGGCTGGAAAGCGCGTGGTTTCCGCCGCTTCGCCAGCATTACGCCGGAATATCGCCGGCAAGCTTGCAGCCTGCTGACCGGATGCGGATCGAAGCGATCATGTCGCCCAGCACCAATCCCGCCGAGATCGTCGCGCGTTATCCGGCCCATATCCACATGAACCTGCTGCCCCGGCTGCGCGGGCAGAAGGTTGGCACAGGCCTGCTGAAGCTTTGGCTGGACGCTGCAAAGGCCGCCGGTGTGAGCGGCATCCACCTTGGCGCCAACTCGAAGAATGCCGGCGGCGTTGCCTTCTGGAGCAAGAGCGGGTTCCAGCCCGTCGCCGAGATCGGCCGCACGACCTGGTTCGGCATGGATTTGTAGGGTCCGATTTTCATCTGGGCGAGCCACACCCACGGTGTCACCCCGGCCTTGAGCCGGGGCCCATCCCGAGATCGAACCACTTCCGCAAGGTGGTGGCAACAACCACGAAGACCTTGCGGCTCAACAGAAATCTCAGGATGGATCCCGGCTCCAGGCCGGGATGGCATCGAGAGTGTGGAGGCGACAGTTACCACCGTCGCCTCATAAGGCAGCGCTAGCCTTCGATCTTCGTCATCAGCACCTTATCAATCCGGCGGCCATCGAGATCGAGGACTTCGATCTTCCAGCCGTCGTTGTCGAAAGTCTCGCCGACCTTTGGCAGGTGGTTGAGGATGGAGAGCACATAGCCCGCCACGGTCTCGAACTTGGCATCGCGCGGGATCGAGATCTTGAGCTTTTCGCCGAATTCGTCGACCGGCATCCAGCCTGCGATCAGGTAAGAACCATCCTCGCGCTTTACGATGGCCGGATCGTCGCCGGTCTCTTCCTGGAAGACGCCGGTGATGACTTCGAGAATGTCGCCCGAGGTAACGATGCCTTCAAAGTGGCCATATTCGTCGACCACGAGGGCCATGTGGACGGTGGAATTGCGGATGGCACGGACGACGTCCAGCGCATCAGCGTGATCCATCACCACCGGCACGGGCTGTACGAACTTGCGTACATCCAGCGGCTGGCCATTGGCGAAGACACTGACGATATCCTTGATCGCCACGACGCCGATGATGGAATCGGCATCGCCGTCCTGCACCAGCAGGCGCGAGCGATGGGTATCGAGAATGGTGCGGCGGATTTCGTCGGGATCGTCGCTCAGGTCGACCACGTCCACGTCGAGACGCGGGGTCATCAGGCCACGGGCCGAACGATCGGCGAGGCGCATGACGCCGGAGATCATCGAATGCTCGTCGCTCTCGATAACGCCGGCCGTGGTGGCCTCGGCAATGATGGTCTTGACCTCTTCTTCGGTCACCTTTTCCTCGGACTCGCCGCCCTGGCCCAGAAGGCGCAGGACCAGCTTGCCGGAAATATCGAGGAACCAGACGATGGGCGAGCCGATCAAAGCCACGAGCTTCATCGGGCCGGCCACGCGCGAGGCAACGGCCTCGGCGTCGCGCAGGGCGATCTGCTTCGGCACGAGTTCGCCCAGGATCAGCGAGAGATAGGTGATGATGACGACCACGATGCCCACGCCCAGGACATCGGCGATATTGTCGGACACACCGACCGATTCCAGCCAGTCAGTTAGGCGCAGGCCGAGGGTCGCGCCGGAGAAGGCGCCGGACAGGATGCCGACGAGGGTGATGCCGATTTGGACGGATGAGAGAAATTTGCCGGGGTCTTCGGCCAGGGCAATGGCCGTTGCGGCCCCCCTGTTGCCCTGTTCGGCCATGGTGCGAAGACGGGCCGGACGAGCGGAGACGACTGCCAGTTCCGACATTGCCAACAGGCCGTTGACGATGGTCAGGACGACGACGATCAAAATTTCAGCGTACAAGGTTTTTTCATGAAACTGCGGCCCCGCACTCAGCATCGGGTCGCTTAAGCCGATACAATATAGAGGCAAAGTCTTTGGTTGCGCCATGGGGCATGAAAATATGTCGCGGGACAAACCGAGTAGGGTGCGATCCAGGGCAGAGTGCCCAAGGGCACGGAGCCCAACCTTCTCCCCTTGCGGGAGAAGGTGGCTCGGCGCAGCCGAGACGGATGAGGGGTACCGCGAGGGGAGAAGGTCGGGATCGCGTTTTTCCGCTGCATCAGCTACTTATGGCTGAAATCTCCGAAACTTATCCCCTTCTCCAGAACCTCGCTCATACTAGGCTGATCCACCCCGCACAGGCGGCCTGCAGGCGACAGTGGCGGGAGTGGGCCGGGCGCGCGGAAATGCCATCCGCACGGGTATACGCTTGGGCCTGTTGATCTGCGAGCGATGGATCGGCCGCCCGACGCGGTGCATAAAACCGGACGTCCCGAGGCGATCTTCCGTCTCACTCTAAAATATCTCAAGAGGCGAAAGCCGTCTCGGGATCCGCCTAAACCTGGAACCGATCGGCATAGCCGGGCGGCGATTTGGCACGCATATGGTTTCCATGCGTTATGGGGGAACAGGAGAACCACATGCCGCTAACCGAGAAATTGCTGATTCTGATCATGGGTTTGCAGGCCTTGCTTGCCATGGGGATTCTGGTCTGGATGGGCATGGAGCGGGTACCGCGGGTGATGCGCGGCGAAATCGCGGTGGCCGACATTGCCGTGGACCGCACCGCCTACCCGTTGCGGGCGCGGCTCCTGTCGAACAATTTCGACAATCAGTTCCAGCTGCCGGTGCTGTTCTATGTCGCCTGCCTGCTGTCGCTGATCGTGGGTGGCACCGGCTGGGCCGAGGTGCTGCTGGCAGCGCTGTTCGTCGTGCTGCGCTATATCCACGCTGCCATTCACGTGACGCGCAATTCGGTGCTGCATCGCTTTGGCGTCTATTTCGCGGGCCTTGTGGTGCTGGCGCTATTGTGGCTATGGCTGGTCCTTCGAATTCTCCTAGCTCCGAGTGTCTGATGCGCCTGCCCGGTCGCCTGTCCGCTGCCATTGAAGTTCTGACCGATGTGGAGACGCGCAAGCGTCCCGTGTCGGAAGCGCTGAAGGCCTGGGGTCTCAACAATCGCTTCGCAGGCGCCGGCGACCGAGCCGCCATTGGCAACTTGGTCTATGACGCCCTGCGCCGCCGCGCCTCGCATGCGGCCCTGATGGGCAGCGACAGCCCGCGGGCGCTGGTGCTGGCCGTAGCGGTGCGCGACTGGAAAGAAGATGCTTCCGCGCTCAGCGAAAGCCTTGCGGCGGATAGCCATGCGCCTGAGCCTCTGAGCGCAGAGGAACTGGCGCGCGTCGTGGGCGAATTGCCCGATGACCTGCCCGGGCATGTGCTGGCCGATTTCCCCGAATGGCTGGCACCGTCGCTGGAGCGCGGCTTTGGCGACAACTGGATCGCCGAAGGCCAGGACATGGCCGGGCGGCCATCGCTGGACCTGCGCACGAACCTGCTGAAATCCCAACGCGAACGGGTGATGAAGTCGCTGGCGCGGTTCAATCCCGCCGAGACCGCGATTTCGCCGATCGGCGTCACCATGCCCGCCGGCCCGCGCGATGCGCGCACGCCCAATGTCACGACCGACGAAGGCTATCTCAAGGGCTGGTTCGAAGTGCAGGACCAGGGCAGCCAGATCGTCGCGGCACTGGCTGGCGCGAAACCCGGCGAGCAGGTGCTCGACCTCTGCGCCGGCGCCGGCGGCAAGACGCTGGCCCTGGCCGGGGCGATGATGAACAAGGGGCAGATCTTTGCCTATGACAGCGATCGTAATCGACTGGCGCCGATCTATGACCGGCTGAAGCGCAATGGCGCGCGCAATGTGCAGGTGCGGGCGCCGCAGCCGGGTGCGCTGGATGAACTGGTTGGCAAGATGGATCGCGTGGTGATCGATGCGCCCTGCACCGGCACGGGCACCTGGCGGCGGCGGCCGGACACCAAATGGAAGCTGACGCCCGAGCTTTTGGCGCAGCGCGTCGGCGAGCAGGCGGCAATCCTGAACGAAGGGCAACGCTATCTGAAGGCTGGCGGCACGCTGGTCTATATCACTTGCTCCATCCTTCCCGAGGAGAATGACGATCAGGTGGATGCCTTCATCACGGCGCATCCGGGCTTTACTCCGGTCCCGGCCGAAACGCTCTGGCAGGAGACGTTTGGCAGCGCCCTGCCCCCTGGCGTCGCAACGGCCAACGGCGGCATTGCGCTGACCCCGCGGCTGACCGGGACGGATGGATTCTATTTCAACGCGCTGCGCCGCGCCGAGTGAACCATGACGCGTCGCGCAACGTTCTAGCGTCAGGTTTCCTGACATTTTTCGAGCACGCCCGATGACCGTCCCATCCCTTGCCGACTACAAGACTCCCCGCCCCTGGCTGACCCTGGGCATTTTTCTCGTCGTGGTGATCGGCGTCGGCGCGCTGATCGGCACGCAGTCGGTTCCCGGCACTTGGTACGAAGGGCTGCAAAAGCCGCCGTTCAATCCGCCCAATTGGCTGTTCGGGCCGGTCTGGTTCACGCTTTATGCGATGATCGCCGTCGCCGGTTGGCGCATCTGGATGATCGATCCCAACAGCAAGGCGATGAAGATCTGGTTTGGCCAGATGGTGCTCAACTGGGCGTGGTCGCCGATCTGGTTCATCGGACAGATGCTGTGGCCGGCCTTCGCCGTAATCATCGCCATCCTGGCGCTGATCGTCGGCTTTATCCTCATGGCGCGAAAGCTTGATACAATCGCGGCATGGCTCTTCGTTCCCTATGCCGCATGGGTCGGCTTCGCTACGCTGCTCAATCTTTCGATTGCGCTACTGAACTAGGCCGTGGCTTCAACGGGCCGGGGCCGGTTTTCCAGCCCCCGCGCCCAGCGCACCACGGGACGTTCGAGCAGGTAGAAACTCAGCGTCGCGACGAGGACGCTGAGGGCAATGGCGGTGGCGCTGGAGACCAGCCAAATGGTCCAGCCATTTTCGCCCGAACCATCGAAGGCCGGTGGCGCCAGGCGCGCCATCAGGCCGATGATCAGGAAATGCCAGATGTAGATGCCGAAGGACATCTCGGCGATGAAGCGCGACAGACGATTGTCGAGCAAGCGCCCAACGGCGACAGAACTCGGCAAGGCCACCAGCGCGACGCAGATGGCCAGAGGCATCCACGGATAGCCATAGGGAATGCCCGCAAGGCCAAAACCCTCGTTGAGCCCGCCGATGTGCGCGGCCATGATCCAGCCAGCAACGAAAACCGCAAGCAATCCAATGGCATCGCAGAGCCAGTGACGAAACTGATTCAGCTTGACCTGAATGCCGGCTGCCAGGGCACCCAGCGCAAAGATGGCGAAGAAGCCGACCGGATTGAAACGCGGCATCCAGGCCTTGGCGCCACCCGTCAGGCCATGGTTCCAGCCGCGCTCAACCTCGTCGATCGGCGCCCATTGCACGACCATCAGGTGCAGGGCGATGACGACGCCGATGATGCCAACCCAGGCGAGGCGTGCGGGCCAGCTGCGCAGACGCAACGCAAAGAGGACAGCCAGGAAGAAGGGCAGCAGCAGGTAGGACGTGACCTCGAAGCCGATCGACCAGAGCGGACCATTATTGTCGACCGGAAACAGGGTGAACCAGTGCCAGTCGCTGAGCAGGAAAAAGCCGGTGACGAGCCGGATGACGCGTTCGGTATCCAGCGGCGAGCCGCTGACGGTGATGGAGAGGACAAAGCTCAGACCCAACGCCAGCCAGAAGCCGGGCAGGATGCGGGCGCCGCGCCGCAGGGCATAGATGCGCAGCGAGGGCATGGGCTCGCCGCGGTCGAGCGCGAGCCAGAAGGGGCGCGCCAGCAGAAAGCCGCTCAGAACGAAAAAGACCGTAACGCCGAAGCTGCCCATGATGAAAAAGTCCATCAACGGCGCGGCCCAATCGGGTACATTGCCCATGTCCATGCGGAAGGCCAGATGGTGCAGCAGCACGAGCATGCAGGCGGCAGCGCGCAGGAAGTCTGCGCCGAGCAGTCGCTGTTGGGTCAATTGAAACATCCCGCGAGGTTTGCGGGGCAACGCACCGCATTTTGTTTCGTTGCGCAAGGCTTGAATGCGTCGCTAATGCTTGCGCATTTTTTCAGGCGGAGATAAGGCCAGCCCATGCAAAACACAGCCCAGACTGACCGCCCGCAATCCATCCTCATCGTGGACTTCGGTTCGCAAGTCACCCAGCTGATTGCGCGCCGCATTCGCGAGACCGGCGTCTATTGCGAAATCCACCCCTTCCAGAGCGCCGCAGTCGCCGTGGCCGCCATGCAGCCTTCAGGCATCGTGCTTTCGGGTGGACCCGCTTCGACACTGGACGAGAATGCGCCGACCATTGATCCGGCCGTGTTTGCCGCAGGCGTGCCGATCCTCGGCATCTGCTATGGCCAGCAGGCGTTGTGCATGGCTTTGGGCGGCAAGGTCGAGGCCGGGCATCACCGTGAATTTGGCCGGGCAGAAGTGAAGATCGAAAAGCCGGCGGCGCTTTATGACGGCGTCTGGGACCTGGGCACCGAGCATCAGGTCTGGATGAGCCATGGCGACCGCGTCGTCGCCCTGCCCGAGGGTTTCGAGGTCGTCGGCACTTCGGCCAATGCCCCCTTCGCCATGATTGCCAACGAAGCGCGCCGCATCTGGGCCGTGCAGTTCCACCCCGAAGTTGTGCACACGCCCGATGGCGCGAAGCTCTATGCCAATTTCGTCCACAAGATCTGCGGCATCGACGCCAACTGGACCATGTCCGCCTACCGCCAGAAGATGATCGAAAAGATCCGCGCCCAGGTCGGCAGCGGCAAGGTCATCTGTGGTCTTTCGGGCGGCGTCGATTCCTCGGTTGCCGCTGTGCTGATCCATGAAGCGATCGGCGACCAGCTGACCTGTATCTATGTCGACCACGGCCTGATGCGCCTCAACGAGACCGAGCAGGTCGTGACCATGTTCCGCGACCAGTACAATATCCCGCTGGTGCATGTGGATGCCTCGAAGGTCTTCCTGCGCGAGCTGGATGGCCAGACCGACCCGGAAACCAAACGCAAGATCATTGGCCGGCTGTTCATCGAGACCTTCGAAGAAGAGGCCAAGAAGCTTGGCGGCGCTGAATTCCTCGCGCAGGGCACGCTTTATCCCGACGTCATCGAATCCGTCAGCTTCACCGGCGGTCCCTCGGTCACCATCAAGTCGCACCACAATGTGGGCGGCCTGCCCGAGCGCATGAACATGCAGCTCGTCGAGCCGCTGCGTGAACTGTTCAAGGACGAAGTGCGTGCGCTGGGTCGTGAGTTGGGCCTGCCGGAGAGCTTCATCGGCCGCCACCCCTTCCCCGGCCCCGGCCTTGCCATCCGCTGCCCGGGCGGCATCTCGCCGGAGAAGCTGGACATCCTGCGCCAGGCGGACGCGATCTATCTCGATGAAATCCGCAAGTCCGGCCAGTATGACAAGATCTGGCAGGCCTTCGCTGTGTTGCTGCCAGTGCAGACCGTCGGCGTGATGGGCGACGGCCGCACCTATGAATTCGTCTGCGCCCTGCGCGCCGTGACTTCGGTCGACGGCATGACGGCCGACTTCTATCAGTTCGACATGAACTTCCTCGGCAAGACCGCGACGCGCATCATCAATGAAGTGCGCGGCATCAATCGCGTGGTCTATGACGTGACCAGCAAGCCGCCCGGCACGATCGAGTGGGAATAGGCGCCGAGCCATCCCACCGAACATCGACTGATCTGAAAATACTTATCCCCGCCCCCACAGGGCGGGGATATTCTCATTCTGCGGGCTGCGTCGCCGGCGTCGCACGAAGGGACTTGAGCGCATTGAACCGGCCACCGAGCCAATCGAGGATGGCCATGGCGAATTTTTCGACCGGTTTGCGGAAGCGGTGTTCGAAGAGGGCCGAGAAGACAACGGCCATGCAGAAGGTGGTGGCGGTTACCAGGATTAGGGCCAGCCAGGCGGGCATGAAGCGATCGAAGGTGGCAAGGAAGCTCAGGCCGACATTTTCGTGGATGAGGTACCAGGAGAAGCTGAGGAGGCCGACACGGGCCACGGCTGGGGTGAGCACGGGGACATGCGGCAGGTCGCGACCGGTGACATAGGCCAGGAAAACCAGGGCGAGAGCGAGATAGATCATGGCGCAGACCAGGGCGACAATCAGGCCATCGTGGTTCTCGAAGCTATAGGCCTCGATACCGACAACAATGGTGGAGAGGATCAGATTTGCAGCCATCAGGCCGCGATAGCCCAGGGCGCCCTGCTGGATGCGCCGGCCGAGAATGCCGACGGCGAAGAAGCTCAGATAGGGGGCGATGGCGAGGAATTTGAGCATGGACTGCGGATTGATCGGGCCGGCGCTGGTGTCGGAGATCAGCGTCGAGGCCATCCAGATCGGGGCCATGACAATGGCAAGCCAGGCGAAAAACCGGGTCAGCCGTTCCGGGGCGACGAGAACTGCGGCCAGAATGGCGATCAGCAGGTAGAACTTGATCTCGACCGCGATCGACCAGAAGGCGCCATCGACCCATTCGCCAATCTCGCCCAGGAAGAAGAGGTTGAGGGCCACGTCACCAAGACCGGGCTCGACCGCACGGAAATGTGCGGCGGGGACGCTAGGCACCTGGAAAACCACGCCGAAGATGAAGAGCAGCAGTACGGCCGCGAAGAAAGCCGGATAGATGCGCGAGAAACGTCGGGACAGGAAGACGCCAACGGTGGCCGAGCGCTCCAGGGTCATGAAGATGCAGTAGCCGGAGATGATGAAGAAAAAATAGACCCCGACCCAGCCGAAGAACACCTGCCAGGGCGCGCCTTCGGCGATATTGAGGGATTCGGCGGGGAGACGCGCGGTGAAATGGAACAGAACCACCAGGAGGATGGCGATTCCGCGAAAGACGTCGATGGTCTCGACCCGGCCTTTGGTCATGTAGGGATACTCTGATGTCCGCGCCCGTTCCATAGCGCTTTCCGAGCGCGCCATGTGGGGTATCCTGAGCCTAGGCTTAACAGGTAAAGCTTTAGGCAAATGGCTCGGTAAACAGCGGGTTTTCTGCGCGCATTTGCTTTCGCCGGGGACCATGCTAAACACGCCCCGAATTCAAGTGATGACCTTAGGCAGGCCATGTCCCAGGACAATATTTTCCGCGAAGTCGACGAAGAGCTGCGCAGCGATCGCATGCGTGCGCTGTGGCGCCGTTTTGCACCCTTCGTGTTTGGCGCTGCGATTGCAGTCGTGGCCGTGGTCGCCTTCAACGAAGGCTGGACCTGGTATCACAGCAATAATGCGGCTTCCTCGTCGGACGAGCTCTATGTGGCCTTCGACGAGATCGATGGCGGCGACCTCGCTGCAGCCCAGACGCAGCTCGACACGCTGATTGCCAATGGTTCGGGCAGCTATCCGGTGCTGGCGCAGTTTCGCAAGGCGGGTGTGCTGGCCAAGGAAGGCAAGACTGCCGAGGCCGTGGCCGCCTATGACGCGCTGGCCAATGACCAGTCCAACCCGCGCCTGCGCGAGTTGGCGCTGGTGCTGGGCGGCACGCTGATGGTCGATGGTGGCACGCTGAGCGATGTCGACAGCCGCGTCGGTTCGATTGCCGCCGAAGGCAGCCCGCTGCGCAACGCTGCGCGCGAAGCGCTGGGCCTCGCACAGTACAAGGCTGGCGACTTTGCCGCCGCGCAGACCAGCTTCGACGCCGTGGTCAACGACCCGATGACGCAGAGCAATACGCGCAATCGCATGGGTTATTACCTGGCCCAATTGCTGAGCGAAGGCGCCATTGCCGAGGCGCCGGAAGTGGCAACCGACGCGGACGCCGCAGCGACGGCAATCGACGAGATGGTCAGCGAAGACGCGCCGACTGCCGAAGTGCCGGTCGAGGCTGCTCCGGCTGCTGAAACCCCGGTGGTCCCTGCTGCCGAAGCGACAGCTGACGACGCCGCTCCTGCAACTGAAACGCCTGCAGCAGATGTTCCTGCTGCAACTCCCGAGACAGAGCCGGCCGCGCAGTAAGCGGCCCCTCGTCTCCTTTCGGATCGGATTGATATGACCGTCACCGTTGCCATTGTCGGTCGTCCCAACGTCGGCAAATCCACCCTGTTCAACCGCCTCGTCGGTCGCAAGATCGCCCTGGTCGATGACACGCCAGGCGTGACCCGCGATCGTCGCGAAGCCGAGGGCCGCATTGCGGACCTGACGTTCCGCATTCTCGACACGGCCGGCTATGAAGACGTGACCGATGGTTCGCTCGAGGACCGGATGCGCCAGCAGACCGAGCTGGCGATCAAGGAAGCCGACGTCATCCTCTTCATGATCGATGCCCGCGCCGGTGTCGTGCCGCTGGACCAGCGCTTTGCGCAGGTGCTGCGCAAGGCTGGCAAGGATGTGCATCTGGTCGGCAACAAGGCCGAAAGCGGCGCTGCGGAAGCGGGCCTCGTGGAAGCGTTCAAGCTGGGTTTTGGCGAAGCGATTGCGCTGTCGGCCGAGCATGGGCTGGGGCTGTCGGAACTCTATTCCATCGTTTCGGCGACAATCGACCGCAAGAATGCCGAGAGCGAAGCCATGGAAGTGGGCGATCTCGATGAGATGCCCGAAGTCGATGTCGATATCACCGAGGACATGCTCGAAGGTGAAGGCGACGAGGCCACGCTGCGCTGGAACCCCAAGCGCTATCTCAACGTCGCCATCGTCGGCCGCCCCAATGCTGGCAAGTCGACGCTGATCAACCGCATGGTGGGCGAAGAGCGCGTGCTGGTCGGCCCCGAGGCCGGCATTACCCGCGACTCGATCCTGGTGCCCTGGGAGTGGGAAGGCCGGGTGATCAACCTGGTCGATACCGCCGGTATCCGCCGCCGTTCGCGCGTGACCGAGAAGCTAGAAAAGCTGGCGGTCGGCGATTCGCTGCGCTCGATCCAGTATGCCGAAGTTGTCGTGCTGATGCTGGACGCGACCATTCCATTCGAAAAGCAGGACCTGGCGCTGGCCGATCTGGTCGAGCGCGAGGGCCGCGCTCTGGTGATCGCGGTCAACAAGTGGGACCTGATCGAGGACAAGAACGAGCATCTCAAGATGCTGCGCGAGGAATGTGAGCGCCTGCTGCCGCAGCTGCGTGGCGTACCGCTGGTGACCCTCTCGGGCCTTACCGGCAAGAATATCGACAAGCTGATGGATGCGATCTTTGCCATCGAACGCACCTGGAACGCCCATGTGTCGACGGCGCGGCTCAATCGCTGGCTTTACGGCATGGTCGAGGGGCATCCGCCGCCGGCCATGTCCGGTCGTCGCCTCAAGCTGCGCTACATGACGCAGGCCAAGACCAGGCCGCCGAGCTTCATTCTTTTCGCATCGCGGCCGGATGTGCTGCCAATGTCGTATCAGCGCTACCTGATCAATGGGTTGCGCGAGGCCTTCAACATCAAGGGCACGCCGATCCGGCTCTGGGTTCGCGGGGGTAGCAAGAACCCCTATGACGACAAGAACGAACGCAAGATGGGATGATTTGAGACCCGCGGCGAAAGCTGCGGGTTTTGCTTTGAGAGGGCCGAGTCAGCGAGAGGTTGCCAATAGCGCGGCGCAGGATCAATCTTGGACCCGGATGCTTGAGGGAGGTTGAGGGCATGAACAAGGATAAAGATGCGGTGGTGCGAATGCATCGGCGTGCATTCCTAGCGGGTTCAGCGGCGGTGGTCGGCGGCATGGCACTGGCGGGTTGTTCGACCGGAGGGATGAGCTTTGCCGAGGCAGAGCGGGTCTATGGGCCGCTGCCCAATGAGCGGTTCCCGGTGCCGGCGGTCAATGTTGCCAAGATCGATTCGAAATATCTGCGGCGGCGCGTGAGGTATGCTTCGAGCGAGCCGGTGGGGACGATCATCGTCGACCCCAAGCATTACTATGTCTATCGCATCGAAGGCGAAGGCTATGCCACCCGCTATGGTGCCAATGTAGGGCGGTCAGGGTTCCTCTGGAGCGGCGAGGCCTATATCGGGCGCAAGGCGGAATGGCCGATCTGGACACCCCCGCGCGAGATGATCCTGCGGCAGCCGGAAGCGGCGCCCTATGCCAATGGCATGGCCCCTGGGCTGAACAATCCCCTCGGGGCGCGGACGCTCTATCTCTACCAGGACGGGCGATACACGCTCTATACGATCTACAGCACGATCATGCCGGAGACGATTGGGCGCGGAGTTTCGAGTGGCTGCGTGGGCCTTCTGACGCAGGACATGCTCGATCTCTACGACAAGACGCCGGTGGATACGAAGGTGATCGTGCTGAAGGCGTGATCAAGCCCCCTCGCCTCGACGGCGAGAGGGCAGATTGAGTTAGCGCCCGCTGCGGTAGTTGGGGGCTTCGCGGGTGATGGTCACGTCGTGGACGTGGCTTTCATTGAGCGCGGCGCCGGAGATCTTCACGAAGACCGAGTTGTCGCGGAAGTCCTTGAGATTGTGAGCGCCGGTATAGCCCATAGAGGCGCGAAGGCCGCCGGCGAGCTGGTGCAGCACGGCACTTGCGGGACCCTTGTAGGGCACCTGGCCTTCAATGCCTTCGGGGACAAGCTTCATCTGGTCGCGCACATCCTGCTGGAAGTAGCGATCGGCCGAGCCCGAACCCATGGCGCCGACCGAGCCCATGCCGCGGTAGGATTTGTAGGAGCGGCCCTGGTAGAGATAGGTTTCGCCCGGGCTTTCGTCGGTGCCGGCAAGGAGCGAACCGACCATGACGCAGGATGCACCACCGGCCAGGGCTTTGGCCATGTCGCCGGAGAACTTGATGCCACCATCTGCGATGACCGGAACGCCTTGGCGGGCGCCCTCCTCCGCGCAAGCCATGACGGCGGCCAGCTGCGGAACACCTACGCCGGCGACGATGCGGGTGGTGCAGATTGAGCCAGGGCCGATGCCGACCTTGATGGAATCCGCGCCGGCATCGATCAAAGCCTTGGTGGCTTCAGCGGTGGCGACATTGCCGGCCACGATGCGGGTGGAATTGCTCTCGCGCTTGACGCGTTCGACTGCCTCGGCCACGCGCACCGAGTGGCCATGGGCAGTATCGATGACGAGGAGGTCAACGCCAGCTTCGATCAATTGGAGCGAGCGTTCGAAGCCCTGATCGCCAACGGTCGAGGCGGCAGCGACACGCAGGCGCCCCTGTGCATCCTTGACGGCATGCGGATTGAGCTGGGCCTTCTCGATATCCTTGACGGTGATAAGGCCGACGCAGCGATAGTCTTCATCGACCACGAGCAGCTTTTCGATGCGGTGCTTGTGCAGCAGGACCTTGGCTTCGTCCTTGGAGACACCGTCGCGAACGGTGATCAGATTGCTTGCGGTCATCAGCTCGCGGATCGGCTGAGCGGGGTGGGAGGCGAAGCGCACATCGCGGTTGGTCAGGATGCCGACCAGCTTGCCGGTGGCACGACCGCCCTTGCCGCCGTTCTCGACGACCGGAATGCCGGAGATGCGGTTGGCCTGCATCAGCGAAAGCGCATCGGCCAGGGTGGCGTCAGGACCGATGGTGATCGGGTTGACGACCATGCCGGATTCGAAGCTCTTGACCTGGCGGACCTGCTCGGCCTGCTGCTCGGCGGTGAGGTTCTTATGGATGACGCCGAGGCCGCCGGCCTGGGCCATGGCGATGGCCATGGCGCTTTCGGTGACTGTGTCCATGGCCGAGGAAAGGATGGGAAGATTGAGCGCTATGTCCTTGGTGACATAGGTCGAAATGTCGGTTTCAGTGGGCAGAACATCGGAACGCGCGGGCTGCAGCAGCACGTCGTCAAAGGTCAGCGCATAGTCGCCGGTTGCAGTGCTAATGATTTTCGCCAAGGCCAGACCCTTCCTGCCTTCTGATACAATCAGAAATGTTGAGGTGTTGAACCGGCCGTCGCTTGGCGGCGGGTTCAGGTTGGCGAGGGTCAATAGCACTGGACCCGGGTTTTGCAAAGGGCAGCAGGGCTTGCGGCGCTGGTCGGCAGACTTGCGCCCAGCCCCCTACCCAAGTGGTTTTCCCGATGCTATCAGAACAGGGTTTGGGCGCTCCATCCGCCAAACCTTCTCACAAACATAGCCGTCTAGCCTTTGCAGGCAAGGAAACTGGGTTCATAGTTTGCCTGGTCGCGTTCGCGGCTTTCCGACTCGTTTCCCGGCCTTCGCAATTGATCCGCGTTACACCCCTCATCCTGGCGGTCGCACTGTTCATGGAGCAGATGGACTCGACCGTCATTGCCACGTCGTTGCCAGCCATTGCGGCCGATATCGGCACGGAGCCGATCGCGCTCAAGCTGGCGCTGACGGCCTATTTCGTGGCGCTGGCCATTTTCATCCCGATCAGCGGCTGGATGGCAGATCGCTTCGGGGCCAAGAATGTGTTCCGGCTGGCGATTTTCGTCTTCATGCTGGGATCGCTGGCCTGTTCCTTCTCGTTTTCGCTCGAGACCTTCGTGATCTCGCGGTTTTTCCAGGGCATCGGCAGCTCGATGATGACGCCGGTAGGGCGCCTGCTGCTGGTGCGCTCGACGCCGCGCAACGAGCTGGTGAGCGCCATGGCCTGGCTGACTATTCCGGCGCTGGTGGGGCCGCTGACGGGCCCGCTGATCGGCGGCTTCCTCACCACCTATCTTAGCTGGCACTGGATTTTCTGGATCAACATCCCCATCGGCATTGCTGGGATCATCCTCGCTGGTATTTTTCTTCATGTCCCCGACGCCCGCAATCCGCGGCCGATCGACATGGTGGGCTTCTTTCTCGCTGGCGTGGCATTCGCCGGCACGGTGTTCGGGCTATCCGTCGTGAGCCTGCCGGCGCTGCCGATCATCTATGGCTATCTGACGCTGGCGATCGGGGTGACGTCGGGCATTCTCTATCTGCTGCACGCGCGGCGAACCAAGTTCCCCCTGCTCGATCCCGGCCTGTTCCGGCACAAGCTGTTCCGTTTGTCGATTACCGGCGGCTCGCTGTTCCGGATCGGCATCGGGGCAGTGCCGTTTCTCTTGCCGTTGATGCTGCAGTTGGGATTTGGCCTCACCCCGTTCCAATCGGGCGCCATCACCTTCATTTCGGCCTTTGGCGCGATTCTCAGCAAATTCATTGCCGAGCGCGTGTTTGCCCGCTTCGGCTTTCCACGGGTGCTGGGCTTTGCATCGCTGACGGGTGGCGCACTGATCGCGGCGCAAGGCCTGTTCAATGCCGAGACATCGGCGCCGGTGATGATGGCGGTGCTGCTGGCGAGCGGCGTTCTCCGCTCGGTGTTCTTCACCGGCAGCAATGCCATTGGCTATGCCGATGTGGACGACGAGGAAGCCAGCCAGGCAACGGCCATCGTCGCGGTCGGGCAGCAACTCAGCATTGCCTTTGGCGTGGCGGTGGCGGGGGCCTTGCTAGAACTGACGACGCGGATGCGTGGCGAGGAGTTGTCGCTGATCGACTTCCAGATCGCCTTCTTCGTCGTGGGCGGCCTCAGCATGCTCGCGAGCCTTGTCTATCTGCGCCTGCCTCATGACGCCGGATCCAATGTCTCCGGACATCGCGGTGTCACCGCGCAGAAGGAATAGGCCAGTGGTTTCGTCGCGCGTTGTCCCGCTGGTTCTCGCGACAGCCCTGTTCATGGAAAACATGGATTCGACGGTGATCGCCACGTCGCTGGCGGCAATCGCGGCCGATATCGGCACGGATCCCATTTCGCTGAAACTTGCCCTCACCGCCTATCTCGTGGCGCTTGCCATCTTCATCCCGATCTCGAGCTGGATGGCTGACCGCTTCGGGGCACGCAACGTGTTCCGCGTCGCCATGCTGGTGTTCATGTGTGGATCGGTGGCCTGCGCCTTTTCATCCTCGCTCGCGTCCTTCGTCGGCGCGCGCTTCGTGCAGGGAATGGGCGGGGCGATGATGGGGCCGGTGGCGCGACTGGTGCTGGTGCGGGCGACGCCGCGGCACCGGCTGGTCGATGCGATGGCGTGGCTGACCATTCCAGCGCTGATCGGACCGATCGTGGGGCCGCCGTTTGGCGGGTTCCTGACCACCTATTTCTCCTGGCACTGGATTTTCATCATCAATGTACCGATCGGCATCATGGGCATGCTGCTGGTCGGGCTCGTGCTGCCCAACGAGGTGCGCAATGCGCCGCGCCGCATCGATCGCAAGGGATTCGTGCTGGCCGGCGCCGCCTTTGCGCTGTTTGCCTTTGGCTGCTCAGTGGTGAGCCTGCCCGCCCTGCCCCCGATCTACGGCGCGATTGCAGCGGCGGCGGGCATCGGCCTTGGCGCGATCTATGTGCGGCATGCGCTTAGCGTCGAATTCCCGCTGCTCGACCTGCGGCTGCTACGCTACCCCGTCTTCCGCACCTCGGTCGTTGCCGGCACCTTCTTCCGGCTAGGCCAGGGGCAACGCCGTTCCTATTCCCGCTAATGCTGCAACTGACCTTCGGAATGAACCCGTTCGAATCCGGCATGGTGACCTTTGCGGGTGCCGTAGGGGCACTGATCGCCAAATTCGTAGCCAACTGGATGTTTGCCCGCTTCGGCTTCAAATACCCGCTGGTGATTTCCACTGCCGTTTCAGCCGCCGGCATCGTCGCCATGGGCTCTTATGTGCCCACCACGCCGATGGCACTGATCCTAGGCGTGTTGGTGTTCACCGGCTTCTGGCAATCGATGTTCTGGACCGGCTCGAATGCCTTCACCTTTGCCGATATCGAGGACAAGGATGCCGGCCAGGCCAATACGATCAGCCAAGTCTGGGAGCAGCTGATGTTTGCCATGGGCGTGGCGCTGGGCGGCGGCATTCTGGAACTGACGCACAAGCTGCGCGGCGGTGACGCGCTGGTGCTGGGCGACTTCCAGATTGCCTTCTATGTGGTCGCCGCCGTGGGCTTCGTCGCAACGCTGCTGTTCTGGCGCCTGCCGGACAATGCCGGCCACCAGCTCACCAGAAGTGGCGGCGTGCACTAGATCCTATTCTTCGTCGTCGCGATCGCCAAAATGGGCATCACCGTCGCGCTGCCCCTTGAAGCCCTTGGCGATGAGATAGGCCTCGGCCGAATCCTGACGGCTGGACTTCGGCTTGGCGTGGAAGGTGGTCTTGAAGTGGCGCTTGAGCATATGCAGCAGCTCGTGCTCGGTGCCACCCTGGAAGACCTTGGCGACGAAAGTGCCATTGGGTGCCAGCACGTCTAGGGCGAAGTCGGCGGCAATCTCGATCAGTTGCACGATGCGCAGGTGGTCAGTGGGGCGGTGGCCGGTGGTGGGCCAAGCCATGTCGCTCATCACCAGGTCGGCCTTCTTGCCGCCCATGGCGTCGATCAGCATCTGTGGTGCATCGTCCTCGGTGAAATCCTTGCGGAACAGGATGACGCCGGGAATGGGATCCATTTCGAGATAGTCGATGCCCACGACCAGCGGATGTTCGTCCGTCGAGCCGACCGCTGCGGCAGCAACCTGCGACCAGCCGCCGGGCGCCGCGCCAAGATCGACGACGCGCGTACCTTTATGGAAAAGCTTATGCTTTTCGTCCATTTCCTTGATCTTGAAGGCAGCGCGTGAACGGTAGCCCTCGGCGCGGGCGCGCGCCACATAGGGATCATTGAGCTGGCGTTCGAGCCATTTGGTGGACGACACCTTGCGACCCTTGGCCGATTTGACGCGGATCTTGAGGTCCTTGTCGGACTTGCGACCGCCCGTTCCGAGCGCCTTATCAACCATTGCCGTTCTTCCTCGGATAGCGCGATGCGCGGCTGTGGACCTTGTCGGCGTCCATCAGGGAAATCAGAATGCCCTCGCGCAGGCCGCGATCGGCGACACGGACGCGTTCGGTTGGCCATTCGCGGCGGATGGCCTCGAAAATGGCGCAACCGGGCAGGACCAGATCGGCGCGATCACGCCCGATGCAGGGATGGGCGACACGCCGCTCGAAGGGCATGCCGAGCAGCACTTTCATGGTCTCGTCAACCTCGCCGCGCCGCATCCAGAGACCATCGACCTTTTGCCGCTCATAGCGCTCCAGCCCCAGATGCAGGCCGGCCAGCGTGGTTACCGTGCCCGAGGTGCCGATCAGGTGGACGGGATGATTGGCAATCATCTGCCGCAACTTTTCGCGGCCGCGGAACTGCTTGAGATGTTCGGCGACATGGGCGACCATGTTTTCGAACACCTCGTTGGTCACATCGACGCCGCCGAATTTCTCGGCAATCGACACCACGCCCACGGGCAGCGACTGCCAGGAGCGGATCGAGGCCGACATGCGACCCTGCGATTTGGGGCGGCCGCCGCGGAAATCAAGCCAGGCCAGTTCGGACGAGCCGCCGCCGATATCGAACATCAGGGCGCCGGCAGCGGTACCTTCGATGAGATCGGCACAACCCGTCACGGCCAGCTCGGCCTCGGTACGGCGATCGACGATTTCGAGTTCCAGCCCAATCTCGGATTTGACGCGTTCGAGAAAGGCCGGGCCGTTCTCGGCGGCGCGACAGGCTTCGGTGGCGATGAGGCGCATGCGCGTGGGCTGATGCTCGCGCAGCTTGTTGCGGCACTGGCGCAGCGCTTCCATGGTGCGTTCCATGGCCGCGTCGCCCAGTCGACCGGTTACCGAGACGCCCTCGCCCAGGCGGACGATTCGGGTAAAGCCATCGAGGACGCGGAAGCCGTGATCATGCGGGCGGGCAATCAGCAGGCGGCAATTGTTGGTGCCCAGATCAAGCGCAGCGTAGAGCGGGCCACGATAGCGGCGCGGATTCGGGGCGTGTGGTGTCCGCTTGTCCGTGCGGTGAGAGGGCGAATCGCCCCCCGCCCTGCCCGCCGGCCTCTGGCCTTGCGGGTTCCGGACCACCGGCTCGTCCAAGGACGTGGCTGCGGCGGCGGACCGATCGGAATCGGTCACTTCAGTCTCCTGTCGTGCGCGGTCGCCCCATCCGGCCTAGCCGGCGGCGCCCGGGCGCACTGTTCATTGCGTGTCGAAAAGGACGGTAGAGCAAGGGACTGGCCAGCGCAATGGCACGCAGTTGCACACAGGCCATGTCAGAGGCGCTTGCAATCTGAAAAATCATTGTCTATGTAGGCGGCGCACCGGCAAATCCGGTCCAGCGGCTCACCGCTGCTGGGGAATAGTTCAATGGTAGAACAGCGGACTCTGACTCCGTCGATCTTGGTTCGAGTCCAGGTTCCCCAGCCAATCTCTCAGCAAAACTCAATAAGCCCAGTAGGTTAGCGCCAACGCCGCCGGCCAAGATGCGTGGTTTCCCACCAGTTTGGCCACCGAGTTGGCCACCGGATACGATTCGGTTTGTGGAGTCGCTGGGGAGCGACTTCCCCAGCCGAAACCATCGTGCCGGTCAGTTGGGAGCATGCACCGACATGCGCACTGGGCATTACACGCGCCTGAAAGGTCGCGTTACCTACTTCCGCCGGAAGGTACCGGAGTTTCTGCAGGAAAGGCTTGCATCTACCGAGATCTGTTACAGACTTGGTGTTATATCTTCGAGTGTTGCGGAGCGGCTTGGCCGCAGGTTGGCGGTCGAGGTGGACACCTTCTTTGACCAAGCCAAGACCGATCCAATGCTAGACGCTGCCAGCCTCACCAAACTTGTCGAAACTGCGCTTGTGGGTTGGCGGGAAGACGATTCATCGGAGGCAGCGAGGGAGATTACATCCTACGGCCGCCCTCTTCTCACTCCCAAGGACCAGGCCACCGCCTGGGCGGAACTGGCTTCCGGTCTCATTACGCGGGTTGGGAATGGTGAAAGCGCCTATGGCGAGATTTTTGTCGCCGACATTGCAGAGAAGGCTGGCATCGCCGCGCTCGACAGGGAAAGCGCCGAAGGTGTTGGTGGACGGGCCTTGAGTCTGGGGCTGGCAGCCCACTACCTGCAGTCCGCCATCAACATGGCATCGATGCATGGTCTGGCAACGGGCCGAGCCGCGCTGAAAGTTGAAGATTGGAAGGCAAGGCTCGTCGCGCTCGAAACGCACCTGGGCCTCGATGGCTCAGGGCAAACGGGCCACCAACTTGGGCAGGACGCAGCGCCTGCAGTCAGCAGGCTTTCGTCAGCCGCCTCAACGATCACCACCTCTGATGCACCAGCCACCCTGAGTATAGGAGGTGGCCTCGCGGTCTCCGTTACACCATTCTCAAAACTGGTTGGTACCTACCTTAAGACGCGCGTTGAGAATGGGGAGGTCAAGTCGGGTTTGGAAACCGAGATGCAGTCCAGCCTGCGAATCTGGGTCGAGGTGGTCGGAGATCGCGCTATAGGGGAATATGACCGAAAAGACTTCCTGAAGTACCGCAGCACTCTGCTGACGGTACCAAAGCACTACTGGAAATCGGACGCATCGCGCGCCCTTTCGATACATGAGGTCATCGACTGGGCGCGTGCCGACGCCCGCGCGGCGTGGATGAAGTCGGCTCCGCCAGAAAAGCGCGAAGACCCAAAATCAATTGAGCGCGCGGCCAGTGACTACACCAAGATCAGCAACACGACGGTCAATCGCCATCTCAGCACGATCTCGCCGGTCTTCGAATGGGCGACTAAAAATGACCATCTGGCCGAGGACACGCGCCGCTTCTGGGCAAATCTCCACTTGCCAACTGGGCTCTCGGTGACCGGACTGAAACCAAACGAGGAACGGCCACCGTTCAGTCACGAGCAGATACGCCTCATCGCAACTCATCCGGTTTGGCTCGGCCGACGGTCCGCATATTATTACAACTTTCCAGGCCAGGTTATCATTCGGGACGCCTTGTATTGGGGGTTTCCGATTGCTTTACTCCATGGCATGCGGCGTGAAGAGTTTGCACAACTCAAGGTCAAACACATCCGCCAGATCGACGGCATCTGGATATTCGACCTACACGCGCTCGACATGGACGTTAAGAAAGGCGCATCACGACGCTACGTTCCGCTGCATAGCCAACTGATCGCACTGGGGTTCCTGGAAGCCATGGTACTTGGCAGGAAACCAGATGAGAGACTGTTCGCGGAACTATCGGCCGACGGCGACTTCGATCGATTTGGAGACGCCGTTGGCGGACAGTTTGCGCGGGTGCTCGATCAGCTTGGCATTGTGGTCATACGCAAAAACGGCACCAAATCCGAGGGCTGTTACCATCCACTACGCCACCGCTTCATCACCGACATGCTGCGTGCCGGTGTTCGTGACGGCTTGGTAGACTATATCACCGGCCAGATGTCCGAAAAGCGCGAAGGGGAGCGCGCACGTTACGGTTCCGACCCAGAAGTGACGGAGGCCAAAGCAGCAATCGAGCGACTACCTGTCACAGTCGACTTTGGCGCTTGGGTAGAAGCGTGGAGCAGATTTGGGCGCTGATATCTACGTTCACCCAACTGCCCCCCAAATTCTGCAGTCAGGGCTTTCGACCAGGTGGCGAAAGCCCTGATCCCACAGTTGGATCGGGACGGCCTGAGTTTGCGGCCTCTCGCCGCGAGGCTCTGGCCGCCTCGGTTCCCCTGTTCAACTCGTCCTCGAATTGCTGGAACCGCTGACGCTGCTCCTCAATCAACTTTTTGGTGTCATCGTTCTCTTGGGGCCTCAAGGGAGGCAATGGCATTGGAGCTACATCGTCAAAACGGTTGGCGACGTCCGACTTCTCCGCACGTGGGGGCGGCGCAGGTTCCAGTTCAATAATCTTCACGACAACGTCCTCTGGGCCCCAGGACGACGCCGTTCTGATATAGTACGAGGGGCTCCGCCCGCTGAAATGGCCGGCAAGTCGGGCAATCTCATCAATCGAAAAGCCAGCCGCTGCCCACGTCGACAACGCAGTATGGCGAAAGCTCGATGGAGCAATCCTTGGCACCGATACGGCGTCGCATGCTCGCGCGAGCGTCTCAGCCATTATCTTGTGCCAGGCCTCATATCCAACATCCGGGACTTCCATGCCTGTGAAGTCGATAAGCGCGGCCAGCGCGACCCGATAGTGAAGGTCCCAGCCACTGACGTCGATTGATCGCTCAGGATCCTGGCCGTCCGCGCGCTTGGCATTGGGAACTATGAGCCGACCGCCAGCAACTCTCGCGCCCACCAGCTCCACAGGCCGCCCCCCGAGCCTAGGCATGAGCACGCAATAGAGAGCCGTCGCGGCCATCCGCCCCCGGTTCAATGCCAGCGCCCGTTGTTTCAGACGGTCGAACACTTTCACGACGGCGACCTTGGACGGACTTTTCCATTTCTTGGTTGCGGTCATGGGTTTGGAAGGCCGCCCCTTCAGACTGGCAACCGCATCGTCCATGTCGCTAACGAAGTTTCTGACCTGGCGCTCGGTGAAGGAGCGGTGGTCATCACTGGCCACTTTTGCGACCGCAACGCGCATCTGCTGCCGCCAAAGGCCGACGGTGTTTGGAGTGAGCTTTTCGGGGTAGTCCATAACGTATCTGAACATTGCCTCCAAAGGACGCAATTCCGGAAACCGTGTCTGAGCGCGATGAACCTTTTTGTCTGCCTCCAACGCGTAAGCAGCCAACGTCTTTGCCGATGCCACGTCCCCCTCCCCGAGAGCCAAAACCCAAGGGAATATAACGTCAACACCAAATTACTCCACGGTTATTTTTAGCATTACTCCACGGTTTCGATTTCTCTTTCGAGTTACAGATTGGTGGTCAGGTAGCACTGCTTATGGGCCGGGCAATGGCCGGTGTCAGGGCCAACAATGAGGCCTGAGGTCAGATGCGCCCTGACCTGAGCTTTGGAAAGAACTCGGGCACTGATCAAACGCTCTATGAGGCTGAGAGCGAGTTCGCGTTCAGCGGATACGATTCTGATCGCACGCTCGAGCAAAACCTCCAGCTCCTGCGCGACCGCATTCACAATTGCTCCGCTGGGCTCGGAACGCGTTGCCCGCACATAAAGCAAGGTGTCCTTCAGACCCTGTTTTTCGTAAGCGGCGAGCAGTGTGCGTGTCGCAACCTCCAGGTCTTGTTCAGCGCCACCGTGGGCGCCCTTGCCGATTGCCATATCGGCAGCGCGACCGGCCAACATGATGGTCACCACATCCCTCACCTGATCGAGGGTGAGAAACAGGCTTGGCAACTTGCTGGTGGTGTGGCCACCCGAAGCCCCCTCAGCAATGATCGACAAATGCTCGACTTCATGGCCCAGGCGGTGCGCAACAAGTGCATGACCGACTTCATGAACCGCAACGACCCTTATGTCATCAGTGCTGCGATTGTCGTCGGGTGCGACCTGATCCCGCAGATCGTCTGCGTGAATGGCGCGATCTGCGCTGCGAGCAATGCTGCGCGCTTCTTTGACCCATCCCTCCAACTGTGCAGGAGAGGCACCGAGGCCGAGACGACAGATCGTGCTGAGGTCGTCGTCCATCAGATCATCGCGAAGGTAAAACCTGAGGACGTCGAGGACTTCGGCTTCATTCTGAGGCGCTACAAATGAGACACGTTGCTCCAGCCGGCCCGCACGAACCAGAGCCTTGTCGAGGCGTGAATAGTGGTTCGTACCAGCGACAAGCATGACGCGTTTGCCGGATCGCCGAACACGATCGATCTCGACGAGGATCAGATTGACGATCGGCGTCCACCAATCACGACCGCGATTATCCATGGTCGCGCGATCAGGAACGCTGTCAATTTCATCCAAAAATCCCACGCATGGTTCGCTCGCCATCACTTCGTCGACGAAAGACTTCACGTTGCGCGCCACACCGCCAAGCGCGCCATCACCAGTCGTGAACCACTGCCCGGCACTGGTCGAAACGAAGGACCAGTTCGCCGTGCGGGCCAGGCTTTCTGCGACCAGGGTTTTGCCGAGCCCGGGCGCACCTTCAAATGTGGCATAGCTCAGCGCGCTCGGCGCCAAGCCTCCTTCTTTGACTGATGCGAGATCGATCAAAGTCTGGTTAGTCCAAGCGCGCAGGCGCGCCGTGATCGGCAGCTCATGCAGCAATGGCACGGTATAGCTCGGGGCCAGCGACGCGGGTTTGAATGCGATGGCGCGAGCAAGATTGGCGACAGCGGAACGTGCCGTCAAACCCGGACGGATCGCTGATGCGATGGTCGTCAATGGCAGGCCTGCCATCACATCGGTTACCCCACGAACCCGGCTCTGCGTAATGTGAGATATCGCCTTGCGCAAAAGCGCGGGCGACAGCTTCGGGATGACAATGCGACCATCGGCAGCTGAACGTACGACCTCATCGAGAATTGTATCGGGATCGTGAGAGACATAGATGATCGATCGCTGCTTTTGCAGATAGTGCAGCGCGTCCTGGCCAACACGGTACTCCACACCCTTAGTAACGACAGTCTCATTGGCGACCTTCACGACTGCAGTTTTCGCCACTTTCGCGACTGCGTCCTCCAGAAGCTCCGCCCAATCTGCGGAGGGCGCCTGCACGATGACGACGCGGGCCGGCTGGGTCAAAAGACTGCGCGTCTTCTTGTTCAGGGCATGTGAAAGTGCGAGATCGCCAAGTGTCTCGCGGCTGTTGAGATTATGTGTTTTTGACTGCGTCAACGACGCGACGTCTTCTTCTTGGTTCTGAAAATCCATGAGTTCAGGTCTCCAGGCGCGCGACCAACCTTGTTGGTCAGCGCGCACAATTCTCTACCGTGAATGATTGCTGATGACGGCCTAGGCCAGGATAAGCGCTGGCGTTTCCGGGTCGTACCCGCCACTTGGGTCAATCGGCTTCCAGCTGTCGAGGCTACGACCTTTGTTACCGACGCAGAACTGCGCAACCGCGCTGCCACTTGCAAAGACCAGGTCGCGCTTGGTGGTCAGGCTACGGCCATCGTGAGCCAACTCCAGCAAGCCAGTGTGCTCCCACAGCGCACGAAGAAAGCGAATGCTGGAATTGGCGCTCGCGGCGGTACCAACCTTCACGTCGGAGCCCCGCAGAAGCAACCAGCGATCGTCAGCCTGGCGCGCGGCCAGAGCGACCAGACCACCGGCGAAATTCAGCTCAAAAATTTCGCCACGAGGAATCTGGTTGAATGGACGCACCGAAGCCAGCCTGCCCGGTTCCTGACGCGGCCCTGCCATAATCGAGCGCGCATGGCCAGACAGGAACATTACGCCGGCGTCGCGGAGCGCCAAGCAGGCTGCGGACAACATCACTTCGAGAGCGGCCAAACGACCGGCAGAGGTGGTTGCACCGTCAGGAAGGCCGTTTATCAACACACGCTCACAAGCATGGTGTATCCGCGACCAGAGCAGCCTCTCGGCAACCTTTGCATCGTCACCATCGAGATTGCCGTTCTCGTCCGTGATGACGATGATGGTGTCCACATCTGCGATAGGCTGCTGACCTGAGGCCACCCGCAAGCCCACGTCGTTGCTGGTTCCGACGTAAACCTCGGACTTGCTTGCGAGGATATAGACACCGGGGCGACGCAGTTCGTGGTCACGCGAAAGAGCTCGGCGGGCGTCCGCCTCCGCAACAGTCACGTTCGGCGAGAAGACCGCTGCATCAAGTCGAACAATTCCCCGCTGCTCAGGGGTAACCTGCGGATCCTGTTCGACGGTGGCTTCCGAAACTGCCACCGACAAACCGTCGCACCCTGCCCCACCAGTCGGCTGGAATGGCGTACCGCCCTGATTTTCCGGATCGGGCTGAGGATCAGCCCGGCGCACGACCGAGCTCGCATCGATAACGCCGCCTGTCTCAATGACGAGGATGTTCAGGTCAACCATGACCTGAATCGCCCCCACGGGGTCACAATGGCCCGCCAACTCGGCGATGATGTCGCCGACGCTGGCACTGCCGGTGTGATCGACAACAGCCAAGATCGTGACCTGCACCGATGCCGACATAAGCGGATGATAGATCAAACCGCCGACCAAGAGCGGCAGTTCATGCTGGACAGTTTGCGGAAAAGGGTTGCCGGGCGCGTGTGCGCCGGTAGAAAAGTACGTAGCCATGTATGCCTCTGTTTGCGCAGGGGTTGCATGGTTAGACTGGCGGCAGTGTTGGAAGCGCTGCCGTCGGTCGCTTGTTGGAAGCAAGCGGCCAGCTAACCATCATCGGGCCGATTCGGCGTCGACCTGTATAAGATGAGGCATCCAACGAAGTCTTCAAGACACACCTCGATCGCATGGTAAACACCAGCTAATGGGGCTTTTGATCGAGCCATTGAACAGCATGGGCAACAGATCTAACTACTGCGCCACCCAACGTCTCTCACCGTAGATAATGCGCATTGCGCTGACATCTAGCGGATCACTGTCTATCTTGGTTCGATCCACAGCAAGCTCCGCCGGTACAGGATACGAGCACACGGACGTTATACTAAGCGTGTAGTTTGCGGCCATTCAACTTGAACCGACTGAGGCTTCATGCTCCCATGCAAGCGTTTGATTGAAGGTTTGATTTAGGGGAATATTTTTGCCGGGGCCGCAAGTAGAGACGTTTGTTCGTCAGATCCAACAAAAATTGCCGCGCACGAAGGACCTTGAAGCGGCAGTCGCCGAGGTCAAATCGGATCTCGACAACCTAATCGTCGGCCTAGCGAATCAACTTGCATCCGAAATTGACGAGGCAAAAGCCATCGTCGCGAAGCAGTTCGATTCCATCGAAATACTCCACACGCACTCGCTCATCCGCAAACGTGAGCGGTGGTACTTTGGATCAAGGCCAACCGATCTGCACTGGCCTGCTGTCAAGGATTACCTAACCAATGCGAAGGGCTGGCATCCCGAGGACGTGAAGGCGATCGACGAGGCTGCCAGCGAGGTCGTGTCGCTGCTGGGCAATCCCGATCAGAAGCAGTTCTCAAGCCGTGGCCTGGTGGTGGGATACGTGCAGTCTGGCAAGACTGCCAACATGACCGGCGTCATCTCCAAGGCGCTCGACGCTGGCTACAATACGATTATTGTGTTGGCAGGTCTCACCAACAAGCTCAGATTTCAGACCCAGCTTCGGCTGTACAAGGACCTCGTGGAGCGCAACCCGCTACACTGGCAGGTGTTGACGCCTAACGAAGAGAACAAGGACTTCAGAGCCCCTGCACAAGGCGGCTTCCTATCTCATACTGACAAGGCGCAACTAGCAGTCATCAAAAAGAACGTGTCGCCATTGGGACAACTGCGCGATGCCGTTGAAAAGACGCTGCCCGCAGCGCTGGATCGGTTGAGAATTCTGGTGATCGACGACGAATGCGATCAGGGCAGTGTCAACTCGGCTCGTGGCGAGCTTAGCATGACCGCCATCAACCAGCGCATCCGGGAGCTCCTGCAGATGCTCCCGGCCGCAACATACGTCGGCTACACCGCCACCCCGTTCGCTAACGTCCTCATCGACCCATACCGTAAGCAGGGTCAGGAGCTGGACGACCTGTATCCTCGTGATTTCATCACCGCGCTGCCCCGCCCGCAGCGCTACTTCGGTACTGAACAGCTGTTCGGCCGCACGCCAGCTGACCCAGCAAACGTCACCCCTGAGGAAGACGGGCTGGATATGATCCGCCCCGTCCCTGAGGACGATGAGAAGCAGTTGCAGCCCGCCACGCGTCAGGCTCGCAATAGCTTCCAGCCGGCTATGACAGAGAGCCTCGAACGGTCATTGCTCTATTTCTTGGCCTGCTGCGCAGTGCGACGCGCAAGAGGCAACGCCGACCAGCACATGTCGATGTTGGTCCACACGTCGGCCTACGTTTCGGCCCACGAACGCTTGGCCTCGTTGATCCGAGGTTGGCTTGATGTAAACGACGATGCCATTCGAGATCCGAGTTCGGAGATGGGGCAGAAACTCGCTGACATCTGGACCGATGAGCAGGGTCGGCTGCCCGGTGACATTACCGATGCTCAGAACATTGATCTGGAAGAAATTCAAAGGCTCCTGCCCGACGTGTTGGACGCCTTGGAAGTCGCGGTGGAGAACGGGGCGAGTGATGACCGCATCGACTACACCAAAGGCCCGAAGACCTATGTAATCGTCGGCGGTTCCATCCTTGCCCGCGGGCTCACCCTCGAAGGACTCATGATGAGTTATTTCCTTCGAACGGCGAACCAATACGATACTCTGCTGCAGATGGGCCGGTGGTTCGGCTACAGGCCCAAGTATGAGGACCTTCCAAGGATCGCGATGCCGGAGGACCTCCGAACCAAGTTCCGATCGATGGCAACGGTGGAACAAGAAATCCGCGATGACATAGCAGCGTACGGTTCGCGTGAACTATCACCGATGGATATCGCCGTTCGCATACGTGCGATCCCCGGCATGGCCATAACTGCGGCAAACAAGATGAAGGCGGCGCGCCAATGCGCCATCAGCTTCTGGGGAACCCACCGCCAGACATTCAGGTTTGACCATCAAAACAAAGATCTGTTGGAGGCCAACTGGGGAGCTGGTGCAGAACTAGTGAGCCGCGCTGAAGCTCTTGGGCTCAGGCAAGCCGGCTCGGCCAAGTTGTGGACCGGCGTTCCGAAATCTTCGGTCATCCGATTTTTTGAGGAGTATCAGGCAGATCTTTCGCATGCCGATCTGGATCGAAAAATCATCCTCGACTTCATCGAAAAGAGCGATCCCCGTCTCTCGAAATGGAACGTCGGCATTGTCGAAACAGGTAAAGGCAGGCCGTCTTCCACTCCACTCGGAAAGGCAGGGAGTGTGAACATGGTCAACCGTGCACGCCTAGACGGCGGCGGCGTTGCAGATATCAAAGCGCTGATGTCGAAACAGGACGTCGCTTTCGACTGCGAATTGGTGGATGCCTCGGACCTCGGATGGGAGGATCTGAAAGCAGCTAGGTCCAAGGCGCTTGGCGCCGATGTACCACTATTGCTTCTGTATCCGATCGACCGGACCTCACCTCCCCAGAACTCGGGTGGCGCACGAGTCGCCCTGAATGCCGTTGCGGATGTCCTAGGCTACGGCGTGGTCTTCCCAGGCTCTGTGAAGGAGGGGGGCGATTTCGTGTCGGTGGAACTGCGTCCGCTGTCCGCGGACGAGATCGAGAACATCGAAGCGGAAGAGCTGGCCCAAGCGGAGGCAGCAGGTGTCGTCTGAGGGCCAAGCCTACGCGGCCACAGAAGGGTGGACCATCCTTCGCGCCGGTGTTTCCACCTCGAGCAATCTGGAAATCCCCACGGTACGAACTGAAGTTAACTCGCCTGCTGGGCCTGTCAGGTTGGCAGTCGGCCCAGGCGGTGAGCCCCGCGTTCTGCTGCCGCTGGCAGACCGTGATCCAGTACGAGCAATCGTCGAAGCTCCGTCGTTGCGCATCAGCGTTACCCATCTGACCCAAGGCGGAAAGCAGCTTCGCTTCCTGGACATCATGTGCACGGCCAAGCACTTGGATGGCGCATTTGCGGACGTCGTGGACGCGATACTTTTGCGCGTCGAGCAAGGCCTATCGAGCCTCGAGGCCGCCTGGACAACGTTGGAGGACTTTCGCAGTCTTCTTCTTGAACAGGTCGACACTGGCCCAACTCTCGAAAGGATGGCTGGGCTAGCGGGTGAACTACTCATCCTGAACCGCCTCGTCGACCGATCACCTGCGGCATGGAGAGCATGGAGGGGTCCTGCAGGAGACCGGCACGACTTTCGAAGTGGCTCCACTTCGCTTGAGGTTAAATCGACCCTCAAACAAGGGAAGTCCACGATCGTCGTGCACGGCCTCCATCAGCTTGAACCGAACGTGAACGGCTGCCTCTACCTCAGCCATCTGACCTTGGAACCCTCGGCCGGGGGGCTTCTCTCCATCGGCGACCTGGCCCATCGAGCCCTCTCTAGGGTCGACGACCCAGGTCAGCTTCAGCTCACTCTCGTAGATGCCGGCTGCCGAGATCCGGGATCACCCCAGTGGAACAGACAGCAGTTCAATCTGGAGGCGGAGGCCTTTTATGAGGTCAGCGATGAGTTTCCGCGTTTGGTTCCGGCGTCGCTGGTAGGGGGCAAGGCACCCGTTGGTGTGTCTGCCGTCGAGTACAATGTGGATCTAGCTACGGCGTCGTCGTGTCTTCGGGACCAAGTGCGACAGAAATCCGTCGAGGACGAGCTGATAAAATGCCTTTGACGTCGCTGCATCTTCATTCTGAGCCATATGGAAGCACAGGAAACATAGGCGAAAACTTCCGTCGCCTGCTCGGAGCTCCAACGTTAGATGCGTTGCAGACCGTGGTTCGGGAGTCCGTTCAGAACATCGCCGATGCCGCGCAACTGGGAGGCGGTCCCGAGATCGAAATCCGCATCAGAACCCTGACCGATGAGCAGGTTCGTTACCTTAAGGAGCATGTCCTCACCGACCTTCCCGCGCAGGCGGACTCTCGGGATCAATTGAGTGAGTTCCTGTCCCGTTCGGCTCCCGTTGTCATGGAGATCTGTGATTTCGGGACGACCGGCCTCGGCGGGCCGACAAGAGCAGACAGAATTCCCGTTGACGCCAAACGGACCGACTTTGTCGACTTCCTGCGGAACATTGGAACCCCGCGCGACACACAGCACGGCGGGGGCACGTATGGCTTCGGCAAGGTCGCACTCTACCGCGTTAGCAGGTGCAGCACGATCCTGGTGGACACGTTGCCATCTGATGGTTCCCCAAGGCGGTTGATGGGCTGCCACATCGGACCATCGTTCGAAATACCCGACGCCGGAATGCGCCGCCGCTTTACTGGCCGTCATTGGTTCGGCGTACCCGATCCAGTCGATGGGATTGCAGATCCCGCTGTTGGCCCTGACGCAGAGGCGCTTGCAGAAGCGCTTGGCTTCCCACCAAGAAGCACCGGCCGAACAGGTACATCCATCATGATCCTCGACTTCGACACCGAAGGCGAGACTGTTGAGGATGCAGGCCGAAGAGTGATCGAGACACTCCTGTGGAATTTTTGGCCCCGGATGATGAGCGACACACCGGACGCCCGTCGCTTCCGTTGCTCCATCGAGGCAGAGGGCAAGCGCCTCTCGGTCCCCCTTCCCGAGGAAGTGCCGCCGCTCGATCTGTTCGCCAAGGCAATGCGCGGAGCTAGATCGGGGTCGGGAAACGATGTCCGGCCGATCGCAAGCCAACGCCCGATACGACAGCTCGGCCGTCTCGCAGTCGAGAAGGGCCTGCGTTCGCCAAGGCGCCCCCTTGTCGCCGTAGACAGCCTCCTCCCAGCTGCCTCTCACCACATTGCCCTTATGCGACCGGTCGAACTGGTCGTGAAGTATCTCGAGGGGAATCCTCTACCGGAAGAGCGCCTTGAATGGGCGGGTGTGTTTCTGGTCAGCGATGACGACGAGATCGAACGCGCTTTCGCCGATGCAGAGCCACCTGCGCACGACGATTGGATACCGGACAACCTTCCCCGCGGACATTCAAAGACCTACGTCAACGTCGCGCTCCAACGACTGAAAGGACACGCGCTAGACATTGGTGGCGCTGGACGCGCCCCTTCCAGCCTCACAGGCAGCTCAGGTCCGCCTCTCGCCCGCGTGGCCGGTCGGCTTGGCGCGTCGCTTGAGAGCGTTGGTGGAGACGGTGCCGGCAAACGGCGGGGTGCTGGAGGTGGTGGTGGCGGTAGGCCAACTCGCGCGCGCGCTTCAAAGCCCGTTTTCGATCGCCTAGCCCGTGACGATAACGGCACCTTGGCCATCTTCACAACGCGAGTACAGCAGGACACTCAGCAGTCGGGCCTTGCTCTAGCCACGCGCGCATCGGTCTCAGTCGAGGGCGGCAGTGCAGCCGCCACCGACGAGTTGGGACTTCAACCGTCCGTCGCATACATTGTACGCATGGAGGACGGTGAAGTGGTGTGGGCCGATTCCATAGATCTCGATGGCGACGAAGGCTTATTCGAAATTGGTGTAAGAATGCGTGGCGACTATGCAGTTCTCGTTGACGCAGAAGTCCTTACGGAGCCTGCTTCTTGAGTACCCGGATCGCCTTGCCGTTTCTCACTCTTCGAGATTCCACCGTGAACGCCTCTCCGTGGGAGTTGTCGTTCAACGGCGATGACTGGACGATGCACGATGAGTTCGTCCCAGATTGGGATGCGGCATCGACCCTGTGGTTTCGTCGACAGGTTGCGCTCGATGCGGAGGCTTCCGCCAACGACCTGGGCATACCTCGCGAAGAGCTGCGACTATCAGTTGCGATACGCGTGGGCACCGGACAGGGGCGCATTCCCCGCACCATCATCCATCGAGAGGCCAGAGAGCTCGGCCAGGAAACCGTGGATCTATCGTTCGCGCTGACCGGTGAGCGGTTGTCGGCCATGATCGATATCAGCACCGAGATCGTGCTCGCAGTTCCGCCAGCGCGAGCTGATCAGCTTGCACCGTCTCGAGTCGGTGACCGTCTTTGGCAGGATCGCAGTCGGCTGCGGCTGGAGGGAGAGGAACCACGGTTCCCGATTGAGGTTGCGGACCTGTCAAAGCTGCTCGGTAGCGCCCTTGCTGCATCGGCGCCTTGGTATCTGCACTGGTCACCCCGAGACTGGACGCGAGACTTTCATGGCGCGATACGGCTCTATCTCAGCGAGGCCGACCCAGAGTTCGTGTCCAAGGTTGAGGCGCAGGATTCCCACATCCTCCAGGCAATACTGGGGGATGTCATCGGACAGGTCTGCGAGAGGCTGATCACCGATCCATCTGCTGCTGACCTCATCGCAAACTCTGAGCCGGGCACACTTGCTGCGCAAGCTTCCGCTTGGCTGCGCGAGGCTTGGCCAAACAGGGACGTGGCGCACATTCAGACTGTGCTGGAAAATCGGCCAGGAACATTTCGATCCACACTTCTGGCTCTAGCCGAGCAGAGCGAGAGCTAGCATGGTGAAGCTTCTTCCCCGCTTGTCGGGACCTCCTGCAGAACTGTTGCTAGAGGAATTCTTCCGCGCCGGCGCCAAGTCTTGGTCAGGTTTCGATGCGGATGACCTTCCCGATGCGGCTAGGTTCGCCGCAACTGGCGGGTCCCGTTTGGGTGCCGCCGAACTAGCCGAGTTTCGGTCTGGGCTGATGGTTATAGCCCAACAACATGGCTTCGGAACCGAGGGCGGCGGCCGCGCTGGCCATGCAGAATTTGACGCTGCTGTTTCGGCTTGGCTGGCAGACCACCCACTTCTTGGAAGCGGGGAAGCTCTGCGCGATGATGTCTGGACCTTCGTCGGTGTGGTGCTGGCACCCGACGTCGTACACTGGCGCTTTGGAACATCCTCTGAACGATACCATGGCGGCATCCGCAACACTTTCCAAAGGCTCTGGATGCGAGGTCAGGCACTCGACCGCGGTGTCGGCAGCGCTGACCGTTGGCATCTCGTGGAACAGCTAACCGAAGATGCCCTCGTCCAGATAACAGAACGCCCAAGCATTGGTGGCGACGCAATATTGGCGTCAGCGCTGGCAGAGGCTTGGGTCCGCGGCTCTAAGATTCATGGCCGTGGAGCAATGGAAGCAGTAATGAGGCGAGCGGCGTTACGGACAAGAGTATGGAACGAACTCCGGACCCTCAGCTCCCTGCCACAATCCGAACTGGCGGCAATGATGGACGCCGCCATGGAGATTCCTGAAACACCTGAGGCTGTCCCCGTAGCTACTGCGGCGCCGACCGACCTTCTTTCGAGCGTTGGACTGATCGAGGCCGAGGCTGCCAAGTATTCGCTGTTGTCGCCAAAGTCCCGTTTAGCATTGGATAATCTGAGGTCTGGTTCCCCACTATCCGAAAGCGACCGCAACGCTCTGAGGCATCTTAGCGAGAGGTTGCGCCTCTTTCGCGTTTCGCAGAGCGGTACCAATCCGATCAACGATATCCTCGGAAATCCCAAGGCCGAGGCCACGGAACCGACACCCAAGAAGCGATGGAGCCTTTGGAAAAAGACCTAGCGCTGTCGTTCAGTGCTGCGCGACGGCGCCGGTAGACATGGCAAACAGCTGGATCGCTTCGGCGACTGCGGTCGGCGAACGCTTGATGTCACACTCCCACGCGACGTAGATGCGCCAGCCGGCTTCAACGAGCTTGTTGGCGTTTCCCACGTCGCGCTCTACGTTCCTTGAGAACTTTTCATGCCAGAATTCGGCATTGGCAGCCGGTGTTGTGCAGTACCTGCAGTCGGAGTGCCTGTGCCAGAAACAGCCATGTACGAACACAGCCAGCCTATGTTTGGGCAAAACAATGTCTGGACGCCCAGGAAGATCGGGTACGTGCAGGCGAAACCGGAGCCCTTTTGCGTGCAGCGCTGACCGCAGTCGCATCTCAGGCTTGGTGTTTCGCCCCCGAATTCTAGACATATTGTGGCTTCGTTGTTCCTTAGTATGAACGTCAGCCAACGACGTCCTCCATCCCTATGTCCTTCGCCGTTCCAGCCTTAGGCACCCCCATGCGATTGAACACGCCAGCCACTACTGCAGCCAGTTGCACCCCTAGGTAAGGCGGCACCGCATTGCCTATCTGGGTGAAGACTTCGGTGCGATTACCACAGAAGAAATAGTCATCCGGAAAGGTCTGCAGTCTCGCGGCTTCTCGGACGGTCAGGCTGCGGTTCTGAGCTGCATCTGGATGAATGAAATAGTGACCGTCTTTCGCAATATGAGCGGTCACTGTCGAGGACGGCGAATCCCAAACTTGAACCTTGAAACGATCACTAAACCCCGAAGCCTCCGCCTGTTTAGTTTTTGGATTAAAGGCAACGTTCCGATGAGCCGGTAGAAGTGCTTCAGGCCACTCTTCCAGCTTGGGGCTGCGCTTTAGTTCAGCAGCGGATGCTGACATATACATATACCGAGCAAGGTCAGATGCCATGTGACCACGGGACTCGTGCTGGAGAAAACCTTCCGAGCCGAACGACTGCAACCAGCGTTCGAGATCGGTGTCAGTCGCGGGCATTTCCGCTTTTACAAGCCGGCCGCCCTTGTCCGCGATCTCTCGATTACGCTCGATTGCTTTTCGGATGGCATTGGCAACGTCAGGCCCTGCCGATTTTGCAGCCCATGCAGCTAGACCGTCCCGTTCCCCTTTCCACTCCGCCTCAGAAAGTCGCTTGTTCGATGAGCGGCCGCTTACGGGAGGAAGTTGCCCAATAGCATCCCTTACCGTTACGCGCGCCAGACGCTGCAATGCCTCCGGCATTGCGTTGATACCGTCTCGCACACCCAGCACAATCACCCTGTGTCGCTTCTGAGGGACTCCGTATTCTTCGGACCGGATAAGAAAATCGCGGTTGTTCAAATCGCTGCCGTTGGCTCTTGCTCCGTCCAGTGAGAACGCGAAGAGGCGGTAGCTGGGGCGCCCCGGCCGCGCCAGCCTATTCAGCTCTTCTAAGTTAGCATCCTCAGCAAGCGCAGCCCACGGATCTGCCAAGTCTGCCCTAATGCGATCAAACATCAGGTCATCGGTACCCGGAACCTTCGATGAAAGAATACCCTTCACGTTTTCCATCACGAAAACTGCAGGCTGATGAACTGCAATGATACGAAGGTATTCTTGGTACAGTTTGTGCCGAACGTCGTTGCCGAAGGCCTTGAGCCTCGTCTGGCGCACGCGATCAGAGACGTCTGGATCTGACGCCGAACGTGCCTCGTGGCCGATCCCGGTCATCCGAGCTCGTCCCATAAGCGAGTACGCCTGACACGGCGGGCCTCCCAGCAAGAGCCAATCGGTCTCATCGCCAAGACGATCCGAAATTCGCCCATGCAGCTCGGAGATCGGCACAGCCCCTAGCTCGGCCATCCAGACTTCCTCAACTGCGGCATGCCATTCGGGAAAACCATGCAAGGTGGCCTCCGGCGACCTGCCTGCGACAACTTCCCAATACTGCCGTGGTATGTCGCGATCAGCGAACTTACGGAAAAAAGTTCGAAGAGTAAGAGTATTAGACGCCGGCTCGCTTTTTTCGACGCTAAGCACGCTCCGAAATTCGACGCCTGAGCCATACCAGTGGTGATGACGGCTAAAACCTTCGCTTAGCCCTCCGGGGCCTGCGAAGAGGTCAATCATTGGCACAGTTTTGATCATAGGAAGTGAATGGTGGATGTCGTAAGCGACTTCAAGTCCCCTACTCCATTTCCTGATGTACTATGCGCTGAAATCCTTCCAGCCTCCCTTCGACATTGGACATGCTGGCGTCAAATTTGGGGCCGGCAGCGGTCTGTCCGCTTTTAGGTGGTTAAGTCGGTTAGCTGCCATAGGGTTGTTCGCGGCCAATCGCCCAAGCACCCCTGCACTCAATCGACCAACCCTCCGCCGATTGGATGCCGCCAGCGCTCCTCGCTGGACCGGGGGCAAAAGCTGAGCCCTTGCAACCCGGCTAGTAGTCCTGTCGTGATGCCAACTTCGCGTGCCAGAACCTAAGCATCCCTGAGCCGCCTCTCAGCCCGATGATCACGGATTTGGCGCCGCTTGAACGGTCATAGTCTTTAGACGACCGGTACTTCCAAAGCGTCACGGTGAAGACGAGCTGCTTTTGCATTTTTGCAAGCGTTAGCTCCAGCCAGTCGGGCGACGCCCACAAGACTTCACCATCATGGTGGCTGCGATATCTGGTGTCGTCGGGATTGCGCTGCCAACCGCCCCACACTTGACTTCGCAAGGCTAGCGCGCCCGTGGAGGTCACCCATTCGCGATCACCCGGAGTTGTCGCCAGGTCAAGCTCCCTTGTAAGGTCTATGCCCAGCCGCGGTCGCGCGCCGGGACCTCTCGCTGCCAGCTCGTCGCCTTCATCGACACCGAAGTCGCCTTCAGGTCCCCACACAAGCGGCAGGAACGGGGTTTCGTTGCGATAAGTTCTATCGTAGTACCCCCCTTCCCAGAACTGAGGAAGCCATAGGTTATGGCTCGGTTCTTTGGCAAATGCGGCACACCGACCGATCGCGCCGCGCGTCTCGGTCAATGCCGAGACGATACTGACCTCCACACCATCTGGCGAAGTCCAATGAGCGTGGAGCGGGAACGGCAAGCTGCCTTCTACCGCCACGATTCCGAGTTTTCGGAGGACGACGGTCTGATCTTGAAGTGTCTCTTGATCGCCCACTCGCTTGCCGAGCAGACTTTCGTTCGCGTTGGTCGGCACCGGGTCCTTGCGGTCGGAAAGCCACGAGCCATCGTCGAATGTCGTGTCATATCGCTGGCGCCATTCCAGCCACGCCGATCCGCGGTCCGTCTCATACGAGCGGACGACGACGGGAAGTGTTTTCGAAAGTGTGGTAGCAGCGCTGAGGAGTGCGTGCCTTTGTACATGTTCCCGGTAGAATTCGTGCTGGTCATGTCGATCCCACCCGTAGCGCGCCTGACCGGGGAAATAGTCCATCGACGTCGCGTCCGGCCAATGTCGAATAATCTCAGTTGCCATTGCCTCCTCGATCACGCTCTGCGCGACGTTGAATAGCCGGGCCAGTGTGCTGATCTCGATCTTCGTAAACTCGTAATCGAAGCCAAAATCGGTCTTCCTCGGCACGTTTTGTGAGCCTAGGTCGCTTACCAAAGTTCCGGCCGCTGGGTAGTCAACCTCCTCAATCAGCGCGCTAAGTTCTGCGTCTTCGGCTGCGCCGACAATGTTGTTGAGGCATCTAGCAACATGAACTTTATTTGTGACATGGACGTCAGTCCTTTTCGCAAGAGCGCGGAGCTTTGGGACGAGGTTAGTCATTGATTTGCCATTGCTAAGGGCCGCGCGGGCCAATCCCATAAGCATCCATTGTTGCGAGTTTTGGAAAGGCAGCTTCCTGTCCGCCGATGTCAGCCATCCCATCTCGCGTCGATCAAAGCGATCGACCAGCAAATGCAAGTCAGATTCGAAGCCTAAAACGGCCAGTGTGCTAAACCCCCGGGCAACGGCCCAACGAAGATAGGCGTCATCGTCCCCAAGCAGGTGCCACGTGATGTCAGCAACAATATCTGCTTCACCACCATCAAACGCTTGCTCTGGACGAAGCGGTCCTTCGCCAATCTCGTCGGCGATGCGTGAGGTTGAACCCGACAATAAGAGTTCAAGCGCGGATAATCCGGCCTGCCCCGACGTCTGGTCACAAAGGGTGACAGCGAGTTGCAACCACTCATCACCATCCAGCTCAATTTCGTCTCGGACGATCATGCCAAGCACCAAACGCAGTACGTGTCGCTTGTCCTGACAGAATTCGGCCAGCAGATGGACGTCGCGCTCCAAGCTGGAATACTGACGCTCGAACAAACCCGCGCTTTTGAACTGCAACAGTCGATCGACAAGGGCGGTCAGGTTCGAGGCAAGGTGCTTTGTTGTGGGGCTCCATTCGGAAACGCACTCGGACATGATGTCCAGCGATGAGCGAAGTTCGAGCTCGGACGCTTCGCACACAGCGAACAAAAAGGCCAAGCGTTGGGCGTACGGGCACGTGGCCCGCAACTGTTTAAGGAAGCGCTGACGTATATCGTACGGTAGGCCGTCGGCAGCTTGGATTGCTTTGAGCGCCCGATCAATTGTGCTTGGATCAGCGAAATCAAATTCTGCTAGCAGGTTTTCGATGAACTTAATGACCTCGGGCTCGGTGAGTTTCCGCTCTCGGGGGCCGTCAAAGTTGGGGCTGTGTTTGTTGCGACTGTTGAACTCATCCTTCTTGATGGTCGCCTCGGCTTCCAGCGCCTGGAGAACCTGACGTTCTTCGTTCGTCACCGCGTTAGGGTATTTGGCGGCCACCTTCAGGAGACTTTCCCATAGGGAGGGCCATGCACCCGAGACATGCTCGGCCCGGAGCTTCGATACCATCGCCGAAAAAATCAGACGCTGGTGCGCTGGGCTACACAGCTCAAGTAGGGATCCGATCCCGTCCTCAGCATGCCAGTCCCACCAGCCGTGCTCTTTGGAGGTGACTAGGAGAAATGCGGCACGGCGTGGATCGAGACGTCCGTTCTGCGCAAGAAAACAAACCAACTGAGGCAGGGCATAAGAAAGCTCGCTTACGTCCTGGTCGTGCCACCGCACGAGCTTTCCAAGCGCCGGGAGGCCAATCGACTTCGCTGCTGCTCGCCCAAATAATGTCCAGCCGAATTTGCTGGGCTCGTCGGCAGCAATGGCCTGGCATAAATTCATCAAACGCTGGCCGAGCTCGGGCTTCAGCAAACCTCCTTCCTGAACGGCCGCGAAGCGAAGAAGAGAGTAGATTTGGTCGTAACTTTCGCCCCCCATTTGATCAAGCTGAGCGAGGCCCTGCCGATAGTACTCGCGCGCCTCGTCGACGCTCACCGCGACCAGCGCTTCAGCGAGATCGGCGTAGGAGCTTCCGCGATTGCCGATATTGTCGTCTTTGCGAATTTGCTCCGCGACGTGTTGTGCAAACCGCGCAGCCAGTTCGTGCAACGATGGCCGTCGAGCGAGTTGGCGCAAGATCTCGACCTTCTGTGATACATAAAACCGGCCTGCAGAGATAGACTCGACAAGCTTTTCGGCTTGTTCGAGAGAGATCTCCGCCGCGTACGAGAGCAAGACGTTGACGCATCCCAACCCGATCGTTCGGCTTAGCACTTCCACTGCGCCTTCCCTTCGCCAGTCAAGGTGAGGCTTGCTAAACGCGGACCAGGCTTCGAGGAAGCTGCCGACATCTTCACTCGAAATGTCTCTTCGAGTTAAGGCCGCGTTTTCAATCGGAGCGACGAGCGCCATCGTCAATTCGATGCCGTTGGCAATGTCCTCGCGTTCCCGGTCTCTGAATTGCTTGCGAAGCTTCGTCTTTCCTTTGACATCTTGTTGGCTAGGTGAAGGCTCTCGCAGTCCATCTAGGAATCCCAGCAGCTCCGACCTTGTCGCGATGCTCTTCGCGGCCCTATTCACCTTCACATCGCGTGGGAGGAAGTCGTGATAGGCTGCGGCACGACCGGCAGCCCAAGCTTGTACACAGGCCTGGAAGACAGGGAGCCAAATCTTGGAATTGCCGTAGCGCTCGCCGAAGTCGTAGGCCGATGGCCTGTTAACACTAGCCTTGCGTATGATGGCGAGGGACGAGGCGCGTGATCCAAAAAGCAAAGCTGTGAGGGCGGCATAGCTGAGGTCACTGCCAGTACCGACCGCGGAGGAGTAATCGTCGTCATCTTCCTCTGCTTCAACCGGCGACTCTATGCTCTTCGCGAGCCTCCGGGCTTGGCCCTTGCTGAGAAGATGGGGGCGAGTGAGAAGGCGAACTTTGAGGGCATTCGACAGGACCTCGTCGCCCGCGGCGAATGACACAAAGTCTTTCAGGACGCTCGTGCCAAAAATTTGGTCGTTTAGCTCAAGCAAGCGAAGAACTTCGTCACAGGCTGACAATGAAAAGCGATCGTTCCAGCGCGCAAGGTTGCGGTCGACGATCGCAAACTGCCCTTCCACGGCGCTCTGAAACATCACTGCGGCATAGTCATCCACGCCGGGCGCCGGCCGCTGTCGGCTTGTCGTCTCCTCGTTAGGCTGATGTGAATGCCAATTGATCCAACGAATAGTGCTTTCTGCCTGAATTTGCGCTTCATCAGCGTCTCCAGCAAATTGGTGGGCAACAGTAAGTCGAGCACTTCTAGCGCCGCGCCAACCGGACCGGTCGGCGTAAAGCCGGCGGTATGAGTCACTGTCGCCGAGCACAACCGCGAGCGGGGGAGACCGTCGAATAAACTCGTCGCCTCTCATGTTGGCTGTGGCTGCCTGGGCTAGGCGCATAGACAAACCGAGAGTGCGGTCAAAGTCATTCTCGCCAACCGAGAGGCGAAAAGCTGCGCGGAGCCTGGCGAGTGTCAGCCTACGCTTTCCAAAGTCTGACTGAACCGTAGTGGGGAATGTTGTCGATTCCGCGAGTGCAAATGCGCGGTCGCTATCCTTTATGACGACTAGAAAGTGTGGCAGTGCCTCGGCTGCATAAGTGGAAGTCGCTTGTGCTGCTAGTAAACGATCGGCAATAGCCTTCTCAGCGTCGGGGCGATCCTTGTAAGTGTCACGTACGTAGGTTTCTGTCGGTTCGTCTCGAAAAATCGCGCCATGTGAGCTGACTTCGAGCATTGGAGCCAAGTCGGACGCCGCCGTGCTCACCTGATCAGGCGGCCAGCTCAACGCCGTTGCCAGTTCCTCAAGTGGGATGGGTGGTGGCAGAAGCGACAGTGCCGCGAAAAACTCCGTAACTTCGCTCTCAGGCCAGCCCGCTTTGCGAAGGCCCGCGACTATCTTATTGCACCGGCCTGCTATTATTTCCGGCACCTCAATTGGCTCGGCACTAGCTTTGCCAAGTACGTTCGTATCCCAAGTCTCCAGCAGGTAATCGAGCACTCGAGCGTTCCGGCGGGATCGCGCCAACGCAGTAGTTATCTCGATTGTCGATGTCCCAGGCCGGCGGGCAAGTAGAAACTCGCGAGCTTCCCCCTCGGTAAATGGACCGAGTTCCACATCTTCCACGGTGGCACGGCCAATGACGGTGGCCCTGCGATGGGTTCGGGCCGTCAACAGCAAGCGTACCCCTTCGAGCGGCTCTTCGGAGATGCTCGAGAGCAAGAGTGTGGGAAATGCCTCCTCGTGCCGGTCGTTGGCTTCAAGCTGTGAGTTGTCGGCAGCATCGACAATTATCAACAGCCCATGTTTTTGCGATTGGGTACGAATTGCTGCCGCGGCCTGGGCGAGCCGTCGCCGGGCCGCTCTGATGACTTTGCGCGTATCTTCTCCTGAGGGGAGCAACGGATCGCAAAGGGTCCTAGACGCGAGCTCGTTGACTATCTGCACCAGTCCAATCCGGGGAAGATGCCTGGATTGGTCTTCGGATCGGTAGGAGCCTCCACCAAAACAATCGAACACCACAACTTCAAACCTGCTCGCCATCCGCGCTGCAAGGCTCTGGACAAAGACGGTCTTGCCGACACCACCTTCTGCATGAACAAAGACAGGCGGCGTCGCCTTCTCTAGGAGGTTACCCACAATAGAAAGCTCGGCGCGCTCCACGACTGTGCCCACGTCGATGAATTGGGTTTCCGCGGGGAAGAGGTCGTCGGGATCACAATTGAGGGCGTCTAAAACATCCTCGCGGGTAATCAAATTGTTCCGCAGTCCACTCGGGCCGGCTTTCTTAAGAACAAGGTCTTGGAGCCCGTGTAGCCGCACTCTGGCTTCTGCGTCTGCGCCAGCAGACCAGTCGGTAAGAGTTCGCTGCAATGCGTTGTCCTGTGCGGCTAGGTCTTTTTCGCCGGCGCGGAATGCAGTTCTCGAGAGGAGGGCGGACGCATCAGCGACACCTCGCTTCGCGCACCAGAGCTTCAGGTTGCGAGCCTGGGTTTTGCCACCACTGCTCGAAGGTTCGATCCCGTCGGCGAATGACTTGATCGCTTCCCACAGGCTGTCAGAAAATTGAGCATTCGTGACAAAGGCAAAGGAGACCTTCTTGTCGGCCTCCGCTTTTGAAAATGCCTTTTCATAGCCGACGATCGTATCGCAGAACTTTTCGAGAGTCTTTTTCAGGTAGGAAGCGGTGACCGTTTCCTGACGTTCCTTGTACTTGAACTGGACGGTTTCAAGTCGATCACACGTTTGAAAGTTTTCACCGCCGCCGTAATAAAGGACGAGGTCAGCGACCTCCTCCGCGCCTGACCCGAGCTTTGCGGTCTCCGTAGGCGAGATACCCTCTACGGCAACAGCAAAGAGGCCATCATTCGGAAAGACGAGCTGCAGCACCCTACGAGCTGCCCATCTTTCATGAAACGTGTGCCCGGCCCGCGATGCTCGGACTGTATCGCTGTCGTCGTAGGTGTCCGGCATCTGATTTTTTGCCACTTCTCCTGGAAGCCTCGGTCGGTCTTTGGGTGATGATAGGCTAGCCGGAAGCCACTGCAATGTTTCCTGAACATTCGCCCACAGGCCAAAAAGTTAGAGTAGCGCGTCTCTCGGAAACGGCGACTGCAATTACGGGGTGGTCGCTAAGCCGTGGGCTGGGCCACCGTCACATTGGTCTAAGGGGGATGTCCGCTCCCAGGAACTCGCGAATGCCTGTCGGACGGCCGGAATGGGGCGCTTTGAGGAAGTCGAAAACTAGCGCTGCGGCGGCCCTCCCATCTCTATAAAGCGACTGGGCGTCATCCCGGTGACTTGACGGAAGGCTGCCGAGAACGAGGCTGTGCTGGAAAAGCCAGTAGAGGCAGACGCCGCAGCAATTGACTGTCCGTGCGCCAGCTTGTCGATGGCGCTGACGATGCGCGCTCGCTGCCTCCACGACTTGAAGGTCAGCCCCGTTTCGGTAGGGAACACGCGGCTCAACGTTCGCACGGATGTCGCGGTTCGCGAGGCCAGTTCATCCACGTCGAGGTGATTGGCCGGGTCGAGCAGCGCCACCTCAGCTATGCGACGCCCAATCGCGCTTGTTGGTATCGGCAGGAAAGTCGGTGCTTCAGCGACGTTTGTCATCTCGTGCAGCATCAAGCGCAACACCAGCTCAGTTCGCTCAGGTGCAGCCTGGCTGTCAGATGCCGCCTCGAGCAACTTTCGAAGCAGCGGGGTGACGTGCAGGGCGAAGGCCCGGTCTGGCAAGTTGGCCGGCCCCCAATCCCTTATGACTGGAACCGCCCAGTGAACGATCCAGAGTTCAGCATCCGATAGTATTTCAGCGCGATGCACCACGCCTGCAGGGATGAAGACTGCCAATTGCGGGGGCACCAGCCAGCGCCCGACTGGCGTGTGGACCTGTACACTACCTGAGGCAGCGAAGGTGAGTTGCGCCTCTTCGTGCGAGTGCTCGCCAATGCTTTGTTCGCGCGCCTTGAACCCGCGCATCACACCGAAGGATCTGTTGCTCAAATTGGCCTCTCAGCGATGTGGATTGGCACCTCATCGATCAGATGCTGCGATATCACTATCCCGCTTGATAAAGGAGAACAAAATGCAAGCAGTCATGATCTTTGAGTATGGGGGAACCGATGCCGTAACCCTCGTCGATATTGAGCGGCCAGAACCTCGTCGTGGTGAAGTCTTGGTCAAGGTGCACGCCGCGGGCGTCAATCCCATCGACTGGAAGATTTCCGATGGTGCAGGCGCACGACTTGGCCTGAACTTGCCGATCCAGTTAGGCGGTGAGATTGCTGGAACCGTGCAAAGCCTCGGCGAGGGCGTCACGTCGTTCAAGGTCGGAGACCCGGTCTACGGGATCATTCCAAGCGGTGGTTTTTCCGACTACGCCTTGGTGACCGCCACAAACCTCGCCTTCAAACCGGAGACGCTCGATTTTATGACGGCTGCGGCGGTCCCGCTCGCTGGCCTGACCGCATGGCAGGCCATGTTTGATGTCGCTGGCCTCAAGGAAGGCCAGCGGCTCCTGATCACCGGGAGTTCTGGGGGCGTTGGCTCACTGGCCGTTCAACTGGCAAAGGCACGGGGTGTGTTTGTCACGGCGGTGGCGTCCGGCCGGAACGAGGCATTCGTTCGCAGCCTCGGCGCCGACCAGTTCATCGACTATACCGCTCAACGTTTTGAGCAAATCGCGAAGGACATGGATGTCGTCTTCGATACGGTTGGCGGCGACACTTTCGAGCGAGCGGCAACTACGGTGGCGTCAGGGGGCGTCTTGGTGACGGCCGTCGCCTTCCCCCCGATCAGTGATGGAGAGCAGTCCACGCGTACTCTACGTGTCCAATGCAAGCCTAACGCTGCCCAACTAACGGAAATCGCGAAGTGGGTCGACGAGGGTCGGCTCAAACCTCACGTTGATACGATCCTGCCGATCGAAGGCATTCGACAAGCGTTGGACTTATCCCGGCAAGGCCGGACCAGGGGCAAGATTGTCGTTGTTATGGAGCGGGAACCTGGCACTCGAACATAGAATGAGGCTTGGAATTGCTGGGGGTTTTGCGCGCCAACGATCGGCGCACGACCGGCTGTTCTCTGCGATCTGGGTGGGATCAGTTAGGCTACCCGCCCGGAAGGAGAGGGCAGCTTTTGGGAAACCTCAAGGAGCGCCTACTGACCGGGATGCGGCGGCCCCCGCCAGACTGCTTTCGGCCACTTGAGTCATAAACACCCATTCGCGGTCAATGTCCTATGATCTACGCTAGATCATAGCCCGCAATGGCGAGTCGCCGGACGAGACTGGAGATGTTGATGCTACCATGGGTAAAGTTGGGCGAAACCACTATGCCGGGTGGTGGCGCAATGACGCTCATGCAGCGCGGCAGCGAATTCTCCATCATGTCCGGCGTCGTTACCCTGATGAATAACCGGCAGAACCATTCAGAAGAGCAGTTGGCAGCGCTGTCGGCAGCTCGGATTGGCGCGCGTCAAAAAGCCCGCATTTTGATCGGCGGACTTGGAATGGGGTTTACTTTGCGTGCGGCGCTAAAGTTTTTCGCCCCCGACACCGAAATCGTTGTTGCTGAACTGGTGCCAGAAGTAGTCGCTTGGGCGCGTGGTCCGCTTGCCGTTTTGCATGGCACCAGCCTCGACGACCCTCGTGTTCGCATTCACCACGGTGATGTCGCTACTGCCATTAACCGGGACGAGCCATTTGATGCTATCCTACTCGATGTCGACAATGGGCCGGACGGCCTGTTTCGTCCCGCCAATGACCGGTTGTACAATGCCGCCGGCCTTGCTGCGGCACAGTCTGCACTGAGGACTGGCGGACACCTAGCCGTTTGGTCTTCTTACTCGGATGCAAGGTTTACCAAACGCCTCAGACAAACCGGCATGGCGATAGAGGAAGTGACAGTTCGCGCCCGCAGCAACGGCAAAGGCGACCGTCACACCATCTGGATTGCGGTCACGCCTGGCGGGGCAAGGGAGAGGCCGCTCTAAGCTCAACAAGCTGCTGTCTCAAGCTCGGCTTCTGGCTCTCAGCATGCCAACCGAGGCTTTGGATGAAGAGGATGGGCGGCATCATTCAGTGCCAAATCACTGCAGGAAATGTCCGGTTGCGCCTGCCTTCTTGCCAGACGCTGCGGGTCCGAAAACCGCCCGTTACCGACGTTTCCAGAAGGAGATCGGATCGACCGCTTATGGGAAGTCAAAATCGTAGCCTGGACGGCTGAGATGGGGCGCGGAGCAGACACCCTGTTGAAATCGAAGATTGCTATGCGCTCCCAAAGCGCAATCCCCCGGCGGGGACTTCTTTCCAAGCCAATCCTATGAGCTATTTCACCTCGCTATCCGCCACGCGCACTCGGTAGTGATATTTGCTTCTCTGCTCTATTGATATGGCCGATCCCGCCACCACACTGTTCAGTTCGAAGAACTGCCGGATCCAAGCGCGCTTGCGGAAAAACTTCTTTGTCCCATCAAGGTCAGTGATGGCCGGCGAAACACCACCCCAATCCACCACTACTTTCTGCGACGCTGCACTAGCCGCATTCGAACCGCCGACTACTTCCGACGGGAAACTGTCAAAGAAGGAACTCAGATAGATGTGATTATTATCGATATTACCCTGTGTTATTGCGGAGGTCCCGATGCGGCGTGGCATCGAGTGGTCGTTGATCAGCAATGCCGAAGGCTGCCTTGAGGCTGAGGTGGCGGGCTGCACGGATACTGCTTTAGCCTCTACCCTTCGCACCTTCGCGTCGCCTGAAGCACTTTGCGGCACCACAATCTCCGCCCTCAGCACAACTTCGGCAGCGGCTCGCGCATCCTCGCCAGCATCGTGATGCCGGAAGTCCAAACCGAGATACTGCTTCAATGATGCGAGACCATGGCCACCGTTCCCTCGCAGTTCAGGCCAAGCCTGCCGAGCAACTCCCACGCTGTCTCGCCAAGTCCACGAAGGGGGTGGCACACCTTCCCGGTTACATGCGGCATTTATTGCACTGCGGTCGAAGCTGGAGTGCTGATAAACCAGCCCTTCCCCGATCGCCTCAATTAGCACCGGCAGCACCTCGAGGAACGTTGGAGCGCCCCGGACCGTGCTCGCAGTGATGCCATGGATAGTGCTGAAGGGGAAGCTGTCGGTCTTTGGGTCGACGTAGCACACCCACGTCTCTATGGTGTTGTCCGGTCGAACGCAGGCGACACCAACCTGACAGATGCTAGACCTGCTGCCATTTGCAGTCTCCACATCCAGTGCGAAAAAACGGAAAGCCCCCCTTGGAAAGGGCTGAATGTGTTTGGGCTTCGAGGCGGTCGGCATAGCAACCTGCGGTCCAGACCGGCGTTCCATATGCCTTTTCTGCTGACGGCCAAGGGCAGCAAGCTGGTTGAATTCCCAACTCAGGCGAGCAAGCGTGATATCCACGAGATCGCTCGGCTCGTCATAGACAGGCATGGACTTGTTATTCCAGGCCGTGGCGTGAGTTGGGGCTATACCCAGTATTTCCCGCTCTAGGGCAGCAATGTTCAGATGGTCCGGCAACTCGACCCATACCGCCCTGCAGTGTTCGGCTATGAAGGCGTTCCGCAACGCCTTTGCATGGGTAGCGTCATCAGCTGAAGACGCATCGAACCTGTCACGCCACATGCGGCCGGTGTTGTACATGTACGCGAAATAGTGGCTCAGATCCTCAGATCCGGTGCGATGCCGTTGGTGAATGCGCTCATAGAGAGATTGCGTCGTTGAACTCGTGGAGCCGATATACCTTAACGCACCACTGTGGTCGTAGAGACCATAAACGCCGCGGCTGTCACGCGGGGCATCGGCAGTGCGACAGGGAGCCATGTCAAGCAGAGCATTCAAAATGGCGTGGGAAGAGTAATCCATGTTCTTCAAAGCCTTAGTGGTCACGAAATAAGTTGGCGCTCAAAGGGGCCAGGCACCGAAGCGCCTAGCCAAGTTTGTCCCGAGGGACTGCAACACAACAAAGAAAGAGCGGTCTTTCCCACCGTCAGGCCTTAACCCCGACCTCGGGAAGGCTCATGCCAGATTGGCAAAGTAATTGAGGACATCGCGCGCCTGACCGAGCCCGCTGCAGTGGAAACGGGTCAGAGCGCGATCATCGAGCTCAGGGACATTCACATTGGAATTCTTGGACTTGTCCATGGCATAGGAAATGCGTTCAATCGCTGGCAACACGTGGGTCGGCGCCAGAACCGCAGGCATGAAGATCGCGTTCTTGGAGCCGGATGACAGGTCGATTGCCATGGCATCACCGCGCTTATTGATGAAGATAGAAATATACTTGGTGCCGCCGGCACGACGGCTGGGGTGCGGTGTCAGGCGCTCGTCGCGAAGTGCGCTTGCGTTGAGGGATTCCATGATCTTGCTGATGGCCATGTGCGCCTCTCCTTACTGCTTCAGGGAAGTGTTGAGGACACGGGACACCGCGTCGACATAGAGCTTGGCGTCGACGCCTGCTGCCAGAGCGAGTTTGGAGGCCATTTCGATGCTGCCGGAAAGGTCGCCGCGGGTCCAAGCGCTTATATTTGCGACCGTGACGCCAGATTTCTTGGATAGTTCCGCCGTCGTGATGCGATTTACCCAAGCATAAACGCCAACGATAGCTCCGATGACCTTTTGGCCGTCACTTGTGCAGTTCTGTTCGAACCACGCCTTTGTCAACGGCCCCGGATTGAAGTTCGCCCGTCCCGCCAACCATTCCAAAGTGTCAAGGGTATCCCCATAGGACTCTCGACCGAGGGTTTGAACAGAACGGATATGCTTGCTGTTGGGTCCCATTTTGTTGCGGGCAGAAGCGATGCTCATACCTGCGAGACTGGCGATCTCGAACGGCGCAAAACCGATACTGTACTCGAGGTCTAGATTGCCGCTCAGGTACCGCGCGAGGTTGATTTTGGCGGCAGCGCGCAGATGAAGACTGGGCAGTGGACGCTCGTTGCCCACATTCTCGATGAAAAGGTGAGTGAAATCATCTCCACCGATTGGCGCGAGGTATGTGTCACGCGGCATGGCCTGCAGAAAATAGCCAAGCGGATTGCTGTACTCATCCTCCATGGTGTCGCAGTCGACCTGGTTAATCGGCGTCGTGGTGTCCTCAAGCATCTCAAAGCAAGCGCGGGCCGCCAGATAGAGTGCGGTATTGGAGATGTCATATCCCTCGAGATCAGCAACATCGGTGACTTCACCAACAACACTGCCGGCATCAGGTGCATTTGGACCGAACGCGGCCTTGCCAATCGCGACAACTGCTTGTCTATCGCGATAGACCAAGCTCTGCGCGGTTGCCGTCAGCAGGTAAACGCCGATCCTGATATGGGGCAGAGTTTCGTCCCAAGTGAATGGCTTCATCAACGCACCTATTCGATGATAAATAATATATCATCGATTTAGCACATATTTGCACCACGTCAAGAGGGTGCTGATATATTTTATATCACCACTGCGAGACCAGATTTATATGCCCTGCCTTGCGGAAATCGGAACCTTCACCGTTGGCCACCGACATGGTCCAAGTGGCCAAGTTGGCCACTGGCGGCATCAATGTTTTCAGTGACTTACTGGCCATATTTAGTTTTGCTGCGAATCCAAGTGGTTGACCTGCGCAGTTTGGCAGCAATTCTCACGATTGCGGTGGACGTCCCCACTTCAACTCTGAGGGGCGGTCCGCACCCGCCTTACGTTGAGGGTGCCAGCCACGAAAGAATGGGCATTTTAGTTTTACGCCTTCTGGCGCGACCGAGATTTTCCGTATCGTAGAAAATCTTACCATGATGCATCTGAGCTTCTGACAACAGCTGATAGCCGTTCGGAGCAACAACTTGGATGTTCATGAATGAGCTATCGAAACTTTGGAGCAATTCGCGTCGCCGAGCCCATGGCGGCATTTGTCGAGGAAGAAGTCACCCCCGGCCTTGATATCGACGCAACCGCGTTCTGGACCGCTTTCGCGGACATTCTATCCGACCTTGTGCCGTACAATCGCAGACTTCTGATCAAGCGGGACCATATTCAGGCGCAGATCGACGCATGGCACCGGGAGCGACAGGGCCAATCGCACGATGCCGCAGCCTATCGCCGCTTTCTCGAGGAGATCGGCTATGTCGTAGCGCAGGGCGAAGACTTCGCGATCACCTCCGACAATGTCGACGCTGAGATCGCCGCTATGGCCGGGCCACAACTCGTCGTACCTGTCATGAATGCACGCTTCGCGCTCAACGCCGCCAATGCGCGCTGGGGCAGCCTTTATGATGCGCTCTATGGTACTGATGCCATCGCCAAGGCTGGCGAGCTGGCGCCGGGCAAAGGCTATAGTGAAAAGCGCGGCGCCGCCGTCATCGCCAGGGCCGCTGCCCTACTCGACCAGATCGTGCCGCTGGCTGGTGCGTCTCATGCCGATGCGACTGCCTATGCTTTAGCAGATGGCGCTTTCCTTGCGACCGTAGACGGCAGGACAGCCCGCTTGGCCGACCCCGCGCAATATCGCGGATGCCGCGATATTGAAGCCGCCACGGCATTCCTTCTGGTCCACCATGGCCTTCACCTTGAACTGGTGATCGATCGCGCGCATCCCATCGGCGCCACCAGCGCTTCGGGGCTGGCCGACGTGGTCATGGAAGCTGCGCTCACCACCATTCAGGACTGCGAAGACTCGGTCGCTGCGGTCGATGCCGAGGACAAGGTCGCGGTCTATCGCAACTGGCTCGGCCTGATGAAGGGTGACCTGACGGACACGTTCGAGAAGGGCGGCAAGTCCGTCACCCGCCGGCTCAATCCCGATCGCGAATATGTCACGTCCGATGGCAGAACACTCACCCTTCCCGGCCGCAGCCTCATGCTGGTGCGCCATGTTGGCCACCTGATGACCACCGATGCCGTGATTGACGCGGATGGCAACGAAACGCCCGAGGGCATCATGGATGCCATGGTCGCTACACTCGCCGCCATGCACGACCTCAAAAAGACCGGCGGCCCGCGCAATAGCCGCACGGGCTCGATCTATGTGGTCAAACCCAAAATGCATGGCCCCGAGGAAGTCGCCTTCGCCAATACACTATTCGACCAAGTCGAGGATGCGCTGGGCCTTGCCCGCCACACCATCAAGATCGGTGTCATGGACGAAGAGCGCCGCACCTCTGTCAATCTCAAGGAGGCGATCCGCGCGGTGAAGGGGCGAATTGTCTTTATCAATACCGGCTTTCTCGACCGGACGGGCGATGAAATCCACACGTCCATGAATGCCGCCGCAGTCGTGCCCAAGGACGAGATCAAGTCCTCGATCTGGCTCAATGCCTATGAGGCCAACAATGTGGAGGTGGGCCTTGCAGCTCATCTCGATGGCAAAGCGCAGATCGGCAAGGGCATGTGGGCCAAGCCCGATGCCATGGCCGAAATGCTGGACGTCAAGGCCGGTCAGATGAAGGCTGGCGCCAGCACGGCCTGGGTGCCCTCGCCCACTGCGGCAGTGCTCCATGCGGTCCACTATCACGACGTCGACGTGCGCGAACGGCAGGCCGAAATTCGCAAGCGCGAACCGGCGCGGCTCGATGACATCCTCACCCCGCCGTTCCTGGGCGGGCGCAATCTGTCGCCCGAAGAGGTTCGTCGCGAGGTCGATAACAATTGCCAGGGCATCCTCGGCTATGTCGTGCGCTGGATCGACCAGGGCGTCGGTTGTTCCAAGGTGCCCGACATCAACGACATTGCCCTGATGGAAGATCGCGCCACCCTGCGCATCTCCTCCCAGCACCTCGCCAACTGGCTGTTGCATGGCCTCGTCGATCGGCAGACCATAGAAGATAGCCTCAAGCGCATGGCCGCAGCTGTCGACCGGCAGAACGCCCATGACGGCGCTTACGTGCCTATGTCCGACAAGCTCGACCAAAGTCTGGCTTTCGCAACGGCCTCCGCCCTGATCTTCGAAGGGTTGACGCAACCCAATGGCTATACCGAGCCGCTGCTGCACAAGGGGCGGCGCGCCAGGAAGGCCGAACTGGCCCAGGCCTGACATTTCCGAGGAGACCGCCCCAAATGGCTACTGACAGTCAAACAAGCCTGCGCGAAGCAGCCCTGCATTTCCACGAGCATCCGAGGCCCGGCAAGCTCGAAATCGTGGCGACCAAGCCGCTCGCCAATACCCGCGATCTGTCGCTGGCCTATTCACCCGGCGTCGCCATTCCGTGTGAGGAAATCGCCGCTGATCCCCAGGCCGCCTATAAATACACGTCAAAGGGCAATCTCGTCGCCGTCATCTCCAATGGCACCGCCGTGCTCGGCCTTGGCAATATCGGCGCCTTGGCATCCAAGCCGGTGATGGAAGGCAAGGCAGTCCTGTTCAAGAAATTCGCCGGCATCGATTCCATCGACCTCGAGGTCAATGAGGAAGATCCCAAGCGCTTCATCGAGATCGTGGCGCCGCTCGAGCCCAGTTTTGGCGGCATCAATCTGGAAGACATCAAGGCGCCGGAATGTTTCGAGATCGAGGAAGCGCTGCGCGAGCGGATGAATATCCCGGTCTTCCACGATGACCAGCATGGCACCGCCATCATCGTCGCGGCCGCCGTCATCAATGCGATGAAGCTCGTCGGCAAGGATATCGCCAAGGCAAAGATCGTGACCTCTGGCGCGGGTGCCGCGGCCATTGCCTGCATGAACATGCTGGTCGCCGTCGGCGCAACCAGGGAAAATATCTGGATCGCCGATAGCAAGGGCCTCGTCACCAAGGCGCGGCACAACAATGTCGATCGCTGGCGCGGTGCCTTCGCGCAGCAAACCGATGCCACCGAGCTGGCTGACGTCATGGCGGGCGCCGACATTTATGTCGGCCTCTCCAAGGCCGGGGCGCTCAAGCCCGAGATGATGATGGACATGGCGCCCAATCCGCTGATTTTGGCGCTCTCCAATCCCATTCCCGAAATCATGCCCGAGCTTGCCCGCGAAGCCCGTCCCGATGCCATGATCTGCACGGGGCGTTCGGACTATCCCAACCAGGTCAACAACGTCCTCTGTTTCCCCTTTCTGTTCCGCGGCGCGCTCGATTGCGGCGCCACAGTCATCAACGAGGAGATGAAGGCCGCCGCCGCCCACGCCATTGCACAGCTGGCCCATGAGCCCGGCCTCGAAGCCTCCGCACATGGCGTGCCCGCCATTTTTGGGCCAGACTATCTCATCCCCAACCCTTTCGACCAGCGCCTCATCCTGCGCATTGCCCCCGCCGTCGCCAAGGCGGCGATGGACTCTGACGTCGCTAAGCGCCCGATCGCAGATTTTGGCGCCTATCGCGACCAGCTCAACCGCTTCGTCTTCCGCTCCGGTCTTGTCATGAAGCCGATGATCGAGCGCGCCCAAGGCCATACGACCCGCATAGCCTTTGCCGACGGTGAGGACGAGCGCGTGCTGCGCGCCGCCCAGGTCCTGCTCGAAGATAAGATCGCCCGTCCAATCCTTATCGGCCGCCCCTCGGTCATCGAAAGCCGTCTCGAGCGTTTCGGTCTCACCATCCGGCCGGACAAGGACTTCGAGGTCATCAACCCTGAAGACGATCCGCGCTATCGCGACTATGTCGCCGATTTTCATGAGCTGGTCGGCCGCAAGGGGGTAACGCCAGACACCGCGCGCACCATTGTGCGCACCAATTCGACCGTGATCGGCGCCCTGGGCGTAAGAAGGGGCGAGGCCGATGCCCTGATCTGCGGCCTTCAGGGCCGCTTCATCAAGCATGCCCGCGATATCCAGTCGGTCATCGGCCTGTCAGATACCTCATCGCAACTGTCCGCGCTCTCCATGCTCGTCATGACCCGCGGCGTCTTCTTCCTGGCCGACACCTATGTGAACATCGACCCCAGCGCCGACGAGATCGTCGAGATCACTTTGCAGGCCCGCGACCATCTCAAGCGATTCAATATCGAGGCCAAGGCCGCTTTGCTGAGCTATTCCAATTTCGGCTCGCGCGATGGCGAGACGTCGATCAAGATGCGCGAAGTCTATGAGAAGCTCAAGGAAGTGGCGCCCGACCTCGTGGTTGATGGCGAAATGCAGGGTGACCTGGCGGTCAATGAAGGCCTGCGCGACCGCTATGTGCCCAGTTCGGTCCTACGTGGCGAAGCCAACCTCCTCATCTTCCCAAATCTGGAGTCGGCAAACCTCTCGATGACTCTTCTCAAGGAACTCAACAATGCGCTCCCGGTCGGCCCGATCCTTATGGGAACGCGACAGCCGGCCCATATTCTGGCGCCATCGGTCACCAGCCGTGGCGTGGTCAACATGGCGGCAATCGCCGCCAGCGAAGCGGCCATTTAATGGCCGCCAAACGCGTCCACCCCCGCCTGCGCAACCACCTGGTCCTGCGCAGGCGTTCCCGAGCTCACCCCAATGGCGCCAACCACAGTGCCATTGCTCAAAACTGGCAAGCCGCCCCCGACGACCATCAGACGCCCGCCAATGGCAGAATTAATGCCATAAGCGGGCGCGCCGGGCTGGCTGGCTGCGCCATATTCGTGAGTGGCCTTTCGAGCAGCGGCGGCGGTGTAGGCCTTGTCGGTGGCAATGGTGATGCTGGTCACTTTGCCGCCATCCATCCGCTCGAAGGCGATTAGGTTGCCGCTGTCATCTGCGATGGCGATACACATCGGAACGCCGATATCGTTGGCCTTATCCCTGGCGGCGGCAATGATCGTGCGGGCATCTTCGATATCGAGGCGCGTGGTGGTCAGCATAGGATCTGTCCTTTGGTTGAGGCCTGCCTAGCTAGCGCATTTGACGCCAATGGGTGTGCGGAAATGGCGAGTGTTTTCGCGATACGGAAGTGAACGAGGCTAGCGTTTCGAGAGAACGATCACGGCTCCACCCACAGCGATCAACGCTGCACCCAAAATGACGCCGGCGGAGGGAATTTCACCGAAGAACAACCAGCCCAGGATCGCTGCAAACAAGAGGGAGGAATAGCTCAGTGGCGCCAGAACACTGACCTTGGCCAAAGAGTAGGCCCGGATATTGAGGTATTGGCCAAGAATGGCAAATGGCCCAAGAAGCAGCAAAACCAGATTGGCTGGGCCCGGAGACTGCCAGGTCAGAAAAGCCGGTATTGCCAGCAGCAACATGCCGAAGAAATTGGCATGGGCGAGCGTCACCATCGGGCGGTCCGCCGTGGTCAGCACCTTGATGAAAATGCTCTCCACACCCATCAAAAAGGCGCCAAGCACTACAATCATGGCTGGTAGCAGATAGCTGGGGTTGAAAGAGGAAAAAGCGCCGCGCGAAGCCATTATGCCCCCTGCCCCAGCCAGGCAAATCAGGCCGGCAGCGATTTGCCGTCGGCCCAGCCGATCCCCAAGCGTGACGGCACCGAGCATGACCGCGAACACGACATTCAACAGGCCGATGGCATTGGCGTCCACAATGGGCATGAACATGTTGCCAAAGATAAGGGCGGCACCACCCAACCCGCCTGCAAGCACGCGCGAAGCCTGCTTGAGGCGATGGGTGCTCTGCAGCGATCCCCATGTCTCCTTCCGGACAATGGCCAGCGCCAGAATGGTCAGGAAACCGCCCGCATAGCGCAGGAACATCACCTGGAGCGGCGAAACTGGCTCTGGCGCAAAGCGTCCGGAGGTAAAGATCAGCACAAAGATGAGCGTCGTCGCCAGCGAGAAAAGGCCGGCGGCAAGGTTGCGTTGGCCCTGGGTCGAAGCGTCGTTGAGGGCGACTACCAAAGCCCCGCCCCTAACACATGGCAGGCGCTGCGACCCCGCCGATCGAGCGCGTCATTTCTGCCGCGGCATTGGCGACCAATTGGCCCAGTGCGGGCAGACGGTCTCCGACCAGACGGCTCGGCAGCCCCGAAATCGAAAGCGCGCAGACGACATCGGAGTGCAGATCGTAAACCGGGGCGGCGACGCAGCGTAAGCCGGGCATATATTCTTCATCATCAACCGCATAGCCACTCGTGCGGATGCGCTCGAGCTGGGTGGCCAATGCATCCCGGCACGTCAGCGTCCTGGCGGTTACGCGTCGCATGCCATAGCGGGTCAGGAAGGTTGAGACTTCTGCGCCCGAATAGGTTGCCAACACGGATTTGCCCATGCCCGACGCGGTCATCGGCGTACGGCCGCCAACGCGGGATATCGACCGCGTTATCTCCCGGCTCTTGAGCTGGTCAACGAGGACGATTTCACCATTGTCGACGATGCCGAGGTTGGCCGTTTCACGGGTCAGGTCGCGCAGTCGCCGCAGGAAAGGCTGTGCCGGCGCCACGAAGCTGCGGTCGCGGACGAAGGCGTTGCCGATCGAAAACGTATGAAGGCCAATGTGCCAGAGATTGTCGCTGGGCAGGAATTGCACGAACTGGCGCTGCTCGAGCGTGGTGAGCAGGCGGTGAACTGTGGTGAGCGACAGTTTGGTCCGTCGCGCCAGGTCGGTCAGTCGCAAACCGCCTTCGGCCTCGCTGAGCGTCTCCATGATCAGCATCGCGCGATCGACCGATTGCACCCGGCCATCAAGTTGTTTGTCCATAACGCCCCCTCCTCAAGGATCGCAAATGGCCTCCAGGTCGCCGGGCTCCCCAACTCGACGACGGCTTGTACCGACTATGATGGTAGCGCTACCATGACCCTTGGTCAACCGCATCGCATTGGCTATTGTGGTTGAACCGAGACGGCTCACGAGAGTAGCAAAGAAGCGGAAAACGCCATGGTACGAACATCAAGGGGCCGCCCCACGATCGCCGATGTTGCGGCAAGAGCTGGCGTCGGAGCAATTACCGTCTCGCGATATCTTCGACAGCCTGACAAGGTGTCGGAAAGCCTGCGGACGTTGATCGCGGCGGCCGTCAGCGATCTCAACTATGTGCCAGATCTCAACGCACGAGCCCTCGCATCGCGGCGGACGGATGTGGTCAATGTTCTGGTACCGTCGTTGACGCAGAACATTTTTTCCGACGTCCTGCGCGGCATCTATGACGGGGTCGAAGACAGCGGGCTGCGCATCGAGCTCTCCAATACCCGCTACAGCAGCGACACCGAGGAACAGCAGGTGTTTGCCGCGCTTCGGCACGGCCCCGCAGCCATCATCGTTTCGGGTACCGAGCAGACGCCTGCGACGCGCAGGATGCTCGACACTGCTGGCTGCCCGGTGATCCAGATCATGGACCTGACCGATAATCCGATCAGCAAGATCATCGGTTTTTCGCATTACCGGGCCGGGTTCGACATGACCCAGCATCTGATAGACGCGGGCTATCGTCGCGTGGCGTTCTTTGCCGGCTGGATGAATTCGCGCTCAAAGCAACGCATGCAGGGTTATCGCGATGCGCTGGAGGCTGCCGGCCTTTTCGATCCCGGCCTGATCGGCGAGATGGGCAATGAGGACCCCGGCTCCAGCCGCGGATCCATACGGGACTATCGACAGTTCTCGACGGCCGTGATGGGACGCGAGCTGATGCTCGACATGCTGGACCGGCGACCAGACGTCGATGCCGTGTTCTGCAACAATGACGTGCTGTCGATCGGCGCACTCTTTGCGCTGCATTCACGCCAGGTCCGCGTTCCGGAGGCGGTTGGCGTGGCCGGGTTCAACGACTTCGACTACATGGAAGCCGCCTATCCGGCTCTCAGCAGCGTGCGCATCCATCGCTGGAAATGCGGGCACGAAGCGATGCTGGCCGTGCGGCATCAGCTGGAAGGCGGTGACGTTGGGGAGCGGATCGTCGACCTTGGCTTCGATATCATGAAACGCGCCAGCACCGACCGCAACAAGCTGTTGCCGCCGGCACCGGCAGGCAGGATCGAGCTGAGCCTGGGCTAGCCTTAGACCTTCCAGTTCTCGGCCCAATCCTGAACCACATGCCCGGGCGAAACCGTTGTGTAGCTGCGCGTCGGTGGCACAAAGTCTGCCGGACGAATGGGGCTCCTGATTTCGTCGGTTGCGATCTGGCGAAGCTGGTTACGGCGGGCGGGGTCGGGGATCGGCACGGCTGCGATCAGGCGCTTGGTGTAGGGATGCTGCGGGTTGCCAAAGACGGCGGCGGCCGGCCCCATCTCGACAATTTCGCCGAGATACATCACCGCCACCTTATGGCTCATGCGCTCGACCACGGCCATGTCGTGGGAGATGAAGAGGTATGACAGGCCAAACTTTTGCTGCAGGTCGAGCAGGAGATTGACGACCTGCGCCTTGATCGACACATCCAGACCTGAAACGGACTCGTCGGCCACGATGACCTTTGGTTCAAGCGACAAGGCCCTGGCGACACAGATGCGCTGGCGCTGGCCGCCTGAAAACTGGGCTGGATAGCGATTGGCGACTTCGGGATCGAGGCCCACCTGATCGAGCAGCTGGGCGACCTTCTCGCGCGCTTGCTGGCGGTTGCCGAGCTTGTGGGTCAGATAGGGTTCGGCCACCGCATCACCGACGCGAATGCGGGGATTGAGGCTGGCAAACGGATCCTGGAAGATCATCTGGATATGGCGGCGCATGTCGCGCATGCGCTGCTTGTCGAGTGCCATGATGTCGGTGCCAGCGATGGAGATTTCGCCACTTTGCGGCTCGACCAGCCGCATGATGGCCCGGCCGGTGGTGGACTTGCCGCAACCGGACTCTCCGACCAACGAAAGCGTTTCGCCCGGCTGGATGTCGAAGGACACGTTTTCAACGGCGTGGACGCGCCCATGGACGGTGCCAAAGAAACTCGCCCCCAGGTCAAAGTGCTTGACGAGATTTTTGACCGAAAGCGCCGGTTGGGCTGCGTGATCCACGGTATCAGGGCGCGGCTCGGCAACCCGCAGGATACCGGTCTTGCGATCGACCACCGGAAAATGCTCGGGCTGCCCATTGCCTTTCATCGAGCCGAGGCGCGGCACCGCGGCAATCAGGGTTTTGGTGTAGGCGCTCTGGGCCGAATTGAAGATGGCTTCGGTTGGCCCCTGCTCCACGACCTGACCGCCGAGCATCACCACGGTGCGATCGGCGATTTCGGCGACGACACCCATGTCGTGGGTGATGAACAGGACACCCATCCCCTCTTCCTGCTGCAACTGCTTGATGAGCTGCAGGATCTGGGCCTGGATGGTGACATCGAGTGCCGTGGTTGGCTCATCGGCGATCAGCAATTGCGGCTTGCAGGCCAGCGCCATGGCGATCATCACGCGCTGGCGCATGCCGCCGGAAAGATTGTGCGGGAGCTCGTTGGCCCTGGACTTGGCTGCCGGTATCCGCACCTTTTCGAGCATGCGAATGGCCTCGGCCTGCGCAGCGGCGCCTTCCATCTGGCCGTGGATGATCAGCGTTTCCGCGATCTGGTTGCCGACGGTTGCCAAAGGGTTGAGGCTGGTCAGTGCCTCCTGGAAGATCATGCCGATCTGGCGGCCGCGCACGGTACGCATCTGTGGCTCGGGAAGCGTCAGCAGTTCGCGTCCACCGAGCTTGACCGATCCGGTGACACGGCTCTGGGTGGGATCGAGCAGGCGCATGATCGACAGCGCGGTGACACTCTTGCCGGAGCCGGACTCCCCCACCACGCAGAGCGTTTCGCGTGCGCCGATCTCGAAGGATATGCCTTTGACGATCTCGATCCAGCCGGACTTGGTCTGAAACGATGTCTTGAGATCGGTGACGGCCAGCACGGGTTCAATGGGCCGAGGCGTTCGGTCAGCCAGGGGTGCGATGCCAATATCACTCATAATGGGCTCCTTGGGCATCGTTACTGTGAGGTGGATGGATCGAGCGCGTCGCGCACGGCATCGCCGACCAGGTTAAAGGCCAGAACGACGAGGGTGATGGCAGCGCCGGCGCCGATGATGGGCCAGGGCGAGCCAAAGATGTTGTTGAGGCCATCCTTGATGATATTGCCCCAACTCGGATTGGGCGGCTGGGTGCCGATACCCAGAAAGCTCAGCGAGGCCTCGAGGCGAATGGCTGAAGCGACCCAGAGCATCATCAGCACCACGATCGGCGCCATGATGTTGGGAATGATGTGGCGGAAAATGATGACCGGCGTGCGCACGCCCACCGAAATGGCCGCCTCCACATAGGGCTCGTGCTTGACCGAGAGGGTCTGGGCGCGCGCCACACGGGCAAAACCCGGCACGAAAGCTATGGTGATGACGATGATGACATTCCAGAAGCCGCCACCGAGCACCGCCGCAATCATGATGGCCAGCAGCAATTCCGGGAAAGCGAGGAGCAGATCGACCACACGAGAAATGACGCGGTCGACGATGCCGCCGAAATAGCCGGCGATGACGCCCAGCGTGCTGCCGATGATGGCCGCACAAAAGGGCGAGACCAGCCCGAAGATCAGTGAATTGCGCGATCCATAGATCATGCGCGAGAGCACGTCGCGCCCGAACTGATCGGTGCCGAGCCAATTCTCCCAGCTCGGTGTTCGATTGATCTTGAGCATGGACTGGGTCAGCGGGTCATAGGGCGCCAGAAGCGGCGCAAAGACGGCGACGATGACCAGGACCAGGATGATGCCAACGGCAAACATAGTACCCGCGCGTCCCAGCAGCACGTCGCGTATGCGATGGAAAATGCTGGGTTCGGGAGCGAGTAGATGAGGTGTGGGTTCTGAAAGAATGGTCATCTATTTCATCCTGATGCGCGGATCGACGACGATATAAAGAAGGTCCATCAAGAGGTTGATGACCACGACAAACATGGCAAAGACCACGACGCCACCCTGGATCACGGCATAGTCGCGTTCGGCGATGGCGCTGATCAGCAGCTTGCCGATACCAGGCCGATTGAAGACCATCTCGATGGCGACCGAGCCCGAAAGCGTTGCCAGGGTGCTCAGGCCGAGGCCAGTGGTCAAAGGCAGCAGCGCATTGCGCAGGCCATGGCGATAGATAACGCGACTTTCCTTGGCGCCCTTGGCCCGGGCGGTGCGCACATAGTCCTTGCTCAACACTTCGAGCAAAGAGGTGCGCGTCAGCCGCCCGATGAAGGCAGCCTTAACGAATGCCAAAGTCAGCGCAGGCAGGAAGACATGGTACATGCGGTCAACAAAACCAGTGCCGCCGCCATTGATGGGAAACCAGCCCAGGTTGAGCGCGAAGGTGATCAGCAGCAGCGCACCGAGATAGAAATCGGGAATCGCGTAGCCCACGAGCGAGAAAACCCGTACGCCGCTGTCAGGGAGCTTGTTGCGATTGGTTGCAGCCAAAACCCCCAGCGGCACGCCGACAATCAAGCCCATCAGCATGGCGACGATGGTCAGTTCGATTGTATAGGGGAGATTGTAGAGGATGAGGCCAACCACGTTCTGGTTGCTCATCATCGACGTGCCTAGGTCAAGCGTGAACACGCCCTTGACGAACATGATGAACTGCAACCAGAGCGGGTCGTTGAGCCCCATGCGATCGCGGAACAACGCCAGCTGTTCGGGGGTCGCCATATCGCCAAGCGCCGCAATTGCCGGATCTCCAGGCAGGATGCGCATGGCGATGAACACCAGCAACAGCACCAGAAACACGGTAGGCACAGCATCCGCTAAGCGGAGCAGCAGATATCTCGCCATTCTTACCTCCCTGCCGAATTGTCGGCGTGGACCGCAGCGTGAACCGTTGCGTCCCTTTTTGTCATCGCTGCATCGCCGTGAAATATGGCTCGTTGGCCAGATCGGGCTGCAGACCCGGAATAATCGTCGATTGCCCGTCCCGGGTAAGGCTGATGAAATACTGCAAGTGATAATCTGACCGCGTGTAGTCTGCTGGAACTGTCGCCGAGAACCCATCATCATGCGCCGTCATGGGCATAGAGTTCCAGCGCTCAGCCTGATTGACATGCCGGTAATGCAGTACCGGCTGCTCGTCCGACTTGGCCACGACGAAAATGTCCAGCGGTTCACCGCCGACAAATTCTGACGCCGGCGCTTGCGCAGACGGCTGCGCCTTGGTTGGCCGATGGGACGAAAGCGCTGCAATGGCGTTGATGACCGCCTCGGAAGCCGGAACGGATTCCGTGCCCCCAAAGCCACGCAGGGCTTCAAGGTCAAGCAGTTCGGCCTCCATTTCCGGCAGACGAGCCTGCCAAGACCCGCGCAGCCACGATTGAGGGCCATAGGTCATGTCATCGTGGTAGACCCCGCGCGAGACAGCCGCGAGCCGCTGCCAGGCGCCAACGGCGCGGGTGGCGTGGTCAATCATGGGCTCGATCAGTACCGATGCCTTGGCTGCAACGAAGAGCTCTGCCCAGCAGGCGGCCCGGAACTTTTCGGCAAAGTGCCGGGCAATCCCACCCAAAATCTCCACATCTATCAGGATGCGTTTTGGTTCGGATCGACCAGAATCCCGAGCGGCGCGAGCGACGTCGACTGCAGCCTCGCAGCCCCTTGCCATGCCATCGAGCCAGTCGGCAACGTCGAGGGGTGTGTAGCGATGACTGGTTTTGCCAGCGAGCAGCAGTTCGGCGTATTCGCGCGGCGATGCAAAAAGCGCGGAGTCGAAGGTCGGCGCATTGCCGAAGCGGGTCGGCCCTTCCATGTCAAAGCCATAGGCGCGCTTACCCGAACCTTCTACCAAGGCCAGATTGGTATAGACCTCAGGCCAATAATGATTGTTGGAGGCCGAAGGGCCATGTGCAAGCGTGATCAGCGGCAGGACGCGGCTGGCCCAGGAGAGACCCTGCTCACAGGCTTCGGCGACATCGCCACAAGAATGGTCGAGCCAGCGCATCCAGCTCTGGCGTGGCGCCTCGGGATTGTAGAGCAGACGGCCCCAGACCCGATACTGATAGTCGTATTTGCGCCAGTCCTGCCGGGTGGCCAAGCCGTGCTTTTGATAAGTGAAGCGTTGGCCGGTCATGCCAGTGCCCATACGGCCCTTGAAGCTTTGTGGCTCGCACCATTCAACGCCGTCAGAACCGGCAAACATCGAGCTTTTGCCATAGCCTGCGGCAAAGGCGGGGTCGCCCCAAAGCAGCACACGCTGTGTGCCGGCCCAGATGCGATAGATGACCTTGTAGTCCTTGTCCCTGGTCAGCAGGTCGCCATAAGAATAGCGCAGGAACTTGCGCGAGCCTTCGCTGAGCTGTTCGCGCTCGCTCCTGGCGGTTTCGGGCGGGTATTCTTTGTCACGAATGGCAGACTGATGGTAGGGCGGGCCCATATGCTCGGCCAGATATTTAGGTGAAGCGGCAACGGGCATTCCCGAGCGGCGGGCGATGTCGATCATCTTGTGATCGAGACCCTTGCCATGCATATCGATCTCGACTGGCCGGCCCGCGGCAGCAACGCCGGCAAAGGCTTCTTCCCAGAATCCATACTCGCCCTCGGCAATGCCGCCTTCGACATGGACACGGAAGGTCAGCCCGGTGATCTCGGGGACGTCCGTCAAAAGGCGCGTAATCGAGTCGCGGCAATAGGGCGCGAGGTTTTCGTCGGTAACGCCGCGCACGGTGTAATTGGCGCGGGGAACGTCGTCGAAATCGTAGCGCTGGGTCCACAGAGCGAGCTGGAATTCCAGTCCCCGACGGGCGCATTCGCGTCCGATGAACTTGAGCATGTCAAGATTGTGCTCGCGTTCCTCGACGCTCAATTCCTTGACGTCGATGGCGTAGCCATCAAGCTTGAGCAGGAAGGGGTAGGGAAAATAGAAGTAGACGTCGGTGATCCAAGGATTGTGATAGGGGTAATTGTACCCCATGCCCAGGGTCAGCGCGAAGCGGTTGAACCGGTTTGACGCCAGCATGGTCAGGTAGTCACGCCATTGCTGACGGTCGTAGTACCAGACCTTGTCTTCCTCCTCGGCGCAGAAGAGGCGTGCCATCGAGCGGATGCGCGCCGTGGGCTGCTCGATCAATGGGAAGGTGCCGGCGAAGAGGTCTTCGTCCGTCGCAGTGCGAACACGGTCGGCGAGCTCGGTGATGGCATAGACCAGGCCACGGGTGTCATGGCCCCACGCGGTGATGCGATCACCCATGCGCTCCAGCGCCATGGCCTCGGTCACCCGCGGATAGTTGGGCGCCGCAGCATCGAAGGTCAGGATTTCGATGGTGGCGCCAGCCTGCTGGGTCTCGTCCAGGCTCACCTTCATATCGCGCTGCTCGAGCGCTTGCTGTAACTCGCCCGCTGCCCATGCCACGGCGCCTTCGGCATCGCGGAGGGGCTGGGGGATGATGATCGAGATGGATGGAGCAAAGTTCATAAATCAAATGCCTTCAGGCCGCAAAACAGGAGGTTCCGGGGACCTGCCCCGGAACCGCGACATTGGGTCGGCCTAGACGAAGCTGGCCTGTGAAAGCGGCCAGTTGACGTAGCCGGAGACCACCGGGAAACCGAGATCGACCTTGTTGGAACGGACCATCATGAAGCCATTGTCCGACACCGGCAGGATGACAGCATCGGTCAGCGCCTTGACCTCGATCTGCTGGACGATGGCGATGCGCTTTTCCAGGTCGGGCTCGGCCAATGCCTGAGCCAGCAGTTCATCGATACCAGGGATGGTAATGCCGTAGTGGCTCATATTGGACCCGCCATTGCCGTCGCCTTTAACCTCGGCCTCTGCCATCAGGTAAGTCACAATCACCTGTGTTGGGACAGGCGGCATGGCTGAGGACTGCTGGCTGAGCGTATTGGTGCCGATGTTCTGGTCGGCATGGAAGGCCGTGTGGTCCTTGATGTTGAGTTCCATGTTGACATTGATGCGGCGCAACTGGTCCTGGATCATCAGCATGATGGCCGAGAAATCCTCGCGCTGCGACGTATCGTTGGTGAAGCTCAGGCCATCGGGGAAGCCGGCCTCTGCCAGAAGCGCCTTAGCTTTTTCGGGGTCGTAATTATAGGCCACCTCAGGTGGAATGGTCTCAGCGGTAAACCCGCCCGGGAATGATGGCGGATTGAGCCCGTAGGTGCGCTTGGAGATGGGGGCAATCGCGGTGGTGATCTCGTCCCGGTCGATGCCGTAGAACAGCGCCTGGCGGACGCGAATATCGTCGAAGGGCGCCTTGGTGAGATTGAACTGGATGGTGAAGAAGCTGCCGGGGCTGACCACATCAAAGATCAGGTTCGGATCGCGCTGCGCCATGGAATCCGCCCAACCTGGAGCGCGCACGCCTTCAATGATGTGGACGTCACCCGACAGGATCGCCAGGGTGCGTGCGGTGGTGTCAGCGATATAGAGCAGCTGCAGCTTTGGCGTAACGGCGGGCGTATCCCAATAGTCGGGATTGGCAGCGAGCGTTATGCCCTGGGATGGATCGGTCGCGGTGGTCTCGAGGAAATAGACGCCGGTGCCGATAGGGTCGGTGCCGATGGCCTCCTCGCCTTTTTCCTCAATAGCCTTCTTGCTCATGATGGCGCCGTCATAGTCGCTGAGCACACCGAGCATGAACAGCGGGTCGGGCTGTTCAAGGTTGAAAATGACGGTATAGGGACCATCCGTTTCGACACTGGCAATATTGGTGAACTTAGCGCGCACCCCGCCAACGCGCGGCGCGTCGGTCGCGCGATCGAAGGTGAACTTGACGTCCTCAGACGTCATTTCGCCAAACCCCTTGTGGAACTGCACGCCCTCACGCAGCTGGATGGTCCAGGTCTTGGCATCCCCGGAACTTTCCCAGCTTGTGGCCAGGCGCGGCACCAGATCGTCCTGTGTCTCCGGGAAGTTCCAGCGCGGCAAATCCACGAGCTTGTCGTAGATGGCGATGATCGCCCAGTTATCGACGCCCTGGATGGACTTGTGCGGATCGATGGTGCGCAGTCCGCGCGCCGCAAAACCGACCCTGAGTGTATCGCTGCCCTGCGCAAAGGCCTTGCCCGTCATCACCGATGCCAAGCCCAGTCCGGCCATGGTAGCGGCCGCGCCGCCAATGAAACTTCGTCTAGTGACCTGCATGTTCAACCTCCCTTTGGGTGTCGTTGCTTCTGCGTCCTCCTGCCTTGCAGGCATGTTCGATGAGCGTGCAGACGCCACGTATCGGGTGACGGTAGCGCCAGCAAAAATTGGGGGTCAATGCTGGCGATATCCCGTTTTCCGCATGGTGGAAGGGTGTCTCTGTGGGCGCGTATCGCCTTCCACATTGCGGAAAGCCTTGCCGCCGGACGCTTCCGCACTCTCGTGTTTGCGCTAGGGGTGCGGTCACTCGTGCAACCTGATGTGGAGGACATTTATGAGCGCCGAACCGTGGTACAAGACGACCCTGCGTTGGGGGCAGACCAATCTGGTCGAATGCGACCCCGAACGTTACGATGCGCAATGGTGGCGGGAGCATTGGCGCACGACGCGGGTGCAAGGCATCATCGTCAATGCCGGCGGTATCGTTGCCTATTACCCATCCAAGTTTCCGCTGCATCACCGTGCCGAAAAACTGGGGGACCGCGACCTTTATGGCGATATCGTCAAGCTGGCGAGAGAGGATGGCATCCGCGTCATCGCCCGCATGGACTCCAATCGCGTGGCGCAGGACTTCTACGAGGAACATCCCGACTGGATCTGCCGAAAAGCCGATGGCACTCCCTATATGGAAGCGGCCAAATACATCACCTGCATCGGTTCCGATTACTACAGCAAGTATCTGCCGGCGGTGATGGAAGAAATCATCGAACGCAGCCATCCCGATGGCTTCTCGGATAATTCCTGGGCCGGCATGCCCCGGACCCACATCTGCTACTGCGACAACTGCAAGAGCCAGTTCAACGACTATGCCGGCAAGCCACTGCCGGATGGGCACGATTGGAACAACGAGTCCTATCGCGACTGGGTGCGCTGGAACTTCGTGCGGCGCACCGAGCTCTGGAAGCTCAACAATCGAGTAACCCGCGCTGCCGGCGGCGACGACTGCATATGGTCGGGCATGATCGGGGGCGAGACGCTTTACAATTCGGCGCGCTTCATCGACCTGCAGCAAATCCTGCCCGAAGCGGCGATCGTGATGCTCGATCATCAGCGTCGCAATCCCTGTGACGGGTTTGAGCAGAACACGGAGGCTGGCAAGCGCCTGCACGAAGTTGCAGGGTGGGACAAGCTGATCCCTGAATCCATGCCGCAATACCAACTTGGCGGACCGGCGTTCCGCCTGGCCTCGATGCCCCCGTCCGAAGTGCGGCTGTGGTCCACCTCGGGCTTTGCCGGCGGCATTCAACCGTGGTGGCATCACATCGGCTCGTCGCACGAAGATCGCCGGCAATACCGCACTGCCGAGCCGATCTTCAAATGGCACGAGGCCAACCAGGATGTGCTGGTCAACCGCAGGCTGACGCCCGACGTGGGCATTGTCTGGTCCCAGCAAAACCAGGACTATTTCGGCCGCGACTTTGGTCGCTTCGCCGCCGGCACCAAGACAATGGCGCCTTATCGCGGAGCAGTCAAAGCCATGGACCGCCACGGCATTCCCTATGTGCCGCTGCATGCGGACGATATTGCTAGCGCGATCGACCGGTTCTCGGTCATCATCCTGCCGAATGTGGGCGGGATGAGCGACGAACAGATTAAGGGGATCGAAACCTTCGTAGCCGCCGGCGGCTCGGTCATCGCAACGGGTGAAACCTCGATCGCCACCCAATATGGCGATCCGCGCGGTGACTTTGCGCTGGCCAGCCTTTTTGGTCTTCATCGTGGGCAGGGAGAAATGGGCGGCGAAGGGCCGCCGGATCAGAATCTGGAAACTCATGCCCGCCACAGCTATCTGCGCCTCTCGCCGGAAAACCGGGGCACCGTCTACGGATCGCGCGACGCAACAGCACCGGCCCAGACGGGTGAACGCCATGCTGTGCTGGCAGGGCTTGACCAGACAGATACCCTGCCTTTCGGCGGTTTCCTGCCCCTGGTGACTGTCGATGCCGACACGCAGGTGCTGGCGACCTATGTTCCCGATTTTCCGATCTACCCGCCGGAGACGTCGTGGATGCGGGAGCCCTATTCCGATCATGCGGCGATTACCGTTCGGACATCGGCTGCGGGCGGGAAACTGATCTGGTTTGTCGCCGACCTCGACCGGTGCTTTGCGCGGGACGAACAGTTCGAGCACGCCCTGCTGCTTGCCAATGCAGTGAAGTGGTCGCTGGGGAACAAGGCCAAGGTGACGCTCAAAGGCACGCATGGCGTCATTACGGCCGAGCTTTATCAGCAAGGTGATCGTCACGTTCTGCATCTGAACAATCGCCTCCTGTTGTCTCGCACGCCCGGGCGCCAGTATGATCTGGTGCCGATCGGGCCGGTCGAGGTGCGCCTGCGCACCAAGGGGTCGTCGGTGGATCTGCGGGTCGCCGGCAAGACTGTGGCGGCGACCCGCGAGGGCGATGAGCTGGTGTTCACGGTCAATGAAATTCTCGACCATGAAGTGGCTGTGATCGGCTGACTGGTAACGCCAATGAAGGGCGGCGCGCTGGATGGCGCGCCGCCCTTGTTTTCATGTGGTTCGCTTCGCCTTGCTGAGCGGCCAGTAGGCGTATCCACCCTCGACCGGGAAGCCGAGGTCGATGCGCGGATTGCGCGCGATGACATAGCTCAGGGTGATGATGCCCATGATAGGCAAATCCGTCAGGAGCTTCTTTTCGATCTCTTTGACGATTGCCGTCCGCTTGTCGAAGTCGGGCTCGTCCTGTGCCGTTGCTAGAAGATCATCGATGCCCGGCATGGCCACGCCATAGTGGTTGAAATTGCCCTGCCCCGTGCCATCGGCTTTCACCTCGGCACCGGCCGAAACCTGTTGCAGGAAGACGTTGAGGGGAACCGGGCCGTAGCTCGACGAATTGAGCGGCATGGCATTCTTGTCCTGCCGGTTCTCGGCATGGAAGGCGGTGTGGTCGATAATGTCCAGGGCCAGGTTGATGCCGACCGCCCGCAATTGCTCCTGAATCATGAGCATGATTGCAGCATAGTCTTCGCGCTGGCTGGTGTAGCACGAGATATCCACGCCATTGGGGAAACCAGCCTCGGCAAGCAGCGACTTGGCCTTTTCTGGATCGTAATTATACTGCAGTTCGGGGGGCAGTTCGTCCTTGGTGACTGAGCCTTCGAACTCGGAGGCGATGATGCCCACCATTGGCTTGGCCAGCGGCCCATAGGCAGCCGCCAGGCCATCATTGTCTATGGCATAGCGGATAGCCTGACGAACGCGGATGTCCTGCAGCGGTTCACGGGTCAGGTTGAGGTGCAGCATATTGAAGCTGCCCGGCACGGTGGCATCGAAAATGGTCTCCGCCGAGCGCTGCTGCATCGACGGGATCCAGCCCGGCGAGCGAACGCCTTCGATCATGTCGACCTGCCCCGAAGCAAAGGCAAGCGTACGGGCCGTGGTATCGGCGATGAAGGATACTATCAGCTTTGGCGTTGCGGGCTGCTCACCAAAATGCTCGGGGAAAGCCACCAGCGTGATGCCGGTTGTCTCGTTGACGCTTTCAACTTGATAGGAACCCGTGCCAACCGGATCGAGATTAAATGCCTCGCCCTTTTCCTCGAAAGCCTTCTTGCTCAGGATGGACGCCGGCAGGGTCGAAATGACCGAGCCATTAAACAACGGATCGGGCCGCTTGAGAGTGAAAACAACAGTATAAGTATCTGGAGCCTCAACACTTTCGATGTTGTTGAAATTCACCTTACCGCCGGTGACAAGGTCGGGATCGAGATGGCGACCGATAGTGAAGGCGACATCCTCGGAGGTCATCTCCCCATAGCCTTTGTGAAACTGCACACCCTGACGCAACTTGTACGTCCAGTTCTTGGCATCTTCCGAGCTCTCCCAGCTTTCGGCCAGGCTCGGCTCGAAATCCTCGGGGCGCACGCCGAACTTGCCGTCGGGGTTGCGCGCCAGGGTGTTGAAGATCTGGTAGATCGCCCAATTGTCACCACCGGTCAGCCCGGTCTGCTGGGGATTGACGCCCGTGGGCGCGCGCGCAGCCAGGGCGATGGTCAGCACCTCCTCTTGGGCAAAAGCTGCCGGCATATGCAGGCCAATACCGGCGGCGGCGCTGGCGGCCCCGGCGTTGATCAGAAATCGTCTTCTCGACAGAGCCATAAGGTTTCTCCTCCCTTGATGTGGCTTTAAGCGGAGACTGGAATGCGTCTCCGGTTCAATTCCTCGGCGTCAAATTGCGCACCCAGACCCGGCGCGGTAGGCAGGTGGAAAAGCCCGTCTCTTGGTTCGGACGGGTTGGTGAAGACACTGCCGGCGCGTTCCCAGCCATCTGCCAGTTCGACTGGCTTGTTGAGATGCATGATGGTGGAGAGCACGTGCAGGTTGGCCAGATGCCCCAATGATGGCTGGGTCTGGTGCGGCACCAGATCGACGCCATGGGCATAGGCAATTGCGGCGCATTGCATGATGCCGGTGATGCCGCCCATCTTGACGATATCGGGCTGCACCATGCGCACACCGGCATTGATCAGGTCCTTGAGGCCCTGAAGCGTATAGGTCTGCTCGCCTGCCGAAACGGTGATGTCGAGGCGTTGGGCGACCTCACCCATGGCAGAGATATGGTAGTGCTGCACCGGCTCCTCAAACCAGGTGTAGCCGAGGTCCTCGAGCGCCCGGCCGACCCGCATGGCACCGCCGACCGAATAGCCATTATTGGCATCGAAGCCGAGGACGAAATCGTCGCCCAAGGCCTTGCGAACGGCCTTGGCCTTGGCGATGTCCCCGGGAATATCGACATCGAGCTTGGTGCGATCCCCGTCCCAACGGATCTTGACTGCAGCCGGCTTTTCCTTGGCGACGCGGCGCTCCACGACCTCCACGACCTGATCGACCGTACGCCAGGCATTGCCGCCCACCGAAGCGTAGCAGGTGAGGCTGGTCCGCCAGGCACCGCCCAGCAGCTTGTAGACTGGCTGTCCGAACAGCTTCCCCTTGAGATCCCAAAGGGCGATGTCGAGTGCCGCCAGCGCGCCGGTGGTCGCGCCTTCGGGCCCGAGCTTGATGCATTTGTGGTACAGCGTATCGATCAGCACGGCATGATCGAGCGCGTCCTTGCCGACAAGAAACGGCGCCATCTCATGCGCGATAATGGTGAGCGAGGCCAGCCCGCCGGCCATGGGCGAAGCTTCACCCATGCCGAACTGACCATCCTCGGTTTCGATCCGCACGAATGCTGAGCGGTTGTTGGGCTTGGCCTCGTCGAAGGCCAGCTGAAACGTTTCGACTTTAGTGATCTTCACTGCACGTCCTCCCTCGTGCCGTGACAACTGGATTACCAGCTCACGGCGATATATTTGGTCTCACAAAACTCCATGATGCCGTGGTGAGCACCTTCGCGGCCCAGCCCACTTTGCTTGACGCCACCAAAAGGGGCCGCAGGATCGGAGACCAGACCCCGGTTCAATCCGACCATCCCCGCTTCGAGCCGTTCGGACACACGCATGCCGCGCCCGACATCGCGGGTGTAGACATAGGCAATCAGGCCGTATTCGGTGTCATTGGCGGCGCTGACCGCGTCATCCTCGCTGGCAAAGGTGGTGATCGCCGCGACAGGGCCGAAGATTTCTTCCCGCGTAATGCTGGCACTGGCGGGAACGTCGCTGATGACGGTGGGCGGAAAATAGAAGCCGACCCCACCGGTAGCCTTGCCGCCGGCCAGCACCGAGGCACCCTGCCCCACGGCATCGTCGACGAGCCCGCCAATCCGATCGACGGCCGCCTGGTTGATCAATGGGCCGCATTGCGTCTTGGCGTCATAGCCGACACCGACCTTGAGCGCCTCCATGCGCTCGACCAGTCCCCTTGAGAAGGCGTCGGCAATGCCCTTTTGTACATAGAAGCGATTGGCAGCCGTGCAGGCTTCGCCGCCATTGCGCATCTTGGCGATCATCGCGCCATCGAGGGCAGCGTCGAGATCGGCGTCGTCAAAGACGATAAAGGGTGCATTGCCACCCAATTCCATCGAGCAGGATATGATCGTATCGGCGGCTTCGCGCAGCAGCTTGCGGCCCACTTCGGTCGAGCCGGTGAACGAGAGCTTGCGCACCCGCGGGTCGTGCAGCATGGCGCTGACGGTGGCGCCGGAGCGCGAGGTGGTCAGCACGTTGACCACGCCGGCGGGCACGCCTGCTTCGCGATAGATATCGGCCAGGACGAAGGCGGTGAGCGGGGTTTCCGTCGCTGGCTTGAGCACGACGGTGCAGCCCGCAGCCAAGGCCGGCGCAATCTTGCGGGTTGCCATGGCGGCTGGGAAATTCCACGGCGTCACCAGGACGGCAATGCCGATCGGCTGGTGTTCGACCACGATCTTGTTGGCGCCGCTGGGGGCGGTATAGATATCGCCGTTGAGACGCACCGCCTCCTCGGAGAACCAGCGGAAAAATTCGGCGGCATAGGTGACCTCGCCGCGTGCGTCGCTCAATGACTTGCCGTTTTCGAGGCTGATCAGTTCGGCCAGCATGTCGCGGCGCTCGATCATCAGTTCAAAGCAGCGGCGCAGGATTTCTCCACGCTCGCGCGGTGCTGTGCCAGCCCAGCCGGGCGCGGCCTTTTGGGCGGCCGTGACTGCCGCCATGGCGTCCTCGACGGTCGCATCCGCCACCGCGGTGATGACCTTGCCCGTTGACGGGTCGATGACGTCAATGCGCTGGCCCGTGGCACCGGGGCGCCACTGGCCGTCGATCCATAAATCGGACGGCAACTGGCTGGGATCAAAGCTCAGGCCGGAAAATGAGGCGTGCTGGTTCATGGACTAGTCCTGGACTGAATGGCGAAGCGCGGCGCGGTCGCCGCTGTAGGCCGCGTTGACGAGCAGGGCCATGCTCGCAGGGTCGAGCAGGCGCGGATTGTTCTTGACGAGGCGCGTCGCCCCCAAAGCTGCCTCGGCAGTCCAGGCAAGCTTGTCTTCGGTTACGCCCAGATCGCGCAGGGTCACGGGTATGCCGACTGATGCAAAGAGAGTGACAATGGCCTCGATTGCCGAAGCCGCCTTGCCGGCACAATCGGTGGCACCAACAAGGCCCATGGCGTCGGCGATCTGGGCCATTTCCGCCCGGGCGTGGCTGGCGTTGAATTCCATGACATAGGGCATCATGACAGCAACGCCCGCGCCATGGGCCGTATGGGTCAGGGCACCTACCGGATATTGGACGGCATGGGCAGCGGCTGTTCCGGCAGCGCCAAAGGCCAGCCCGGCCAGGGTCGCGCCCATCATCAGATCATGGCGCGCCGCGTGGTTGGCGCCGTCGTCATAGGCAGGCTTCAGGCTGGCTGAGATCAACCTTATGGCTTCGAGCGCGTAATGATCGGAGAATGCATTCTTGCCGACGAAAACATGCTCATGGACGGTGGTTTCGTCGACGCTGCGGCGCAAGGTCGTGAAGGCTTCGATCGCATGGGTCAGCGCATCTGCCCCGGAAACTGCCGTCAGGCCTGGCGGGCAGCTATAGGTAAGCTCAGGGTCGCAGATGGCCGTGTGTGGAATAAGATGGGGACTGGCAATGCCGACCTTGACCGCACGATCAGGGTCAGAGACCACGGCAACGGGGGTCACTTCGGAACCCGTGCCTGCTGTGGTGGGGATGGCAATCAGCGGCAGGATCGGCCCTGGAACCTTGAACTCGCCATAATAGTCGGCCGGCTTGCCGCCATGGGTCAGCAGCAGCGCAATAACCTTGGCGGCGTCGAGGCAGGAACCACCCCCAATGCCGATGACCACTTCGGCACCAAAGGCCCTGCCCTGTTCGAGACCATCGAGAATGCTGGCCGCCGGTAGTTCGGCGACAGTGCCCGAATAGACTTCGGTGGTAATGCCAGCTGCTGTGAGTCCCTGCACCAGCTCAACAAACTGCGGATCGGCGGCCAGCCGCTGATCGGTGACGATCAGCGCGCGCTTGCCAAGTTGTGCCACATAGCCGGCAAGGGCGTGACGCTGTCCTGCGCCAAAAACCAGGTTGCGCGGCAGGCGCGAGACGGCAAAGAGAGAGGTCATGACATGGCCTGCTGTGGTTGAATGGCCGGCGCTTGCACCATGGCCTGGAGGCGATCCCAAACGGCGTCGGCGATGGGCACGCCGTCTTGCAGGCGTTGTGCCCGGATGGCGCGGCCGCGTTCGCCTGGGATCAGCACGGCGTCAAATCCCTGCGCCGGTTCGGCGGAGCGGATGATATCGAGATAGGCGGCAAGGCCCGCAATGCTGGGACCGTCGATAACAATGAACAGATCGCCCTTGTTGGCCAGGTGTGTGGCATCGAGCGTGCCATGCACCTCGGTGCCAAGCGCGGCGCCCGACAGCGCACTGACCAGGAGCTCGAACGCCAGGCCCAGTGCATAACCCTTGGCCGCACCAAAGGGCGCTATGGCGCCGGACTTGGCCGCATGAGCATCCGTCGTGGGATTGCCGCGCGCGTCAAGCGCCCAATCGGCCGGAATCGGCGCGTTGCGATTGGCGTGATCGTGGATTTCGCCCATCGACACACGGCTGGTGGCCGTGTCCATGACAAAAGGATCGGCCTCCCCGGTCGGCACGCCAATGGCAATTGGATTGGTACCCACCAAAGCCTGCCGCCCGCCCCAGGGATGAACCAGGGCTTCGCTGGTCGACAGCACGATGGCGGCCTGCCCCGATCGGGCGATCCGCTCGGCATACCAGGCGAGCATGCCGATGTGTTGGGCATTGGCGATAGCGGCCATGGCAATGCCGGTTTGTTTGGCACGCGCCTGGATTGCGGTGAGTGCGGCATCGGCCACGACCGGGCCCAGACCATTCCGACCATCCACACGGAGAAACCCACTGCCCTGCCAGGTATGCTCGCCACTGGCCTGCGGATCAGCCAGGCCGGCGGCAATTCGTTCGGCCAGGCGCTCAAGGCGCAAAAGGCCATGCGAGGGCACGCCGCGCAGATCGGCATCCAGCCAAAGATCCACCTGCATCCGGGCATGGTCTGCCGGAACCCCGGCCGCAAGGAGGGCGTATTCCGCTGTCTGACGCAACTTTTCGACAGGAACAGTGTGCACGATATCAAATCCGATCGGATATCTGATTGAGCGAGGCAGACTATGGTGCTATCAAGTGGGGAGCGTCAATAGCCAATCCGGAACAGCGGGAAATGGACTCAAGCGACAGCCAGGCGCCAACGCCTCTCAAGCGGCCGACACGGCTGGGCGACGAGGTGTACAATGCCATCTATGCGCAGTTGATGACGCGCCAGATCGCCCCGGGGGGACGTATCTCGGTTGACCGATTGGTGCGTACCCTGGGCGTTTCGCAAACGCCGATCCGGGAGGCCCTTTCGCGGCTTGAAGCGCAGGGGCTGGTTGTGAAGACCCACCTCATTGGCTACAGCGCCGCCAACCAGATGGACAGCGCTCGCCTCGACCAGCTTTATGAACTGCGCCTTCTGCTCGAGCCCTTTGCCACCGGGCGCGCGGCCTTGTTATTGACCGATGATGGCCGGGCCAATTTGATCAGGCTGGCCGCCGAAATGCAGGCAGGCGACACGGGGCCGGAGGCCTACGGACGGTTCGCCCGGCTGGACAGCGATTTTCATGATGTGATTGCCCATGCCAGCGGCAATGAACTCGTGCAGGAAACGCTGGCCAGCCTGCATACGCATGTCCATTTGTTCCGCCTGTTTTACCATGCGAGAGTGACCAGCGACGCCATAGCGGAGCACGAAAACATCATTGCCGCGCTGGTCGCCCGGGATGCCCCGGCGGCTGAAGACGCCATGCGAACCCACATCCAGCGCTCGCGCGACCGCTTCATGAAGGCTTTCTCTCCGTCATGAATCTCTCATTGGTCGATTAGGTTTGTGCCGTTGCTAACTTGGTAGATCCATCAGAAAAATTGAGATCAGGGCTGACGTCACAGAGGGGGGACGCAGCTGGCTCTCAAACTTTGTTGGCGTATGTCAAAGCGCCGTTCCACCAGGTGAAGATATTCGAGGCACTGACTTGACCACTTGGCCACCGACATGGTCCAAGTGGCCAAGTTGGCCACTGGCGGCATCAATGTTTTCAGTGACTTACGGGCCATATTTAGTTTTGCTGGGAATCCAGGTTCCCCAGCCAATTTACTCAATAGTATGACGCGGCTGAAAGAGTGCCCGATTTCGGCGCTAAGAGTGCCCGAGCAGACTCCAGGGACTCCTTCCGGCCGATTTGCAGACACTAGAGTCTTATGAAGGCGCCGATGGCGGTGGCGCGGCCCGATGCGCCAGCTTCTGCCATTGCTTGTTGTCGATCAGGGTCGACCGGTAGATCTTCAGGCCACTGCAACCCGGTAAGGATTTCAAGGTCAGCTTGACCGGATCCACCAAAGGCTGCGCAAGCCAAGGGCTCAACGTGATCCTCTTGATGGCGGAAAGCGGCACCGGCACCGGATACGCCTGGATTTCCTCGTTTTCACTGGCATAGACCGCACGGTACTCGCGCTCGTCGCCATAGGGCCAGCGCTTGGTGAACGGAAGGATTTCCAGATCCACCTCCTGCATCGAGTTGGCGTTCGCCACCTGCTCGTAGTTGACGTAGCGATGGGTCACCCCAAGCGAATGCATCGGCGGGGCGGCGTGCTGCGGCTCCACAACGAGAATGCCACCTTGCCGCCCTTCACCGTCGCAGTGGGCACCGACATCTCCGTATGGGGCGTGGTGACGGCGACCATCCGCGACCTCAAGCGATGAGCGGCCATCCCCCTGCCCTCGCCCTGGTCGACGGCAATTCCTTCTATTGCTCCTGCGAACGCGTCTTCGACGCCCGGCTGGAAGATCGCCCGGTCATCGTGCTCAGCAACAACGACGGCTGCGCGGTCGCCCGCACCAACGAGGCGAAAGCGTTGGGCATCAAGATGGGCCAGCCCATGTTCCATATCCGCGACCTGTGCCGGGACAACGATGTCGCCGTCTTCTCCAGCAACTATGCCTTGTACGGCGACATGAGCCGGCGGATGAACATGATCTACGACACGTTCTCGCCGGACGTTGAAATCTATTCCATCGACGAGAGCTTCATAGACCTCTCGCGGCTGCCGGTGAAGGACCGGACCGCTTGGGCGAGCGACCTGCGCTCCACCGTCCGGCAATGGACCGGCATCCCCACGTGTGTCGGCATCGGTCCGACCAAGACCCTCGCCAAACTGGCGAACAAGGCCGCCAAGAAAATCCCCGGAGGGGTGCTCGACCTGACGGACCCCATGGAACAGGCCCGCGTTATGGCCGACTTCCCGATCGGCGACGTATGGGGCATCGGACGCGCCAGCCAGCTCAAGCTCGCCCAGCTCGGCATCCGGTTCGCCGGCCAGCTCCGTGACATGGACGCCAAGACCGCGCGCGGATTGCTCACCGTCGTCGGGGAAAAGATCGTCCTCGAACTCAACGGCACGCCCTGCATCGCCTTGGAAACCGTCGCCCCGCAGCGCCAAGGGTGCGCGGTCACGCGGTCCTTCGGCCAGCGCGTCACCCGGAAGGTCGAAATGGAGCAGGCCGTCGCCGGCTATGCCAACCGGTTGGGCGAGAAGCTCAGGCGGCATGACCTCGCCACCGACCACGTGAACGTCTTCATGCATACCAGCAAGTTCAATGACGACGAACCGCAGCGCAATGTATCCATGACGGTGACCATGCCCGAAACCACCAACGACTCCCTGGCTTTGATCAAGGCTGCCAAGCGCGCCGTGGACGCCCTCTGGAAATCGGGGTTCCGTTACAGCAAGGCCGGCATCGTCACCCAGGACCTGGTGCGCCCATCCGAGAGGCAGCCGGCCCTGTTCGATGCCATGGACCACGAGAAGGCCGCCAAGGTCATGGCCGCCGTCGATCTCGCCAACAAGCGGTGGGGCCGTGCCACCGTTGTGCCGGCAGCACTGGGGATCGCGAACAAAGCGGCGTTTTCGACTAAATTCGAGATGCGATCTCCGCGGTATACTACCCGGTGGGACGAACTTCCGACCTGCCGTTGATGTCCGATGCCGCTCGGTCAGGCGGTGGCAGGCAGGCAGAAGCATGCTCTCGTTATCGTCTCTCCGGTGTCAGTCCCGTCCTCGCCCAGATGGGTGAACAGAAAGGGACCGGTGGCTCCGCGTGGCCGACCGCCGACGATCATGATCCGCCTTCCCGCGCCTGCCAGTACTTTTGATAGCGCTGCAAGTTCGCCGGCAAACTGCCAAGACGCTCTCTCGGCAGTGACCGCAACGACCGTGACGACGCGTTGATCCGCCAATACCTGCAAGTTCGCCAACCTGCCGAGGCGACGAAAACCATTCGAGGCGATCGCGTGTTCGACCAGCGGATCCGGTCCTGAAAGAACGAGACCATGTGCGCGCAAGCAAGCCCTGAGTCTGACGTAGAGTTCCTGTGACCGAGGCATCGAACAATCCAATACCACTATAAATAAACTTGCATTGATATGATCTATCGATAAATCAACGGGTCACTTTGCGCGATTCAATCTGTCATCGTTGGTTACCGAATTCGATCGGAAGTAGGCCAACGGGTCCAACGCGACATTCGTGTGCCGGAAAGCCGAGATGTGCCTTAACCGCTGAGGTGCATGGCGCGACCACATCCGATTTATCGCCGTGGCATATAAGTGCTAGCGGGTTCCGGGCTCTAATTGAGGCCGACCATAGTGGCTAGAGTGCCTCCAACGCAGGAGTACCGCGATGGACCGCAACACAGCCCTTAACGATGGTCGCACGATGCCCAAGGTGGGTTTCGGTGTCTGGCAGATCGGTGACAGGCAGGCCGAAACATTGGTCTCGCAAGCGATAGACGCAGGCTTCCGCCATCTGGATACCGCCCAGGCCTATGGCAACGAAGGCGGCGTCGGTCGTGCGGTCGTCGAGGCGGAGGTCGATCGCGGCGAACTCTTCGTCACCTCCAAACTCAGGGGCCGCGACATGGGCTACGACAACGCCCTTCGCTCTTTCGATGCCAGCCTGAAGCGCCTCGGTCTGGACTATCTGGACCTGTTCTTGATCCACTGGCCCATGCCGGCTACCAGCCAGTACGTAGAGACTTGGGAAGCGCTCGTTGATCTACGGAAGTCCGGCAGGGTCCGTTCGATCGGTGTGTCGAATTTCACCGCTGCCCATGTCGACCACATTGTCGGCAAAACCGGCGTCGTGCCGGCGATCAACCAGCTCGAGCTGCATCCGTTCTTTCAGGAGCGTGCCATCCGTGAACACCACCTCCGGCACGCCATAACGATCCAGAGCTATAGCCCGCTCGGCAGCAACGGCGGACGTGTATTGCGAAACCCGGTCGTGATGGCGATCGCGGAACGCCACGGTCGGACCCCGGCTCAGGTGGTCATCCGCTGGCACCTGCAGCAGGGCCTGGTGCCGTTGCCCAAGACGGCGACGCCCTCTCGCATCCCAGAGAACCTCGCAGTCTGGGACTTCGTATTGAAAGACGAAGAAATGGTGGAGCTCCGGGCGCTGGACCAGCGTCACGGCAATACGCAACCCCTGCCAGACGAGTGGAACTCGCCCTTCTAGGCGCTTTCGCGCAATGCGTTGAGCACGATGTTAAATGCCGCCGAATTCTGTCGGCGGCTGGGATAATACAGGTAGTAGCCCGAAAACATCGGACACCATTCGTCGAGCACCTGAACCAGCCTGCCGTCTGCCAAGTGCTGCCGGACCATATCCTCGGCGACGAAACCAATGCCTCGTCCGGCCACCAAAGAATCAAGCATGGCGTAGGACGTGTTGAAGGTCAGTTGACCGTCGACCCGGACGCGCAGCTCCCTGCCATCTCTTTCGAACTCCCAGGCATAACGACCGGAATCGCTGCGCTGCCTGTGGTTCATGCAGTTGTGCTGCACCAGATCCTGAGGGGTTTCCGGCTTGCCATGCGCGGCGAAATAGTCGGGCGAAGCTACCACGATCATCCGCCAGTCGGGGCCGATGCGGACGGCGATCATGTCCTTGTCTACGCTTTCGCCCAATCGGACCCCAGCGTCGAAACGATCCTCGACGATGTTGCGGAAGCCGTTGTCGAGATTCAATTCGACCTGCACATCGGGATACTGTTCCAGCACCGGTCCGAGCTTCGGGGCTATAGCGCTATAATACGCGTGGTCGGACGTGCTGATCCGGACCAGACCCGAGGGGCGGTCCCCAGAAGCGACCAGCATGTTCAACCTGTCCTCGATGTCCCCGATGCTGGGCGCCAAGGATTCCAGCAACCGCTCACCGGCCTCGGTCGGGGAGACGCTGCGGGTCGTGCGGGTGAGCAGACGCAACCCCAACCTTTCCTCGAGGTTCTTGATCGTGAGGCTCAAGGTCGATTGCGACGTGCCAAGTCGAACGGCGGCCTTGGTGAAACTGCGTTCCTCCGCCACGGCCATGAACCAAACTAGGTCGTTGAGATCTTTTCTGTCCATGCCGAATGGTGAAGCCGATTAATATCGGAGGTCAATAGGTTCATGCGAACTGCGCCGACTAATCAGTGAGATCATCCGGGCGTATATTCCCTTCAACAATGACGGAAAGGCTATGAAATGATCCTCCAAGACACCTATGAACTTTCCAACGGCATCAGTATTCCCAAGCTCGGGCTGGGCACATGGCGCATCGACGACGACAAAGTCGCGCAGGCTGTCCGCGATGCCGTCGAGATCGGTTACCGCCACATCGACACCGCCCAAGGCTATGGCAACGAGCGCGGCGTAGGCGAAGGCGTCAAGAGCAGCGGCGTTTCCCGCGACCAGCTTTTCGTGACCACGAAGATCCAGGCCGACTTCAAGAACCACGCAGAGGCGGCCAGCAGCATCGACGGCTCCCTCGAGGCCGCCGGTCTCGACTATTACGACCTCATCATCATTCATGCGCCGCAGCCTTGGAAGCAGTTCCGCAACGGCGAACACTTCTTCGAAGGAAACCTGGAGGCCTGGCGCGCTTTGGAAGAGGCCCAGCAGGCCGGCAAGGTCCGCTCGATCGGCGTCTCGAACTTCGAGGAGATCGACATGCGAAACATCCTCGATAATGGCAAGGTCAAGCCGGTGATCAATCAGGTCCTGAGCCACGTCGGCAACACGCCCTTCGAGCTCATCGACTTTTGCAAGCGCAACGACATCCTCGTCGAAGCCTACTCGCCGGTCGCCCACGGCAGCCTCGTCGACAATCAGGACATCGCCGGCATCGCCGAGCGCTATGGGGTCAGCGTCCCCCAGCTCTGCATCCGCTATTGCCTGGAGCTGGGCCTCTTGCCGCTGCCGAAGACCGCCAATCCCGATCACATGCGGAGCAATGCCGACGTCGACTTCGAGATCTCGGCCGAGGACATGACCACGCTCAAGGCCTACGGCAGCGTCGACTACGGCGACGCCAGCGCCTTCCCCGTCTTCGGCGGCAAGCTCTAACCCGGTGGCGCGCATGCGCGCCTCCTCCCCCTCTACTCCCAAGGCCATCGCAATGATCAAGATTCCGGCGCTCGTCACCGCGCTTATGATGTCCTTCGCCATCGCAACCGGTTCGGTCGCCGCGCAGGACGGTAACCTCCACCTCCGGAACCTGACCGACAAACAGGTCGTGTTTCGTATCGGCGACGAGGCCTTCACCGTCACGCTCTACGACAGTCCCACGGCAGATGACCTCCTCGCCCAACTGCCGATGACGGTCGAGGCCGGCGACTATCCCGGCTACGACGAGAAGGTTATCCGCCTCGCCGCGCCGCTAACGATGGTCGGGGCACCGGCGGGCGACGATCCTCTGATTCCCGAGGTCGGGTATTATCAACCCGGCCAATGGATCGCCCTCTACTATGGACCGATCGGCTACTGGGCTGGCAAGGTACCGCTGGGGCGCATAGACGCCACGGTGGAGCAACTTGCCGCGATCGATGACGGCGCCAGCGTCACCATCGAAGCTTTGGCGAACTGAGCTCGAGGAGGACCAGGATGTCGGCGACGGAGACAGCGCGTCCAACAGAAGGCTCAACCCCTTGGGGCATCGTGGTCTGCATGTCGCTGACCATGTTCGTGCTCATCGCATCGGAATTCATGCCGGTGGCCCTGCTCACGCCGATCGCCGGGGAGCTCGGCATCACCGAGGGCCAGGCTGGACAAGCCATCGCGTTCTCGGGGTTCTTCGCCGTCATCACCGCCTTGTTCGGGCCGTCGTTGCTGCGTCGCCTCGACCGACGCAGCGTGATGCTGGGCTACACTGTCGTGCTGGTGCTTTCAGGAATTACCGTCGCCCTCGCACCGAACTATCTTGTCTTTATGGCCGGTCGCGCTCTTATCGGCATAGCGATCGGCGGTTACATCTCCTTGACCACGGCCATCCTCGCCCGGATCGTCCTGGGTCGTGACTTGCCGAAGGCTCTCTCTATGCTGCAGGGGGGCAGCGCCTTGGCGTCAGTTCTCGCCCAACCCCTCGGCAGCCTGCTGGGCGGGGTGGTCAGCTGGAGAGGGGCGTTCTTCGTGGTCGTGCCCCTGGGCATCATCGCCTTCGTCTGGCAGGCAATCGCCTTGCCCCGCGTTCCTCCTACCGCCGCCGTCGCGATCAGGAACATATTCGGGTTGCTTCGAGACAAGGTTTTCGCGACCGGCATGGTTGCCATGATCGCCTTTTTCACCGGCCAGTTTGCCTTGTCGACCTATCTACGCCCATTTCTGGAGTTCGTGACACGCCTCGATATCGGAAGTCTGTCGGCCTATCTGCTCGCGATCGGTCTGGCGGGCCTGTTCGGCACGACGGTCATCAGTGTCTTCCTTCGAAAGCACCTTACAGCGGTGCTTATCGGGTTCCCTGCCATTCTGGTGATCGTCGCCCTGGCCCTGGTCGGTCTTGGATCACATGCCGTGGCGACCGCGATCTTGCTCATTGTATGGGGGCTTTTTACGACCCCTGTACCCGTTGCCTGGAACACATGGATGACGCGGGTCATCCCGGATCGCCTGGAAGCCGGCGGTAGCCTGTTCGTGGCACTTATCCAGTTCGCCATCACGTTCGGCGCGTTCATGGGCGGCATTCTCTACGACCATGCCGGATGGTGGAGCGCCTTCGTCTTTGGCGCCGCCGCTTTCGCGATGTCTGCGATGGTCGGGGTCCTTGTCACTCGCGACACGTATTCGGGGCAGACTGCCTGAACGGGCTGCGTTTCCCGAGACCGCAGGTTCGGATTGATGGAGCGGCCCGGGTAATTCGAATAGCTCCCGGCGGTTGATCACCTGCTCTGGTAGCGATAATTCATCGGTAAGGCCGGTCGTTGCTTTCTCACCGCCTGCCCGGAACGCCGAACCATTGCCACGGCCAAGTGGGCGATCTCGTGGGCAGTGCCGTCCAGCGCCTGGATCGTCGGGACCGTGAATGCCCCGGTATAGTGGTAGCGCGCCTTGATGTAATTCCGGTCCGTATCAATGAGGCCCAAGACCCGCAAGTCGTCGGCCTCGTTGAGGCCGAAATCGACCAAGTTGCACGCCATGGCCAACTTCGTGAAACCGTGGCCGATTTCGCGGAGCTGAGTCTCGGTCTGGCCCGCCGATATCAACGCAGCTTTCATGTAGAGCTCGATCGCGTGATAATAGAGATAGCGGATGGGATCGCCCGACCATCCGCCGAGAACCTTCAGGTCGCGGGCGAGTAGCTGCGCACCGGCCCTGTAGGCCTCCGCCTTGTTGAGGTAGCCGATCGGGGTGGTCGCCGTGAACTGCTCTGCCATCGTGCCCCCGCCAATCCCATCCGTTGCCCGATGATAACCCGGAAGTGCCAGCAGAGTGACCCCTGACGACAAAGCCGAAACCACCTACCATCCCTCGCTCGTCGAACGCCAATACCTCGCAGATCTCGCGAGCGAGATGTCCCGACTCTACGGGTTTGCCCGACAGATGAACGAGCTGGACTTCGCCGCTTCGCTCGGCGGCGAGTTCCGCGGAATGCAGGCCGCCGGCTGGTCGACCAGGATAACCGCCGCCGAGGTCCGGCATGAACTCGACGCCTATTTCCAGAAGGGCTCGCCGCTTACGACACCGGAATACCGCGTGCTGCTCCTGCTCTACTCGCAGCTGTCCGAGGCCGGCGGTGTCTACGAATCTATCAAGAACGTCATGGGCGTCATCACCACCGCCCCATACAACCTGTGGCCGTTCCAGGCCCTGGTGAGAGTGCGCAAGGAGCCCCGCGCCGTCATCGGTCCCAATGCCAATGCCACCTTCCGCAATCTCGCCGAAACCGCCCGTTCGATCGGGATGACACGCCTCGGAGAATTGCTGGCCGCGGCGTTCCGCGACGACATTCGCAACGGTATCGCCCATGCCGACTATATAATCTGGCATGACGGCCTGCGCCTGCGTAAGCGCAATGGCGGCCAGGTCTATGCCGTCCCGCACGAGGCAGTCATCGAGGCGGTCCTCCGGGGGATCGGCTATTTCGATATCCTCCAGGAACACAACGCAGCGGCCATGAACTTCTACGATCCACCCAGGGAAATCGTCGGCAAGTTCAGCGGGAACTTCCCCATGCCTTGGACCGTGCACTCCAACCCGGTTTCTCGGGCCTTCTCCATAGCCGTTGCATCGTCGGCTTCTTGCTCAGCGCCGAACCGCCGTCCGTCTACAGCATCGCCACGACGCTCAAGCACGTCATGATGCCCAAGACCTACGTCAAGACCGCCTATCCCGATATCGAGCAAGACTACCCGATGTTCGTCGCCCCGAACCGGTTGCTGATCGACAATGCGATGGAACATGTCGGGGTCAGCCTGCGCGATGCCGCCGAGGACACCCCCGCATGACTCAGCTCCACCGGGCACTCGGCACGCTGATGCAGGAAACGGTCCGCGCCGAGCGCAAATACCAAAGCCGCCTCGAAGCCGCTCGGGGCGCACCCATCAAGGCCGAGGAACTCTACCTCCTCCCGGTCATCGGTCCGTCCGGGGCCACCAAGAGCCGATCTCTCAAACTCTTCACGGACACGATCCTCGAAGATCCCGACCTAGAGCCCGGCGAGGTGCCGATCCTCGTCGTCACGGTCAAGTCGTCCGTCAAATCGACACGCCACCTGCAGGCAGCCATCCTCCTGGCATTCGGTGACGTCGGAGCCGCATCGGAAGTCCTCAACACGCGTTCCTACGTCGAGGCCCGGGTCAATCTGGACTTGCTCCAGAAGGCACGGGCCAAGAAGACGCGCATCGTCATCCTCGATGAGTGCCACACCATGATCCAGAACGCCGGCCCGGTGCATCTGGAAAACATCGCCAACGCGCTCAAGAGCCTCGTCAACGACGGGCTGTTCAGCCTGGTGCTCGTCGGTACCGACCGCGTGCGGCGCCTGATCACGTTCAAGGAGAACCATTCCCGCCAGAAGCGCATCGTCGACTTCGGGGCAGCATCGCTCGACGACGCCGACGACGTCACCTACTTCATGCAGTTCGTAGGTCGCTTCGAGCGCGAATTGGTCACCGCGCAGGTCATCGACGAACCCCTGAACTTGATAGCCGACGTTGCCACGCGCGCCCTGGTCTTCGACATGGCCCAGGGTGTCGTCGGGACGGTCGTGCGCTTCCTGCGCCTCGCCCTCGAGGAGTCCTTCGATAACGACGAGCCCATGGACTGGAACCACATCGCCAAAGCGTTCCGGGCATGGAACCGTGGTCTGGAAAAGCCGGGCAAGGACCCGTTCGCCAACAAGACCGGTTCCGCCGCCACCGAAAAGAAGCTCAAGGCGATCGAGGCCGAAGTCATGGAAGCAGCCCGATGACCTGGCGCTACAGCAAGGGCAAGCTCGTGGCGCCCGCCGACGTCGTGCCCGCATTCATCACCAAGCAGCCTGAACCTGACGAAAGCCTCGTCGGGTTCATCGACCGCACCTTCGCCCGAACCGTGTTCGCCAACCCGATCGCGGCCTTGGCCCAGGCCGGTATTGCCACCAACCGGCCCGAGTATATCGCCGGCGCGGACCTCGCCCCCGATCAGCTGGCTGTGCTGGCAGTCCGCCTCGGTGTCGATGTCTCCGAAATCCGCAGCCGCCTGCATCCCAAAAACCATATGCCGGGGTCCGGCGTCCGCGGCATCGACTTCCACGGCCAGTTCCTGAGGCTGACCTTCCTCGAACGCGTCCGTCGCCGCGTGTCGCCCAGGGCGCTCGAGGCCAGCCCCCACCACCGTGCAATCTGGGACGTGAGACCCTTGGCCTTCGACCCGGGCACGATGGAGTTGCTCCTGGCCGATTGCCCGGTCTGCGGCACGCAACTCGGGCGCCGCCAGTTGTGCGGGCCCGAGAAGTGTGACAGCTGCAAGGACGAGCGCGGCCTGCCCCTCACCGACCTGCGCGACCATCCCCAGCCGCTGGTGCCGGACGAGCTGCGCGAGATGCTCCGCGCGATAGCCGGCCTGGTCGATACCGACCCCGACACCCGTGCTCGTTCATGCCTCCGCTTCCCCGAGCCGTGGCAGGCCCTCGGTCCGGGTGACATCTTCCACCTGCTGGCCGGAATGAGCGTGGCCTACGAGGGTATAAGCGGATATCTGACAATTGCCTCGGCGCTCCCGCTTCGCCCCGGAACACTCCACCGGGTCGGCACCGTGCTGGCCGGTGGAACGGATGCCTTCCACGAATGGGCCGTCGACAATCTCGCCAGCAAGGACCTGCCCCACTGGACGATCGATAGACCGGTGGCCACGGACGGCTTCGAACGGCTCCGCAGCTCCCTGCATCTCTCCCCGGCCACCAAGACGCTCATCATGGACCTGCGCGACGGATCGCGTTCGGCGCTGCGGTCGAAACGCATCGGCGCCTTCGCCTGGTTGAACGCCAGGGACCTCGCGCCTGAATTCGGTCTTACGCTCACCCGCTCCCAAAGCATCGTCACCCGCCTGAAGTCGGCCCTGCACAATACAGAAGACCCGAAAGCCTCCGGCCTGCCGACCACCAAGGCAGCATTCGCGGCGCTGCTGTCCCGCGCATCTGGAACCGTCGCGCCCAACAGGGCAGCCTTCCTCCTCGGTGCCGGCGTCGAGGTGGTTGCCGGTCTCGAGGAAATCGGGGCGCTTGCCCCCGTGCCGGCGCCCGTCGATCTCATGGTCGAGGCGGAAAAGTCCTATTACGAAGCCGATGTCGTCGCCTTGCGCGAGAGGTTCCTGGTTAATGTCGGGCGGGCGCGTGATCCGAGCATCCTGCCTTCCGTCTCCACCGCCATCCGGAACAGCGGGCTGAAGCCGCTGCCGGTATCGGCTGCGTGGCACCTCGTCATGACCGGATCGGTCGATGTCGTCGGTGCCGACAGAGATATCGGGGATTGGATGCGGGACATCCGCTTGGTCGACGAGACAGCCTTCGCGGCGGCGCTGGTTACCCACCCGCTGACCCGGGCCGCCCTCGACCTTCCGGACCGGGTCACCACGCTGGTTGCCGCGCGCATGATGGACTGCGATATCGTCGTGATCGGCCAACTCGTCAGGAACGGGATACTCGTTCCGATCCCCGGCACGCGCCCCCTGCTCTTCCCGCGTTCCGACATCGAACGGTTCGCCGCGGGCTACGTGTCAACACCCGAACTTAAGAGGGCCTTGGGCATCGAGACCGGCGGTCGCCTCGAACTGGTCTACCCTGACCTGCCAGATAGCGCCTTCCGGTTCCCCGGCCAGCGCAGCCGCTTCTACCACCGCAAGGATTGCGCATCGATCCTCGCGGCTGCACGGCACGGACAGCCCCCTCTGGTTGCTTCCGGTGCCGGTTACCCGTCATCGGGTTGCACCAGATAACAGGTTCGAGCCTGGACGGCATTTTTCGTCGAGGTTAAACGAGGGCCCAATCGGGCCCTCTCTTTTTGACCCGATGGAAATCGTGGCACTCTTACAGCCGCTACCCCCACAATCGTGGCATTCTTAAAGCCCGCATCCGGGCATTCCTAAATCCGATACTCCCATGGAATCTGGAGTCCGGTCGGGCACTCTTTCAGCCCGCGCATAAATAGAGTAATCTTCGATCAGATCTGTGTGCGCAGACCCTATCTTTAGGCATGCTTGGCTCGACCGCAGCGCTGTACACTCGTTTCCGGATGATCTTCATTCCGGCTTTGAGATTTTGCAGGGTCGATCAGGCAAATATCCTGGCGCGGGCGGGGTCGAAGCCGAGTTCGAGCCGCTGGCCGAGTGCTACATCGGTGCGCCCGGGAAGAGCCGCTATCAATTCCGTGCCGGAACAGGCGAGTGTGACCAGTGTTTCGGTGCCCACGCGCTCAACAAGTATCGCTTGTCCCTCGCATAGGCACTGCCCTGCCTCGACCAACTCCAGGTCATGCGGGCGGATACCCAATGTGACGGCCTGACCTACTGCCATTCTTTCCTGACTCGGAACTACGATCGTGCGGCCGAACAGAGCCAAGGTCACCGCGCCCTCGTCGGTCGCGACAACCTCGGCCGGCACGAAATTCATGCGCGGCGAGCCGATGAAGCCCGCCACGAAACGATTGGCGGGATTTTCGTAAAGCTCCATGGGCGAACCCACCTGCTGCACGACGCCGCCATCGAGAACGACAATCCGGTCGGCCAAAGTCATGGCCTCCGTCTGGTCATGGGTGACATAGATCATCGTCGCCCCCAATTCGCGATGCAGCTTGGCCAGCTCCATCCGCATCTCGACGCGGAGTGCCGCGTCGAGATTGCTCAGCGGTTCGTCGAACAGGAAGACCTTGGGTTGCCGGACAATGGCACGGCCAATCGCGACGCGCTGGCGCTGGCCGCCGGAGAGCTGTCCCGGCTTTCGCTGGAGCAGGTTCTCGATGTGAAGGATGCGCGCGGCAGAGGTCACCCGCGCCACGATTTCCGCTTTGGGTCGCCGTTCGATCTGCAGACCGAAAGCCATGTTGTAGAACACCGTCTTGTGCGGATAGAGCGCATAGCTCTGGAACACCATGGCAATGCCGCGCCGCGACGGTTCCACCTCGTTGACCACCTGCCCGTCGATGGCGATTTCCCCGCTTGTGGCATGGTCGAGCCCTGCGATCATGCGCAGCAGCGTGGACTTTCCGCAGCCGGACGGACCGACAAAGACGACGAACTCGCCCTTGTCGATATCGAGGCTCACACCCCTGATGACATCGGTCTCGTTGAACGACTTGGTGACATTGCGCAGTGACAGGGCGACCATGTTTAGTCCTTTGTGCGGTGACCGGCTCAGCGATATTGTGGCAGAAGATCGCCGTGCCGCTCGATCAGACGGTCGCAGAGCTGCCAGATTTCGTCCAGCGACAGTTCGGCCGCAGTGTGGGGATCGAGCATGGCTGCGTGGTAGATGTGTTCGCGCTTGCCGCTTATGGCGGCCTCAACCGTCTGGCGCTGCACGTTTATCGAGAGCTGCATGATTGACGCAAGGTGGGAGGGGATCCGACCTACGGCGGTCGGCTGGATGCCATTCCGATCGACGAGGCAGGGGACTTCCACCACGGCATCATCGGGCAGGTTGGCGACGAGGCCCCGATTGGGAACATTGCCGTAGATCAGGCCCTTGTCGCCGGTGACCATGGAGCGGATGATCCCTGCGGCATATTCATTGGACTGCTCCACGTCCAGCGGCGCATCGCCTTCGAGCTCCTTGCGCAGCTCGTGCCATTCCGCGATCTGGTCTTGGCAGCGATAGAGATATTCGCCCAGGCGGAGTTTGTATTTGTCGAGCAGGTCCTGGCGACCACGCTTGAGGAACCAGGAGTTGTATTCGGAGAAATGCACGCTGGATTCGGTGACGAAATGGCCGACGCGGCGCAGCATTTCGAAGCGGACGAGGTCTTCGTCGGGCGCTGTTCCCGCTTCGGCAATCGCCTTGAGGCGCGGGTATAGGTCTTCGGTAGTGCCGTCGGCCAGCACCTTTTCGAATCTGAGATAGAAGGCGACGTGGTTGATGCCGGCGCAAAGATAATTGAGGTCGCTGGGGTTTTCGCCAAGGATTTCAGCCAGTTGATGGGATGTTTCCTGCACCGAGTGACAGAGTCCGACGGTCTTGATATGCGGAAACCTGTCCTTGATGGCCCAGCAGTTGATCGCCATCGGGTTCACATATTGCATCAGCAGCGCATCGGGACAGAGTTCCTCTATGTCGCGGCAGATGTCGAACAGCACCGGAATGGTGCGCAGGCCCCGGAAGATGCCACCGATACCGAGGGTGTCGCCAATGGTCTGGTTGAGGCCAAAGCTGTCGGGGACTTCAAAATCTGTAACGGTGGCAGGCTTGTAGCCGCCCACCTGCATCATCAGGATGACGAAGTCGGCATCCTTGAGCATGGCCCGGCGGTCTTGCGAGGCCTCGACCCGGAGGTTCTTGATCCCCAGCGTGTCCCCGATCCGGCGGGCCACGACTTCGGAGGTCTTCAGACGCTCGGCGTCGATATCGTGCAGGGCGATAGTGGCGTGTTGCAGCGCCGGGTTGGACAGAACATCGCCAATGATGGACTGGGCAAAGACCGTGCTGCCGGCGCCGATAAGCGTGATTTTTGGCATGAGAACATCCTCCATCGCCGCAGCGATGTTGTTTGACTTCAGTGGTTTAGGGTCAGGCTTCGGTTACTTGAGACCGGACGTGGCGATCCCCTGGATGAATTGCTTCTGGGCAAAGAAGAAGGCGATGATGATGGGTGCGATGGAAATGACGACGGCCGCCATCATCACGGCCCATTGCGCCCGGTAGAGCCGCTGGAACAGTGACAGCCCGACCGGAAGGGTGGTGGTTTGCAGATTGGACGGCAGATAGATCATCGCCGTGTAGAGGTCGTTCCAGGAATTCATGAAGGAAAACAATGCCAAAGCGGCGAGCGCAGGCTTTGCCAAGGGCAGATAGACCGACCAGTAAACGCGAAACAGGCTGGCTCCGTCGAGCCTTGCGGCCTCCATCAGGTCAATCGGAATGGTGCGGAAATACTGACGCATCAGGAACACGCCGAAGGCTCCCCCGAGGAAATTGGGTAGCCAGAGTGGCACGTCCGTGCCGTAGAGACCGAGCCAGCTGAAGATGATAAATTGTGGGATGACAGTTACTTGATAGGGCAGCATCAGGGTGGCGAGCAGGAGCATGAACAAGAGGTTCCGCCCGGGGAACTTCACCACCGCGAAGACGAAGGCGCCCATGGAGCAAGTGATGACCTGCCCAATGGTGGAGAGCGCGGCGATACGTGCCGAATTCCACATCAGATGCTGGAATTCCATGCGCTGCCAGGCGGTAAGGAAATTCTCCAGCGTCAGATTCTGTGGTATAAGATCGCGGGTGAACTGATCCGCTGGCGGCTTGAGGGCCGTGGAAACCATCCAGATGAACGGCGCCATCATCAGGACGCCGCCGGCGAGCAGTAGCAGATAGACCCAGAATTGCCCGCGAAGATGAACAAGCATGCTGGCAGCAAGCTGGTGCTTTGCCTGTGCTTTGCCTGTTGAAGCTAGCGTGACCTCGCTCATGTCTGCCCCCAGCGCTTTTGCAACTGCGAATAGGCCAGCGTCAGGACCATGACGATGACCGCCAGGACCACTGCTTGCGCCGTCGCATTGCCCATGCGGAAGAAGTTGAACCCCTCGCGGTAGATGTTGAACACCAGCGTCGGGACGGTGGAGTTGCCATTGCCCGTTTGGGTCAGGATGTAGACATAGTCGAAGGCTTGGAAGGCGTAGATCGTGCTGAGCACGGTCTGGAAGAAGATCGACGGCAACAAGAGTGGCACGGTGATCTCGCGGAACTGGCGGAACGGACTGGCGCCTTCGATCGAGGCTGCCTCATAGAGATCGCGGGGAATGGCCTGCAGGCCGGCGAGGAAGATGATCATGCCCTGCCCGATCGCGCCCCAGACGTTGACCACGACGACCGAGTAGAGCGCCAGGTCGACGCCCAGCCAGTGTTGCGGTTCGCCGCCGAGGAAGGAGATGATGCCGTTGAGCACGCCGCGATCCTTGGAATAGATCCAGGTCCAGACGAGACCGACCGCGGTGGGCGAGGTGATGACGGGCAGGAAGAAGATCAGGCGGAACAGGCTCTTGCCGTAAATGCCGCGATTGAGAAGTACGGCGATGCCCAGCGAGAGCAATACGGTGGCCGGGACATAGATCGCCGAGAACAGGGCGGTGTTGTTGAGCGCCCGCATGAAATTGCGATTGCCCGGCAGAGCCAGGTAGTTAGCGAGGCCTGCCCAATCCGGCTTGCTCAGCATGTCCCAGGCGAAAAAGCTGAGACCAATGGTGGCCGCCATCGAGCCCAGCGCACCGAGCGCCAGGCCGAGCATGGTGGGCATCAGCAGCAGCGCAACCCAGATGCGCTCGCTTCCTCTTGGCCTGATACCGTCTTCCGACATGCGATCCCCTTGGTTGGGATGGGGTGAGTGCCGAAGCACCCACCCCGGGGAGGTTACTGATTGGAGGCGAGAACGTCGTCGGCGGCGGGCGGGATATTGGCCAGGGCATCGTCGATGCTCTGCTGCTCCGTCCAGACCATGGACAGTTCCTCGCCGACGAGGCCCGACCATTCCTCATAGCCCTTGAAGCTGGGCTTGGTGTGGGCGTAATCGAGCGCGTCGAGGAAGACCTGGTGGTTCCCCTTGGCTGCCTGGTCGAGATAGACCGGGCTGTTGGCAACGGCTTCGAGCACGGGAATGGCAAAACCCAATTCGGTCAACTTGCTCTGGCCGGCTTCGCTGATGACAAACTTGACGAACTCCCAGGCCTCGTCGGGATGCTCGGTAGCCGAGCTGATGACGATGCCGGCGCTATTGACCAGGGTTGCCTGTTTGGCGGGACCGGCAGGGAAAGGCGAAACGTCCCAGTCGAAGGCCAGCTCATTGTAGGCGGGCACGACCCAGTGACCGGAGAAGGTCATGGCCGCAACGCCAGCGAGGAAGCCATCGGAGCCGTAGCTTTCGAGGTCTTCGGCGCTCATGACCGAACGGTCTTCGAGCGCCAATCCGCTGAGATAGGTCCAGGCATCGAAAGCCGGGCCCTCGGCCAGAAGGGTCTTGGCGCGATCTTCGCTGATCGGCTCGCCGCCATAGCCATAGACAACCGGACCCCACATGGGCTCCATGTCGAGAAGTTCGACGGAAAGGCCCCACTGATCGGTGACGCCATCATTGTCCTTGTCCAGCGTCAGCGCCTTGGCGGCGGTGCGCAGGTCCTCAAGCGTCCAGTCTGCCGTGGGATGGGCGACACCGGCCGCGTCGAACATTTCCTTGTTGTAGTAGAGTACGATGGTCTGGAAGTCGCGCGGCAGGCCGAACGTGCCCTCCTCGAGCTGGTAGGCCGCCAATGGACCGGGATAGACGCCGTCGAGCACGGCAGGCTCGGCGTCGAGATAGGGCGTGAGGTCCAGCAGACTGCCACGGGATTGCCAGTCCGGATAGATCGGCGCGTCCATGGCAAAGATGTCGGGCGCATTGCCACCAACCGTGGTCACCCGCAGGCGATCCCAATAGCTGCTCCAGTCAGAGACTTCGACGCTGACGGAGATGTCACGATGGGCGGCCTCGAATTCCTCGACGATCTGTTGCCACACCGCCAGTTCCGGCGGATCACCCCACATCATATAGGTCAATTCGGTCTGGGCGTGCGCCGGCATGGTCAAAGCCAGTCCGGTCAAGGCAGTCGCGGTCAGCAGCGTCCTCATTGGTCCCTCTCTTTGGTGCGTCGTTCCCTGAATTTCCCGCTGATCGTCGCCCCTCGCGACAGCACCAGCTCGGCATGGTGAGACGGTCCGTCATTGCCAGGGAGAATTCTTCCCTGTTCATCGGCGCGTTTTTCCGGAAAAGTAGCGAAACGAGGAAATGCGCTTGCCAGCAGCACCGGGAGGAGACCATGCAGCCAGGCACCAGTTCACTGCTCAATGGCATGCCCATGTCCGATCCTGACGAGGACATTCTCTACAACGACTTCTGCGTCGAGACCCATCTGGCCGACGCCATGCCGGAATCGCATTGGCACGACCACATCGAGATCAACTACCTCTGGTCGGGCACGCTGCGCTATCTGATCAACGGCCAGTTCCTGACGCTTCAGGCCGGCGAAATCTGTGTGTTCTGGGCGGCGTCGCCGCATCAGGTGATCTCGGTTGAGCCCGACCAGGGACTAAGCTGCGCCTATGTTCCGTTGGCGACCTTTCTGGCGCTCAATCTCGAGCCCGGCTTTCGCCAGGCGATCCTGCATGGCGGAATCTATTATGGTCGCGACGGCGACGAGGGAGACCGCTATCTCTTTGCCCGATGGACCCGGGAATGGCTCTCGGCCAGCGACCAGCAGCGCGACCTGCTGGAAGAAGAAGTTCATTTAAGACTCAAGCGCTTGTCCTGGACCGCGCAGCGCGCAGAGGGTGAATTTGCCGCTCCATCGACCCGCGGCCAGACCGGCCGACGCGCCGTGTCCCACACCGAAGCCATGACCCGCTATATCCACGCCAATCTCGATGCCGGAGTGACCGTTTCCGACGTCGTCGCGGCTTCGGGTCTGCATGCCACCAATGCCCATGCCGCCTTCAACCGGGTGCTGGGCATGTCGATTGGCGAATATGTGCGGCGGCAGAGACTGCGCCACGCCATGCGCCTGCTGGTCGATACGGATGTCGAGATTGCGCAGATCGCGTTCGACTGCGGTTACAGTTCCGTGGGCCGGCTTTACGAGGCCTTCCAGAAGCGGCTGAACAAGACGCCGCGCGCCTATCGCCAGGAATTTCGCCAGTCTCGATAGTGCCTGACACGACAATTCCGGTCGTATTTTAATCTTCAAATGGATTTCTGAAATCCACTTGACACAAAAAATTGGCAGACCTAGCGTTTGCCTATCTGGAGGGCACAGATGGTACTGAGGGGTACGAACCAGGAGCTTTCGAGGCCGCACAATCGGCGGATCGTGCTCGAATTCATTCGCGCCCGAGGTGCCGTCCCGCGCAGTGCCATCGCCGACGGGGTCGGCCTCACCGTCCAGACCGTTTCCACGATTGTCCGCGAGCTCGAAGAGCTGGGTTACCTGCTGACGGTTCGCGAAAAGCCGCGTGGTCGCGGTACGCCGCCGCAGGTGATGCGGCTCAATCCAGACGGCGCCTATGCCATCGGCATCAGCGTTACCCCGCTCGGCGTCGAAGCCGGGCTCACAAATCTCGCCGGCGACATGCTCGGCTCGGCCACGCGCGTTGCGGCGCGCCTCAGACCAACGGAAGGCTTTCGCCTGATCGGAGAGCTCGTCGCCGAAATGAAGCATCTGGCCGGCGACCGGCGCATTCTGGGCATCGGCCTTGCCATGCCCGGCCCAGTCGATGTGCAGGCCATGAGCTTTGTCGGGCCGACGACGCTGGAGGGCTGGGGCAATGTCCCGGTGCGCGCGCAGCTACAGGAAGTCTCCGGCCTGCCCGCTTTCCTTGCGGTCGATACGTCGGCGGCAGCGACAGGCGAGCGGCTATACGGCCGCGGCGCCAATCTGCGGCACTTTTATTACCTGCATTTCGGCGTGGGTCTGGGCGGCGTCATGATGCAGGATGGTGTGCCGATTAGCGGCGCGCGGGGCAATGCCACCGAAATCGGGCATATTCCGCTGGTGCCGGGCGGACGCCCCTGCCCTTGCGGCAATGCGGGGTGTCTGGAGCGCTATGTTTCGCTCGACAGTTTCGAGCAGCGCGACGCCGGCCAGAGCGAGGCCGACTGGGTCGCCGAGGTCGCACCAATCTTCTCCAGTGCCGTGACCACGATCGAAAACCTGTTCGACCCGGAAGCCATCATCTTGGGCGGCATGGCCAGCCAAGGCCTGCTCGATGCGCTGGCCGCGCTGGGCGATGGCCTGCCGGTTTCGGTGGCGGCGCGCTATGACCGCGCCCTGCCCCGCCTCATCGCCTCGACTGATCGCCAGTCTGTGCTTCGCGGGGCCGCAGCCCTGGCGGTATCAGGCGTGCTGTCGCCGGGACGAGACGCTTTCTCCCCTGAACACGCGATGCGTGACCCCTTGTCCGATGGAATGGCCGCATGACCGAAAACCTGCTCGTTCTCGACAATATCACCAAGAATTACGGGGCCGTGCAGGCGCTACGCGGCATATCCTTCACCGTGGGCAAGGGCGAGGTCATTGCCCTGCTCGGCGACAATGGCGCCGGCAAGTCGACGCTGGTCAAGATCATCTCCGGTGGGCTCGACGCCAGCTCGGGCAGCATGACTTTCGAGGGCAAGGACTATCGCCCCAAGACACCATCGGAGGCCAAGGCTTCCGGCATCGAGACGGTCTATCAGGACCTGTCGCTCTGCACCAATGTCGACGTCGTGGGCAATTTCTTCATGGGCCGCGAGCTGACGCGCTCGGTCATGGGCGTGAAAGTGCTCGACGAGAAGGCCATGGAGGCGCAGGTCGCCAAGGCTCTGTCGGCGGCGGGCACGCGCATTCCATCGCTCCGCACCAAAGTGGAGCATCTGTCGGGCGGCCAGCGGCAGGCCATCGAGCTCAACCGCTTTGTTCATTGGGGCGGCAAGCTGGTGCTGCTCGACGAGCCTTTTGCTGCGCTTGGCGTGGAGCAGACGCGACGCGGCCTCGAGATGATCCGCCAGGTCGCCGCGCAGGGGATCGGGGTCATCATCATCACCCACATCATGCAGCAGGCCTTCCAGGTCGCCGACCGCATGGTGGTGATCCGTCAGGGCGTTGTGGCGGGCGATGTGAAGCGTTCGGAGACAAATGCAGATGCCGTGATCTCCATGATCACGGGTGAAGCCCTGGCCGGTGCCGGACCAGCCAGTGCAGCCTGACGATCAGTCCGGTGCAAGGAGAGACGAAACTATGAGAAAGCAGCTGATTGCCTTTGGCATGGCGGCCATGGTGGCCTCCAGCGCCGTGACGGGCATAGCGTATGCCCAGGATGACAAGGGGGCGGTTTATTACCTCGTGCCGACCCTGCTCGATGAATTCCAGACCGGCTCGGTGAGTGCGCTGGAAATGTTTCTTGAACAGGTCGGTTATGACCTGACGACGCTCAATGCCGACAACAAGACCGACCTGCAGCAATCGCAGATGAATGACGTCATCGCGCTGGCCCCCAAGGCGATCATCCTCGCCGCGGTTGATTTCAACGCTCTGGCGCCATCGGTGGATGCCGCCCGTGCTGCGGGTATTCCGGTGATCGAGTTTGATCGGCAGATTTCCTCAACCGTCTCGGATTTTACCTCGGTGGCCGGTACGGTGGAGATCGGCTATGTGGCGGCCGATGAAGTGGAGCGCCTTCTTACCGAGAAGAATGGCTCGGTTTCAGGCAAGGTGCTGCAGATCCTCGGCGATCCCGGCGATCCCTATACGCTCGATATCCAGAAGGGTTTCGAGGAAAAGATGGCCGCCTTCCCGGATGTCCAGATCATCACCCATCCCGCGCTGATGTGGGAGGCCAGCAATGCCGGGACGATCGTCTCCGACCAACTGCTGGCAAATCCCGACATCGACATCATCTTCAGCCACGCCGCTCACCTTTCGGTAGCTGCGGTCGCGTCGCTTGAATCGGCTGGCAAACAGCCGGGCGACATCTATGTGATGAGTTCCAACGGCGCGCCGGTTGCGCTGGAAATGATCCGCGATGGCTGGATGCAGGTGGAAGTGGAGCAGCCGCTCTACGCCCAGGCTGCGGCCGTGGCGATGTTCATGGACAAGATCGTCAACAAGCAGACGATCGAGCCCGGCGAGTATGAGGTGCTGGGGCTGAAGTCCATGGTCAGCGACGAGGAATGGGGCCCAACGATCAAGATCCCGGGCGCCGCCATCACCGCGGAAAATGTCGACAATCCAGCCTTCTGGGGCAATCTCAAGCCGCCGGCCGATCCGATCACTTCGGTCGAATGACGCGAACCGGTCCCTCCACACCGGAGGGGCCGACCTCCCCCCTTGCAACGAGAAATCCGATGTCGCCCAGCCAACGCAATGGCCTCGAATTCGTGCTCGACAACCTCGTCTGGTTCATGCTGCTGGCCGTGCTGGTGATCTTCTCGCTCACCATTCCCAACTATTTCCAGCCGGGCATCTTTGCCAATATCGTCGAGCAGAGCTCGGTTTTGGGCGTCATGTCGATCGGGCTGGCGCTGGTGATCATCGCCGGCCACATGGACCTGTCGGTGGAATCGGTCGCCGCGCTCAGCGCCATGGCGACGGGGATTCTGTTTGCCTCATCGGGCATCGGCATGGGGATCAGTTTTACCCCGGGCTGGCTGGTGGTTCCGGTGTCGCTGCTGATCGGCCTCGCCGTGGGCGGTTTGATCGGGCTGATCAACGGGTTCCTGGTGGTGAAGGTGAAGATGAATGCCTTCATCGTCACGCTCTCGAGCTTCATCTGGGTGCGCGGCATGGTGGTGGCGCTTTCGGGCGGACGCTCGGCGCAGGGCCTGGCGGACGAAATCCGCTGGCTCGGCATCCAGCGCTTCCTGGGTATCCCGATCACCGCCTATATCGCCATCCTGTGCTTTGTCGGCTTCTCCTTCATGATGGCCAAGACGCGCTTCGGGCGGCATTTGATCATGATCGGCGGCAATGAAGTGGCGGCTTTCCGTGCCGGTATCAAGGTCGAGAAAGTGCTGCTTATCGCCTTCGTGCTATCCGGCGCCATTGCGGCGCTGGCCGGATGGCTGCTGGCCATTCGCACCTCGGGCGCCACGGCGAACCTGGGCACGGGCATGCTGTTCAACGCCTTTGCGGCCGTGGTCATCGGCGGCGTCAGCCTCAAGGGAGGCCTGGGCGCCCTGCCCGGCGTTTATGCCGGTGTGCTGCTGCTGAGTTCGATCAACACCGCCATCAACCTCATGGGCCTGCCAGCGCATTTCACCCAGGTCATCCATGGCCTCTTGGTACTCGCGGCCGTGCTGCTCGACACACTGAAACAAACGATCCGGAAGAAACTCGCATGACCAGACGCCTCGAGGGAAAAAGTGCCATCATCATCGGCTCCGCCCGCGGCATCGGGAAGGGCATTGCCAGGCGCTTTGCCGAGGAAGGCGCAAAACTGGTGCTGGCGGACTGGGATGAAGCGGCGGGCCGCAAGACCGCGGAGGAGCTCGGCGCGCAGTTCATGGCCGCGGACATTTCCCGCTATGACCATGCCGAGGCGCTGGTGGACCTGGCGCTCACATCCTATGGCAAGCTCGACACTATCGTCCAGAATGCGGGGATCTATCCCTGGCAGTTGATCGAGGACACGTCGTCCGAGGATTGGGACAAGGTGATGGGGGTCAATCTGCGCGGCAGTTTCCATGCCGCCAAGGCGGCGCTGAAGCCGATGAAGGCGCAGGGCTCGGGACGCATCCTCTTCACCTCGTCGATCACCGGCCCCTATGTCACCAGCCCCGGCCATGGCCACTATGGCGCGACCAAGGCCGGGATCAATGGGCTGATCCGCTCGGCCGCGCTGGAGTTTTCCGGCTATGGCATCACGGTCAATGGTGTCGAGCCGGGCAATATCCTCACCGAAGGCATCCAGGAGGAGCGCGGCGACGCCCATATTGCCTCGATGGTCGCCGCCATTCCGCTGGGACGGCTGGGCTCGGTCGAGGACGTCGCCAATGCCTTCCTGTTCCTCGCCTCGGACGAAGCCAGCTATATTACCGGCACGACGATCGTCGTGGATGGCGGGCAATTGCTGCCCGAAGGCAACGACTTTCGCATCGTGCCTACGGGCGTCTGACGGCGCTTAGCGGCGCAGCAATTCGCGATAGACGACGCCGTCAAAGTCGGTGTGCAGCGTTACCGCTTCGCCTTCGGGATTGGTGGCACGGATTTCGACATGGCGACCGCGCGCGACGGCGTCGCCTTCGACGGTATAGCCGGCATTCTGCACCGACTGCACAACGGCCGCGAGGTCGGGGCCGGCTGCCTGCTGGCTGGCGCCGGCATAGGCGATCTCAATTTCGATCTCGCGACCCTCGGCGGTATAGCCCTCAACCTTCCAGGCGCTGCGACCGGATTCGAATTCCTTTATGTCGACGATGCCGCGATCGGCGATGACCGATTGCACTTCGGTGGGCAAGACGTTCACCAGACCGGCGCCACGGGCATTGTCATCGTCTTCCAGATCGAGCTTGAGCAGGCGACCATCAAAGCCGATCTCGATTTCGACCCGGTGGCCATTGGCGGTGCGGGCGTCGAATTCGTAGTGCCCGTCATCGCGCTCGTCGAAGCGGATGTCGGTCAGGCCCCAGTCCGTCAGTTGCTGGGTTGCGGCGGCCTGATCGAGATTGGCAGACGGCTGGGCCTGACCCTGCGCCAGGGCGATGGCGGGGAGCGAAACGAGGGCGAGAGTGGCGAGAGCGAGTTTTTTCATGGTTGGCATCCTTTTTCATGCAGGATGGACGCTAGAACAAGGGGGTTGAACCAGTCCGAAACGAGTTCGTTCAAGCTTCGTTCAAGGAGCGGCTGGTAGAAGCATTCGCATGCGAAAATGTCTCAACATATTGCCGTTCCTGGCTTTCCTCGCTGCACCGGCCGTGGCGCAGGATGTGGATATCATGACGGCGATCGAGAGGGCCAACGCGCGCTTCTCGGGGCAAATCATTGCCGCTGATCTGGGCGATGGGCGGGAGGGCGAACCGGACCAGATCTATTCGCTGCGCATGCTGACCGAGGCCGGCGACGTCATCGAAATCCGGATTGACGCCACGGCAGGTGACATCATCGAGGTCAACGGCCGCGGGCTGGTCGAGGCACGCCGTCCGATGCAGGGCGGCTTCTGATGCGTGTGCTGGTGGTCGAAGACGAGACGAAGCTGCGCAGCAATATCGTGGAGGCCCTGGGCGAAGCAGGATTTGCCGCCGAAGGTGTCGCCGATGGCGCGGAGGCGGAATTCCTGGGCCAGACTGAGAGCTATGACGCCGTGGTGCTCGATCTTGGCCTGCCGGGCATGGATGGCATTGCCGTGCTCGAGGCCTGGCGCAAGGCGGGCAAGGCCATGCCGGTGCTGATCCTGACGGCGCGCGAAGAATGGGGCGAGAAGGTGCGCGGGTTTCGCGCCGGCGCCGACGACTATCTTACCAAGCCCTTTTTGATGGACGAGGTGGTGATCCGCCTGCGCTCGCTGATCCGCCGCGCCGCAGGTCATGCACAGCCGATCCTGACACTGGGCAATCTCAGCCTCGATACGCAAATGGGCCTGTTTACGCGCGACGGGATGCCGCTCAAACTGACGGCGTTCGAATATCGCATCCTCGCCTATTTCATGCATCGGCCCGGCCAAGTCGTTTCGCGCAGCGAGCTTTCCGAGCATGTCTATGACCGCAATGCGGATCGCGACTACAATTCGATCGAAGTGGTCATCAGCCGGCTGCGCAAGAAGCTCACCGGCGCCAGCATCGAGACAGTGCGCGGCGAAGGCTATCGGCTCATGGCGGACGCAGCATGAGACAATCGTCGCTGGCGCTGCGGCTGATCGCGGCGGCCGTGGTGGCAAGCCTCGTGGCGCTGGTAGCCGCCGGTCTCGTGATTTCCACCTTGCTGCGCAATTTCGTCGAAGAGAGCTATGGCCAGACGCTGGACGCGACCATGCTCGCCCTGATGGCCAACACCGCCTATGACGAAGATCCGGGCCGGCCGGTGCTGCGGCTCAACGCACCCGATCCGCGCTTCGAGCAGCCCTTCTCGGGCTGGTATTGGACGATATCTGCCGGTGAAGATGTGTTGTTCCGCTCGGGCTCGCTCTGGTCTTCGGATCTGGGCGTGGATGGCGATGGTGCGATCGGCCCGCAGGGCGAGGCCCTGATGCTGGCCAGCCGCAACTTCACGGCGCCCGGGGGCACGGCGCCGCTTCGCATCGTCGCGACCGCACCTCGCGCGGCCATCGATGCCGACGTGGCCCGGGTGGTGACGCCACTGGTGATTGCGCTGGTGGTGCTGGGTGCCAGCCTGGCGCTGGCGCAACTGTTGCAGGTGCGGGTGGGCCTTGCGCCGCTGCGCCGGCTTGGTGGCAATCTTGGGCGCATCCAGAAAGGCGAGATCGACACGCTGCCCAGCGAAAACTATCGCGAGCTTTCGCCGGTGATCGAGCAGATGAACGGGCTGATCGTCCATAATGGCGAGACGCTTCGGCGGACGCGCGAGCACGTCGGCAATTTGGCACACGCGCTCAAGACTCCCCTGGCGCTGATCGAGACCGAGCTGCAACGCCCTGCCGGGAAGGCGCGGGACAGGTCCATTGGCGAAGCATCGCAGACGATGAACCGGCATATCGCGCATCACCTGCGGCGCGCGCGGATGGCGGCGACGGTTGGTATGATGCACGCGCGGACGCCCGTTACAGCTGTGGTGGAGGAATTGCTGCCCGTGTTCCACGGCGTGCATGCCGACCGCAACCTCAATATCTCCGTCGATATTCCCGCCGAGCTTACCTTTTCCGGCGAGCGGCAGGATCTCGAAGAGATGCTGGGCACTGTGATCGACAATGGCTGCAAATGGGCCAGGTCGTCCGTCCATGTGCATGGCATGACCGATGCGGATTGTCTGGTGATCACGGTAGATGACGACGGCCAGGGCATGTCCGAAGAGCAATTGCGTCAGGCGGGAGAACGCGGCCGGCGCTTTGACGAAAGCCGCCATGGAACGGGGCTGGGACTATCCATTGCCCGCGAAATCGCGACGATCTACGGCGGCGAGCTTGCTTTCGGGAAGAGCGCGCGGGGCGGCCTGTCGGTGCGCCTGACCCTGCCCCGTGCCTAGCCGCGCGCTTATGACCATGGCCTCTGCGCCAGTTTTGCTTTAAGCCGCGCTTTCCTATTCCCGAGCGCTGGCGCGGGACATCGTTGCCCTGAAACCCCGTATTCTGGGACGATAAGCTATTCCCGACCATTCATGTCGTGATTGGCCTGCGCTATGTTCCATTCCAACCTGATCCATGAGCATGCCTTGTCTAACCCTCTGATATCCCTCGCTGGAATTTCGAAGTCATTCCGCCAGGGCGACAGCACCATCATTGCCCTCGACCATGTCGACCTAGCCGTGCAGCAGGGCCAGATCTTTGGCGTGATCGGCCATAGCGGAGCGGGCAAGAGCACCTTGATCCGGTTGCTGAACGGGTTGGAGCGCGCCGACCAGGGCGAGGTGCTGGTGCATGGGCTTAATCTCTCGGCCAGCAGCGAAGCGGCCCTGCGCAAGGCGCGGCTCAAGATCGGCATGATCTTCCAGCACTTCAACCTGCTGTGGTCGCGAACCGTGGCGCAAAACATCGCCTTTCCGCTGGAGATCGCCGGCGTTGATCGCGGCACAATCGGTGCCCGTGTGTCGGAGTTGATAAAGCTGGTGGGACTCGAGGGTCGCGATGATGCCTATCCGTCCCAACTCAGCGGCGGGCAGAAGCAGCGCGTCGGCATTGCCCGGGCGCTGGCGAACCAGCCCGATGTCTTGCTGTGCGACGAAGCGACCTCGGCGCTGGACCCCGAAACGACGGATTCCATTCTGGACCTGCTCAGCGATATCAATCGCCGCTTCGGTCTGACCATTGTTCTCATCACCCATGAGATGCACGTGGTGCACCGGATCTGTGACGCTGTCGCCGTGATGGAGGCAGGCCGCATTGTCGAGACCGGGTCGGCGCAGGAGATCTTTACCCGGCCACGCGAGGCCGTGACCAAGCGCTTCGTGCGCCAGACGGCTTCGAGCAGCGACAATTCCTTTGATCCGACCCTGTTCGATCCGGCAGCCGGCGCGCTGCTGCAGCTGGTCTATGTCGGCGACCAGGCCCGCAATGCCGTGCTCGCCGATGCAATCCGCCAGTTCGACCTGCCGATCAACATCATCCATGGCCGGGTGACCCATACGCGGGACGCGGCCATTGGCGAGCTCTATGTGCAGGTGCCGGCGGACGACGCGTCGCTCCAGGCGCTTGTGACCTATCTCGAAGCGCGGGACATTCGTGCCGATGTCGTGCGCGCAGGAGATGCGTCATGATCGAAGTCTTCTTCCCCAATCTTCGCCTCGACCAGTTTTTCGAATCCACCGGTGACACGCTCTACATGGCGGCGCTGGCGGGGTCGGCCACTTTCGTGCTGGGCCTGCTGATCGGCACCCTACTGTTCCTGACCTCGCCGGGTCAGTTGCTGGCCAATCGAGCGGTCTATGGCGCGCTATCGCTGCTGACCAATATCTTCCGCTCGATCCCCTTCATCATCCTGATCGTGCTGCTGATTCCCGTCACGCGGTTCCTTGTTGGCCGCATGCTGGGCGTCAATGCCGCCCTGCCCGCCCTGATCATCGGCGCCGCGCCATTTTACGCGCGCCTGGTCGAGATCGCTTTTCGCGAGGTGTCGCGCGGGGTGATCGAGGCGACGCGTTCGATGGGCGGCGGCATCGGGACCATCATCTTCAAAGTGCTCATTCCAGAAGCGGGCCCAGCCCTGGCCTCCGGCATCACCGTGACCCTGATCTCGCTCGTCGGCTACACGGCCATGGCCGGTGTGATCGGCGCGGGCGGATTGGGGCATCTCGCCTATCTCGAAGGCTTCCAGCGCAACAATCCCGACGTCACGCTGGCGGCCACGGCAATGGTTCTCGTCATCGTCTTCGCCATCCAGTTCGTGGGCGATTTCGTGACGCGAAAACTCGACAAGCGTTAGTTCAACTCAAGGAGACCGGAATGGCAAAATCCCTCATCGCCGTTACCGCTGCAATTTTGACTTCAACCCTTCTGGCGGCCCCGGCCATGGCCCAGACCAAGCTGGTCATCGGCGCGTCCTATGTGCCGCATGCCGAAATCCTGGAGCAGGCAGCGCCGATCCTTGCCGAAGAAGGCATCGAGCTCGAGATCGTGCCGTTCCAGGACTATGTGCTGCCCAACACGGCGCTGGCCAATGGCGAGATCGACGCCAACTATTTCCAGCACCTGCCCTACCTCGAAGAAGTGCTGGCCAATAATCCGGACTGGGACCTGGTCAATGCCGGTGCCATTCATATCGAGCCGATCGGCATCTATTCGCAGCGGGTCGACAGCCTGGGCGATCTGGCAGACGGCGGCGAAGTCATCATGCGCGATTCCGTTGCCGATGAAGGCCGAATCCTCGCCATACTCGCCAAGGAGGGCGTGATCACGCTGGCCGAAGGCGTCGATCCTTATTCGGCCCGCGTCAGCGACATTGCCGAGAACCCCAAGAACCTGAGCTTCAGCCCCGATGTAGAGGCCGCCCTGCTGCCGCAGGTCTATCTCAATGACGAGGCCGATGCGGTGGTGATCAACGCCAATTATGCGCTGGATGCCGGCCTCGATCCGGTCAACGACCCGATCATCGTCGAGAGCGGCGAGAACAACCCCTATGTCAACATCATCACCGTGCGCGCCGGTGACGAGACCCGTCCGGAGATCGTGAAGCTGGTCGAGGTGCTGCATTCCGCGCCGATCCAGCAGTTCATCCTGGACAAGTACAAGGGTGCGGTTGTTCCGGTCAGCCAGTAAGCAACGAAGGCCCGCACGATGTGCGGGCCTTTTCTTTTGGGGTGGCGCGTGGCTACCAGCCGTAGTCAAGCACGGTCAGCGTGCGGACCTGGCCAGCATCGAGCCATTCGATGGTGGAATTGCGGTGCATGCCAATCAGGGCCGCGCCGACCGGCCCCAGAATATTGACATTGCCGCGTTCGCCCAGCGGGCGGTTCGGATAGGTCAGCCGTCCAAGACGGACGGGGCCGGCGCCGTCGAGCTGGAACATGACGCGCTGGCCCATCGAGGCGCCGGCCGGATCCCAGGGATCGCAGACATCGGCCCGCTTGAGCTCGCGCTCCAGATAAGCAGAGACATAGGGCATGGCGTCGAAAGCGCGCTCGGCCAGCAAGGCCACGCGATTATAGTCATCGGAATTGATGAGAATGTCTGGGAGGGGCAGCGAGGGAAACACGGAGAAGCGCTCGAAAATGCGAAACTGCCGGATAGTCCGCTGGACACTTTGCACAGTCAATAGGCGCACAGAATAAAATCTGGACAATATGCGTCAGCTTTATTGACCCAACCAAAGCCTTGTGAAAGTGTGATGATGCATTTTTATGCGTAGTGCACATTTTGTGACCATGAGGATAGTCATGTCAGACGATACCCTGCTCGATCGCGCTCTCATCCGCCTGGAAGAAGCGGCCAGCCATCTCAATATCGATCAGGACGTTATCGAGAAGCTGAAATATCCGCGTGAGACGACCAAATCCCGCTTGCTGATCCGTATGGATGATGGCTCGCGCAAGTCATTCCAGGCCTGGCGTTGCCGCTATGACGACACGCGCGGCCCGACCAAGGGTGGCATCCGTTTCCATCCCGATTCCACGGTCGAGGAAGTCGAGACGCTGGCCTTCTGGATGACCTTCAAATGCGCGGTGATGAACCTGCCCTATGGCGGCGGCAAGGGCGCGGTGCGCGTTGATCCGCACAAGCTGTCGAGGACAGAACTCGAACGCCTTTCGCGTGCCTATGTGCAGGCTTTCGCCAATACGATCGGCCCGGATCGCGATATCCCGGCGCCGGACGTCTATACCAATGCGATGATCATGGGCTGGATGGCCGATGAATATGGTCAGATCACCGGAGCGGTGACGCCTGCGGTGATTACCGGCAAGCCAATCGCGTTGGGTGGTTCGCTGGGACGCAATGATGCGACGGCGCGTGGCGGCTTCTATCTGGTGCGTCACCTGGCCAAGGAGCTTGGACTGGACCGCGGCCATAGCGTTGCCATCCAGGGTTTTGGCAATGCCGGGCAGTTCTATGCCCAGCTCAGCGCGCAGGACGGCAACAAGGTCGTCGCGGTATCGGACTCGGCCGGTGCGATCCATCGAGCGGAGGGGCTCGATGTCGAGAAGCTGATTGCGGGCAAGAATGCCGGCAAGCGTGTGGCCGATCTGGCCGAGGCCTTGGGTGCCAAAGTGATCTCGCCGGAGGAGCTGCTGGCGCTCGAGGTTGATCTGCTGGTTCCGGCGGCGCTGGAAGACATGATCACGGTGGACAATGCGGGCTCGATCAAGGCCAGAGTGCTGCTGGAGCTGGCCAATGGTCCGGTGATGCCTGCGGCCGACAAGATACTCGAGGGCAAGAAGATCATCGTGCTGCCCGACATCCTTGCCAATGCGGGCGGGGTGACGGTGTCCTATTTCGAATGGGTGCAGAACCGTCAGGGCTATTACTGGGACCTCGAGGAAATCCACGAGCGCCTGCTCAAGATCGTCGAGCGCGAAGGCCGCGCGATCTGGGAGATCGGTGTGTCACGGCAGGTTTCGATGCGTTCAGCGGCCTATATCCACGCGCTGGGTCGGCTGGCGACGGCCATCGAGGCGCATGGCACGCAGTCTTTCTTTGCGGGCTGAACGGCTTGCGACATGGCCCCGGCCCGCGCCGGCCGGGGCCACTTTTAGACGGTGTCAGGCCGCTGTGCTCAATTCGGACCGGGCGACCAGCAGGCGATTGACCACGGTGTCGCAGCAATAGAGGTCGTCCAGCGTTTCGAATACCGCAGCCAAGGTGTCCTGGCCGTCGACGTTGCCGGAAAGCGTGACGACGCCGTTGCTGACCGTGACCGTGATCGTTGACGGATCAAGGAAGGGATTGGTCCAGAGGGCCTGGATGACGCGCTCGGCGATATTGTCGTCGGTGGCGCTGGTTGCGAAGGGGGCAGCTTGGGCCATTGGCTTCACTCCTGTGCTTTCACCGGAGATTAGGCCCGCGCCGGGCACGGCAGATTGCGCTGAGTCAAATTACGCCAGGTGAGAGGCGCGGCAGATTGGCCGCGCCATTGTGCTGGGGACGTCGATCAGGCCTGCTGCGGCTTGAGCATTGTGCCGGTTTCGACGCGGCGCTGGTGCCAGCTGCCAGGCGGGGTAGAGAACCGTGTAACCGATCGCCCAGACGATGCAGCCGTAGAAGGTCCACAGCCACCAGCGCGGGAGCGGATTATTGAGCTCCTTGATGCCGTCCCATTCGTGCCCCGTGGTCTCGACGCCGCTGAGTTCGTCGCGTTCCTTGCCGTGGGCACCACTGTGTTGATCGTGCGTGCTCATCTTGGGACATTTCCTTCGTCGTTCTGGAGAGGAATGAGGGCGGCGTCTTCAGCCTTGTCACGGGCACCGGGTCGCAACAGGAAAAGCGCGACCAGGATGAAAATCCCGAAGAGGTAAACCAGACCCCAGGAGTCTGCGAAATGGCGCATAACCGTGTAGTCCATCGCAGCCTCCTATCTCAGGTTTTCTTCGGGCTTGTAGGTGTCGAAGTCGACCAGCGTGCCCAGCATCTGGAGATAGGCCACGAGGGCATCCATCTCGGTGATGCGGCTTGGATCGCCGTCGAAATCGCCAACAACAGCCTTGGGGTAGCGGGCCGTGACGCCGGAGGTATCGGCATCGGGTGTGGCCTGGGCGATCAGGTCATTGGTCGCCTGGTCGATCATCTCCTGATCGTAGGGAACGCCGACCGTGGCATTGGCCTGAAGCATGCCGCCGATGGTGCGGTAGTCGAGCGTGGCCTTTGCGAGGAAGGAATAGCTCGGCATGATCGATTCCGGCACCACCGAGCGGGGATCGCTCAAGTGCTGGACCTGCCACTCGTTGGAGTAGCGCCCACCGACGCGGGCCAGGTCAGGCCCGGTACGCTTGGAACCCCACTGGAACGGATGGTCGTACATCGACTCCGCGGCCAGCGAGTAGTTGCCGTAGCGCTCGACCTCGTCGCGGAAAGGACGGATCATTTGGCTGTGGCACACATAGCAGCCCTCGCGGATGTAGATGTCGCGGCCGGCCAGTTCGAGTGGAGAGTATGGGCGCATGCCCTCCACCTTCTCGATGGTGTTCTGGAAGTAGAACAGCGGGGCAATCTCGACGATGCCGCCGATGCAGACCACGACCAGCGAACCCACCAGCAGGAGCGAGGCGTTGCGTTCGATGACGCCATGTTTCTCTAGAAGAGACAAAGTGTGACTCCCTACTCTGCGGGTTGAAGCTGGGGCGAGACCGGCATCGGCTTTTCGGTGCGAACCTTGCCGACAATGGTCATGTAGATGTTGAAGGCCATGACCAGACCACCAGCCAGGTACATCAGGCCGCCAATGGTGCGCATGATGTAGTAGGGCTGCAGTGCCGCCACTGTTTCGGCGAAGGAGTAGACCAGGAAGCCCTGGCTATCGTATTCGCGCCACATCAAACCCTGCATGATGCCCGACACCCACATGACGGCGGCGTAGACAACGATGCCCAGGGTTGCGAGCCAGAAGTGCCAGTTGACCATACGCATCGAGTAGAGGCGTTCACGACCCCACAGACGCGGCACCATGAAGTAGATGGCACCAAAGGTGATCATGCCAACCCAGCCAAGAGCGCCCGAATGGACGTGGCCGATGGTCCAGTCGGTATAGTGGCTGAGGCCGTTGACCGATTTGATGGACATGACCGGACCTTCGAAGGTCGACATGCCGTAGAAGGCGATGGCGATGACCATCATGCGGATGATGGGATCGGTACGCATCTTGTCCCAGGCACCGCGCAGGGTGAGTAGACCGTTGATCATGCCGCCCCAGCTGGGCATCCAGAGCACGACCGAGAAGACCATGCCGAGCGTCTGCGCCCAGTCCGGGAGAGCGGTATAGTGCAGGTGATGCGGACCGGCCCAGATGTAGAGGAAGATCAGCGCCCAGAAGTGGATGATCGACAGGCGGTAGGAATAGACCGGACGACCGGCCTGCTTGGGCATGTAGTAATACATCATGCCGAGGAAACCGGCGGTCAGGAAGAAGCCCACAGCATTGTGGCCATACCACCATTGGGTCAGCGCATCCTGCACGCCCGAGAAGAGCGAGTAGCTACGCGAGCCAAAGGGAGAAACCGGAACGGCCAGATTGTTCACCACATGCAGCATGGCAATGGTGACGATGAAGGCCAGGTAGAACCAGTTGGCGACGTAGATATGGGGTTCCTTGCGCTTGAGCAGCGTGCCGAGGAACACGACCAGGTAACAGACCCAGACAATGGTCAGCCAGATATCGACATACCATTCGGGCTCGGCATATTCGCGGCTCTGGGTGATGCCCAGAAGATAACCGGTTGCGGCCAGAAGGATGAAGAGCTGGTAGCCCCAGAAGACGAACCAGGCCAGATCACCACCGAACAGGCGCGCCCGGCAGGTGCGCTGGACGACGTAGAAACTGGTGGTCATCAGCGCGGTGCCGCCAAAGGCGAAGACCACCGCGCTGGTATGCAGCGGGCGGAGGCGACCAAAATTCAGCCAGGGGCCGAAGTTCATCTCCGGGAAAGCCAACTGGGTGGCGACGACGACGCCGACCAGGAAGCCGACAATGCCCCAGAATACCGTCAGAATGGAGCCGATGCGGATCGGGCCGTCCATATATTCGGCGGATGATTCAGCCGCGACAGGCTGCGGCAACCGCATGGCCACGATCGTGGCCAGACCGAGCACGACGCTCAGAATTCCCATGTGAATGCGAAATGCATCGTCGACCGCCAGCCCTGCAAGCATGACGGCGCACAGCGTTCCCGCACCCAGTCCTATTACCCAACCTATATATCTCACATCGCCCCCTATCCGGTTCCGCCGACGCATTGGGCGGGTCGGCAATCTGGGGCTTACCTCTGCAGGGCGTGATCCACTTTGACTTTTGTCAATGTCGCGGCCCGCCGTGAGAATAAGTGTGGATGTGCTGGTGACGCGGAGAGGCGAGATGCTGGACACAATCACAGGTTCTACCCTGCGCGACGTCATGGCCGGCCATGTCGAGCAAATCGGGCTTTGCAAAACGCTTGAGACTATCGCCGACAGCCTGCCCAACGAATTCGACATCGCGCTTTGCCGGGAGGCCGCCAATGCGATTCTGCCTATCATGACCAATGTGGTGCAGAGCGAGCAGGACGTGCTGACACAGGAGTTGATCCGGCGCGGCCCCGTGCGCAGCATCAACCTGACGGCAACGATCACCCGAATCCTGCGGGAGAATGCCGAAGACCTCAGCTATGCAGAGGAGTTGCAGGAAACGCTGCGCGAATTGGCGGAAGGTGAGAGGACCGTCTCCACCGATGCGCTGGGCTACATGCTGCGCGGCTTTTTCGAGTCGCGCCGCCGTCGCATCGCGCTGGAGCGTGAAATCCTGACAGCCCTAGCTGCACCCGAAGCATGATTTCTTCACCTGTCATCTGGGGACTGCTGCTCGGGCTGGGATCGAGCCTGCATTGCGCCGGCATGTGCGGGCCGATCAGCTGTTCGTTCCTGATGCTGGGTGCCGATGGGGAGAACAAGGGACGTCTCGCGCTGCGTATTGGCACGATGCAGGCGGGACGAGTTTTCTCCTATGTCCTTCTCGGCGCATTGGTCGGTGTGTTCGGCGCCGGGTTGCAGGCGAAGCTTGAAATGAACAGCGTCCATATGGTGCTGCAATGGGTTGCCGGCGGTGTGGTGCTGTGGCTGGGTCTATCGACCGCAGGCTTCGTGCCTTCATTGGCCCTGGCCGATCGCCTGACCCTGCCCATGGCCAACAGGCTGGCCGGGGTGCGTATGGCGCTGTCGGGCGGAGGGGTGGAGGTGGCGTTCATCTCCGGCATGGTCTGGGGCATCACGCCCTGCGCCATGGTCTATGCCGCCCTGTTCAACTCGCTGGTCACCGGCAATGTCGCCGATGGCATGGTCCTGATGCTGGCCTTTGGCCTGGGCACCGTACCTGCGGTGGTTCTCTCCACACTTGCGCTGATCGGCGCCCGCTCGCGACGCAGCCGGCCCGGTCGTCAGGCTGCGGGGATCTTCATGATCGTGGCCGGTGTTTTGGCGCTGGCCCTGACGGTGCCGGGCAGCCCGCTCTGCATCACGGGCTAGAGATAGCCCGGCGTCACGCCGTCCCCGATCTGCAGCAAGGCATCGGGCTTTTTCAGCAACAGCTTCTGGCGGCCACCCTCGACAAGGCCTGCCGCTTCCCAGGCAGTCAGAATCCGCGAAACGGTATGAAGCGTCGTGCCGGAAAGCTCCGCGATATCCTGCTTGGAGACCGGGAAGTCGATACGAATACCATTGGCTTCCGGCTTTCCCGACTTTTCGCCCAGGCGCAATACGGTGTGGGCGACCCGACGCTCGACCTCTTCGGTGGCCAATTCGCGCAGGCGGGCCTGTGCCTCCTGCAGGCGCCCACCCATGGTCTGCATGGCAGCAACGGCCATGGAGGGGTAGGCGGAAATGAAGGCGGACCACCTGGCCATCGGCCAAGACAGCACGCCGCTGGGACTGAGGGCAGTCGAAGTGCCCGGATAGTCGGTGCGCTGCAGGGCCTTGGCTATGCCGAAAATGTCGCCGGGCACGACAATGCGGACAATGACCTGCTGTCCCTCGGCTGTAACCTGGGTGACGCGCAGGCGACCGGAGACGAGCACAAAGAAGGAATGGGCTGTCTCGCCCTGCTTGAACACGGCGTGGCCCTGATCAACGATCCGGAACGAGGCGGCTCCAATCACTTCGGCGAACTGCTCGTCACTCAGCGTTGCAAATATCTCGAACGAACGCACCAAGGCCTTGTCGATAGCGTTGACCATGCCCACTCCAGTTGTCAGGACGGCGCAGAGACTGTCGCCAAAGCCATGAAATGACAATAGTATCCGCCGCGTTCTGAACCAGACAATGACAATGCCCAACCGCCTGCTGACAAAATACCAACCCGAGATCATCGCCGTTGCCGTCGCCGCTTGTGTGCTGGCGGCGGGATTTGCGCTTCGTCTCTCACTCAACGACCTGCTTGGCGCCTCGGCTGCCGGCCTGCTGTTCATGCCGGCCATTGTCGCGGCGGTCATGCTGGGTGGTGCCGTGCCGGGGCTGGTGACCACGCTGGCGACCCTGCCTCTCTCCTATATCTTTGCCCGACAGGGCCCCTCCCCGCTGGCGGCGCAGACCGATTTGGCACTGTTGCTGCTGATCGGCGTCATGTTCTCGTTGCTGGGTGCGGCTTGGCGGCGCGAGCGTGCCAGATCGAAGGCCAGCGGCAGCAAGGTGATGCAGCAGCAGGCTCATCTGCAGTCGATTCTGGACACTGTGCCAGATGCCACCGTGGTGATCGATCCCAACGGGTTGATCGAATCATTCAATCTCGCGGCGGTGCGCCAGTTCGGCTACCAGCCGGAGGACGTCGTGGGACGAAACGTCAGCGTTCTGATGCCGTCGCCCTATCGCGAACAGCATGACAATTACATACACCGCTACCTGAACACGGGCGAGAAGCGGATCATTGGCATCGACCGCGTCGTGGTCGGCCTGCGCAAGGACGGGTCCACCTTTCCCATGCAGCTGGCTGTCGGCGAGACCAAGTCCGGTGACCGGCGCTATTTCACCGGCTTTATCCGCGACCTGACCGAGCGCGAGGAGCATGCCGCGCAGATGCAGGGAGCGCAGACCGAATTGGCACGCCTGGCGCGTCTCAATGAATTGGGTGAAATGGCCAGCACGCTGGCGCATGAATTGAACCAGCCGCTGTCGGCCATTGCCAACTATGTTCAGGGTTGCAAGCGGCTGCTGCTCAAGGTCGAGGACAAGTCCGCCGCCATGTTGCGCGATGCCTTGGACGAGACGGCGCGGCAGGCCTTGCGGGCGGGCGACATCATCCGGCACCTGCGCGAATTCGTGACGCGCGGCGATACGGAAAAGCGGCCACACGATTTCAAGAAGCTGGTCGAAGAGGCCGGGGCCCTGGCCTTGGTCGGGTCGCGCGAGCGGGGCATCAAGTCCAACTTCGTTTACGAGGATGACGTGGGCCTGGTGCTTGCCGACAGGGTGCAGATCCAGCAGGTGCTGATCAACCTGCTGCGCAATGGCATCGAGGCGATGCGCGACAGCGATCGCAAGGAGCTGGAAGTGCGTATCACCACCGTAGGCCAGGAGTGGATCCGAGTGGTGGTTTCCGATACGGGTCCGGGTATCGCCGAAGAAGTCGCACCGCAACTGTTTCAACCCTTCAATACCAGCAAGCCCGGCGGCATGGGTATTGGCCTGTCCATTTCAAAACGCATAATCGAGGCACATGGCGGGGAGATTCACGTGGAGCGCAGCCCATCGGGTGGCGCGATGTTCATCTTCACGCTGCCCCTGATGACGGAGGTTTCCGATGAGTAGTGCTGATGTCGTCGTGCATATTGTCGACGACGAGGAAGCCGTCCGCAATTCGCTGGCATTCCTTCTGACAACCAGCGGGTTTGCAACGCGCGTGCATGAATCCGCCACGGCTTTCCTGCAGGTGGCCCCGGGCATCCGGAACGGCTGCCTGATCACCGACCTGCGCATGCCGGACATCGACGGCGTCGAACTGCTGCGACGGCTGAGAGCGGGCAATGCCATGTTGCCGGCTATTGTGATCTCCGGGCATGGCGACGTGCAGATGGCAGTCGAGGCGATGAAGAATGGCGCACTGGATTTCATCGAGAAACCCTTCAGCGACGACGTGATGATCGCAGCCATCGAACGCGCTGTGGCGCAGGCAGATTCGCAGTCCGAGACTGATGCGGCGACGCAGGCTATCCTCACGCGACTGGAGTCGCTCAGCGAACGCGAAACGCAGGTGCTTAAGGGCGTGGTCGATGGCTTGCCCAACAAGGTCATCGCCTATGAGCTGGGACTGAGCCCGCGCACGGTTGAAGTCTATCGCGCCGGCCTGATGGGCAAGATGAATGCAGGTAGCCTGTCCGAGCTGGTACGAATGGTGCTCAGCGTCAAATGGCAGCCGGCCGGCTGATCTTTGCGGCAAAGTTGACCCAAAGCAATTTTGCCGGCGGAGGCGAGCGTAGAACCAGTGTAGCGAGGGCGATCCTGCCCCGCCTGGAGATGGCTCGATGGATTCCGGCCGCGTCCACCTTGTGGCGCCTGATGACGAATTGCGCAGGTCCGTGACGTTCGCGCTCGCGGCCTATGGCTATTCCGTCACCGCGGACCTGCTGTGGCCAGCCGACGGGCACGAGCCTTTCGACTGCATGCTGGTGGACGAGCGTGTGCTCAAGGGAAAGGGTCTGGGCGCGATGCGCAAGGCCCGCCGCCCGGTGCTGTTGCTCGCCTATAAACCGGCGCTCTGGGATCATCTGGAGGTGGACGGCGTCATTGCCATGCCGCTGACGGGCGAGGCGGTGATTCAGGCCGTAGAGGCAGCGGTTACGGCCACTGCGCGGGGCGCTAAGTAGAGTCCCTAGGATGCCGACCGGAATATCTCGCAGAGTTGGCAAGTGGCAGAACGGCACTCGTAGACAACGAGGCCCGAAATGCTGATCCAGACCAAATTCCGCAATCAAAACACTGCCGAAGACGGCATCCTCGCCTTTTCGCAGCCTAGCGCCATCAGCCTCTATGAAGCCGGCGCGACGGTCTATGGCCAGGGCGATGCCGTGGGCCAGCTCTATATGGTCGAGTTCGGCACGGTTCGCCTCTGCCGCGTCTCGGCCGATGGTCGCCGCCAGATCAGCGCTTTCTATTTCGCCGGCGAAGTGTTCGGCTTTGAATCGGGCGACCAGCGGCATTTCTATGCCGAAGCCGTGGACAGCGCCGGCATCCGCCTGCTGCGTCCCAGCGACAGCAACCAGTTCAACCAGTCGATGCTCAAAGTCGCGCTGGACAGCCTGATCCGGGCACAGGAGCACCTGATGGTGCTGGGCCGGCAGAACAGCATGGAGAAGGTCGCGGCCTTCCTGCTGGACCTTGCGGAGCGCCAGAAAACGGACCGGATCGTCGACCTGTCGATGCAGCGCGCCGATATTGCCGACTATCTGGGCCTGTCGCTGGAAACGGTCAGCCGCATCCTGACCAAGCTCAAATGCGCCGGCACGATCCGTATTCCGCATGTGAAGCATATCGAACTGCTCGACTTCGACGAGCTGGAATATCTGCGGGGCTGAGCCCCGCCAACCCATGGACTTCCAATGACGACCACGCCCCTCGCCGTTCGCCGCAAATCCTGGTCAAGGAAGCGCAAGCGGCTGGGGCTTATCGCCGGACTGGGACTGGTGCTGGGCGCGGCGGTCGGCCTGGTGCTGTTTGCGCTGCAGGAGCAGATCGTCTTTTTCTATTCGCCGGGCGATGTTGCATTGCGGGAGGTCGAGCCGGGACAATTCATCCGCATCGGCGGGCTGGTCAAGGACGACAGCTGGCAGCGCGACGGGGTGAACAACAGCTTCATCATCACCGATGGCGTGGACGAGGTGGCCACCGTCTATGTGGGCGTGTTGCCGGACCTGTTCCGCAACGGGCAAGGCGTGGTGGCGGAGGGGAAGATGCTGGAGGATGGCACGTTCCAATCCAGCAATGTGCTGGCCAAGCATGACGAGAACTACATGCCCAAGGAAGTCGTCGACGCGCTCAAGGACAGCGGAGAATGGCAGCACGGGCAGGAGCTTAGCCAGTAGTCCGCGCTTTCTGATTCAAGCTTGAGCGGGCGCAAAGACAGATGGCGCCCAAGGGGCGATGAAGCGACGCGATCAATCTGGAGCTGAACATGGACAAGGTCAAAAGAGAGCCGGTGCCGCGCGGACTGGGGCGGACCGGGCCGGTGATCCTGTCCTATGGATTTCGACCGTTCTTTCTGGGTGCAGGGGTATGGGGCGCGCTGGCCATAGTGCTGTGGGTGCTCGATGTTTCGCTGGGGTTGGGACTTGGCAGCGCCTGGCATGCCCATGAAATGCTGTTCGGCTATTCGAGCGCGGCGCTGGCGGGGTTCCTGCTGACGGCCATTCCGAACTGGACGGGCCGGCTACCGGTTTCAGGCATGCCCCTGCTGGCGCTGTTCCTGCTCTGGCTGGCAGGACGGCTGGTGCTGCTGGTGCCCGATGCCACAAGCATGCTGGCAGCTTGCCTGCCGGATGCTGCCTTCTTGCCGGTGCTGTTCCTGATTTGCGCCCGCGAGATCGTCGCCGGCCGGAAGTGGAAAGATCTCAAGGTGTTGTTTGCGGTCGGTGCGCTGACCCTCGCCAATGGATTTTTTCACTATGGTTATCTGGTCTGGGGCGATGTGGCGCTGGCATCACGGCTCGCGATCGCCGCCTACATGATGCTGATCATGATCATCGGCGGACGCATCCTACCGAGCTTTACGCGCAACTGGCTGACCAAGCGCGGCGCGCGCAAGATGCCGACGCCCTACAACAGGTTCGATACGGCCTCGCTTGTGGTGGCGGTGGGGGCGCTGGCATTCTGGGTCGCAACACCGCTGCATTGGGCGACGGGTGTGGTCTGCACCGTAGCAGCAGTGTTGCAGCTAACTCGGTTGCTGCGGTGGAGGGGGTGGACGACCGTAGCGGAAGGGCTCGTGCTGGTTTTGCACCTCGCCTATGGGTTCGTGGCGCTGAGTTTTGCCTGCCTGGCACTGGCGGCGTTCGAATGGCTTGAGCCGGTGGCGGCGCTGCATGTGGCGACGGCGGGGAGCATCGGGGCAATGACACTGGCGGTGATGACGCGGGCGTCGCGAGGGCACACCGGATCGGAACTGCATGCCTCGCCGATGACCGTCGTGAGCTATGCCGCCATGCTGTGTGCCGGGGCGATCCGGCCGCTGACGGCGGTCTTGCCGGACTGCTATATGCGGATCGTCGAACTGTCCGGCGCGCTGTGGATCCTGGCCTTTGTGCTGTTCGTGGTTGAGTATGGCCCGCTACTGGTGCGCAAGCGCAAGGATTTCCTTGCGCCACGCGGGACAGCCTAACGCTCACCGGCCCAAGCTGTCGCCTCCTGCGGACCGGGCAGGTTCAAAACGTCGATGGCGCGTGCGGCGAGATGGTCGACGATGTCGCCTACGCTTTGCGGTCGATGGTAGAAGGCGGGCACGGGCGGCATGACGATTGCACCCATTTCGGTGACCGCAACCATGTTGCGCAGATGACCGAGGTGAAGCGGAGTTTCGCGGGCGAGCAGGACCAGCTTGCGGCGTTCCTTGAGATGGACGTCGGCGGCGCGGACAATCAGGTTATCGGCCATGCCGACGGCAATGGCGGCGAGCGTATGCATGGAGCATGGGGCGACGATCATGCCGGCCGTGCGGAAGGAACCGCTGGCGATGGTCGCGCCAATGTCGCGATAGTCGTGGATCAGGGTGTCGATGCCAGTGAAGGCGTGCGGGCCGACTTCGTGATTGATGGTGCGCAGGGCCGAGGGCGAGACGATCAGATGCGGCTCGGTATCGGGACGGGCAATGAGGCGTTCGACCACGCGGAGGCCGATGGCAGCGCCCGAAGCGCCGGTGATGGCGACGACGACCCGGTTCATGGGCGCCCTGCCCCGAGATCGAGACGTCCCCAGATTTCATCCATGCGGGACGTGACCTCGTCGCTCATTTTCAGTGGCACGCCCCATTCGCGGTCAGTTTCCGCGCCGATCTTGTTGGTTGCGTCGATCCCCATCTTGCCGCCGAGGCCAGACTTGGGCGAGGCGAAGTCCAGATAGTCGATCGGCGTATCGTCTAGGGTCAGCAGATCGCGCTGGGCGTCAAAGCGCGTGCTGATGGCCCAGAGCACATCGCCCCAGTTGCGGACATCGATATCTGGGTCGACCACAATGATCAGCTTGGTCATGGAGAATTGCGGCAGCATGGACCAGAGGCCCATCATCACGCGTCGCGCCTGGCCAGGGTAGCGCTTGTCGATGGAGACGACCATGGCGCGGTAAGAGCAGGCCTCGGGCGGCAGATGGAGATCGCGGATCTCGCTGAACTGGCCGCGCGCCAGAGGCACAAAGAGATGGTTCATCGCCTCGCCCATGCGAGACGGCTCGTCTGGTGGGCGACCGGTATAGGTCGAGAGGTAGATGGCGTCGCGACGACGGGTCAGTGCGTCGAAGGTGGCGACGGGAAAAGGCTCGACGCCATTGTAGTAACCGGTGTGATCGCCGAAGGGCCCTTCGGGTGCGGTTTCGGTTACCGATACGCGGCCTTCGAGCACGATTTCGGCCGAAGCCGGAATGGGCAGAGCGACGGTTACGCCAGTGGTGAGGAGACTGGGCTTGCGGCGCAAGACGCCGGCAAAGGTCAGCTCGTTCATGCCATCGGGCAGCGGCATGACGGCAGAGAGCACGGTGGCGGGATCGGCGCCAATGGCGACGGCCACGGGCATGTCCTCGCCCTTCTGCTGCCACAGGCGGAAATGGCGGGCGCCACCGCGGCTGGGCAGCCAGCGCATGATGGCCTGGCGCGGCCCCAAGACCTGCATGCGATAGACGCCGACATTGATGTCTGACGGATCGTCGGGCGCGCGGGTGATGACCAGTGGCCAGGTGATGAGGGGGCCGGGTTCTCCAGGCCAGCACCACTGGACAGGGAGTGTGCCAATGTCGACTTCGTCACCACGCAGGATCACATCATGGCAGGCGGCGCGACGCGCGGACTTTGGCCGCATGTTGAGTGCAGCGCGCAGCATATCGCGCTGTTGCCAGGCGGCACGCAAGTCGCGTGGCGGCTTGGGTGAACGCAAGGCGGCCAGGGCTTCTCCCAGTTCCGGCAGTGCGGAAGGATCGAGGCCCAGGCCCCAGGCCGTGCGCTCAACCGTGCCGAAAAGGTTCAGCAGCATGGGGATGTCCGACTTGCGGCCATCGGGCAGGACGGGATGTTCCAGCAGGAGAGCAGGCCCTTCGGCATGCAGCACGCGGCGGTGCAGTTCGGTGGCCTCTAGCTGCACGGAAATGGGCTCTGCGATGCGATGCAGCTGGCCGCGCTCCTGGAGCAGATCGAGGAAGGCGCGCAGGTCGGTTGCGGTCAGGTGAGTCAGGTGGGGGAGCGCGGGCGTGGTCATGGCGCCTGACTAGCCCGCCAAAGCCAGTTTCACTTTGCGCTAGAGCAAAGCCGGGATTGGGACAGAAGGATAGGTGTCGGGGCAAAGAACAAGGATAGGCCCATGATATTGCCGCGCCCGCTCACGACGATCATCGATCGCGTGCCACTTTCTGTCACGCAGCGCGTGGTGGGGACCGTTTTCGCGCAGGTGATGAAGCAGCATCCGCGGCTGTTCGACCGGCTCGGCGATTATGCCAACAAGCAGTTCGGCTTCATGCCGAGTGATCTCAATCTGAGCTTCGTGATCCAGCCTGCGCGGCGCGTGATCCGGGTTTATCGCGGCAAGGCGCCCAAGGTCGATGCGGGTGTATCCGGGCCGCTGGTGACCCTGCTGGCGCTGCTGGAGGGACGGATCGATGGCGATGCGGTGTTCTTCTCGCGCGAGCTGGAATTGACCGGAGACATGGAGGCGGTGCTGGCGCTGCGCAATGCGCTGGACGACAGTGGCTTCGACCTGCCGCGCGACCTTTCGCCGGTGGCCGGGCCGTTCGCCCCGCTGTTCAAGCGGATCGCCGAAGGCGTGCGCGCCCGGGCGCTGGGAGAGCTGGCATGATGGAGCTGATCTGCCCGGCCGGCACGCCTGCCGCCTATCGCGAAGCCGCCGATGCGGGTGCCGATGCAATTTACTGCGGCTTCCGCAATGACACCAATGCTCGCAATTTTCCCGGCCTCAATTTCTCACCCGAAGAACTGACCGAGGCCATCGCCTATGGACGAGCCAAGGGCGTCCACACCTATGTGGCGCTCAACACCTTCATGCGGGCGGGACAGGAAGAAACCTGGTATCGCGCCGCAGCCGATGCGGTGAAGGCCGGAGCACATGCGCTGATCGTGGCCGATCTTGCACTGATGGCGCATGTGGCGGAGAACTACCCGCAGGTGCGCCTCCATGTGTCGGTGCAGGCTTCGGCATCCAATGCAGAGGCGATCGAGTTCCTGGTCTCGAGCTTTGGCGCAAAACGGCTTGTGCTGCCGCGCGTGCTGACCATTCGCGAGATTGCGGCCATCGCCAGCCAAGTCACCTGCGAGCTGGAAGTCTTCGCCTTTGGTGGGCTCTGCGTGATGGCGGAGGGACGGTGCAGCCTGTCCTCCTATGTGACGGGCCTGTCGCCCAATATGCAGGGCGTTTGCTCGCCGGCCAGCCACGTGCGCTATCGCAATGACGGCGACGAAATGGTGTCCGAGTTGGGCGGTTTCACCATCAACCGCTTCGGTGAAGGGGAGCCAGCCGGTTACCCGACATTGTGCAAGGGGCGGTTCCACATCGCCGAGGACGAAGGCTACGCCTTCGAAGATCCGGTGAGTCTCGATGTCATGGAGCATATCGAAGCGCTGGCGGCAGCAGGCGTCACGGCGCTCAAGGTCGAAGGTCGGCAGCGCGGCAAGGCCTATGTGGCCGAAGTGGTGCGCCGGCTCAAGGATGCGCTGAAATCCTCGCCCGAAGAGCGGGTTAAGCATGTCGAAGGCCTGCGCAAGTTGAGCGAAGGCCAACGGACGACGGCCGGTGCCTATGAAAAGAAGTGGCGTTGAAATGAGTAAGCTGCGCATGACGCTTGGCCCGGTTCCCTATCTGTGGGAGGGGCCGAAATGGCGAGACTTCTATTTTCGTATAGCCGACGCCCCGAGCATCGAGGGCGTGACACTGGGCGAAGTGGTGTGCTCGAAGCGCGAGCATTTCATCCGGCCGCATATGGATGCGGTGATCGAGCGGCTACAGGCCAGCGGCAAGGACGTTGCCGTTGCGACCCTGGCGCTGGTGACGCTTGATCGCGAGCGCAATCTGACGCGACAGGTGGCGAGTTCTCCCCTGCCCGTGGAAGCCAATGATCTGTCGGCCTTGTCGCTGCTGGCGGGAATGCCGCATCGCGTGGGGCCATTCGTCAATGTCTATAATGGTGCGACGGCGGCTCTGCTGCAAAAGAAGGGCGCCAATCGCGTCTGCCTCGGGGCGGAACTGCCGGCCGATTCCATCGCGCGGATCACAGCGGGAGCGCCGGGGCTGGAGTTTGAACTGACCGGCTTCGGTCGCTTGCCGCTGGCGATCTCGGCGCGCTGCGCCCATGCCAGGGCCAAGGGCCATACCAAGGACAATTGCCAGTTCATCTGCAAGGAAGATCCGGACGGGCTGGATGTCGATACGCTGGACGACCAGGCCTTCCTCACCATCAATGGCGTGCAGACCATGTCGCGTCACTGCCAGGTTCTGCTGGGTGACCTGCCGCTGTTGGAGCGGTCCGGCATCACCCATTTCCGCCTCTCCCCGCAGGATTGCGACATGGTGGCGGTGGCGGAGGTGTTTGCCGGTGTGCGGGATGAGCGAATGGCGCCTACCGAGGGCGTCGAACGGCTGCGGGAGATCTATCCGGGCGCCGCATTTTCCAATGGCGTCATTCACGGGGTTCCCGGCATGAATTGGGTGGCGGCATGATCGAAGTGGACAAGGCCGAACCGAGCCGGCTGGCCGAGCGGCTGCATGCGCTGATCGACACGGCGGCGCCCGATTGCGACTGCAGGGACAAGGTCGACAGCGCCCTGCAGCAATTCGTCGACCAGGAACAGCATCGCATGGACCGGCTGCATCTGGTCGAGGCGCGGCAGCACCGGGCAGCCGTGTCGGCACTGGTCGACCTGCTGGGGGACATCGAGGAACTGAGCAGTTGCGAAAGCGATCGCTCGGTGTTTGCGGAGATGGCGCATCTGTTTGATGACATCGCGGTGCAGGCCAAGCTGGGTGCCGATGCCCTGCGACGGCTGCAGGATCGCTAGCTCGAGTTGCCGATTGAGACTGCCAAAAGGGGCGCTGAGGGAAACTTCAGCGCCTTTTGCGTAGCGCCACGGTCTGCGCTGGCCAGTGCTGACAAGCCTTGAAACAAGGACGGCCGGACCGTGCTGAGTATCGGTACCGGCCGTCAGCTCCAAAGAGGCCCCAAAGGAGCGAGATGACTATGGCGCCTGGTGGCGTCTGGCGAATTGATCGAGGTCAATTCGCCGCATTATTAGAACGGCCAACGCAACCAGAACCCCTGCTCCCGGATGAGACGGAAGCCAAGATTGTCGGGTGGTGCACCAGCCGAGCAGCCACCGCCGCGGGCATCGCGCACGAAGACGCTCATGGCCGAGATATGGCGGCCCTCGACATAGCGCACGCCGCAGCTCTCGGCGTGGCGGGTGATGGTATCGTCATCGGCCAAGGTGACGCGGGTGAAGCAGGTCTCGGTCCATTCCCAGACATTGCCGCCGATATCCATGACGCCCAGATCATTGGCGCCGAAGCTGCCCAGCTTTTGCGGGCGACCGTCTCCCGGATTGGCTTGGCGGGTTTCCTGCTCGTAACGTGCCAGCCAGCGCTGGGCAGGATCGGTGCTGCCGGTGTCGACCTCCAGACCGTGGTCCACAGCCCGATCGCCGGCGATGAAGAACCACTCGGCAATGGTGGGGAGCCGCCAGATGTCGCCGGTGCGGGCCGACAGCCATTCGGCATAGTCCAGCGCATCGCTGTAGCTGACGCCGGTGACCGGCACGTCGGCGCGTGCAGCCCGGAAGGCCGGTGCCGGCTTCTCGCAGACACCATCGGCGACGCATTGCTGGTAGTCGGCGGCACTGACCTGGAACCGCATGACCTCGGTCGCCGGTCCTTCGACGGTCTGCATCAAGCCATTGACCGTGTTGCCGTCCTTCTGGAAATCGCCGGGAAGCCGATAGCTGTATGTCCGGGCGGCAATGGTCAGCGTTTCGGGTGCGATCCCTGGCGCCGTTGGAATGGCCAGAATGCCGAGCTGGCTCAGGCAGAAGCCGGTCAGGCCGAGCAGCAGGATGCCGGGAAGGACCAGATCGTGGATCGAGGCGTGGTGGACGGTTCGGGTGGTCATTTCAGTCCCCAGGAAGAAAAACGGCCCGCCGGTTGGTACCGGCGGGCCGCTGAAGCGGTTACTCGATTGGGCTGGGTGGTTGGACCTGCGTCATCAGGTCATCATCCCATTGGCCTTCGACCTTGAAGTGGGCCGTGGCGCCGAGTTCGGCCGCCTCGATGAGGTTGTGGTTCACATAGGCGTAGATGCCGGGCTGGAGGAAGGTGTAGATCGCGGCGCCGGCTGCACCGCCCGGAATGAGCCAGGTTTCGAGATCGACTTCGGGCGGGTTGCGGAACTTGCCGGTGTTCCAGACATAGTCGCCATGGCCGCCGATGATATGCGGGCGGGTGTCGCGATTGGCCTGGCTATGGACGATCAGCACCGTTTCCCCGGCATTGGCCGTCATGGCGTTGTCGCCGGTCAGTGCACCCACCGCGCCGTTGAAGACCTCGTGCGTCGGCGTTAGCGTTTTCATGACTTCAAGCATGTCGCCGTAGCCGTCACCGGCCGTTTCGAAGGTCATGAAATTGCCGTCGGCATCCTTGGGCACATAGAAGTCCTGCTCGCCCACATAGTAGATGCGGTCGTAGGTGATCAGGTTGCCCTTGCCGTCCCTGATGCCGTCGCGCGGCAGGACCATGATGGCGCCGTTCATGCCCGAGACGACGTGCCAGGGGATCATCGGGCCGCCGGGCGCGCAGTGATAGACAAAGGTGCCCGGACGGGTCGCCTTGAAGCGCAGCTTGGCCTGCTCTCCGGGGTTGATGAGCGTCAGACCTGCGCCGCCAAGTGCGCCGGTGGCAGCATGGAAGTCGATATTGTGCTGCATCATGTTGGTGTCGGGGTTCTTGAGCGTCAGCTCCACATAGTCGCCCTCATGAACGACCATCAGCGGACCGGGGACCGAACCATTGAAGGTCATGGCCTGCACCACAGTGCCGATATCATCGATGACCAGAGGCTTCTCCTCGATCGTCAGTGTGAATTCGACGACCCTGGGGCCAGTGGTGGCGACCTGTTCATGGGGATGGACATGGGGTGGCGTGACGAGGTCCACCTTGACCCGCGGCAGGGCAGCGAGATCGGGGACCGGACCAGTCACGACACCGGCCTCTTCAGCCTCTGCCGGGACCGAAGCAAGAACAGCGCCAAACACTCCGGCCAGGGCAACGCCCGCCATAAGATTGCGGCGTCCAAGATCAACGTCATCGAAGTGTTTCATTCTCGCTCTCCAGCTTTATGGCCGCGTTTTGCTTCGGTCATGGGAGAGGTTGAACCTGGCGCCAACTTCCCTCTTTGCTGTTGCGCAAAGAGGGCTGCGACATAAGCGACGGGCTTAACAGCATGGGGCTGCGACATTTCTGCAAAGTTTGACCAGCGTCAAAGAAATGAGTGCTGCGGGTCCGCACAAGTGCTGCCAAGAGACGCGAATGGATCGCCTCTCTCCCGAGGACAAGAACATGAACACCTTTATCAAGGCCGCGCTGGCCACGACCATGCTGCTGGGTGTTGCCGCCCCCGCCTATGCCGCCAATTTCGAAGTTCATATGCTCAACAAGGGTGAACAGGGTGCCATGGTGTTCGAGCCGGCCGGCCTGCGCATCGCCCCCGGCGACACGGTCACCTTCATTCCCACCGACAAGGGCCACAATGTCGAGAGCATGAAGGAAGTGATGCCGGACGGCGCCGAAGCCTTCAAGGGCGGCATGGGCAAGGAAGTCGTCGTGACCTTCACCCAGGAAGGCCTCTATGGCATCAAGTGCCTGCCGCATTTCGGCATGGGCATGGTGGCCGCGATCGTCGTCGGCGAGGGTGAGCCCGCCAATCTCGCACAGGCCGATACGGTCAAGCTTCCGGGCAAGTCCAAGGATCGCTTCGCCGGCGCGTTGACCGAAGCCGGTCTCTGACACTGAAAGACGGAGGAAGGTGGTGACTGAAGACGCCCTAGGCTGGACCCACTTCGCCCTGGCGTTGATCGCCTTCCTCGGATCCCATTCCATCCCGGCGCGGCCGCCCATTCGCCGGCGGCTGGTCGGGATGCTTGGCGAAAAGGCCTATCTGGCCCTCTATTCCCTGATGTCGCTGGCCCTGCTGTTCTGGTTGTTTGTGGCCACCGGACAGGCGCCCTATGTGGAGATCTGGCCGGCGGAGACCTGGCAGCGTCACCTGCCCCGGGTTCTGGTGCCGCTGGCTTTCGCGCTGGGCGCGATGGGGCTGCATGTGGGCAACCCGCTATCTCTGTCGGTGGGTGGGACGGCGTTTGGCCGGGACCGCGTCCGCATCCTGCATGTCACACGGCATCCGGTGCTGTGGGCGCTGGCGCTGTGGGCCTTTGCACATCTGCTGGCCAATGGTGACCTGGCACATGTGATTCTGTTTGGCGTGATGCTGGCGCTCAGCACTGGCGGCATGGCGATCCTCGACCGACGGTCAAAACGGCGTCTGGGCGGGGACGAGTGGCTGGCACTGACAGCGGATCGGCCCTTCCTGCCGTTTGCGAAGCCCGAGGCGCTGCGGTGGCTGTCGCTGCAAGACGTCGCACTGGCCCTGGTTGGCGTCCTGTTCGCAGTCGTGATGATGCATGCGCATCAATTCATCATCGGCGTCCCGGCGATTTAGCAGGCATCCTTGCGCCGCCACAAAGAGCGGCTGGCGCGGCAAGGCTATGGCTCTCCTATTCACCAGGAGGGCCAAGTGGCTTTCGCACCTGAATTACCGCCCGAACTGACACGTAGCCTGTCGCGCGTGCTGGACCCGGAAGTCGGCGTCAATATCGTCGATCTGGGGCTGGTCTATGCGGCAAGAAGCGATGACGGGCGGATCGACGTGCAGATGACGCTGACCAGCCGCGGCTGTCCTATGGGGCAGATGGTGGTCGAGGACGTGCATGACCAGCTGGTCTGGTCGTTTCCCGAAGCCGGAGTGGTGAATGTCGAACTGGTCTGGGAACCGCCCTGGAGCCCAGACCTCATCACCAAAGCCGGGCGCGCGGCGCTTGGGCAAACTTCCGAAGGACAATTCTGATGTGCAGCGACTGCCAATCCGGCGACACCATTATCGACGTTCGACAGATCGCGCCGCGCCTGCGGCATCCGATGATCTTCAACACGTTTGAAAATCTCAATGCAGGCGAGGCCTTCCTGATCGTCAACGATCACGACCCCAAGCCGCTGCAATATCAGTTTGCGGCCGAATATCCTGGTGCCTTTGACTGGGTCTATGAACAGCAGGGCCCCGATGTCTGGCAGGTTCGCGTCAGCCGCACTGCTGCATGATCCGATGCGACAGGCCAGCCTTGTTCCCAGGCTCTTGCTGACCGCCACCGCCATATCGGCGGTGGCGGGTTTCTATGGTGGTCTCGTCCGGTTCGGGATCGCTCTGCCCGCGATAGAGAGACCCACAGACCTGCATGGAATCATCATGATGCAGGGTGTTTTTGGCACCTTGATTCCACTGGAGCGAGCCGTGGCCCTGCGCCACCCCGCCGGGTTCGCTGCTCCCATCCTGTCCGCTGTGGCGACAATTCTGATGCTGGCCAACGGACCGGTCGCGGTCGCGATGGCGATCTATGGTGTGTCAGCAGCGTTGTTCGTCTGCATGTCGGCCTATGTGCTCTGGCTGCAGCGGACGGCCTTCAATGGCGTGTTGCTGCTCGGCGCGCTGTCCCTGCTGGTAGCAGCCGGCTTGCTCCTCGCCGGTGATGGCGAGACGATGAGGCCCCTGCCCTGGTGGCTGAGTTTCATCGTGCTCACGGTCGCCGGCGAACGGCTGGAACTCAGCCGGATCATGGGGCATGGGCAGGCGGTGGTGCAGGCCTTTTTCGGGGCGGCGGGTTTCCTGGTGGCTGGCGCGGCCCTCGGCCTCGACGCGGCGGGTGGCGCAGTCTGCTTCAGTGCTGGCCTAACACTGCTGGCAGCGTGGTTCAGCCGATATGACATCGCCCTGCGCACCATCCGGATGCAGAGCCAGGCGCAATTCATGGGGGCTGCAATCCTTTGCGGGCACTTTTGGCTGGGTATCGCGGGCCTGCTGGCCCTTGGCTATCCGTCGGGTGTGACCGCGCTGGACGCGTTGATCCACGCCATTGCCATCGGCTTTGCCCTGTCGATGGTCATGGGGCACGCGCTGGTCATCCTGCCATCGGTAGCAGGTATCAGGATCAGCTATGGCAAGCGGCTGTATCTGCCGCTGGCGCTGTTGCAGATGGCCGTGGCCTGGCGCGTGCTGGCCGATGCATTCCTGATCGATCTGCGCTGGCCGTCCGGGCCGCTGGTGCTGCTGGCGCTGGCAGGTTTTGCGGTGATGGTGGCGCGGCGCCCTCGCCCGCTTCGCTAAGCGCGAAAACGCGGACGCAGCAGGCAGAAGGCGGTGCGGATCAACCAGAAGGCAAACAGGAGGCCTGCCGCATGTCCCCAGAGAAGTGCGGCGCCCGGGTCGAGGACACCATGAAGTGCCTGTGCCAAGTGCAGGGTGGCGAGAAGGCCGGCGCAGATGGCAGCGGCACGCAGGCGTTTCGGACTGCGGCCTGCTGTCGCCCAGCCCATGGCCACCAGGGCCGTGGCAGAAAGCTGAAAGATGATGAGCAGTCCCTCGAGGCCGAACCGAACCATGGCAAGCTGAATGTCGGGACCGGGCTGGGCCGGCAGGAGGCTCATGGCGAGACCGGTCAGACCTGCACCGACCAGGGCAAGCAGGGCTGGCCGCCAGAACCGCCGGTATGGCCTGTCCATGCTAAGCACGCCGAACAGCGCCAATGCCGCATTGCCGCCAATGGCCAGATTGGTGGCTTCGTGCCTGCCTGCCAGGGTCAAACATGCCGACAGCATCAGGAGAAAGCCAGCGGCGCAGCCCAGCACGGTGACCAGCGCCGGATCCAGATATGTTTTGACCGGTGGCTTTACGCGCGGGGCGGGAATCGTGTCGGCGATCGAAGTGAAGGTGTTCATGCGTTAGCTCCTGCGCGGGACATCAGCACGGCGCGGGGGCGGATGAATTGACAGGGCGCAAAGTGAAAGACAAACCGCAAGAGTTGATTGAATCACGAATGCTGATACACATCATGTCCAGTAGACTTGCCGGATAAAGGGCCTATGAGCCGCAATTTTCTCGTCGTGGACCCCGAAGACGGCATGGATGTGCTCAAGGCACTGGCGTCGCCGGTACGGGTGGAGATTCTGAAACTGCTGCGGATGGGTGGCGGATTGAATGGCAACGACATTGCCGGGCAACTCGGGCTGCCGCAGTCGACGGTGTCGACCAATATACAGATTCTGGAAAATGCGGGGCTGATCCGGACGGAGACGCAGAAGGCGCGCAAGGGCAATCAGAAGATCTGCCACTCGCTGTTCGACGAAGTGTTGGTGACCTTCAAAGACAGTATCAAGCCCTTGAAATCCAACATGATCGAAGTGGCCATGCCGCTCGGGCTTTATACGAGCTGCGAGGTTTCGGCGCCGTGTGGACTGTGTTCCGGCGAGGGCATCATCGGGCTGCTGGATGTGCCCGATACATTCCTGGATCCCGACCGGATGAAGGCCGGACTGATCTGGTTCACGCGGGGCTATGTGGAATATCAGTTTCCCAATAATGCCAAGCTGAGCCAGAGCCGGATCGAGGCGATGGAGTTTTCCATGGAGCTCAGTTCGGAAGTGCCGGGGACGTCGGCGGACTGGCCGAGCGATATCACCCTATCGGTCAATGGCACCGAGATCGGCACGTGGATGAGTCCCGGCGACTTTGGTGACAAGCGCGGGGTTTATACGCCGGACTGGTGGCTGCTGAAGGGCAGTCAGTATGGCAAGCTCAAGAGCTGGCGGGTGACGAGCGATGGCACCTATGTGGATGGGGTCAAGATTTCGCCGGTCTCGCTGGCGGATATCGATCTCCACAGCTGGAACTCGATCCGGCTGCGGATCGGCGTGAAGGACGATGCCAAGCATCCGGGAGGCATCAATATTTTCGGCCACGGCTTCGGCAACTACGATCAGGATATCGTCATGCGGCTGCAGACAGAGGCCTGACCCCAAATTATCATATTTTTATGCTGCACTCCCTTGTCTGAACCAGACGAAGCCGATTACAATCAGCGCAACTGATATAAATCAGCAAATCGGGTTTACATTAACGGGAGGATGCCGTGAAGGCCAAGGTCATCGCGCATAAGGATTTCACGATCAGCAAGATCGACGACCGTGTCTATGGTGCATTTCTCGAGCATCTTGGTCGCGCCATCTACGAAGGTATCTATGAGCCGGACCACCCGAGCGCCGACAAGGACGGCATGCGCGGGGACGTGATCCAGCTGGTCAAGGACCTTAATGTACCCGTGGTTCGTTACCCCGGGGGTAACTTTGTTTCGGCCTATGACTGGGAAGACGGCATCGGGCCGCGCGAGGACCGCCCTACCCGCCTAGATCTGGCCTGGCATACGTCAGAGAGCAACCAGGTCGGCATTCATGAATTTGCCGACTGGTGCGCCACCGTCGGCACGGAAATGATGCTGGCGGTGAACCTGGGTTCGCGCGGCGTCGATGATGCGCGCAACTTCCTCGAATATGTGAACCACCCGGGCGGCAGCTACTATAGCGACCTGCGCATTGCCAATGGCCGCAAGGAGCCGTGGAATGTGAAAATGTGGTGCCTTGGCAACGAGATGGACGGGCCTTGGCAAGTTGGTCATAAAGACGCCGACGAGTATGGCAAGCTGGCCGCCAATACCGCCCGCGCCATGCGCATGTTCGATAGCTCGCTGGAGCTGATCGTCTGTGGCTCGTCGAATTCGGACATGAAGAGCTATCCCGACTGGGAGCGCATCGTGCTCGAGCACACCTATGACCATGTCGACTACATCAGCCTGCACATGTACTTCTTCAACCCGGAGAAGGAGACGGCCAACTACCTGACGATGGCCGAAAAACTCGACACCTATATCGAGACCGTGGCGTCCACGATCCGCCAAGTGAAGGCCAAAAAGCGCAGCAATCGCGACGTCTATATCTCGTTCGACGAGTGGAATGTCTGGTACCATTCCAAGGAACAGGACAAGAAGATCCTGCAGGGCAATAGCGGCTGGCCGCATGCGCCAGGCCTCCTGGAAGACATCTACAATTTCGAAGATGTGCTGATGGTCGGGTTGATCCTCAACACCTTCATCCGCCGCTCGGATGTGGTGAAGATCGCTGCCATTGCCCAGCTGGTCAATGTGATCGCGCCGATCATGACCGAAAAGGGCGGCCCGGCCTGGGCGCAGACGATCTACTACCCGTATTATTTTGCCTCGATCTTTGGTCGCGGCACGGCGCTGGACCTCAAGGTCGATACGCCCAGCTATGACGGCAAGTATGGCAAGAACGCCGGATATGTCGACGTATCAGGCGTTTACAACGAGGACGAAGGCACGATCAGCTTCTTCCTGGTCAACCGCCATGGCACGGAAGCGGCCGATGTCGAGCTGAGCCTGCAGGGCTTCGGCACCGGCTCGGTGATCGACCATCAGGTGATGACGCATACCAACCTCGAAGCCACGAACACGGCCAAAAATCAGGACGAAGTGAAGCCGCGCAAGGGTGACGGCGCCAAGGTGGCCGATGGCCAGCTTAGCGTGACCTTGCCGCCCTACTCGTATCAGATGGTGCGCGTGAAGGTCGCCTGAGGCGAGTCGCAGCACATTCGATCCGGAGTCGCATTCGGGTCGAATTGGCTAGCAAACTGTCAGCAATAACAGTCGCAGTTTGTCAAAATGAGAAGGCGCTTCCACAGGGAGGCGCCTTTCTTTTGTATCAGGATTTTGGGTTCACTTCTGTCCGGCGCCGCGCCAGCAGGATCGTCGGAGCATCCTTGTAGGTGGTCTGGGCGTATTCGGTATAACCGAGCCTCGTCGCCAGTTTCAGTGACGGGGTGTTGTCCGGGGCGATCAGGCAGACGGTGCGGGGCATGGTCTGGTCGGCCCAGTCGAGGATGGCAGTGAGGGCCTCGTGGGCGAGGCCTTGGCCGTGAAACTGCGGGAGCATGGCCCAGCCGGCTTCGGGTGTGTCGCCCAGTGGCGGGGTGATGTCGCGATGGAAATCGGCGAGGCCGAACTCGCCGACCAAGGTGCCGGTTTCGCGGGTTTCAGCGAGGAAATAGCCATAGCCATTGAGCTGCCAATGGCCGGCGTAGGTCATGATGCGGCGCCAGACCTCCTCCCCTGTGCTGGGGCGACCACCGATGAAGCGGGTGACGTCGGGGTTGGACCAGAGGGCGCAGCAGGCGGGGAAATCGGCCGCGGTGTGGGTGCGGAGGATGAGGCGGGGTGTGGTGAGGGTTGGAGTGGTCATGGTCCCTGGTCTCTCCGTAACTGCGGTGTCATCCCGGCCTTGAGCCGGGTGTGGATTCACATTTGAAGTGCAACGGGTTCAGGAATG